>CAMJGL010000015.1:0-34248 GCA_946405205.1 uncultured Clostridia bacterium
ACCTGCTCCCATTTTACTTTGGAGGTCTATCTTTTTCTACTTATAGGTATAACCTATTTTGAACCACGGGCACAGCCCGTGGTTTTCTTGTGGACAATAATGAAAATTCCGACTCAGCATTAGCTGAGCCGGAATTTTTATATCAGACCTCGTGCCTTTATATAATCCATAATGACTTTAACTGTGCCCTCAACGCCGAGGCGGGAGCTGTTTATGCACAGGTCGTAGTTCTGCGCGTCGCCCCAGACCTGATCGCTGTAGTATTTATAGAAGCTTGAGCGGTCCTTATCGACTTCCTTTATCTTCTTCCTCGCGGCAGCCTCATCGAGGCCCTGCCTGCGGGCAAGACACTTCAGGCGCTCATCCATATCGCCCAAAATGAACACACTGACAAGATCGCTGCGGTCTCTGAGGATGTAGTCTGCGCAGCGGCCGACGAATATACAGTCGCCCTTTGAGGCGATCTCGCGTATGGCGTCAAACTGAGCCGATACCACCTGCATATTGAGCCGGAAGTTTTCGTTCAGGCCATAGCCGCCCGCCTGATGCATGAACGCGCTCATCCGCTTTTCGTCATAGGCGTTTATGAGGTCGCGGCTGAAATCGGAATGCTTTGCCGCCTCGTCAACGATCTCCTTATCGTAGCACTTGATTCCAAGCTCCCGGGCCAGAAGCCGCGCGATCTCCCTGCCGCCTGAGCCGTGCTGTCTGCCGATGGATATTATCATAATACCGCCTCCGTGGTTTTTTTATAATTATACTCCGGAGCCGGAAAAAATTCAACGCATGTACAAAATTTTAAATCATAGGCTTGTAGCATAGGGAGGCCGGGCGTCTGCCACGCATCATGGCAAAACCGTTAAGCCCGCCTCCACGCGGCCGGATGATCAAACGAAAACGTCTTATTATGAATACCGCGCTGCTGACGGGCTCATCCCTCCTGATGAGCCTTATTTCCATGTCCTTTCAGGTATGGCTCGCCGGACGCATCGGCTCGGCGGGGATAGGCCTTTATCAGCTCGTCGTGTCCGTGTCCTTTCTGTGCACGACCTTCGCCATATCCGGCATCCGCTTTGCCGCAACGAGGCTCGTATCCGAGGAGATAGGCCACGAGCGCGGCTGGGGCATAACCGCCGCAATGCGGCGCTGCTTTGCATACAGCCTGCTGTTCGGCACGGCGTCACTTATCATTCTGCGCCAGTGCGCCGAGCCCATCGGTTTTCTGTGGATAGGCGACGCAAGGACGGTGCAGTCGCTCAGGATAATGGCTTACGCTATGCCGATGGTGTCACTCAGCTCGGTCATGAGCGGCTACTTCACCGCCTGCGGCAGGGTATGGAAGCCCACGCTGGTGCACATCCTTGAACAGCTCATAACCATTGCTCTGGTAGCGTTTTTCCTCACGCACTCGCCGTCGGGCGATATTGAAAAAAACTGCTCAGCCGTCATGCTGGGAACAGTCTGCGGCGACGCTTTCTCGCTTGTTCTCATGCTGCTTTTCTATGTGACCGACCGCAGCGCCCACAGCGGTTCGGGGAAGCAGAAGCTGCGCCTTACCTCCCGAATGCTCAAAATCGCGCTGCCGCTGGCCTTTTCCGCCTATGCGCGCTCCGCCCTCTCAACGCTCGAGCATCTGCTTGTACCGCGTGGGCTTAAAGCCGCCGGTTTTTCCGCCGACCGCGCTCTGTCCGGCTACGGCACCATTCAGGGCATGGTGATGCCAATAATCTCCTTCCCCGCCTGCTTTCTCATGGCGCTGGCCGAGCTCATAATCCCCGAGCTTACCGAGGCACAGGTGCAGGGGCGTCAGGAGGAGATATCAAAAACCGTCAGCAGCCTGATAAAAAAGGGCTTCGGCTATTCGCTTGCCGTCGCCCTTGTGATATTCATTTTTGCAGACCGCCTCGGCATAGCCGTCTATTCCTCGCCGGACGCGGGACATTTTCTGCGGCTGCTCGCGCCGCTGATTCCCATAATGTACACCGATATGCTCTGCGACGGCTGCCTGAAAGGTTTGGGGCAGCAGCTGTGGAGCATGGGAATAAACATCCTCGATGCGCTGCTTGGCGTTATCCTTGTATGGACTCTGCTGCCGGCCTACGCTCTTTCGGCATACATCGTAATCATTTATTTCAACGAGTGCCTGAATTTCGCTCTGAGCATATTCCGGCTCGGCAGGGTCACCAAGCTCAGGCTTCTTTCTTAGCACTTTTGTTCGCAAGCCGCTGATCGCCCTTGTGCAGCAGGGGTGAAACGCGCTTATAAAGCAGCATCGTGAGCACCGTTACTATAACGCCCTTGAGCAGGTTAAACGGCACGACCGCAAACAGAACGAGGGTGGATACGCTGTTTATGCTCGAGTTTATGTCGTTGCCCATCTGGATTATTGCCTCAAGCGGCATACCGAAAAGCTGGGCAAAAGTCGGCAGAAGATACACTGCGTTGAACAGGCTGCCGAACACGGTCATGACCAGGGTGCCGACCACCATGCCGATAAGAGCGCTCTTTTTGCTCTTTTTCATGTGATAGATGCAGGAAGCGGGAAGCACGAAGGCACAGCCTACGACGAAGTTTGCAAAGTCGCCCACGAAGGCCGTGCTTGTACCCTTGAGCACAAGCTTGACTATGATCTTAAGAAGCTCCGCGACTACGCCCGCGACCGGTCCGAGATAGAAGGTGCAGATCATGACCGGGATCTCGCTCAGGTCGATCTCATAGAAGCTGGGCGCGAAAAACAGGGGGATCTCAATGAACATCAGGACGCCCGCCATCGCGGAAAAAATTGCGGTGTAGGACAGGAAATGCGTGCTGCCGAGTTTTTTCCGCTGCTTCATCACGCAGCGCTCAAACAGCAGCGCCAGCAGGAACAGTCCAGCAAATATGCCGAGACATTCAAGTACAAAAGTCAGATTTTCACCTATCTGTGAGATAAGCTTCCCCATGGTTTTTACCTCCGAAATAAAAAATCACCCGAAAGAAAATATCTTTCAGGCGACGCAAAATAATACTGCGTACATCTTCTTCCATCCAGACTATACTGTCGGTTCCGGAATCGCACCGGATCATGCCTTTCGGCTCGCGGACTTTACCGCCGGTCGGGAAATTCACCCTGCCCTGAAGATACTTTGTTATTCGGTTGTGGCTATATTATAGCGCCATATTTTCAAATGTCAATAGCTCTTTGACATTTTTATGTATCAGGCATATAATCAAATCAAAGAGGTGACGCATGATGGACTTCGGCAAAAGCTGCTGCTTTTCAGGGCACAGGCCCGCAAAACTGCCGTGGAAATATGACGAGCGCGACCCGAGATGCATCGAGTTCAAGGACAGGCTCTTCTCCGTTATCGGAGCCGTATATGACTCAGGCATCAGCCATTTCATCTGCGGTATGGCGCTCGGCTGCGATCTCTACTGCGCCGAGGCCGTTATAAGGCTTAAGGAAATGCACGGCGACATTACCCTTGAGGCAGCGATACCCTACAGCGGGCAGGCGGATAATTGGGGCGAGTATAACCGTCGGCGCTATGAGCGCATCCTCTCCTGCTGCGACAAGACGACCGTTATTCAGGAGACCTACTCCCCCTCCTGCATGATGCGCCGCAACCGCTACATGGTTGACCGCTCAAGCGTGCTCGTCGCCTGCTATGACGGCAAGCCCGGCGGCACATGGAACACCATCCGCTACGCGATGGATAAGGACGTCGAGGTCATCCAGCTTCCGACGGAATAAAAAACAGGCAAACAAAGCTGTGATATGAAAAACATCGTAGGGGCGGCCATCGGCCGTCCGCGGACGAGCAATGCTCGCCCCTACATCCGTTTTTTTACGTCACGCTTAAACGCCTGTTTTTTATTTCATCAGGTATTCAAAAAGATCGTCCGGCGTTTCGGCGATATACACCGCGCCGTACTCCTCAAGCTCGCCCTCCTCAGCATAGCCGAAGCGCACGCCTACGCAGTCGAGGCCGCATTTTTTAGCGCCGATGACGTCATACTTGCGGTCGCCCACCATGATCGCCTTATCGGCGCTTATGCCGAGCTTCCCGAGCGCATATTCGATGACCTCCCACTTCTTGCTGCGGCTGCCGTCAAGCGTAGCGCCGCAGATAAGGTCAAAATCCTCCAGCATACCGTATTCACCGAGGATCTTGAGCGCCAGGTGCTCGGGCTTGCTGGTGGCGACGGCAAGCGTTTTCCCCGCGGCCTTGAGCTTGAGAAGCATTTCGTGCATCCCCTCAAAGGGTCTGCACTCGGCCCAGCCTACGGGCAGATACCGCTCACGGTACAGCTCCGTTGCTTTTTTTGCCTCCTGCTCGCTCATGCCGTACTTGAGGGCGAACATCTCCGCAAGCGGAGGGCCGGCAAAGCACATGAGCTCATCAAGCTCCGACTTTATGCCCATTTTACCGAGCGCGTACTGAACGCATTTGGTTATTCCCTCGGCCGTGTCGAACACCGTACCGTCAAAATCAAATAAAATATAATCTTTCATTTAAACACCTCAGCACATAGACTAACATCCCCTCACTTTTTTGTCAATCGCGGCATAAAATATGCCGAGGTGAGGCAATTTGAGTGTGAGCTATTTTCTCGGCGCGAACTCCTGTCAGGGCTTTTATTCACTGTACAAGGAGTTCTGCAGCGCGGAGGGAGATTTTCTGCATCTGATAAAAGCGGGCCCCGGCGGCGGCAAATCCGGCTTCATGCGCAGGATAGCAAAGGCGGCGGAGGACAGAGGACTGGAGGTCGAATATCTTATATGCTCCGGCGACCCGGACTCGCTCGACGGTATATACATACCCAAGCTTCATTTGGGATATCTCGACGCGACGGCTCCCCATGTCACCGAGCCGAGGTATTTCGGTTATGATTGTTGTTATGTTAACCTCGGCCGCTTCTGCTCTGCGTCCCAAGATGAGAAGATACGAGAGTATACGGAGAAATATCACGCCATGTACAAGAGCGCTTACGCATTTCTGGCCGCCGCAGGCGAGGTCAAGAGGGCGGAGATACCTGAGCTTATAAACGAAAAAACCATTGATAAAGTTAAAAATAAAGCCCGAAGCGCCTTTGCGCGGGAATTGGGCTCCTGCAGGAGCCTTTCAGC
Organism: uncultured Clostridia bacterium; assembly: GCA_946405205.1. Taxonomy (GTDB): domain Bacteria; phylum Bacillota; class Clostridia; order Oscillospirales; family Oscillospiraceae; genus F23-B02. The sequence continues at coordinate 5,111 of CAMJGL010000015.1, forward strand.
GGGAGGACAGGTGCGCCGCCGCTTTATCCGCTGCATAGGCTGCAAGGGCGAGCAGAGCCTGTCTGACAGTGTTCAAGAATTATGTAAACGAGTTTATCTGTTGGATGACCGCTGCGGTCTTGCGGACATTTACCTGAAGGAGATAGCCGATACCGCCCGCGGGCGCTGCGGGGAGGTCATACTTTGCCCCTCTCCCCTGTGTCCGGAGCTGCTGGACGCGGTGCTGCTGCCGGAGTACGGACTGGGCTTTGTGTCGACATCGGCTGCCGATATCAAAAAGCCGTGGCGCCATATCCGTCTGGACGCGCTTATACCCTCCGAAAGCATGAAAGCGCACCGTCCTGAGCTGAAAAGATCCGAAAAGCTGTATTCGGCTCTTATAGCCGAGGGCGTCAACTGGCTGAAAAAGGCAAAGGAATACCATGATCTGCTTGAGAAAGCGTATAATCCACATGTTGATTTCCAGTCGCTGAACGCCTTCTGCGACAGCGAGACAGAACGCATCTTCGCTTGATTCTGAAAACTGAAAATGACGGCGCATCTTTGCGATGCGCCGTCATTAGTTTATATTGTTTCATTTTATCAGCAGCAGCATCCGCCCCACGGAGTAAGGCAGGAGAAGCAAAGATATGTGCTGCAGCAGTCGTCGCAGACACAGCAGGAATTGTTGTAGTTCCCGCTGTACTGCTGATAATACTGTCCGTTATTCTCAAGCCGGTTCAGGAGCTGGCGGTATTCCGCGTTGTCGGGCTCGATCTCAACGGCACGCCTTGCGCTGTCAAGCGCGGCTATCTTATTGCCGGCGTACATATTGGCGACGGAGCTCAGATAATACCAGCGGCCGTCACGCTCGGGCAGAGGCACCTGGGAAAGGGCGGTGAGCGCCTCGGCATACCTGCCGTTGCGTATGTAGTTCACCGCTGCTCTGCACTCTGCGCGTTCCTGCGGCTGCTCTCTTGCGCCGCCGAAGCCTCCGAAGCCTCCGAAACCGCCGTAGCTGCCGTAGCTTCCGTATCCGCCGTAGCCTCCCTGCTGCTGGCTTCCCGCTCCGCCGTTTTTGATCTGGTCATAGGCGGCGTTGATCTCGTTCATTTTGCGAGCCGCTTCAGGATCGTTGGGATTGCGGTCGGGGTGATATTTCTTTGCAAGCTCACGGTAGGCTTTTTTTATCTCCTCATCTGAGGCGTCCCTTGAAACGCCGAGGACTGCATAGGGGTCCTGTACCATCCGGCACTGCTCCTTTATCTTGTAATTCCGTAATGGCGGTTGAACTGTGTCCAAACGCCGCTGCACAGTATATTTTTAATAAGCTCCGTATCCTGCACCAGCGGCAGAGCGTCAAAGCTCCTTACGCAGTCGGCCAGCAGCATTTCCAGAATGTCTCTGAAGCACTGCTCCTCATCCAAGCGTCCGTACAGATGCACAAAGGGGTTGTATTTATAATAACGCTTATCGTTTTTAAGGTCAATACAAGCGTCCATAACATATATAAATTCTCCGAGAGCCATCCCGAAGGAGCGCAGAGCGCCGCTCCATCGATCCTCTTTGAGAACGAACAGCTCCGCCATGAGCCTCCCGAAGGCCGCGGCCGCCGCGTCGGGGCTCTCCTCACGGCGGGCCTCGATGTCCTTCAGCTCCGACATGGAGCTTTTGATAACCGCGCACTGTCTCGGATAAGCCTCGCATATTTTATCATACGAGCTTTTCATGAGCCTGGACTCCGCCAGCGCGGCGACGTTTATCTCGTCCTCCCAATCGTCGAGGCAGTTAAGATACGCCAGCGCGAGGTTCATATCGGCGGCGTAATCCGTTACGGACGACTGCGAAAACTTTCTGTGCTTCAGGGGATGCGCCGGACATGGGGTCTCGCCGTGCAGCTCCAAAGGCTCGTACAGCGAGCCGAGCACGAGCACGAGGAAGGTCATGTCATACGTCAGGGTCATTCTCGCAAGGCTGCCGTGGCGCTCTTTAAGGCTGCGGCACAGTCCGCAGTAGCAGGACTTGTACCTCTCCCTCTGCTCATCGCTCAGCCGGTCGAGGCTGGCTGTCACGAAGCCGAACATATCAGGTTTTGCCCCGGAAGGAGTTGCCGCACTTGCGGCAGACGATGCTTATCTTCCCCTTGTGTCTGGGGACCCTCAGCGTTGTGTGGCATGCCGGACAGGTGAAGAACTTATAGTCCTTGCGCTGAACCCAGCGCTCACGCAGCATCTTCAGCTTGCCCGATATGCTGTAACGCATACGCAGGAAGCGATTATTCTCATCGCTGCGCTTATATACATTGCGCGACAGCATACGCACATAAACAATGACAAGCAGCGCAAAGGCAATTATCCATATAAGCTGTGAAAGCCTTGTGCCGTTGAACACAACGGCCGCGACCATGAATACAAGGCTGACTACCGACAGGAATCTATTGAGCTGATCCGTGCCGTAGCGCCCCGCCATAAAGCGTGCAAATCTTTCTCTCATCAAATGTCACCTTGATAGAACAATAATTTATCAATGATAAATATTATCACAACCAATATATAAATATATCAAGAAATTGTGAATTTAAGCATAGAGCTGCTGCAATATAGCCCTGCGTTTTCAGCCCTTACTGTACTCCCAGATATATTCAATGGTCGTGCCCTGTGCGCCGTCGGTCTGGGTGCGGACACATTTTATGATATTACCCGGCTCGTCATAGCTGTATTCGTTTTTTGTGCTGCTCACAAGCTCTCCCTCGGAGGTGTAAACACTGCACTTTGTTTCGTTGCCCATACCGTCGTAGGTATACTCAGTGCGGCTTATGACGCTGCCGCTTTCATCATAGCTTATCTTGCCGAGCAGCCTGCCTTCGGCGTCATAGGTGTAGGCGTCTCTGGTCGAGCCGCCCTCCATATAGTCCTGACGGGTGCAGCTTATCATCGCGCCGGCGGCGTCATATTCATAGGCGTATTCGGCGATCAGCTCGCTTGAGCCCTCGTAATGCTTTTCCCTGACGAGCTTTTCGCCCTCGTACTCGTAATCGGTGACCGACGCAACAGCCTCTCCCACCATGCTGGTCTCACTGAGCTTGAGTCCCGTTTCGCCGTATTCATAAAGCACCCTGTACTCCTCGGAGTAATTCTCCGCGTCCTCGGCCACATAGCTCGTCATGGTGCTTATCCTGCCGTCGGGATCTCTTGTGTATTCCTTATAGCTCACGGGCGCGTTGTTTATACCGAAGGTGAGCTCCTTAATGACGTCACCGCTGCCGTCATACTCGTAAATGACCGTGTTGAATTTCAGTCCGTTGGGATTATACCATACCTCTCTTATAAGCGTTCCTTCCTCCGCCGTGTAGATATGAAGCTCCTCCGTAGGCTCGGCAGTGGGATCGGGCTCGGGAGTTTCTCTGCCGCCGCAGGCGCAAAGCGACAGCACCAGCATCAGCGTAAGTGCAAGGCTCACAAGCTTTTTCATGGTTTTTCGGCTCCTTCCGGCATATTATTCGTAATTAATATAGCACAGAAATTTTTATACATAAAGACTTTTTGTAAAGAAAGAGCAGCTTTGAAGCTGCTCCTTCACAACAGGCCTACAGCACCCTTACTCTCAAAACATCGTCCATGCCGCGGATCGTGTTCGCCGTATCCTCCCAGATCTCGTCGTTGAGGTCTATGACGGTGTAGGCGTATTTGCCGCGGGGCTTGTTTATCATATGCTCGATGTTTATATTCTTCGCGGTTATGAGGTCAAGTATGCGGTTTATCATGCCCGGAACATTGTGATGGATGACGCACAGACGGCAGACGCCCATCCGCTCAAGCTTCGCGGACGGAAGATTTACGGAATTTACGATATTGCCGTTTTTCAGGTACTCATAAAGCTGCCGAGCCGCCATTTCTGCGCACCTGTCCTCGCTTTCGGGCGTGCAGGCGCCGAGGTGCGGCAGGGCGATGACGTTTTTGCCGCCAAGTATCTTTTCGTTGGGGAAATCGGTGACGTATTTTGCAACTTTGCCGCTTTCAAGAGCCGCGAGCATCGCGTCGTCATCGACGACCTCTGCACGGGATTCGTTTATTATGCGCACGCCGCGCCGCATCAGCGAAAACGCTCTCTCGTCCAGCAGGTGGTGGGTATTCTCGTTGTAGGGGATGTTTATGCTTATATAGTCGCAGCATCGGAAGATCTCGCTCAGCTCCTCCGCCCGCCCGACCTCCTTTGAAAGCCGCCATGCCGCGTCAACGGACATGAACGGGTCGTAGCCGATGACGTTCATATCCATCGCAAGGCAGGCGTTTGCGACCAGAGCGCCCGTAGCGCCCAGACCCAGCACGCCAATGGTCTTCCCCATGAGCTCGGGCCCTGCGAAATTGGATTTACCCTTCTCCACCAGCTCAGGTATTTTATCGCCCTCGCCGGCAATGCTTTTTACCCACTCGATGCTGCCCATAACGTCGCGGGAGGCCATGACGAGCGAGCATATTGTCTGCTCCTTGACCGCCTCGGCATTCGCGCCGGGGCTGTTGAACACTACTATGCCCTTTTCCGCGTACTCGTCGATCGGGATGTTGTTATAGCCCGCGCCGGCTCTGGCAACGCCGAGCAGCTCCGGATTAGGCTCAAAGCCGTGCATATCCGCGCTGCGGACTATGATGCCGTCGGGATTTTCCACCTCCGCGCCGACATTGCAGCCCAGGGTCTTGAGCCTGTCCAGACCCACGGGCGATATCTTGTTCATTGTCTTTATATTATACATGGTGCTCGACCTCAAATTGTTTCATATAATCGATGAGAGCCGTAACGCCCTCCACGGGCATGGCGTTATACAGGGAGGCTCTCATACCGCCGGTCAGGCGGTGTCCCTTGAGATTCAGAAGTCCCCGCTCAGCGGCACCCTTCACGAACTGCGCGTCCAGCTCCTCCGAGCCTGTGCGGAAGGTAACGTTCATATCGCTGCGCGAGCCGGCTTCGGCGTGGGGGATGAACAGTCTGCTGTCGTCAAGGTAGTCGTACAGCAGCTTTGCGCGGCTTGATTTCAGCTTTTCCATCGCCTCAACGCCGCCGATGCTCTCCAGCCAGTCCAGCATGAGCCCCAGCATATATATGCACCAGCAGGGCGGCGTGTTGAGCATACTGTCCTTTTCGATGAGGGTACTGTATGTCATTACGGTGGGGCAGACGGAAAGCTGCCTTCCCGCAAGGGCTTTGTCGATGATAACGACCGTAAGTCCCGCGGGAGCCATATTCTTCTGCGCTCCGGCGTAGATAAGACCGTATTTTGATACATCCACGGGCCTTGACAGGATGTCTGAGGACATATCGCACACGAGCGTCCTGCCCTCCGCCTCGGGTATCCGCTTCCATTCGGTGCCGTAGATGGTGTTGTTGGCGCAGTAGTACAGATAACTTGAACCGGAGCTGAGGCTCAGCTTTTCGGGTATATAGCTGTGAGCTCTGTCGGAGCTGTCGCAGGCGATATGTACCCTGCCGTATTTTTCGGCCTCCCTTGCCGCGGCTGCCGAGAAATGACCCGTGACGGCATAATCGGCGCAGCCGCCCTCGCCCATGAGGTTCAGCGGGATCGCCGCGAACTGCAGGGTGGCTCCGCCCTGAAGGAACAGTATCTCGTGACTGTCGGGCACTTTGAGCAGGGCTTTCAGCTTTGCCTTGGTATCATTAAAGATCTCCGCAAATATCTTACTTCGGTGGCTCATCTCCATAACGGACATTCCGCTGCCCTTATAATCCATGATCTCGCCCCCGGCCATTTTCAGCACGGCTTCAGGCATCATGGACGGCCCCGCGGAGAAATTATAGACCTTTTCTCTTGACATGATGAGCACTCCTTTCGCAAGATGTTGCTAAACTATTATTATAGGTGACACATATTAGGCTGTCAAATTATTTTTCCTACAAGTATTTCCCCGGAAACGCCTGTTATTTCAACAGTTTTCACTGTTCCGCGCAGATCCTCGCCCTCGGCGCGCACCAGAACATAGGTATCGCTGTGGCCCTGCCACATACCGTTCTCCTGCGTCTCGAACAGCACCGGCAGAGTCTTCCCGACGGCACTTTCAAGATATGCCCTGCGCGTTCTTTCCGCCGCCTGCGCCGCCTGCTTTGCGCGCCTTGCCTTGGTCGCACGGTCGAGCTGACCGTCCATTTTATCGGCGGGGGTGCCGGGGCGGCGGGAATACGGGAAAATGTGCGCGTCGGAAAAGCCGACCTTCTCAAGAAAGGCAAGAGTCTCCAGATGGTGCTCCTCGGTCTCGCCGGGAAAGCCGACTATAAGGTCGCAGGTCAGGCCGCAGCCGGGAAAATATCTGCGCAGAAGCTCGACGGCCTCATAAAAGCGCGCTGTGTCATATTTGCGGTTCATGGCCTTGAGCGTCGCGTCGCAGCCGGACTGCAGGGACAGGTGAAAATGCCTGCACACGTTTCCGCATTCGGCAAGGCGGCGGCAGAACTCCTCCGTGATTATGCTCGGCTCAATGGAGCCCAGCCGCAGTCTTAGCCCCGGAGCGGCCTTTGAAACAGCGGTGATCACGTCCGCCAGATCGGGCTTGCCCTCAAGATCCGCGCCGTAGGAGGCGATCTCGATGCCCGTTATGACAAGCTCCCTGTATCCTTTAGCTTCAAGCTCTGCCGCCTGCTTCGCGGCGGTCTCCACGGGCAGGCTCCTCACCCTGCCGCGGGTATACGGAATGATGCAGTATGAGCAGAAATTGACGCAGCCGTCCTGGATCTTTAGCAGCGCACGGGTATGTCCGGAGACGGCTCCGGCGGGCAGCTCCTCGAACACGCGGCGCTCAAAGGGCTTGTCAAGGCTTCTCTCGCCCTCGCCGGTGACGACGGTTTTTTCTATTGCCTCGACAAGCTTTGCCCTGTCGGCTGTGCCGTACACGATGTCCGCGCCCAGCTCCTGAGCCGTGTCGGGACTGAGCTGTGAATAGCAGCCCGAGACCGCCACGACGGCGTTCGGATTCTCCTCACGCAGACGGTGGATGGCCTGACGGGATTTGCGTCCGGCCTCGGCGGTCACGGCGCAGGTGTTGACGATAACGGCATCGGCGGCCTCCCCCTCGGCACAGGCTCTGTGGCCGTGCTCGCCAAGAAGGGTTTCCATGGCCTGCGTCTCGTACTGGTTGACCTTGCATCCGAGAGTGTATATAATATATTTCATAAAAATCATCTCCTGAGGAGCGTCAAAAATGGAAGTCTATCTTGATAACGCCGCCACGACCATGGTCTGCACCGAGGCGGCGGATATTGCTTATAAAGTCATGACCGGGTTCTACGGCAACCCAAGCTCGACCCACACGAAGGGCCGCGAGGCAAAGGCCGTTCTGGACAAGGCCCGCAGGCAGGTCGCCGACGCGCTCGGCTGCAGCCCAAACGAGGTCTTTTTCACCTCCTGCGGCTCCGAGAGCGATAACTGGGCCATCATAAGGGGAGCCGAGAGCATGATGCGAAAGGGCAGGCACATAATCTCATCCGCAGTCGAGCACGACGCGGTGAGAAAAACGCTCGGCGAGCTTGAAAAACAGGGCTTTGAGGTGAGCTTCCTTGAGCCGGAGCCCGACGGCTCCGTCTCCGTCAGCGCGGTTGAAAACGCTCTGCGGGAGGACACAGTCCTCGTCACGCTGATGATGGTGAATAACGAGACGGGCGGCGTGACGGATATCGCGGGTATCGCCAAAATGCTCAAAGCGCACAGGTCGCAGGCGCTTCTGCACACGGACGCCGTTCAGGGCTTCATGAAGCTGCCTTTCTCCGCGAAAACCCTCGGCGCGGACATGATAAGCATAAGCGGGCATAAGATCCACGCGCCCAAGGGCATAGGCGCATTGTATATCAAAACAGGGGTCAAAATCAAGCCCTTTATCCGCGGCGGCTCGCAGGAGGCGGGCATGAGGGCCGGAACCGAGGCCATGCCCCAGATAGCGGCCTTCGGCGCTGCCTGCGAGACAGCGAAGAAGGGCATGAGGATCAATACCGAAAACATGGCGCGTCTTCGGCAGTCGGCCGTTGAAAGGATATGCGCCGACATGCCCGAGGCACGGGTGATAGGCGGCGGCGCTCCGCATATTCTCAGCGTGTCCCTGCCGGGCTGGAGGAGCGAGGTCATCATGAACTTTCTCGAGGCAAAGGGAGTTTACGTCTCCCGCAGCTCCGCCTGCAAGAAGGGCGGGAGGAGCCATGTCCTCGAGGCTATGAAGCTTCCCGCCGAGGTCATTGACGGCGCGGTCAGGATAAGCTTTTCGCGCTTTACGACGCAGAGTGATATCGACGTCCTGTGCTCAGCGCTCAAGGAAGCGCACGATACGCTTGCACACAGATAACATATGAGCAAAGGCTGCACCTGCCGGTGCAGCCTTAATTTCATTCTTTTTTCCCGGACTCTTTTTCCGGTTTTTCCACCTTGACCATTTCGCCCGTTTCCGGGTCTATATAGTCGAGATCCACAAACAACGCCGTGTCGGTCGGTATCTTTTCCTTTTTAAGCTTCCTGTTTACCAGTATCTCGACCGTGGTATAGATTATCACAAACACAGGCACGCCCAGCAGCATCCCCCAGAAGCCGAAAAGCCCGCCGAAAAGTATGATCGAAAACAGCACCCAGAAGCCGTTGATGCCGATGGAGGTGCCGAGTATCTTCGGCCCGATGATATTGCCGTCTATCTGCTGCAGGACGATGATGAATATCACGAACCAGAGACACATCTTGGGATCGACCAGCAATATCAGCAGCGCCGAGGGTATGGCTCCGATAAAGGGTCCGAAGAAGGGGATGATGTTTGTTACTCCGACGATGACCGCTATCAGCAGAGCATAGGGCATATTCAGCGCAAGGCAGCCGATATAGCATATTACTCCGATGATAGCCGAATCGAGCAGCTTGCCGGTTATAAATCCCATGAAGGTCTTGTCCGCGAATTTAAAGGCTGAGTTGACCTTCATAGCGGTCTTGGGAGTGAGAATGCTGTACATGAATTTCTTGTAGTGTGCGCGGAAGGCTTCCTTGTTATAGAGAATATATACCGAAACTATTATACCGATAACGACGTTATAAACAGCCTTGAGCACATAGTAAACGCCCGTGGTTATATTCGTCACGACGCTCTCCATGCCGGGGAGCACGGTGTTGGTTACCCATTGGGTGAGTGCTTCGGTTATGTTTCCGAAAATTTTGGTCGCGTATTCCTCGATCACGGGATAGTCCCGCAGCAGGCTGTCTATCGTGTTATAGGCCGAGTCAAAATAGCTCGGGCTGTTGGCTATTATCGTTGCGATGCTGTCATACACCTGCGGCACGATCAGGTATATCAGCGCTCCGATTATAATGACGAGCACTATCTCGGCCAGCGTGACCGCAAGCATGCGGGGCAGCTTTGAGCTGAGCTTCAGTTTGGGATGCTTCTTCCCGAGCTTTTCGAACATTGGCCTGAACAGCTTATCCTCGTATGTCACCATCGAGGGCAGCAGCAGATATGAGATCACAAGTCCCCAGATAAAGGGGCTCAGAATACTCAGGAACGAACCGACAGTATCGAAAAGCTTGCCCATGTAGTCTATGCCGAAATAGAAAAGTATTCCGGCAGCAATGACCGCAAAGGCCGTGATGCCCCATCCGAAATACTGCGAATACTTATGCTTGTTGTTCAACGCCCTCACCTCCGCGCTTAAGCATTTTTATTCTACTCTGACTTCCATTCAAGGTCAATAAATTTCATGTAAATATTTCTGTTCCTGCAAATGCAAGACCGGTTTTAAATATTATGTTAACCATAAGTAAATATCCGCCGAATACGAAATGTTGAAAACTATGTTGAAAATGTTCAAAACCCTTGAAATTAAAAGCTTGTTCACAATTCTGTATACCATACAACAATTCTATATTTGTCGAATAAAGCATAATTTTGCAACCTGACCGCCTGCAAAATCGATTCATTATCCCTCGTACACTGCATATGATTAACTAATTGGAGGGATAAGCATGAAAAGATTTATATGCACTGTTCTGGCCGCGCTGATGCTCTCGGCGCCGGCCTATGCGATCGAGACACTGAACGACGATGCAATAGATATCTCCGCGCCTTCCGCGATACTGACCGAAAAAGTCACCGGCGAGGTGATATACGAAAAAAATTCTCACGAGCGCATACCGCCTGCAAGCGTCACCAAGGTCATGACTTTGCTGCTGATAATCGAGGCCATAGACCGCGGCGATATAAGCCTTGAGGATACGGTCATCGCCTCTGCGCGGGCAGCGTCCTTCGGCGGGAGCTGCGTTTTCCTCGAGGAGGGCGAAAAAATGAGCGTCCACGAGATGCTCAAATGCATAGCCGTGGTGTCGGCCAACGACTGCGCCGTCGCAATGGCTGAGCATCTTTGCGGCTCGGAGCAGGCCTTCGTGCAGAAGATGAACGAGCGCGCAGCGCAGCTGGGGCTGAAGGATACGCATTTTTGCAACTGCACGGGTTTGTTTGAAGACCCCGAGCACTACTCCAGCGCGTACGATATAGCCGTTATGAGCCGTGAGCTTATTAAGCATGAGCTCATCAAGGATTATACTACCATTTGGATGGATACCATACGAAACGGCGAGTTCGGGCTTTCAAACACCAACAAGCTCGTGTACTACTATGAGGGCTGCACGGGGCTCAAGACCGGCTTCACTGACGAGGCCATGTACTGCCTTTCCGCCACCGCAGAGCGCGACGGCGTGGAGTTTATAGCCGTCATCATGCACGGCGAAACGGTCGAAGCAAGAAACGACGACGCTAAGGCGCTTTTAAACTACGGCTTTGCAAACTACAGGCTCTGCCCCCTGCGCAGTCCCGACGTTCTGCCGCCCGTATCCGTCACCCTCGGCAGCGCAGACTCCGTTCAGCCGGTGTACGACGGGCCGGAGGCCGCGCTCATAGCGAAAAACGGCGCGGGTGAGGTAAGCTATTCGCTTGAGCTGCCGGAATCGGTCGCGGCTCCCGTGGCGCAGGGGCAGCGCATAGGCACGCTGAAGGTCATGTTAAACGGAGAGGCGTTCCGTGAAGTGCCTCTGCTCGCGGGCAGCTCCGTGGAAAGCGCGGACTTCAGAGGCGTCCTGCTTCACCTTCTAAAAGGCTTCGTAGGCCTGAAATAGCCCCCACTTTTCTCAAAATATGCAGTGATATACGCCCTGTTTCCCCCACCTCATCAAATTGTCCTTGCTTTTTCGTTATGCGGTAGTATAATATCAGATTATACGAATTTGTATACGGAGGATAACTATGGTTAAGGTTGATTTATCCGGAACGAGCGCATTTTTTGACCCCGCGGAGCTGGATTTTGCCGCTGCAGCGGAGGCTCACAGGGCTCTGGCTGACGGCACAGGCGCGGGAAGCGATTTCACCGGCTGGCTTCAGCTTCCCCAGCGCGTCAAGGACGGCGAGCTGAAAGCGATACTGAGCGCCGCACAGCGCATACGCAGCCGTTCAAAGGCACTGGTGGTCATCGGTATCGGCGGCTCTTATCTCGGCGCACGAGGAGCCATAGAGCTTCTGCGCCCCGTTCCCTCGGCGGATGATCCCAAAGTATTCTTCGTCGGCAACGGTCTTTCTCCCGACGCCCTGAACGACGTTCTGCTCCAGCTTGGGGACATGGACTTTGACGTTAACGTTATCTCGAAATCCGGCACCACGCTTGAGCCGGCGCTCGCCTTCCGCGTTTTCAGAAAGCTCCTCAGGGAGAAATACGGCAGCACCGCCAAAAAGCACATATTCGCCACCACCGACGCGCAGCGGGGCGTGCTCAAATCCCTCGCAGACGCCGAGGGCTGGGAGTGCTTCGTCGTGCCGGACGACGTCGGCGGAAGATACAGCGTGCTTTCCGCGGTGGGCCTCCTGCCCATGGCCGTCGCCGGAATAGATGTAAAGGCTGTCATCAACTGCGCGATAGAGGAGTTCAAGGCGCTCGACCTGCGCTCCCCCGAAAACCCCGCATGGCAGTACGCCGCGGCAAGGCAGCATATGTACAGAAACGGCCGAAGCATCGAGATACTCGGCTGCTACGAGCCCTCCTTCCGCTTCATGGCAGAGTGGTGGAAGCAGCTTTACGGCGAGAGCGAGGGCAAAAACGGCATCGGAATCTACCCCGCCTCCGTTGAGTTCACCGCCGACCTGCACTCCATGGGTCAGTACATTCAGGACGGCCCCCGCACTCTGATGGAGACCGTCGTGAGCTTTGAGGCTCCCGTAAGGGGCTATACCGTCCCGTTTGAGATGGGCGATCCCGACGGGCTCAACTACCTCGCCGGCAGGGAGCTGTTTGATATCTGCCGCACCGCCGCAGAGGCCGTGAAGGCGGCCCACATCTCCGGCGGCGTTCCCAACATCACCGTTTCCGTCCCCGCAAGGGATGAGGCCGGCTTTGCCGCTCTTGTCTGCTTTTTCGAGTTTGCCTGTGCTATCTCGGGATATATGTCCGGCGTCAACCCCTTTGACCAGCCCGGCGTTGAAGCGTATAAGAAGAATATGTTCAGGATGCTCGGAAAGCCCGGCACTTGACAGAACACACAAACCGCTCCTTTCGGGGCGGTTTTTTAATACTTATTTCACATATTTTCACTTGCTTTGTATGCAGAAAAATGGTAAGCTGTTTTCAATAAGACTAACCACATACTATAAAGCAAGGAGAGTGGTCACAATGGTTAAGTTAATCATGGGTCTGAAGGGTTCCGGAAAGACCAAACGTTTGATCGACCTCGTTCGTGAGGCCGTCGCAATGGAAAACGGCGACGTTGTATGCATCGAGAAGGAAAAGAAGCTCACCTTTGACATTCCTTATCAGGCGCGTCTTATCGAAGCCGGCTCGTACGATATCGGCTCCTATGAGTTCATCAAGGGCTTTATCTGCGGCCTGCATTCCGGCAACTACGATATCACCCATGTTTTTATTGACAATTTCTATAAGATCGTGAGCAACAAGGATCCCGTCCTCTTCGGCGAGTTCCTCGATTGGCTCGAGAATTTCTCCGAGAGAGAAAATATTGAATTTGTAATAAGCGTCACCACCGACCCCGATACGGTCGGCGAGGCCATAAGAAAATATATGCTCTGAAAGCACGAGGGAGAAGCGCCAGGCGCTTCTCCCTTATTTCATTCTGAAAAAATCTGCCGCAGACCTGCGGCAGATTTTTCATTCACTCAAGCTCACGGTACATGGCGGGGGCATCCTCTTTTTTTACCGTCTCGCTGACGGCGAGCACCTCCACCTTCAGGCTGCGCTGGCCGAAGGCGATCTCTATGATATCGCCGACCTTAACCTGATAGCCGGCCTTCACCTGCCTGCCGTTGACGGAGACTCGCTCGCCGTCGCAGGCCTCGTTTGCGACCGTTCTGCGCTTTATAAGGCGGGATACCTTCAGATATTTATCAAGTCTCATAAAAACCTCTCATATACAAATACAAAAAAACAGCCGACGGAGCATCGTCGGCTGTTAATTCAATAATCACTCTGCAACTGCGTCCTTCAGTGCCTTGCCGGCCTTGAAGAAGGGAACCTTGCTCGCGGGGATCTCGATCTCTTCGCGGGTCTTGGGGTTGCGGCCGATGCGAACGCCGCGCTCCTTGACATCAAACACGCCGAAGCCTACCATCTGCACCTTCTCGCCGGAAACCAGAGTCTCGACGATGGTATCGAATGCAGCGTTTACAGCCTTCTCGGAATCCTTCTTGGAAAGGCCGGTCTTCTCGGCGACGGCTGCGATGAGTTCTGCCTTATTCATGTGTAATCCTCCTAATAATGCGGCTACTTGCCTGTTTCTATATAGCCCGTGCGCACTGTCTGCGCTTTTTCGGGTTATTTACTGTAAGTGCAAGGGGAGCTGCTCCCCCCTGTCGGTCCTGACGGGCCGATTTTCGTCCATTCTTCTGATGAGCATTGAAAACTTACCATATTTCGGGCTGTTTATCAAGAGCTTTTTTCAAAAAAAGCCTTATTTTTAATACTTTTTTAAAAAATCAGTTCATATGCAGCAGCTTTGCTATCTTGTCCCCCTTGGGGATGAGCTTCATATCCTCGGCGGTGATGGCGCGAAGCTTTATCACGGCGACGGCATAGACTATCACGGCCGCGGCTATGGCGACGCACATATCAAGCGCCATCGTAAGCCTTCCGTCGGGCGCGATGAACAGGCTGCACAGGAAGAACACGCCGTAGGCCACGACGCCCATGATGGCGCTGGGCAGAGCCGGCCTGAGGAAGACGTTCTTCACTGAAATGCCATTTTCAAAGCTGCGGCTGATGAATATGAGGTTCATCACGCACATGGTGATATAGCAGCAGAGAGTTCCTATTGGCGCGCCGTAGATGTTGACCGAGGGTATGGCGATGATAAACCAGTTGACGGTTATCTTGACAAGACCGCCCGCTATAATGGAATAGAGCGTGAGCTTTTCCCTGCCGGAGGCCTGAAGCACGGCGGTGCTCATAAGCGAGAAGCATACGAACACCGAGGCCATGCCCAGAATGCACAGCAGCAGCCCGCCGGCCTCGTGAGCCGTGGGGTAGACAACGCTCATAATGGGCTTGCAAAGCACTGCAAGTCCCACGCCCATGGGCAGGGCGATCGCCATTGAGATGCGCAGGGAGTCCTCGGATATTTTACCCGCCTCTGCCTTGTTTTTAAGCGCGAGCTTGGCAGATATCGCGGGAACGATGGATATCGTCAGCGGCGTTATGAAGGCCGCGGGGAGGTTGAACAGGGTCTGCGCCTTGCCGTAAACGCCGTACAGGGTGTTGGCGTGCTTATAGCTGAAGCCCACCGCGTCCTGAAGGCGGGACATGCAAAGACCCGCGTCAAGAAGGTTTATGAGCGACAGTACCACCGAGCCCAGCGCGATGGGGATACCGATGCGCAGCAGGTTTTTAAGTATCGTGCCCGTGCTCTCAGGAACATCGGGCTCGGCTATCGTGTCGAAGCGGTAGTTGCGCATCTTGTACACGATCATGTATATGAGCGCGACGAGCGAGCCCACGGTAACGCCGAGGATGGCACCCGCGACGGAGACGGTCTGGTCATAGCCGGCCTTGATGAGATATCCGGCGAGGGCAAGGCCCACCGCAACCTTTGCAAGAACCTCAAGCACCTGGCTGACGGTGGTGGGCTTCATGTTCTCATAGCCCTGGGTCAGACCCCTGTAGGTCGCCGCAAGGCAGCACAGGAGCACCGCGGGAGACAGTACCTGGATGCTCAGCGCCGTATCGGGGCTGTGGATGAGCGTATCGGCCAGCCACTCGGGGAAAATGAACATCACCGATGAGCAGATAACGCCCAGCACGAAGAACGTCCACCAGGCGACGGTATATGTGCGCCGCGCCTGCATCTGCAGTCCCCTTGTCTGCGCGTCGCTTATCATGCGCGACAGCGCCACGGGGAAGCCCGCCGTTGCCAGCGTAAGGAACACGCTGTACACATAATAGGCCTGCAGGAACAGGCCGTAGCCGTCGTCACCCAGCATATTGCCCAGCGGGATCTTGTACAGGGCGCCGAGGATCTTCATTATTATAACGCCGGCGGTCATTATTGCCGCGCCGTGCAGATAGTTCTGTTCTTTCGCCTTTGCCACGGGATGCCTCCAATCACAGGTACACGGGGCCGTATGCTCCCCTATGCTTAAATCACCTGAGAAATATATACCATTGAACGCAATAAATCAAGGGAATTGTGTAAATTCCCTTGATTTTTGGCATATATAGGGTTCAACCAATCACTTTGCGAATTTAAGCACCGCCACCTGCGTGGGGGTCTGCTTGGTTATCTCTATGGTATCGGTATCGTAAAACCGGACTACGGAAAGAGGCATATACTGGTCGGTAAATGCCTCGACCCGCTCGAGCCTGCGGTTGCCGCAGCCGTCATGGGCATAGTGCATTGGTATGACGACATTGGCAAAAAGCTCGTCGGCGAGCGGCTTCGTCTTATCGCTGGGCATGGCACGGAAGCCGCCGGCGTTTATCATAAGCACGTCCGCCCCGAAAAGCTCGGCCTTTTCATTGTCGGTGAGTATGCAGCCGAAATCGCCCATATGCACCAGCTTATAGCCGTCCCAGTCGAGAATATGTATCTTATTCGGCCCGCGGAGCAGACCCCAGCTCGTGTCATGGAAGGTGTCGATGACCGACAGGACATAGGGACAGGGCTTGCCCGCTTCCGTTAGCTTTACCGCAGCGCGGTTGTTGTGTCCGTGGTGCTCATGGCTGCACAGAACGGCGTCCGCCTCAAGGTGCAGCTCGGGATAGCCTGACAGCTCGCGGGTCTCATAGGGGTCAATAACAACGCTGTAGCCTGAATGTGTTATCTTAAAGCAGGAGTGTCCCAGCCATTTGATTTCCATAGTATTTCTCCGTTTCATTTATCGATACCGATATGGTCGCGTATATTTTAACGCATCGGAAAGAGATATTCTGTGTCAAATTCTACAAATATCAAAAAAGGAAGAGCCTCGCTCTTCCTTTTTAACAGGTTCAGATCTCGTAGTCGTCCTCGAGCAGATGCTCGCCGATCTTGTAGACGTTGCCCGCGCCCACCGTCAGGATAAGGTCGCCGGGCTCGGCTGTTTTTCTCAGATCCTCCTCGATCTCCTCAAAGGTCTTAAAGAACCTTGCGCCCTCGATCTTCTCGGCCAGGTCTGCCGAGGAGATGCCGAGAATATTCTTTTCACGGGCGGCGAATATCTCCGCAAGATACACTATGTCGGCTCGCCTCAGCTGCCGTACAAAGTCGTGGAACAGCGCCATGGTGCGCGTATAGGTATGGGGCTGGAACACGACGATGGTGCGCTTATAGCCCAGCGGCTCGACAGCGTCCAGCAGGGCTCTGACCTCGCCGGGGTGATGCGCATAGTCGTCGTAAACGTCGGCTCCGTTATACTTGCCCTTGAATTCAAAGCGTCTGCCCGCTCCGGAAAAACCGGCAAGGCCGTATTTGATGGCGGTGGGCTTTATGCCGAGACATATGCTGGCCGCAGCCGACGCAAGAGCGTTTTTCAGATTGTGCTCGCCGGGAACATGGATGCTGACGGTCTCAAGGAACTTACCCTTATACATGATGTCAAATTTTGTGAGTGAGCCGAGGCGCAAAACGTTTTTGGCATAGACGTCTGCCTTATTTGAAAGACCGAAGGTAACGATGTTCCTGTCGAGCCCCTTCAGGGCGTCCATCGTGTTCTCGTCATCGTAGTTTGCCACAACATAGCCGTCCGCGGGAACGTGGCTTGCAAATTCGCGGAAGCTCTGCTTTATCTCCTCGATGCCGGAGAAGAAGTCGAGATGATCCGCCTCAATATTGAGTATCACCGCTACCGTGGGGTAAAACGCGTGGAAGGAATTATAATACTCGCAGGACTCCATGACGATGGTGTCGCCCGCGCCTACCCTGTGCCCCGCCTTTAAAAGGGGCAGGGTCCCGCCTATCATGACGGTGGGGTCCTTCTCGGCTGCCATGAGTATGTGCGTGCACATTGAGGTGGTGGTGGTTTTGCCGTGGGTGCCCGAGATGCACAGGGCGTTTTTATAGCCCCGCATTATCGCTCCCCAGGCCTGAGTGCGCTCAAAAACCGGAATGCCCAGCTCGTGGGCGCGGATTATCTCGGGATTATCGTCATGGGCAGCCGCGGTGCGCACGACAAACTCCGTGCCGGGCGCGATGTTTTCCGCATCGTGGCCGATATATATGTTTATGCCCTTTTCCCGCAGGCGCGAGGTGCGCTCGCTCTCGGCGATATCGGAGCCGCTTATTATGAGCCCCGCGTCCTTCAGGACCTCCGCCAGAGGCGACATGGACACGCCGCCGATACCGATAAGGTGTCCCTTTCTGCCCTTGGATAAAAACTCGCTGAAATCCGACATATTAACTCCAATCGACACATCCGTGCCTAATTTCATGCTTTATGATCTGTTTACAAAATTATGTTGATGTTGCTTTTTGTAAATGATATTATAATACCGTTGGTTGAACAATACAAGAATTAAAATTCTTATTGCTTTTAAGGTAAAATTCAGATGGCTCAGATCAATCCCCCGAAATACGTCAGGCAGATACTCTTTGGCCTACAGGCCAGAGGGCACCTTGCATACCTTGTCGGCGGCTGTGTCCGCGACGTGCTGATGGATATAAGGCCCCACGACTGGGATATATGCACCAGCGCCCTGCCCGAGGAGGTGCTCGAGCTTTTCCCCGGCTCAAAGCCCACGGGGCTCAGGCACGGCACCGTCACCGTTATCATAGGAAGCCGCTCGGCCGAGGTCACGACCTTCCGCACCGAGGGCGATTACCGCGACCACCGCAGGCCCGACTCCGTCACCTTCGTCTCAGACCTTATCACGGACCTGAGCCGGAGGGATTTCACCATGAACGCCATCGCCCTTTCCGCAGACGGCATGATATCAGATCCGTATGACGGAGTCAAGGACATTCAAAACCGTATCATCCGCTGCGTGGGCGAGCCGAAGCTGCGCTTTACGGAGGACGCGCTGCGGATGTTCCGCGCCCTGCGCTTTTCCGCCCGCCTCGGCTTCACCATCGAATACGAGACCTGCGCCGCTATCGAGGCCTGCGCGCCCCTCGCCGCGGAGCTTGCTCCCGAGAGGGTCAGGGATGAGATAGAAAAGATCCTGCTCACCTCCCGTCCGGAGACAATGGGCGCCGCGATAAGCTTCGGGCTCATGAAAAGATACATACCCGGCTCGGGCTGGAAAACGCCGAACTTTTCCGACATTGCTTCCATGCCGCGCAAGGTCCTGCCGCGATGGGTCGCATTCAGTATCATGCTCCGGAAATACGGCTATATTCCCTCTGCGCGCGATTTTCTCGTCAGCCTGAGGCTCGACGGCCGCACCGTGCGCTGCTGCGCGGACGCGGAAATAATGCTGAGCGAAAATCCGCCTGAGGATACGCTGGGCTGGAAAAGGCTTCTCAACCGCTACGGCGTGGATTCGGTGAGCTGCGCCGTGCAGGCCGGTGCCGTCATCCTCGGCGTTGACCGCGAAAAGGAGCTCAAGGCGGTGCTCAAAAGCGGCGAGTGCTTCTCACTCAAGCACCTTGCCGTCACGGGCGACGATCTGCTGAGTCTGGGTCTGAAGGGGCCGGAGCTGGGCGAGATGCTCAAGTTCCTGCTCGAATATGTAATGGAGTATCCCGACAACAACAAACGCGAGATCCTGCTGGAGCTTGCAAAATACTCGGAGGAAAGCTGATGGCCCTTTCAATGGAAGAACTGAACAGCCGCTGCCTTGACTGCCGCGCCTGCCCTCTGGGCGACACGCGCACAAAGCTCGTGTTCGGCGTGGGCAACGCCTCGGCCGACGTCATGTTCATCGGCGAGGGTCCCGGCGAGCAGGAGGATCTGCAGGGCGTGCCCTTCGTCGGAAGAGCCGGAAAGCTCCTGGACGATATGCTCAGCATGATAGACCTCGACCGAAGCAAGGTCTACATCGCCAACATCGTAAAATGCCGCCCGCCGAAAAACCGCGACCCACTGCCCGAGGAGGAGGACGCCTGCTGGCCGTGGCTGCGGGAGCAGATAGAGATCGTTGACCCCAAGATAATTATATGCTTAGGCCGCATTTCCGCCACCGCCCTTATAAGCGAGGACTTCCGCATAACGCGGCAGCACGGGCAATGGTTTGACATAGGCAGCAGAAGATATATGGCGATCTACCATCCCTCCGCTCTGCTTCGGGATGTTAACAAACGTCCTGAGACCTTTGCGGATCTGCGGGAGATCCGCAGCGAAATACGAAGGCTGTGTCCAGAGGTGTACAGATGATCTACGAGATCCACGAATACAAGGAGTCTGACGTTCCCTGGCTCAGGAGCCTGTGGCTTGAGGCCTTCGGAGATGAGCCGAGCCTTACGGACACTTTTTTCGAGCTTCTTCCTGCAATGGGCGTCGGGCTCGTCGCGGAGTTTTACGGGGAGCTGTTCGGCGCGGCCTATGTTCTGTACACGGAGCTGCACAGCCCCGGCATGCCGCCGAAAAAAGTCGCCTACATCTACGGCGTCGCGGTGGATAAGCAGGCGCAGGGTCAGGGCATAGGCGCGGAGCTTGTGCGGGCCTGCATGAGGTACGCCCGGATGCATGGCGCCGATATCTGCTGTACTCTGCCCGCGGAGCCCTCGCTGTACGGCTGGTATGAGAAAAACTGCGGACTCGTTCCCGTAAGCTTCAGCTCCCTTGAGGAGATCCAGCCGTCGGACAGCGGCATTGAAATACAGGAGCTCTACGCCGACGAATACAGCTACCGCAGGATAGACCTGCTAAAGGGCAGGCCGTACATCAGCCTGTATTATGACTGGCTCCGCTTTCAGGAGGCAATTTTCAAGACCTATGGCGGCGGCTTTTACGCCTGTAAGGACGGCATAGCCTGCGGCTATCTCGACGGCGATACGCTTATGATAAAGGAGGCTCTGAACGACGCCCCCGAGTTCATCCCCGCGCTTTGCAGAAAGCTGGGAGCAAAAAAGGCTGTCGTCCGACGTACCCGCAGCGAGGGGCAGCCGTACATCGCAGCCTTTGAAGAATCCGCCTACCCACCCGACACCGAGTGGAATTTAAGCTTGGATTAAATAGCAAAAAGACATCGCCGAAGCGATGTCTTTTCGTTATTTGACCGTAAAGGAATAGACCGTGCGGCTGGTGAAAATCTCGCCCGCTTTGAGGACGCAGGAGGGAAAGTCCGGCCTGTTGGGACTGTCGGGGAAAAACTGAGTTTCAAGGCAAAGGCCCGAGTTTTTGCCGTAGCGCGCTCCGTTCTTGCCTCTTCTCTCCCCCGTCGCGCCGCCGGCGTAAAACTGCACGCCGGGCATATCCGTCGCGGCGAGCATCACTCTGCCGCTCTCGTTATCGCTCAGCATCGCGCAGAAACCGTTGTTCAGCACGAAGCAGTGGTCGTAAAAGCCGTTTTTGATCTCCCGGCTGTCGCGAAAGTCAAACTCCGTCCCCTCCACGGGGCATATCCCGCCCGTGGGTATTAGCTCGCCGTCCACCGGAAGATAGCGGTCGGCGTTTATGAGCAGCTCATGGCTCAGAATATCGCCCTCGCCGCGAAGGTTAAAATAGCAGTGGTTTGTGAGGTTTATCACCGTGTCCCTGTCCGAGCTTGCGCCGTAGTAGATGAAAACATCGTTGTCCTCCGTAAGCTCGTAGGCTATGCGTACCGTGATATTTCCCGGGAAGCCGTCCCCTCCGTCGGGGTCTCGAATCTCAAAGATGACGCTGCTGCCCTCCGCGCTCACTGTATCAAAACGGCGCTTGCTGAAGCCCGCTCCGCCGTGGAGCGTATTCTTCCCCTCGTTGGCGGTCAGCTTATACGTATTTCCGCCCAGCGAAAACTCCGCCCCCGCGATGCGGTTTGCATATCTGCCCACGGCCGCTCCGAAGTATCCGTCGTTATCAAGATACTCCTGCGGAGTGTCGTAGCCCAGAACGACGTCGCCCATGACGCCGTTACGGTCGGGCATAACGATGCTGCACACCGTGGCTCCCAGATCCGTCACCTCGAGCCTCGCGCCCTGCGCATTTTCTATCGTATAGAGAAAGTATTCTCCGAACCCGCTTCTTGTTACCGACATTTTATCCACCTCCCGGACAGTATACCGCAAATTGATGCATTATGCAAAGGTCTGTTTTCCACCTGTTGGAAAATTGCGTTAAAACTTGCGCAGTCTTAGTTAAAATTTAATCACGAAATCGGTCAAACCGTTGATAAATCAAGGTTTTTTGAAATACGCCTGAATTTCGTATGTTGACAAGCAGGAGCAATTGAATTAGAATGAGGGCTGTTATGACGTGACACATAAATTATTATAAATGTAAAGAGGTATTGAGATGTTTAAAGTCGTACAAAAAAGATTTCTGAACGAGGCAAAGACCATTTGCCTGTTCGAGATCGAAGCTCCGCTGGTCGCAAAGCATGCGCAGGCAGGTCAGTTCGTCATCTTCCGTCTCGATGAGCAGGGCGAGCGTACTCCCGTCTCCGTTGCCGGATACGACCGCGAAAAGGGCACCGTTACCGTTATGGTACAGGCTGCCGGCCGCACCACCAGAATGCTGCACACCGTTGAAGAGGGCGATTACATCACCGACTTCGTCGGCCCCCTCGGCAAGGCCACCGAGATGGACGGCCTGAAGAAGGTCTGCGTCGTCGGCGGCGGCGTCGGCTGCGCCATCGCCTACCCCATCGCAAAGGAAATGCACGAAAGGGGCATCGAGGTCACCTTTATCGCCGGCTTCAGAAGCGCCGATATCGTCATCCTGAAGGATGAGCTCAAGGCCGCTTCCGACAAGCTCATCATGTGCACCGACGACGGCACCTACGGTGAGAAGGGCTTCACCACCCAGTATCTCCAGCAGGAGATCGACGCGAACATCGCCGAGGGCAAGCCCCAGTTCGACCGCGTTATCGCCATCGGCCCCGACATCATGATGAAGTTCCTCGCCGACGTCACCCGTCCCTACGGCATCAAGACCATCATCTCCCTCGACCCCATCATGGTCGACGGCACCGGTATGTGCGGCGGCTGCCGCGTTATCGTCGGCGGCGAGACGAAGTTCGCCTGCGTCGACGGCCCCGATTTTGATGCGCACGAGGTCGATTTCGACTCCCTCATCAAGCGCGCGGCCTTCTACAAGACCGAGCAGGACGAGGCTTCACAGCATATCTGCAATATGACCGGAGGTAAGCGCAATGGCTAATATGAGAATGGATAAGAACCCGATGCCCGAACAGGATCCTCAGGTTCGCAAAAGAAACTTTGACGAGGTCGCCCTCGGCTACACCGAGGAGATGGCGATCGACGAGGCAAAGCGCTGCCTCAACTGCCACAATATGCCCTGCCGCAGCGGCTGCCCCGTTTCCGTACGCATCCCCGAATTCATCGCTAAGGTTGCCGAAGGCGACTTCGATGCTGCCTACGATATCATAACCTCCACCAACTCCCTGCCCGCAGTCTGCGGCCGCGTATGCCCGCAGGAAAAGCAGTGTGAGTCCAAGTGCGTCCGCGGCATCAAGGGCGAGCCCGTAGGCATCGGCCGTCTCGAACGCTTCGTCGCCGACTACCACATGGCCAAGGCCGACAAGCCCGAGATAGTTCCTCCCGAGTCCAACGGCCACAAGGTCGCCATTATCGGCTCCGGCCCCTCCAGCCTCACCTGCGCGGGCGATCTGCGCAAGATGGGCTATGACGTCACCATTTACGAGGCCTTCCATAAGGCCGGCGGCGTTCTGGTCTACGGCATTCCCGAGTTCCGTCTGCCCAAGGACAAGGTCGTTGCTGTCGAGGTCGAAAACCTCAAGAAGATGGGCGTTGAGATCGTTACCGACGCCGTTATCGGCAAGGCGATGACCATCGACGAGCTGTTCGACGATTTCGGCTACGAGGCCGTTTACATCGGCTCCGGCGCGGGCCTGCCCCAGTTCCTGCACATCCCCGGCGAGAATCTGCTGGGCGTTTACTCCGCCAACGAATTCCTCACCCGCGTGAACCTCATGAAGGCCTACAGGGATGACTACGATACGCCCATCAAGCACCCCAAGGTGGTCGCGGTCGTCGGCGGCGGCAACGTCGCAATGGACGCCTCCCGCGTTGCGATGCGTCTCGGCGCGGATCACGTCTACATCACCTACCGCCGCGGCAAGGAAGAGCTCCCCGCACGTCTCGAGGAGGTCGAGCACGCCGAGTCCGAGGGCATCGAGTTCATGCTTCTCAACAACCCCGTTGCCATCCACGGCGACGAAAACGGCTTCGTCACCGGCCTTGAGCTCCAGAAGATGGAGCTTGGCGAGCCCGACGAGAAGGGCCGCCGCCGTCCCGTTCCCGTCGAAGGCTCCAACTGGGTCCTCGACTGCGACGCGGTCATCATCGCCATCGGCACCAGCCCCAACCCCCTGATCCGCTCCACCACCAAGGGTCTTGAGACCACTAAGAAGGGCGGCATTCAGGCCGACGAGAACGGTCAGACCTCCCGCGAGGGCGTGTTCGCCGGCGGCGACGCCGTCACGGGCGCCGCGACCGTCATCCTCGCAATGGGCGCAGGCAAGACCGGCGCCAAGAGCATCGACGAATACATAAAGAGCAAGAGCAAGTAATCAACGTATCCTATTATCCGAAAGCTCCGATGCAGTTTGCATCGGAGCTTTCTTGCTCGTTACTTAATAAACAACTTCTTGTTTGTTGAAAATTTTGCCCGTATACGTGCAAATTATTTCATTTTTTAAATGAAATATGTATTTTGACTATTGAATTCCGTGTAATTGTGTTGTACAATTAGTGCCGTGTTTTAAATCAATTTCGGAGTTTTTCGCTGTATTTTGCTCCTTCACGAAAACGAAAGGACTGTTACTATGAATCGTGCCCAGTTACAGGTTTATCTTGACGCCAGCCCCAGTGCAAAGCTTCGCGACATAGTTTCGCAGATGCTGTATGATGAGATCGTGTCCCTGCGCATAGCCCCGGGAACAAAGCTCAATGTCAACAGCATAGCCTCCGGTCTGGGCATATCCCGCACCCCCGTTGCCGAGGCCATTCTCAACCTGTGCGACATGGGCTTCGTTGTGTCAAAGCCCGATATCAGCGGCTTCTTTGTCATTGATCTTAATCTCAGCGATATGATCGATCTTTATGACGTGCGCGCCGCCATCGAGTGCGAGGCAGCCGCGCTTTGCACCGAGAGGGCCGATAAGGACACCGTCAGCGAGCTCGACAGGCTGGCTAATGAATTTGCCGAATGCGTTATCCGCAAGGACTATGACGGCATGATCGCAACGGATATGCCCTTCCACAGCCTTATTGTCAGCTCCTGCGGCAACCGCTACATACAGAAATGCTATAATATGCTGCTGCCGAACCTGACGATGTATCAGTCCTCGATGATAAAATTCATCAGCAGCGCCGCGGAAAACCCTTGGTCGTCGAGCGTCATATACAACCATGTGGCCGTCGTCGAGGCAATAAAGATGCACATTCCCGACCTTGCCAAGCAGGCTATGGCCGACCACGTTACCTCCAGCCTCAACTTCACGATGTTCTCCGGAGGCGGCAGCGATCCCTTTGCCACAGTGAGGAAGGCAAAAGCGGCAAAAAAGTGAGAGCTTTTCAAAGCTCTCACTTTTCAGCGTGTCAAAAAAGTCCTCGCAGACTTTTTTGCACGCTTCAAAAACGCCATGTTTTTTGTGAAATTGCATTTCACGAAAAACCTCGCTGTGCTCGTCAAAAAGTCTGATAAATCAGACGTTTTTGATGGCTATTTATCCAATTCGAGGCGGGCTGCCGCCCCCTCGAGCTCCCCTGTCCTTCGCTTCTCTCTATGTATTCATTTTTAGTTCTTTGACAGTCTGAAAAAAGTGAGAGCTTTTCAAAGCTCTCACTTTTTTATGTCGCTCAAAAACCTGCGGTTGTACTTCATGTGGGCATATTTTGTTATGCGGTCTATGTATATCGCGTCATACGCCCCGCCGACGGCGCCCACTATGGGTATGCCCTGCAGGAATTTCATATACAGCAGTTCCCCGGAAAGTCCCTCCGCCGCTATCTTTATCTCCGTCTCCATGGTCTCGGCATCCGGTTCAGCGCCGTTTTCGATATAGTAATTCACTCTGCCGTCTGCCGCGAGCAGCTCGTCTCCGTACCGCACGCCGGCGCCGATAAGCAGCAGGATAAAGTACTTTTCCCCGGGTTCATCGTAGTCGTAGCCGTAGCTGAGGGCTACCTCGTACAGGCTCTTGAGCAGCATGGCCGTGAACAGCGGGATATCGGGTATGCCTATCCCGAACAGCCCCATACCTATCCCCGACAGGCCGGACATAAGGGTATTCTTCGTCTTGGAGCCCTCCGCGGCCCTGGACGGCTCCTTCAGCGCTCCTGCACTGGGATTTTTTGAAGCTATGGTCCTTCTGACCCTGCTGCTGCGCTCGATATCCCTGCGGTTATAGGTTTTTTCTATGGCTACTGTACCCTTTTCAAAAACGAGCTCAAAGGCTTTGGCAAAGGCGGTGTCAAGGGTGCTCTGAAGCTTCTCCGGCACCTTCGATTCAAGCATCCGGTTGAGCTTGCTGTCCTGCCGCTCGGCTCTGTCCCTGAGAAATTTTTCTTCCGCCGCAAGCTGCTTTGACCACTCACGTTCATAGTCGTTCATTAGTTATCTCCTTTAAGCATAATGGAAGTCTGACACTTATGCTTATATCATTATACACCATTCCCGGGAAAAACAAAAGACGAAGCTTATCCAAAGCTTCGTCTTTTAATTATATTTGCATTATTCCCAGCAGTCGGTTTTGCCCTGCAGCCCGATACATCCGGACTTGAACACGGGATCCCTGCCCTCCGCGCGCTGGCTCATATAGTCCTTGAGAGCCGCAAAGGCGTGGCGGCCGAGGATTATGATAACGGGCACGTTTATGATGACCATGAATGCCTGGAGCATATCCGCGGTATCCCATACCACTCCCGCCGACAGGATAGCGCCGACGAACACAAGAGCCGTCGCCGCAAGGCGGAAGCAGGTCATAAACGCTTTGCCCGGGCTGCGCTTCATGATGAATTTCAGGCAGCCTTCACAGTAATAGTAGTTGCCGATAAGAGTAGTGAACGCAAACAGGCTCATCGCCGCGGCGATAAAGATCGGGCCGAAATCGCCGAGCGCCATGCCCATTGACTGCTGCACATAAGCGGCTCCCGCCACATCGGCGCCGAGGCCGTCGGGATTCGCGCACATACACATGAGCGCAGTCGCGGTGCAGATGAGGAGCGTATCTATGAACACCGACAGCATCTGCACAAGTCCCTGCTTCGCCGGATGCGATACCTCTGCTGTCGCGGCAGCGTTGGGAGCCGAGCCCATACCGGCTTCGTTGGAGTAAAGGCCGCGCTTGATGCCCCACATCACACAGGAACCCGTAAAGCCGCCGAAGACGGCTTCAAAGTCAAAGGCTGATACAAAGATATTCCTGATCACGGTCGGCAGAGCGCTGATGTTCAGGATGACGACCAGGAGGGAAACCAGCACATATATGATGCCCATGACGGGGACCATTACGCCGGTTATCCTGGTAAGGCGCTTGCCTCCGCCCAGAACGCACACGGCAAACAGCGCCGCGAGTATGGCTCCGATGATGATCGGAGTCGTATTCTTGTCATAAAAGCTGAAGCCCGAGAAGGTGTCCTGAGTATTGAAGGATGCCAGCATATTGTAGCCCACGACGTAGGTCAGAATGAGCACAACGGCGAAAATAACGCCCAGCCAGCGCTGCTTGAGGGCATCCTGCATATAGTATGAGGGGCCGCCGTAGCTGGTGCCGTCCTTATCCCCCTTCTTGTAGATCTGCGCAAGGGTGGATTCCACGAAGGCCGAAGCGCCGCCGAGGATCGCAGTGACCCACATCCAGAAGATCGCGCCGCTGCCGCCGAGACATATCGCCGTCGAAACGCCGATGATATTGCCTGTTCCCACTCGGGAAGCCGTGGAGACCATGAGCGCGCCGAAGGAGGATATGGCTCTCTTGTCCTTCGGCTTTTCGCTGACGACCCTTATGGACTCGCCGAAAAGCTTAAACTGCATAAGGCCTGTGCGGATGGTGAAGTACAGTCCGGCGGCCACAAGTATCAGCGGTACTATGTACGGCCGATACAGAAAGCCGCTTATGGCGTTAATAACGCCGTCGATTTTTTCGATCATTTTTCTCCCTGTCCTTTTGTTTTTATTCTGACTATTTTAACATTATAGCCGCATTTGTGTCTGACCGCAAGCTTTTACGGCCTGAAAACCCCGTTTTTTGCGCTCTTAGCTGCGGCGTGATACTTTTTTCTTGTTATTATGGCTGATTGATGATATAATCAAGCTCCTTATGGTGATAAACAATATGAACAACTCAGAAAAGAAACTTAATATCGATTATGCCGCCCTGCACGCGGTATACTGGACCCTCAGCGGCGTAATATTCTGCTTCTCGACCGTATTTCTTCAGTTCAAGGGCTATTCAAACTACGAGATCGGGATAATCTTCGCTCTCAGCAATATTTTGAGCTTCGTACTGCAGCCTATCGTCGCAGGACACGTCGACCGCAGCAATAAAAGGGCGCTTTTGGGATGTATAAGGATAACCGCCGTGCTGTCGCTGCTGCTGATGCTGACGGTACTCATGCTTCCGAAAAACTGCCTGCCTCTGACCGCCGCATATGTTCTTCTGCTTGCGGGCAACACGCTTTTGCAGCCGCTGTGCATCTCCCTGAGCTTTTACCTTGAAAGCTGGGGCTACCGCATAAACTTCAGTATCGCCCGCGCAGTGGGTTCCTTTTCATATGCGCTGTCCACCGTGGTGCTCGGAATGCTCGTCCAGTCGGTCAGCGAGAACTCAGTCCCGATAGCGTACATCATTTTTTCTTTTTTACTGGGGCTTATCACCCTGCTGTTTTCCGTAAAGGAAAAAAAGCACCGCACGGTGTTGGAAACGTCCGCCGGCAGCGAATCGGAAAAGCCCAGCGGCATCATGGAGTTCATACGCGAAAACAGGCGCTTCACGCTTTTCCTCGCGGGAACCGCTCTGCTGTACTTCACCCACTCGCTCATCGGCAACTTCATGATAGAGTTCATACGCAATATCGGCGGCGACAGCGCCGACCTCGGAAACGTCTTAGCCTTCATGACCGTGGTCGAGGTGCCCGTCATGCTGTTGTTCCCGCGCCTTACACGCCGCTTCCGCTGCTCGAGCCTGCTGAGGTTTGCGGTCATTATGTTCACGGTTAAGGAGCTTCTCATTTATCTTGCTCCGAACCTTGCGGTCCTATATGCCGCCGAGCTGCTTCAGGCCTTCTCCTTTGCCATTTTTGTCCCCGCGTCGGTACGCTACGTCGACGAGGTCATCGTAAAACGCAACGCCGTCAAGGGTCAGGCCTTCGTCACGGCCATGATAACCCTCGGAAGCATCTTCGCAAGCTATCTCGGCGGGCTGCTTCTGGATAACAGCTCCCCCTCCTTCACCCTGCTGACCGGCGTTATCGTATCCGCGGCGGGCACGCTCGTCATGCTGTTTGCTATTCAAAAAACAGAATAAAAATAATCCCGTCGGGCATTTCAGTGTGAATTGCACCCCATTTGTTAGACAGTATGATATACTATCTAACAAGTGGG
>CAMJGL010000016.1:0-32007 GCA_946405205.1 uncultured Clostridia bacterium
TAAATGCGAATTGCATTTCGGCTGCCGCCGACGGACGAGCGATGCTCGCCCCTACAAACTGTGATTTATTGCAATCTCTCATTTAGACAGAGGCGATATACCGAACACCGCCTGAGTACATAATCGGGATACCGCAATATAGATTATTTGAAGCGCTGCACCGAATTGCCCCTCCGCCGAGCACCGGGCATAAAAAGAGCAGGCTGCGTATGCAGCCTGCGAAAACAGGGTTGTGGGATAAAGATATGAGCCGTGATCTCGCTTGCGCGAAACCAATTGGATAAGCTGTGATTAAAGGATAGCGCATCCGCAGAGACTTGTAAAGAGCGAAACAGGACAAGTTTTGTCGAATGGCAAAATTTTCGTAAATAATTTTTTCAAGTGCGGGCAAACTATGCGGGAAAGGAGATTTTGCAGCATGATCATTGACCGCATTGCGCTTATCCTAACCATAATCGGAGGCATAAACTGGGGCAGCATCGGGCTGTTCAGATTTGATATCGTGGCGTGGATCTGCGGCGGACAGACCGCGACCGTCAGCCGCGTGATCTACACCCTCGTCGGCCTTGCCGCCCTGTGGTGCATATCCCTGCTGTTCCGCCATGAGGCCCTACCCGAGGAATAATACCCTTCCGCACCGACGATAAAGTGTCGGTGCGGTTTTTTATATGCTTTTGCTCAGATAAACTATAAGCAGGGCTATCTGCAGTATCGCGAGAGCGGGGAAGCCGACGGCAAAATACCAGTGCTTTGTTTTGTGGCGGAACGACAGCATACCCACCGTTCCGCCCAGCCCGCCGCCCAGGACGGCCAGCAGGAACAGCACCTTTTCGGGTATGCGGCGCTTATTGAGCTTTGCGCAGAGCTTGTCTATGCCCATCATGGCGCACAGTGCGATGTTTATCGCGGCAAGCAGGTAAAACAGGTATTCCATGGCTCATTTCCCCTTTCTCTTCGCGGGCTTTGAGTTCTTTTTCACCTTGGGCTTTGCCCAGCCCTTTTTGTAGCCCTCGGGCTTTTTCGGCTTTTCAGGCTCGGCGGGCCTTTTCGGCTTCGGCCTTGCGGGTCTGTCTGGCCGCACGAGACATTCCGGCCCGCAGCCGATGAGATCCTCCCTGCCGGCGGCCTTGAGCGCCTCTATAACGAGCTTGCGCTTATCGGGTCTTTTCCACTGCAAAAGCGCCCTCTGCATGGCCTTTTCATGCGGGCTTTTGGCGACGTACACCGACTTCATCGTCAGCGGGTCGATGCCCGTGTAGTACATACAGGTCGATATCGTGCCCGGGGTGGGGTAAAAGTCCTGCACCTGCTCGGGCTGGCGTCCGGTTTTGTTCAGGTACTCGGCCAGCGCGACGGCGTCCTCAAGCCTGCTGCCGGGGTGGGAGGACATGAGATAGGGCACGATGTACTGCTCCTTTGAGTACTTCGTGTTGAGCTTTTTGTACTTTTCCATGAAGCGCTCGTATACGCCGATGTGCGGCTTCCCCATGTAGTCGAGAACCGAGTCGATGCAGTGCTCGGGCGCGACCTTGAGCTGTCCGGAAATGTGGTATTTCACCAGCTCGGCGAAAAAATCGTCGTTTTTATCCTCGAGCATATAGTCGTAGCGGATGCCACTGCGGACGAAGACCTTCTTGACGCCCGGGATGGCGCGCAGCTTGCGCAGCAGGGCGAGGTAATCGGAATGGTCGGCGTCGAGGTTGGGGCAGGGCGTCGGCGCAAGGCAGCGGCGGTCGGCGCACATGCCGCATTTGGCCTGCTTCTGGCAGGAATGGTGGCGGAAGTTGGCCGAGGGGCCGCCGACGTCGTTGATGTAGCCCTTGAAATCGGGGAATTTCGTCAGCGCCGTGACCTCGCGAATAACGCTTTCGTGGCTGCGGCTCGTGACCATTCTGCCCTGATGGAAGGCCAGGGCGCAGAAGCTGCAGCCGCCGAAGCAGCCGCGGTTGTGGATAACGGAGAACTTGACCTCCTCGATGGCGGGAACGCCGCCCATGGGCTCGTACATGGGGTGGTACTGCTTGGTGTAGGGCAGCTCCGCTATGCGGTCGAGCTCCTTCGTCTCGAGGGGCATGGCGGGGGGATTTACGATGAGATACCTGCCGTCGTGCTTCTGAATCAGCGCCCTGCCGCGCACGGGGTCGTGCTCGGCGTATTCAATGCGCGTTGCGTCGGCGTAAAAGCGCGTGCTTTCGCAGACCTCGGCAAAGGAGGGCAGAGTAACGCTCTCAAAGGCGCATTTTGCAGGATCCGAGCTGAGAAAAGCGGTGCCCCTTATATCGGTCATCTCCGACACGGGGAGCTTCTTTTTGAGCCTGCGGGCTATCTCGATCTCGGCGTATTCGCCCATGCCGTAGACCAGCATATCAGCGCCCGAATCGACAAGGATCGAGCGGCGCACTTTATCGTCCCAGTAATCGTAGTGCGCAAAGCGGCGCAGGGACGCTTCGAGCCCGCCGATGATGATGGGCACGTCGGGGCCGAAGGCCTCCCTTGCGCGGTTTGAATAGACGATGGTGGCCCTGTCCGGACGCAGACCGGCTTTCTTCCCGGGCGAGTAGAAATCCTCGCTGCGGCGCTTTTTGGCCGCGGTGTAGTGTGCGACCATGCTGTCAAGATTTCCCGCGCCTATGAGAACGCCGAGCCTCGGCCGTCCGAAGGCGGCGAAGTCCTGCGCCGAGTGCCAGTCCGGCTGAGCCAGCACCGCGACGCGGTAGCCCTCGGCCTCGAGAGTGCGGCCGATGACCGCCGCGCCGAAGCTCGGGTGATCGACGTATGCGTCGCCGGTGACCAGCAGGAAGTCGTACCACCACCAGCCGCGCTCGTGCATCTCGTCCCTTGAGACGGGCAGAAATTCAGGATAATTCGTCATATAAGCTCACCCCAATACCAGCCCGTGGTGCCCCTGTGCTTGACAAGCCGGCCGCGGGAGGTCTCCTCAACGACGCTGACCTCGTCGCCGACCTCAAGCGCGAGAACAAGGTCGGTGCAGTCGTTGCATTTGCAGAATTCCTCGTCGGAATACAAGTACTTTGTGAGTATCTCCATCTCATAGCCGGTGCGGACATGGCGGCAGAGCGAAAACTCCGCGCCGCGGCGCAGCACCTGCACCTGATTGTCGCCCCAGCGGATGTAGTAGCTTTTATCTCCGCCGCGCTGCGCGGTTTTTACCCTCCTGACGGGGAAGGGGTCGTAGGCCTCAAAGGAAAAATCCTCGCTGCCCTCGTAAGGGATGATGAGCCCGTTGAGCTGCCCGTCGTCCTTGAGGGTGCAGCCGCCGTCAATGGATATAACTTTATGCCCGCGGTCGATGATGGGGTTTGCGCAGACGCGGTCGGGCAGATACAGCATCACCGGCCAGTGTCCCACGATGACCCACTTATCGAAGCTGTAGCCGCGGCTCATGAAATCGTCGAACTTCATGCAGTCGCCGCCGGTGTGTTCGGACAGGGGGATATCCGGCCTCACGCCGCCGTGAACGAAGATATAGTGCTCCGTCTCAATGATGTGCGGCAGGGAGCGCAGGAAGTCCCACTCCGGCTCGAAGCGCCCGCGCAGCAGGGGCGCGAGCGGCGCGAAATCCATATCCTCCGTGACGGGTATGCCGAGCTCATTCAGCATATCCCAGATGAGCCCGCCGCGCCAGAAGAGCATATAGTGCACCATTTTCGGCTTCCAGTAATCAAGCTCGGAATCCACCGCGTCCGACCATGTGTCGCAGTTGCCGCAGAGGACATGGCAGTTGCCCCTGCGGCACAGCTCCATGATAAAACGCAGGGTCTCAAGGCTGTGCCTGCCCTTTTCGAGAAAGTCCCCTACTATGATAAGCTCGTCCGAGTCAGAAAAATTCACTTTATCCAGCAGCCCCTTGAGGTACGGCAGATTCGCGTGTATGTCCGAAACGGCGATCAGCCTCCGCCCGGCGGTGTCAAGATGTTCGATTTTTGCTTTTTCTCTCCACATTTTTGCTTACTCAAAAACCTTTTCCATCAGGTAAAGCGGCGCACCCGCGCCGGGCTCTTTTCCGATGATCTTAAAGCCGTAATGCCCGTAAAAGCCCACGGCGTGCCTGTTTTCGGACGAGACGTGCAGGCGCACGGCTCTGCGGCCGAGCTTCTGGTAATCGGTGATAGCTCTGCCGAGCGGCTGTATGCCCAGCCCCGCGCCGCGGTAGGGCTCTTTCAGGTACACGAGGCTTATCCAGCCGAGCCCGGCTCCCGCGCTGCGTCGGCGGTCGGTCTCAACGACGCCGATAAACTCATCCTCGCCGCGGCAGACCTTGAGGATGGAGCGGGGGTCGTCGGCGTAATGCTCCTTTGCTGCGGCAAGATAGGTCTCGGCATTGAAATTTCTGAGGTCGCCGTGGGCGGCAAGCCATGAATCGGCGTAGCAGCTTTTGTAAAGCTCGCCCTCGGTGTTGGGGTCGAGCGGCTCATAGCTCAGATTTCCAATATCCGCGCCGCCGGACTCCTTCCGCCACCAGGTCTGCCTTGCAAAGGTCGAAAGCTCCGGCGGCAGGTGGGAATTGTCGTTATAATAATCGACGGAGAACCTGCCGCTGTCGTAGAAGAGCCTGCTGACGGCGGTGTTGTCCCCGTGCGGCAGGGAGGATATATCCTCGCTCCTGACGCCCATGATACAAGCCAGCAGAGAGCGTATGGCCATGCCGTGGCTCACGACGGCGACGGTTTTGCCCGCGTTTTTCTCCGCTATCTCGGTAACGACGCTCATCATGCGCACGGTGCACTCGGCAAAGGTCTCCGCGCCCTCGGCGCGCCACTTTCCGGGGTCGTTGTTGAAGTAGTCCATCTGCACGGGGTCGTATTTTTTCATGTCTCCGAAGCTCATGCCCTCGCATATGCCGAGGTTTATCTCACGAAGCCGCGGCTCGAGCTGTATGGGAAGCTCGTGATACTTCGTGACGGCTCCCGCGGTGGCGACGGTGCGGCGCAGATCGCTGGAGTAAAGCGCGTCGAGGTGCACATCCCTGAAGCGCTCGGCAAGCGCGGCTATCTGCCTGTGTCCTCTGCCGGTTATATAGCTGTTGAAGTGTCCCTGCACGATGCGGTAGAGGTTTCCCTCGGCCTCCGCGTGCCGGATTAGATAGATTTCAGTCATCGGTAGATCCTCTGTTTCATTTCAAAGCGCCGTTTATTTAAAAACGGCGCTTTCTGTCAAATATTGCTTTCAAATATTCTGTACAGGCTTTCGTCGATCGACAGGTTGTACTGCGTGAGCGGATCGGGCTTCTTCTCCGTTTTTTGAGCGCCTGTAAGCGCGGCGGCGATATCATCGCAGCATTCAATGCCCGGGTTGTATTTGCCGAGGTTTGCGGCTGCGTACAGCGGAAGTCCGACCGCTTTCGCCTCCCAGAGCACCATGCCCTGCCCCTCGTAGCGGCTCGTCAGAACGAAGGCGTCCATTTTTTTGAGGTAAGGGAAGGGGTTGGACTGATTGCCCAGAAGAGTAAAACTGTCGGATATCCCGAGCTGCTGCGCCTGATTAGTCAGCGCGTCGCGGTCGGGTCCTTCGCCGAGTATATAAAGGTGCATCTCCGGCCGCGTCTTCTTTACCTCGGCCAGATAGTTGAGCAGTATATCAAAGCCCTTCTGATGACAGAGCCTGCCCATCGAGCACAGATTGAACTCGTCGGGGTCCGGCTCAAACTCGATAGGCGTGTCCATCTTTGCGAATATCTCGTCCGTGTCGATGTGATTGGGTATCGCGTGCACGGGCTTATCCGTTATCCCGGTCATTTTCCGGAAACCGTCTATTATTCCGGGCGACACGGCGACAAATTCGTCGAAATACTTGAATTTGCCCTTGAAAAAGAGCCACATTATTTTGTATTTGGGCTCCTCGCGCAGCTTTATCTCCATATCGTTGTGTATCCACATGATATGCTTTTTGGCCTTGAGCCGGAGCGCCGCGCAGGCACAGGAATTTTGGTAGCTGTTGAAATCGATCGCCACGTCGTATTCCTCGTCCGGCACTTTTATCGGAAACAGGCGGTACAGCAGGCCAAAGGGTATGACCCGGCAGATGCCCGGATAAGGCTTGAGCCTTATTATCCTGAGATTTTCGTTTTCCGGCAGGTCGAAAAAGCTGCCGTCTTCAAAGACATAAAGATCGACCTTATATTTTGTGTAGTCCATGCCCCGTATAATATTTACTACGGATTTCTGTATACCTCCGACCCTGAGATCAGACTGGACAAAAGCTATTTTTTTCACTATGCTCTCCTTAAAATGGCTGCTGTCACATTTCGTGCTTCTGCTGCGGGCGGCATAAGAGTTATTCGCCACTTGACTTTTTGAATACCGAATTGTATTATTATTTATATTTAATAATTTTAACTAATGAACAAGCACCTGCGTACTTTGCCGGACGCCGGTTTAAGCTCCGGAGCAATGCGGCACAATACAAATATATCCCACCGGCTCCGGCCTTGTCAATAGGCAGGAGACCAAGATGTGCAGGCGCCTGGATAATTGTACATACATAAACTGTATTATTTGTGAGATTTGAGCGATGTTAACAGACAGGGAACACAAATACAAAGGCTCGTGCCCGAGCGTGCTTATAAGCGGCGCTTACGGCATGGATAATATCGGCGATGAGTCCATGCTTAAAACGATAGTCGATCAGCTTCGCAGCATAGCCCCTGACGTCAATATATGTGTTTTGACGCGCACGCCCGAGGCAACGAAGGAATTATACGGCGTTGATGCCATAAATACCTTTAATATCCCCGCCATGCACCGCCGGATGCAGCTCGCCGACCTGTTTATCAGCGGAGGCGGCTCCCTTATCCAGAACGTGACCAGCCGCAGGAGCCTGTGGTACTATCTGCACACTCTCAGCGCCGCAAAAAAGCGTTCCTGCCGCGTCCTGATGTACGGCTGCGGCATCGGCCCCATCAACGGAAAAAGCGATATCGAGTATGCCGCCGGCATACTTAACGACTGCGTGGACTGCATAACCCTTCGCGAGGAGGACAGCAGACGGCTGCTCGATGAGATAGGGGTAACAAAACCGGAGATCATCATCTCCGCGGATCTCGCGTTCTCTCTCACTCCCGCACCCGACGGCGAGGTGGATGAGTTTATGCAAGGCTGCGGGATGGCGCCGGAAGGGCAGTACGCCTGCTTCAGCCTGCGTCCGTGGACGGATATCGACAGTAAGCTCGACGTGTTCGCCGACGCTGTGCGCTATACCTATGAGACGCTGGGGCTGACGCCGGTCTTCATTCTGATGAACCATAAAAGCGACCTTGCGGTCACGGAAAAAGTCGCCGGACTTGCCGGCGTTCCGCACGTTATCCTGCCCCGTATCGAAAGGCCCGACCTTGCGCTCGGCGTGCTGCGCAGGATGAAGCTGACCACGGCAATGCGGCTGCATGCCGCGCTGCTGTCGGTGTCGGCGGGAGTACCTGTCGTCGGGATCAGCTACGACCCCAAGGTATCCGCGTTTACGAGCTATGTCGGCAGCGGCAGCAGCCCGAAGCTCGAAACGCTCAGCCGGCAGGAGCTCAGGGAGAGCATACGCAAAGCCTTCGACGGAGACGTTTCCGCTGTATGGCTTCAGAGAGTCAAGGACCTGGGAGAGCTAAACCTTAAGACTCTGGCGCGTTTTTTATAATACCTTTATGAGGTGGATGCAATGACGAGAGCAGCGGTTTTGGTTTCGGGTGACGGCGGAAAGCTCCAGACCATACTCGACTCCATGTATTTCGGCGAGATACCCAATTTCGAGCTGACGGCGGTCATATGCACGGAGCCGGACGCATACGCCCTGCGCAGGGCGGGCAACTCCGGCGTGCAGGCCTTCGTGGTGGAGCCGTCCCTGTTCCCCACCAAGCTCAGCTACAGCATGGCCATATCCAACAAGCTCAAGGATATGGACATCGACCTTGTCATCCTTGCCGGCTTCAATATGCCGCTGGGCGTCATATCAACACAGTTCCGCAAACGCATAATCGGCGTGTATCCCTCGCTCATTCCCGCCTTTGTCAACTGCGACGAAAGCCCCGCCAGAGCCGCCCTCGAGCGCGGCTGCCGCGTGACGGGCGCGACCGCGTACTTCGCGGATATCGACGGCAACATCGGCCCCATCATCGCCCAGCAGGCAGTGGAGATATTGCCCAACGACACTCAGGAGACGCTGGAGCGGCGTATCATGGAGGAGGCGGAATGGAAGCTGCTGCCGAGGGCCATAATACTGTATTGCCAGAACCGGCTTGAGATCCACGGTGATCGGGTCATCATAAAGCCCGCCATACCGCAGAACTGAATACGACGAAAGAGGAGACCAGGATGGAAATAACGATGAAGATCGAGGGCATGATGTGCTCTCACTGCTCGGGCAGGGTAAAAGCCGCGCTTGAAAAGCTTGAGGGAGTCAGCGAGGCTGTCGTCAGCCACGAGAGCGGGACCGCGGTCGTGAAGGGCGAAAAGCTCGACCCCGCAGCGCTGAAAGCCGCCGTCGAGGATCAGGGCTACGACGTTGTCGGATAAGATAACAGTTTAAAACGGAGCGGATACTTCCGCTCCGTTTTTGCAATATTCGACGTGTGCTTTGACATATAATAAACGTTAAAAATATGCCGTTAAAGCCCCGTAAAGAAAGCTCCGGCGGCATTAATTCTGTCACAAAATGGTTTGCAGGGCGGCCCCCACAGAGCGTAAAATCCATTAGCGCGGAGCATGGCTCGGCGCAGTATAAACAGTTGGGGGGATCATAAGATGGTGTCTTATGATGTGTTTCTGGATCTTGCCGTTATCCTTCTGGTCACCAAGGTGCTGAGCCTTGTGACGAAGAGGGTGAATCTGCCGCAGGTCGTCGGGGCTCTTATCGGCGGCGTTCTTATCGGCCCCGCGTGCTTCGGCCTCGTAGGGGACAGCGCTTTTATAGATCAGCTCGCGGAGATCGGCGTTGTGATGCTCATGTTCTCCGCCGGACTGGGCACGAATTTGAAGGAGATAAAAAAGGTCGGCTTTGCGGCGTTCATCGTCGCCATGATAGGCGTTATCGTGCCGCTGGCAGGCGGATATCTCGTTTACGATGCGTTTTATCCAGCAGCGACGGCTGAGGACAGGATGTGCGCGCTGTTCACGGGCGTGGTGCTCACCGCCACCTCCGTAAGCATAACCGTCGAGACCTTAAAGGAACTCGGCAAGCTTCAGGGCAGGGTGGGCTCGGTGATCCTCGGCGCCGCGGTCATCGACGATATTTTGGGCATACTTGTACTCACCTTTGTGATGGGCATGAAGGACCCGAGCGTCAATATGGGCCTGATAGGTCTGAAAACGCTCGGCTTCCTTGCCGCGACTGCGGTGATCGGCGCGGCGGCGTATTACCTGTTCAAGTACATGAACAAAGCGTTCGGCAACAGGAAGCGCCTTTCGATACTGTCTCTCTCGCTTTGCTTTCTCATGGCCTATCTCTCGGAGGCGGTGTTCGGGATAACGGACATAACGGGCGCGTATTTCGCGGGGATAATGTTCTGCAATCTCCCGATGGGCGACTACGTCGGCGAAAAGGTGGACACCGCGTCCTACCTGATATTTTCACCGGTGTTCTTTGCGAGCATCGGCCTGAAAACGGATTTCACGGGCATAACGTCGTCCATGATATGGTTTGCAATAGCCCTGCTGATAACAGCCGTCGTCACGAAGATGATAGGCTGCGGCCTCGGCGCGAAGCTGTGCAGGTTCAGCAATAAGGAGGCCCTGCGCATAGGCGTGGGAATGATATCGCGCGGCGAGGTAGCACTCATAGTGGCGCAGAAGGGCGAGGCCGCCGGAATGCTCAGTCAGTCGCTGTTTCCGGCCATTGTGATGGTCGTAATAGTGACGACGCTGGTAACGCCGGTGCTGCTCAAGCTCGTGTTCCGCGAAAAGGCTGTGCCGAAGCCCGGAGCGCAGACGGTATGAGGCCCCGGCAAAATATATGAGGAAAAACGAGCGCCCACGGTTCACGACGGACCGTGGGCGTTTGCTTTGTATGCTTTTTTATGCCATGTCGCGGTAGATGAAGGTAACGACGTGCGCACGGGTGCAGACGGCGTTGGGCTTGAAAGTGCCGTCGGCATAGCCGGTGGTTATGCCCTCGCCGGCCGCCCAGAGTATTGCGGCCTTGAAGTCGGCGTTGGTAACGGAGCCGAGGTCCTTCGGCTCAGTGCCGGGCTTTGCCTCGGGCTTATTCTCGTAGCGCCAGAGGAAGGTCACGAACTGGGCGCGGCTGACGCTCTTGTCGGGAGCGAAATGCGTATCGTCATAGCCGAGGGTTATGCCCTCGCCGACAGCCCAGAGTATCGCGGTGTAGTAGGGATTGTCCTTGCCGTTTTCCTGCTTTGCGGATACGTCAACGAAGGGGTTGTCCGTGGATTTCGGTGCGGGCTCGCCTGCGGCCCTCCACAGGAAGGTCACGACCTGAGCTCTCGTGCAGTCGGCGTCGGGCTTGAAGATACCGTTGCCGTAGCCGGTGGTTATCCCCTCATTTGCCGCCCAGAGTATCGCATCGGCAAAGGGCATATGCTTGCCGGCGGTGTTAACGTCTGTGAAGGGGTAGGCTGACACGCCGTAGTGGATCGCTGCCGCCTTTAGGGGGTCGTTGTTGCTGCCAACCGAAACGGCTTTCCACTGGGTTTCGGTTCCGGCAAAGTATACGTCCTTAAAAGCAGGGAGACCGTTATCTCCGAAGAATGCAAAGGGTTCTATCTTCTCGAGCGCACTCGGAAGGTATACCGATTCAAGCGCGGTGCAGCCAAAGAAGGCTCCTCTGTCTATGACCTTGACACCGGCAGGGACGATGACGCTTTTGAGCGCTTTGCAGTAAGAGAACATGCCCGATTTAACGGCAGTCAGACCCTTGGGAAGGGTGATGCTCACCAGCGCACGGCAGTTTATAAATGCCTCGTCGTCTATGGTTTTAACGCTGTCGGGAATTGTTATCTCCGTAAAGCTGCAGCCGGCAAAAGCCCCCTTGCCAATAGCGGTCACACCTTTGCCGAGGTCCGCGCTTGTCACGCCCGTGCAATCGGCAAAAGCGCTCTTGCCTATGGTTTTGACGCTGTCGGGGATAACGATGCTTGTGATGCCGCAGCCGGCAAAGGCTCGGCTGCCTATGCTCGTTACGCCGCTGCCGATAACTATACTCTTGACGTCGTTGATATAGGCATCCCACGGAGTAAGCACATCATAGCCTTCAGAATTGGGGCCGTAGTCGGTCATAGCGCCGGTTCCGGAGATGGTCAGGACGCCGTCGTCGGTGAGCGTCCAGGTGAGATTTTCGCCGCAGGTGCCGCTTTTCGGAGCGTCGGCGGCAGCGTATACCGGCAGAACTGATATTATCATCAGCAGCGCCAGTATGATGCTCAAAGCTTTTCTTTTCATTTTTTCCTCCTGTGGTTTTGATGGATATAGTTTCATTATAGCTGTTTCCGCGCTGCCTATAAATTGGCGTTTTAGCTGAATTTAACAGTAAATTTTTGTCGCAAATACCGACCGCAAATGAAACTGCGCGGAGCAGCCGCTCCGCGCAGTTTCAAAGCAATGCCTGAGTTTATAAAAGGTCTTATCTATCAGTCCTGCCGAGGATATAATCCACGCTCACATCATAAAAATCGGCAAGCTTAATGAGCGCGGCACTCGGTATATCGAGTTCACCGCTTTCATAGCGCGAATATGTCGTCTGGCTGATATTCAGATAAGAAGCGAGTTCACGCTGTTTGAGGTCTTTGTCCTCACGAAGATCGCGCAGCCTTTGATACATGGCAGTCACTTATCCGTTCTGCCGAGGATATAATCCACGCTGACGCCGTAATAGTCGGCAAGTGCGCACAGCACATGAGGGGGGATCATCCTTTGACCGCTCTCATAATATGCATAGGTGCGCTGAGGAACATTTATCGCGTCGCCCAACTGCTGCTGCGTAAGGTCAGCATCCTCGCGCAGATCGCGTATTCGCGGGTATCTTTGCATTTTCATCACCGTTTAAAGTATAAATAGAACAAATTGGTCTATTGTAATTTTGAATATTTTGTTCTAAAATATACGCGGGAGGTGTGTACAATGCCTGATTATAAGGAAATGTATTTAAAAATGCTTCGTGCGTCGGAG
Source organism: uncultured Clostridia bacterium (assembly GCA_946405205.1). GTDB lineage: Bacteria > Bacillota > Clostridia > Oscillospirales > Oscillospiraceae > F23-B02. The sequence goes on from CAMJGL010000016.1 coordinate 12,123, forward strand.
GAGGCGATGAAGCTGCTCATACGCACACAGCGGGAGTGCGAGGAGCTGTATATCTCCTCGGAGGAGCCGACCGCTGTCCCGGACGGCGAGGGTGAATAAAAAAACGCGCCGGTCGTGCAGTACGAACCGGCGCGCTGTCATGGTTGTTATTTCACCTTATCCCCTGTTTCTGGCGCAGGGAGAGGCAGTCGGCGATCATGGCGATGAACTCGGAATTTGTGGGTTTGCCCTTTATATTTGAAACGGTGTAACCGAAGAATTTCTGCAGTGTTTCGATATCGCCGCGGTCCCACGCGACCTCGATTGCGTGGCGGATGGCGCGCTCGACGCGGCTGGGGGTGGTGTTGAACTTCTTTGCCACCTCGGGATACAGCACCTTGGTGACGGCGTTTATGATATCCATATCATTAATTGTAAGGATGATCGCCTCGCGCAGATATTGATAACCCTTGATGTGCGCGGGCACTCCTATCTCATGGATTATTTCGGTAACGAGAGCCTCAAGATTTGCGTCATTCGGCTTCGCGGCGGGAACAGGCTCCTGCCGGGAAAAGGAGTTTACCTGACGGATGCGGTCGAGCAGCGTCGGAACGTCGCAGGGCTCGGGGATAAAATAAGCCGCGCCGAGTGCGGCGCATTGTTTTACGATCTCACTTCTGTACAGATGAGTGACAACGACGGCTTTCGTGTCCGGGCAGGCCTCGGGAAGCCGCTTGAGCACCTCAAGCCCGTCGAGCTTCAGCAGGATCAGATCCAGAACGATTACATCCGGGCACAGCTCCGCGGTCAGAGCCAGGGCGTCGACTCCGTTATCCGTGCTGTCGAGGAACTCCATATCTTCCTCACGGGACAGCACGTCAGACAGAAGCCGACGGAAGTCTTCATCGATATCAGCGATGAGAACGCGGGTTTTGGTTTCCATAATTCCATTCCTCCAGTAAATTGCATAAACAGCGCTGCATGTATTTTTTTAAGCAAAACAGCCGCTTTTATGGTATAAATTTACCATATAATAAACGTTTTGGCACACGAAACATGTCGAGGGGCTGTGAAAAATGTTGACATAATCTAACACGATGCGTTCATTTGCTGTAAAATTCGACCAAGTTTTTGAACAATTGTAGTTTTTTGTCGAAAAGTCAAGCGAAAAAGGCCGCCCACGGTATAAGCGGGCGGCGGAGCTTATTTAAAGACAAAATACATGGTTATAAACCAGCCGAGCAGGGCAAAAGCCATTGCGGCGATAGTCAGTCTGAGGCTGTTTTCGCGCTCTGCATCCTCGCGGACGCCGGCGGCGTCTGAGGCGCCCTGAAGGTACGCCCTGTACAGGCTCATGAAGTGACGGCTGTCCCGCTGTCCGGCGGCATAGCTCTCGGCGGCTGTTCTGCGGAAAATGCTTGGCTTTTCCATGCTGATCTCACCTCGGGAAATGTTATATCAAATATTTTACCATATCCCGGGCATATTTCAAGAGACAATATTTACTTATACTTAAACAGCAGCATTCCGCCCGTCATGAGGGCGAGACCGACGTACTTTGACCAGCCGAAGGCGACCTTCTCGCTGCCCATGAGCCCGAAGGCGTCGATAACGGCGGCGATGAGGAGCTGAGAAATTAGGATGATGGAGATGGCGAGGGTGGTGCCGAGGCTTTTTATGCCCAGCATGACCGTCAGGGTTATCACGATGCCCAGCACGCCGCCCAGCCAGTACAGCTTGTTGACCTGACCCAGCGCCGTGAAGCTGCCCTGCCGCCAGAATATCAGCACGATAAGCGCCAGCGCAAAGGCGGTGCCCTGAACGAAGGCGTTTGCCTCCATGTTGCCTATCCCCTCGCCGAGGCGCGTGTTCATAACGCCCTGAACGCTCATCGCCATGCCGGCCACGATGCTGAATATGATTCCCCAAAGCATAAGTATTCCACCTTCGTTTTTTGTACGCAAGTCTTGCCATGCCCGCAATATTGTGGTAGAATCCGTAATACGAGCACAAATGTAAGCCTGATGCAGACAGGAGGTTGTGATATGGCTGTCATAAAGCCCAAATATTATCTGGTAGAGGCGTCTGCGCTTCCCGAGGTCTTCGTGAAGGTCACGGAGGCGAAATCGCTTCTCGAAACGGGCGAGGCCCGCACCGTTGCCGAGGCGGTGGAGCGGGTCGACCTGAGCCGCAGCGCCTATTACAAGTATAAGGACTCCATCGCGCCCTTCCGGGACATGAAGCGGGACACTATCATGACCTTCCATATCAAGCTGCATGACAAGCCCGGCACCCTTGCCTCGGTACTGTCTATTTTCACCGAATCCGGCGCAAATATACTCACAATAAACCAGTCCATACCGGCAAACGGGGTCGCGCTCGTCACGATATCCATAACGTCGGAGACCTTTGTTATCAGCACGGAGGAGCTTATGCTGCGGCTGTCCTCGGTCGCGGGAGTTGCCGAAGTGGAGCTTATGGCAGGCTGAGGGTCAAGTGAATAATATGAAGTAGGGTAATGTACCCTACTTCTTTTTTATTGGGTGATAAACCATGTTGACTGTTCAGAAATTCGGCGGCAGCTCGGTGGCGGATGCCGAAAAAATAAAAAGAGCCGCCGGGATAATAGCCGCCTGCGCCGGGGAGGGCGGAGCCGTGGTCGTTGTGCTCTCGGCGCGGGGAAACACGACGGATGAGCTGATAAGCAACGCCGCGGAGATAAGCACCGATCCCCCGCGAAGAGAGCTTGACGCGCTTTTGTGCACCGGAGAGCTGAGCTCTGCCGCGCTCATGGCGATGCAGCTTTCACGGATGGGCCTCGACTGCGTATCGCTGTCCGGGCGGCAGGCGGGCATACACACCGACGCAAACCACGGAGAGGCGAGGATAACAAACATAAACACCTGCCGCATCATGCGTGAGCTCGGAGCGGGGAGGATAGTTATCGTCGCGGGCTTCCAGGGCGTCAGCGAGAACGACGATATAACGACGCTCGGCCGCGGCGGCTCGGACACGACGGCGGTTGCGCTCGCGGCGGCGCTCGAAGCCGACCGCTGCGAGATATACTCAGACGTTGACGGCATCTACACGGCCGACCCGAGGCTCGTTGCGGGGGCCAGAAAAATGGATGTGATAGACTATGAGGATATGCTCAGGCTGGCTCTGGGCGGCTCTCAGGTGCTTCATTCCCGAAGCGTGGCGGCGGCGATAAATAACGGGGTGGAGGTATGGCTGCTCTCGAGCTATGTCAAAGCGCCCGGAACGCTCATGACGCATCTTGCCGAAAGGCCCGATATCTGCGGCGTCACCCGCGATAAAAGGCTCAACAAGATAAGCATCGTCGGCAGGGCGGTAAGCCGCGGCACGCTTGCCGAGGCGATAGCGTTGCTCAGCCAGCGCGATATCCTGACGCTGTCGGCGGAGGCCTGCGAGGGAGTATGCGCTCTCACGGTCGAGCCGGATCAGGTCCTGCCCGCGATGGAGCTCATCCACGGGCATTTCTTCCCCTCGTAATGCCGCAAATATGAAAAAGGCAGAGGCCGAAGCCTCTGCCTTTTAAGCGTTTATAAGATTTGTGCTTACTTGCCGACGGCCTCGAACTCGGCGACTATCTCCGCCTCGGGCGCCTTGGTCAGCAGAGACACGGCGACGATGAACACGCAGGAGATAACGAACGCGGGGAGCAGCTCGTATATCGCGAGCACGCCGCCCATGGGAGCGATGGCGTACTTCCAGATGAACACCATTGCCGCGCCGGAGACCATACCGGCGATGGCGCCCCACTTGTTGCAGCGCTTCCAGAACAGGCCGAAGAGCATTACGGGGCCGAAGGTCGCGCCGAAGCCCGCCCATGCGAAGGAGACGATGCGGAAAACGGAGCTGTTGGGGTCAAGTGCGAACAGGAAGCCCAGAACAGCCACGCAGATAACGGTGACGCGGGCGACGATTATGCTCTTTTTCTCGCTGAGCTTTATTCCGAGCACGTCGTTAATGATGTTGTGGGCAATGCCGGAGGCGGCGGCCAGAAGCTGAACGTCGGCGGTGGACATGGTGGCCGACAGGATGCCCGCGAGTATCACGCCGGCGAGTATGGCCAGAAGCACGCCCTTGCTGCCCAGCAGAGACGCAATGCTGACGATGAGCGACTCGGCCGAGGAGCTGGAGTCAAACATCGCGATCGAACCGCTGCTTGCCATGGCAAAGCCGATGATTCCGATGAGGACCGCAACGGCAAGGGAGATGACGACCCATGCGGTACCGACGCGGCGGCTGACCTTGATCTTGTTTTCATCCTCGGCTGCCATGAAGTGGATAAGAACGTGGGGCATTCCGAAATAGCCCAGCGCCCATGCCAGCAGGGAGAATACGGTGAGCGTGCTGTAGCTTGTGGCCTCGGCGCTCTGTATGTTGGTGCTGGCGGTCAGGCTCAGATAGCCGGGGATCTCCCTGGCGTTGGCGAAGACGTTGTCCCAGCCGCCTGCCGCGCTGACGCCGAATATCATAACGACGACGAGGGCGAAGATCATGATGAGGCTCTGGATGAAGCTGGTGACGGAGGCCGCCTTGAAGCCGCCGCAGGTGGTGTAGGCCACGATGACGATGGCGCTTATGAGCATCGCGGGAACATAGCTTGCGCCGAACAGAGTGCCGAAGAGCTTGCCGCAGGCGGCAAAGCCGGAGGCGGTGTAGGGCACATAAAAAACGATGATAAGTATCGCGCCGATGGTCTCGATGATCTTGGTGTTGTCACGGAAGCGCTTGGACACGAAATCGGGAATGGTCAGTGCGCCCACCTTGACCGAGTAGCGGCGCAGGCGCTTTGCGACGAACAGCCAGTTGAGGTACGTACCCAGAGCAAGGCCGATGGCGGTCCAGGTAGCCTCGGCGATGCCGCAGAAGAAGGCAAGGCCGGGAACGCCCATGAGCAGCCATGCGCTCATGTCGGAGGCCTCGGTGCTCAGAGCGGTGACATAGGGGCCCAGCTTTCTTCCGCCGAGATAAAACTCGCTGGAGTTTGTCTGTCCCCGGGAATACGCAACGCCGATCGCCAGCATACCGAGAAGGTAGACCGCGATAGCTATCAGCATGATAGTTGTTGAACTCATAATTATTTCTCCTCTTCTTCTCTCATTTAAAACAAGATGAATTATAAAGGCGAAAAACCGCCGCCGCAAGAGCAAAAAACCGCCTTTTTGCTTGAAATTTCAGAAAAATCGTGTATATTATTATTAACCCTAATATATTTCATATTAACATGAATATTTTTCATATATACCGAAAAGGAGGGGCGGCGCGATGATATCGAAATACGAAACGCTTGCTAAGGTGGTGGAGCTCGGCAGCCTGACGAGGGCGGCGGAGGCGCTCGGCTGCACGCAGTCGGCGGTAAGCCACGCTATAAACGGTCTGGAAAAGGAGTTCGGATTCGCGGTGCTCACGCGCTCGCGTGCGGGTGTGCATCTGACTGCCGACGGCGAGAGGATCATGCCGTCGATAAGGGGTATGCTCAACTACGAGGAGCAGCTCAAGCAGACCGTGTCCGCTATACGCGGCCTTGACTTCGGCACCGTGCGCATCGGCGCCTTCACCTCCGTCGCCGTCCACTGGCTGCCGGGCGTCATCAAGGAGTTCCAAAGGGACTACCCAAACGTGGATATAAAGCTTCTAAACGGCGACTATCACGACGTTGAGCAGTGGATAATGGAGGGCAGCGTGGATCTGGGCTTCGTGAACGTTCCGGCGGGCCTGGGCTGCGAGTGCGTGCCGCTGATGGAGGACAGGCTGCTGGCCATACTGCCGAAGGACCACAAGTTTGCCTCATATCCTAAGTTCCCGCTCGTCGAGTGCGAGACCGAGGCCTTCATCACGCTGCTCGAGACCTCGAACCACGACGCGAACAAGGCGCTGTCGGCCGCGGGGATAAAGCCCAACATCCGCTTCTCGACCAAGGATGACTACGCCATCATAGCAATGGTCGAGCAGGGGCTGGGCATATCCATCATGCCGGAGCTGCTGCTCAAGGGCCGGCACGACAATGTCGCGATAAAGGAGCTCGTGCCGCCGTCGAAGCGCATCATCGGCCTCGCCATTCCCGAGACCAGCAAGGCAAGCCCCGCCACCCGCAAATTCGCAGACTATATCATAAAATGGGTGACCGAGCACTGATGCGCGTGGGATTTCGGAAAATGCCGCGTATTATATGGCAGAAGCAGAAAATGAGGTGATGAGGTGCATGAATCAGAGCTGATCGGGCTGATAAAGCGGCGTGACGAGAAGGGCGCCGCGCTTCTCCTGCGGCACTATGCTCCCCTTATGCGCTATATCATCGCGCCTATCCTGCAAAACGAGCAGGACAGGGAGGAGTGCGTTTCCGAGGCGGCGATGCGCGTCTGGGACAGGATAGAGCAGTTTGACCCGTCCCGGGGGAGCTGGAACGCGTGGCTGACCGCGCTGACGCGCAACGCGGCTCTCGACAAGGCGCGGAAAAACAAGTGCGTTGTCCCGTCGGAGGATGTTCCGAACGAGGCGCCCTCGTCGGAGCCGACGCCGGAGGAGCTTATCGTGAAAAAAGAGCGCGAGGCCGCCGTCAGGGAGGCCCTTGGCAGGCTTTCCGTGCAGGAGAGGGCTCTTTTTTACAGAAAATATTATTACCTGCAGTCCACGGCGCAGATAGCGTCCGAGCTCGGCATGACCGAGCGGGCCGTGGAGGGCAGGCTGTACCGCCTGAAAAAGCGGCTCAGAAAAACGCTGGGAGGTGAGGAGCATGAGTGAGCGCGATTGGGAGCTCATGAAGGACGCGGAGCTGGATCTCGCTCTCAAAAACAGCATTCCCGAGCTTCCCCCCGACGATATAGTTATGGAAGTCACGCCGTGGCGAAAGGCCATGAACCGAAGCCTGGCGGGACTTGCGCTGACGACGATAATGCTGAACTTCCTCGGGCTGAACTATATTCTGCCCGCCGTGGGCGTGATCATGATGCTGCTCGGCTTCAGGGCCCTGCGCGGTGAAAACGGCTGGTTTAAGGGCTGCTGGATTATAAGCTCCGTCCGGGCGGTGTGTATATTCGCGTCGCTTATCCTGAATGCGACCATATATCAGGAAGCCGTGTACGCTTCACGGCTGTCGGATGTTTTTATTGCTGTGAATGTGGCGATGGTATTTCTTATGCTCTTCTTACTTTGGAAGGGCTTCAGAGCCGTTCAGATAAAGGCGGGGCTCCCCGCCCACGCGGGCGGCGCCGGTGCAATGATAGTCTGGTACGCGCTCGTGTGCCTGCTCGCCGCGGAGCAGTATACCGGCTGGATTATCCTCATCGCCCTTATCATTGCCTATGTGCTCATCATTCGCAGCCTGTTTAAGCTCTCAGGGGAGCTGGACGAGGCGGGCTACGCGATTTGCCCCGCCGCCGTGCGCGTATCCGACCGGACGCTGGTCATCGCCCTGCTTGCGGCCGTGGCCGCGGGGATAGTCTGCGGCAAGCTGCTGTTCAACAGCTATCCGATGCAGTGGCAGCCCATGGAGGTCTCCGGCGATACTCAGACGGCGGAGATAAAAGCCGAGCTTAGCGGCCTCGGCTTCCCCGTGGATATCCTGAACGATCTGACCGACGAGGATATCATGGCCTGCGAGGGCGCTGCGCGGGTGGTCGTCGAGACAAATTTCTATTCGGCTGACGAAGGTCGCACGGTCGTGAGTGTAAGAGACGGCGTGATCTATAATTACACGGTCTACGACGATAACCTGCGCATTACGGGAATCGCAGTGGAGCTCGACGGCGGGCGGTGGAAGATATTCCACCACTTCAGGTGGATCAGCGACCCCGGGGCCTGCGGAACGGAATCCCTGCAGCTCTGGCCGGCTTACCGACAGTGTCAGGAGGGCTGGTCTCCTGTCGGAGACGTAAGCGGCAGGCTTTTGTGCGAAACGGACGGGCAGACGCATACAGCGCCGTACTATTCGCTGGGCATAGAGACCTATGACTACGACAGCATGTTCTGGGGCGCGGAAACCGTAACGGATGTTTTCGCCGCCTTCTCGCTCCCGCGCGGCGGGGAAAACTGCCGCGGCTATGTGACGTATGATATGGCGGAGCTTCAGGACGGCTGGATGATAAATTCGTGGATAAACTATACGCATCAGCGAAGCTGGTTTTTGTATCCCGCCATGACGGCACAGGAGTACAGAAAAAGCGGAAGCTGGAATCTCGACGGAAGCTTCATTCTTATCCAGGACGCCCTGCAGTTTTTCCCGGACGATGAGGGCATTGAAATGCCCGGATGATCGAATAAAAAATGACCGCGGATGCGGTCATTTTTTATTTCATATCTATCACGCATATCTCGGGACGGTTGAAAATGCGTGGGATGGGGCCGTAGCCGGCAAGACCGGAGGTGATGATAAGCTTCAGCCTGCCGTCAACGGTGAAAAAGCCCTGATCGTATTTCGGAAACAGCCCCTGCGTCGGGGCAACAAGACCGCCGATGAGCGGCAGACGCACGACGCCGCCGTGGGTGTGGCCGCTGATGTAAAGGTCCGCGTTCCAGTTTTTCCGCGCACTGTCGGCTATCATGTTCTCGGGCATGTGCATCAGGACTATCGCCGGAACGTCGGTCGAGCCTATCTCCTCCTGCATGGCGTAATCGGGAGGGTCATTCTTCTGCTCCTCGCTCCACTCATACCTGTAATAGTGCCCCATCGTGCCGCCTATGCGGACGGTGTTCCCGCCGAGCTGAGTCTCGACATATTCGTCCAGCAGCACGGTGACGCCCGTGGCCGAAACGCGCCCGAGCAGTCCGCTGTCGCGGTCTGCTATGTAATCGCTCTCGTGGTTGCCGGGGGAGTAGTATACCGGCGCGATCTCCTGCAGCTTTACGAGCAGCTCCAGAAATTGCAGAATATCCTCCTCGTCGGCGCTGCGGTTTATCATGTCGCCCACTGCGAACACCGCATCCGGGTGCTGCGCGGCGATAAGCGCGAGCAGGGTGCTGTTATCCTCGCCGTATTCCTTTGAGTGCAGGTCGGATATCACGACGACCCTCGCGGGGCTCGTCAGCCCGTCGATGCCGACGTCATACTCCGTGACCTTGAGCTCCCTTGAGCATACGACGGCGGAGACCGCGGAAGCCAGAACGGCGGCGAGAAGCACGCCCAAAACGATTTTTAAAAGCATCTTTTTCATTCAATGATCTTGTACTCTCTCAGAAGCTCGGTTCGGCGGGCGCCGATCCTTATGCTCTCTGCGGCTGAATCGCCCTCTCCCTGCCGGCCGAGATAGCGCAGTATGCGCAGTGTCCACGCGCAGGGCAGCAGAGCCGCGCTTTTCCTGACCCATGGGAAGCTGACCTCCATGACGGCTCTGTTCGGGAACAGCGTCCGCATGAGGGGGATGTGCGTTTTGCTCTCGCGGGCCGCCTCGACGGCGCTCAGGGTCATCGTTCCGCTGTGCCTGCGGCTCATGTCCGATGAGCCGTAAACGCCGCCGCAGAGCGCGTCGGCTATAAGCGCCGTGCAGTCGGCCTCCGGCCAGCCCGCGGGCAGGCTCATGCCGCAGAGCTTTTCGGCGGCATCGAAGATCGCGGCGGCGAAGTATTCGCCGCTTATGGAGCTCATCGCGTCCTTTATCCGCTGCCAGTCGAGGGCGTATGCCTTCGCCCACAGCGCGATATCGCATATCTGGCGCAGACCCACGCCGGAATTTATAAAGTGCTTGTACGCGTGCAGCAGCAGAAATATCATGTGGTCGGTATCGTCGAGCGTGAGCAGCTCCGCGCCCTCGATTCGGCGGGTCTTCGCCCGCGAAAAGAAGCTGTCGTTATAGCCGTTGAGCGCGTTCAGGGCGCTGCTGTCACGCGGGAAAAGCTCCCAGTGTCCCTCGATGAGCAGGCCGCCGCGGATGTAGCGCTCCTCGTGCGAGTTTTTGTAGTCGGGCTCTCCGGCCTCAAAGCCGAGCTCCAGCATTTTTTCGTGGAAGGCGGGATATTCGGCGGGCGGGATGTAAAGATCCTCGTCCGCGGAGGCGCGAAGGTCGGGCTTCGGGTACAGAGCGCGGCAGACGATGCCCTTGACGACGAGGGGAGTGATACCCGCGGCGGTCAGCTCCGTGTATACCGACAGAAACTCGGCGGTGCGCACCGTCTGCGCGGCGACAAGGCGCCTGACCAGCTTTCCGCAGTCTGTCCGCAGCGCCTCGGGCATGCTCCCGCCTGCCGCCTCAAATACCATGGGCAGCATCTTCTGCTCCTGCGCGAGACGTATCAGCAGCAGCCAGTCCTCTCCGGACAGCTCCGCCTCGGCCGTCCCGCCGCGCAGGTACGCCGATATGCAGTTGAGGAACAGTTCGTCAGGTGTCATGAGCGATCGCCTCTGCGGGAATTATGGCTTCCTCCCGGCCGGCCGAACAAGTCTCCCGGCCAGGGCGAAGAAGTATTTGAATTCATCCGTTTTGTGGTAGAAAATGAAATATACTGCGTTTGGCAGCAAAGCGCATGCTGCCATTTTAGCCGCGAAGGTCAGCACCGAGCCGTCAGGGATCAAGCCGCATACCTTCCATGCGGCAGCTCCGGCAAGCAGCGTTATACCGGTATTGACAGCGAATCTTTTGAAGTATACCCATACCGGCCTGCCGAAGCCGTACTTGAAAAGAACAAAGGGCTCGATCCAGAAGCAGGTGGTAACAGTGCTTATGAACGTACCGACAAACACGCCCAAAATTCCAAGCTGTCTGGCGAGCATAATGGAGGCGGCAAGATTTATCAGCGATTCGGCAAGCGGCTTGTACCGGTCATACCAGTATAGGCCCATCGCCTCGCGGAACACGAGGTTGGCCTGCCGTATTCCCGTCATGTAAAAGTTTACGACGATGATGAGCACCGTGGTCATGCCAAAGAGATACTCTTTGCCGACCCATAGAGTGATGAAGGGATTCAGAAGTATCAGCAGGCATATGGAGGAAAAGCCGAAGAGCCATTGAGTGAAGCCGTCTATTCTGAAGTACATCTCCCGCAGGTGGTGCTTGTCCGCCTCTGCGTTCAGATTGCCGACGCTTGCGGTCATTGAACGGAAAAGCATGGAATACGCGGAATTCAGGGCGGAGGTTATCATGTAGTAATTGGAATACAGGCCAACCGACACCGCGCCCACAAAGTACGCGATGAGAATATTGTCAGTTCCGAACACGACGACCGAGCCGAGCTTGTGCATTATCATTGCACATATGTTTTTGGACAGCTCCTCTTTTTTCTCCGCAGGCAGGGGTGCCGCCGTCCTGCACTTGATATATGGATACAGCTTCTCGGCTTTCCGCGACAGGAGGATGTTGTTGGCTATCGTGGTGATTATGGAAATGCTCAGGTAGAGCAAATAATCACGGGTCAGAATAAGCACGACGCACTGAACGACCGTGCACAGCATGCTGGTGATGTAGCTGTATTTTGTTATGATGTGCTGCTTCTGGTCGGCGTTGATGATCGACTGCTTGTATACGAAGAAATACGAGAATACGGAGTTGAACACGAACATCAGGTAAATAATGTTGATGTTCGGTATGTCCGGAATGTCCTTGATGAGCGCGGGCAGGAAGGGCATTATCAGCGCTCCTGCTGCTGCAACGACAACTCCGATTACCGCATACATGCGCCTGTACAAAACCATCAGTGACGCGAGGGTGCTCTCGTCATTTTCGGCGAGAGGCTTGTACATGCTGAATACCATTGCCGAGCCGATACCCAGCTCCGCGAGGGAAAGCACGGATAATATGTTTGCGAAGGTCCCGTTGAGCCCCAGATATTCGGCGGAAAGGATATCAATAAATATCCTTCTGGCGATGAAATTCACCAGTATCGCAAGCAGCTTATAAAATACGGCGGATTTAAGATTTCTTATGGAGTTTTCCGTTCTCGATCTGCTCATATACTATTTCCTGATAAACGCCCGGACTTTTTTGTATAATTTCGGGAACCATACGAGCGCGCAGCATTTGGCAAGCGTGAAAATGCCGATGCATCCTTTGTACCAGCGGCTTTTTATGATGGACTTGATTTCTCTGTTGTACTTTCCGCCGCTTGAATATGAACTGGCATATAGAACATTGAGCGCTAAGTTCCAGGCAAGCCTTGCCAGTGTCCGCTCGCCTTTATCTTCGAAAAACTTTGCACGTTCGACTTGAGCTTCTGCTCTCTGACCATTTTCAAAACGAAAATCCGAAGCTGATATCCCATAGCTGTTCATGTAGTATGCGTACAATTTTGCATCTCCAACGGCAACCTTATCGCAATAGTAATAATATTTATAAGTAGTTCTCGTATCCTCGAAGGTTTTTCCATCAGGGAATTTAAAGCGTCTCGCGAGCTCTGCAGCAATAATTTTTGCACAAGGAACAGAAAGCTGCAGTTCTCTTTCTGTAAGCATCAAGCGACAAGTCTCGTAGCCGGAGCAGCAGAAGTAACTTTGCTCCATGTCCTGTATCTGTTCGGATTGAGTGCTGACTTTTTTCAGGTCGCAGCAGGCTATATCAGCGCCGAAGCTTTGGACCAGCTCAACGAGGTACTCAATGTAGTTTTCAGCAACATAATCATCGGAATCTATGTACGCAATATAATCGCCCGAGGCATGGTCAAGACCGAAGTTTCGGGCGGAGGAAACGCCGCCGTTTTCCTTGTGATATACTCTGAGTCTGTCATCCTCGAGGGCAAGACGGTCGCATATTTCGCCGCTTTTGTCCGGCGAGCCGTCGTCCACGGCGATTATCTCAAGCCTGGAATAGGTTTGATTCATAACGCTTCTCAGGCAGTGCTCAATATATTTTTCAACCTTATATACCGGTATTATTACGGAAATCAAAGGCTCCATACGCTATCTCCTTCTGAGTCGGCCAATAACGGACTTAAGAAATCTTCTGAAAAGCGTAAATGGGTTTGCGTGTTTTCTGTTAATAATGGGGACACCCTCTGCGCGGAGAAGCCGTGCATACTCTACAACTCTTTTGAACCCCATTTTATCGGCAATAGCACGGTACAGTGTTTGAATACCAGCATTCTCTATACCTAGAAAAGTAAGTTCTTTATCATCTAAAATTCGATATAAATATGCATATCTCTTAATACTTATTTTTATGCGAAGGTCGGTATATTCCTTGGTTTGAACTGTTGTTAAACTTCCTCCACGACGCGTTATACAGTAAACGGGGAAGTTTGTACACGCAATCTTTTCTGCTTTTCCACCGCACTCGAGGGAAAACAGAGTGTCTTCTGCGGTGACAATCTGCAGAAACCTGATATTATTGCAACTCAAAAAGCTTCTTCGATACATTTTTAAGCATGCCGATGCAAAGTCGTATCTTAATAAAAGCTCAGTCTCTTTATTTGGGTTCAGTTGATATGCCTGTATCTTATCTCTATACATTAAATGTCTGGTATCAACCTTACCAGTGTCCAAATTTATACTGGTTGCGGAAAAAAACAGCATATCAATATCAGAATCAAAATAGGCCGAAATTTCATCTATCCAGCCTTCAGTATAGTAGTCGTCGGCATCAGCAAACAATACCCACTTGCCGAGAGCATGATCCAGACCAATATTACGGCATGTTCCGAGGCTGTTTTTCTTGGTGTGATTTGTGTAGAATTCGACAAAATCATGTGCCTCAACAACAGCTGTCAACTCATCAATGTTTTGTGTGGAGTTATCATCGACTACTATTACTTGAATATCGTCAGAACGCGGGATAGAGTTTAGAAGCTTTTCTAATAAACGTGGTATATTATAATGCGGAATAATGATGGAAAGCTGATACTTGTCCATATAAAACCTCAATCCCTCCCATAAATATCTCTCGTGTATACCTTATCCGCGACGTCGCTCAGGGCCGCTTCCATGCGGTTGGCGATGATGACGGCGGACATCTTTTTGAACCGCTCAAGCCCGCGCACGACCGGCAGGCCGGAAAACTCGTCGGCGTCGAGCGTGGGCTCGTAGATGACGACCTCCGCGCCTGCGGCTTTAAGGCGGTCTATCACCCCGCGGATGCTGCTTTCGCGGAAATTGTCGGAATTTGCCTTCATCGTGAGCCTGTAAACGCCCACCGTGCCGCCCTGCGCCTTTTTCAGCACCATTCGTGCGATGTGATCCTTGCGCTCGTCGTTCGCGGCGACGGATGCGGAGATTATCTTGTTCGGGATACTGCCGAAGTTGGCTACGAGCTGCTTCGTGTCCTTGGGCAGACAGTAGCCGCCGTAGCCGAAGGACGGGTTGTTGTAGTGCGCGCCGATGCGCGGGTCAAGGCAGATGCCGTCGACTATCTGGCGCGTGTTCAGACCGTTCAGCTCGCAGTAGGTGTCCAGCTCATTGAAATAGCTGACGCGCACGGCGAGGTATGTGTTTGCAAAAAGCTTTATCGCCTCGGCCTCGGTGGGCAGGGTGAACAGCACGGGGGCGTTTTTGTCCTCCGCACCCTCAAGCAGCTTCTGCGCGAAAAGCTCCGCGTCGCGCCGCAGCCGTTCCGGCGCCCCGACGACGATGCGGCTCGGGTGCAGGTTGTCGTACAGCGCCCTGCCCTCGCGCAGAAATTCGGGCGAGAACAGCAGCCGCGGCAGCCTGAATCTCTCGCGCACCGAATTTGTATACCCGACGGGGACGGTGGATTTTATGACCACCAGCGCGTCGGGATTGACCTTTTCCACAAGGCTGAGCACCGCCTCGACCGAGGAGGTGTTGAACAGGTTTTTCTCCGTGTCGTAGTCCGTGGGCGTGGCGATCACGATAAGCTCCGCGCCGCGGTATGCCGCCTCGGCGTCGACCGTGGCCGTGAGCCTGAGCTTCCGGTTCGCCAGGAAATCGGATATTTCGTTATCGACGATGGGCGAGACGCCGCGGTTTATTTTCTCCGCCTTGGCGGGGGTCGTTGTGACCGCGGTCACATCATTGTGCTGCGCAAGCAGCACGGCCTGCGCGAGGCCGACATATCCCACTCCTGCTACTGCTGTTTTCATTGTGTTTTCCTCTCAGATTACCGGCGGAAAGCCGGACTTTTTCCCCTCGGCGGTGTCGAGGACGAGCTGCACCTCCATGCCGAAGCGCTTCTCCAGGCTTAGGAACTTTTCCTTTGCCGTGAGGTGGGCGTTCCTGCGCAGTTCGCTGCATTTTTCGGGGTCGCGCATAAGCTCGATGATCCGCTCGGCAGCCTCGCCCTCGTCGTCATACATGACGCAGTTGAAGCCGTCCTCAAGGTACTCGTCGACCGAGTGGTTGTTGTTCGTCACGATAAGGCAGCCCTGCCCCATCTCCTCATACAGGATGTTGACGCGGTTCCACTCGCCGACCTGAAGCGTAGCAAAGGAGTTGCGTGCGTATTCATGGCATTCCGCCTGCGGCTTGCCGCCCTCGAAATGGATGTAGTCGGAAAGCGACAGCTCCCCGGCGAGCCGGACGACGGTGTTGTACATCGCGCTGCCGCTGTGGTTGCCCGTACCGACAAAATACATATGGAAGGGGTAACCGCGCTTGTGCAGCTCATGCAGTATACGGACGCCCCTGTCCTGCCGCTTCACGTCGGTGATGCGGTTGACGAGCGAAAGGCACATCGGGTCATAGCCTTTCGGATATCCGTCGGTGACGTCGGTGTCCGCGAGCGGCTGCTCAGGCGGTATCGCAACGGCGGAGCGCCAGAAATAGAAGTCGAATTTTTTCTTTTTCACGCCGAGGATGCCGTAAAGCTCGTCGGCACGGCTGCCGTCGTTGGTGGCAAGGATGAAGCTCTTGCGGCTTATCATTGAAAGGGTGATGTAGGTATAGTCCTTCAGCGCCCTGAGCCAGCGGCGGAGCCTGCCCTTCATGGGCTCGAGAACGTTTGCCATCTCCTGCGTCCCGAACTGGCGCAGAGCGCAGGGGACACCCGCCTTTTCGGCGGCGCGTACGCCCATATGCGAGCCCTCGCCCATGCCGTACACAAAGTCGTAGTGACGCGCTTTCAGCAGCCTTTTCGTCTCGCGTCCCAGCCGAAACGGAAGCTCGAGCGCACCGAGCAGTCCTCCGTGCGCAGGCTTTATCTGTATAAGGTTTTCTTTTTTGAAATGCTCGCTTTCGACAAGGCTGTAATCCTTCGCGGAGTACAGCAGCATATCCACGGTGTGCCCCTGCTCGAGCAGCAGCTTGAAGGGATAGTAAAACGCGGGCAGCCCCGAAAGAGTTTCATCGTGCATCCCGCCGATTATCGTGTCCACCGCGGGGTTTTCAAATGCTATGTAAAGAATTCTCATTTGCTGTCCTTATATGTGAAATGTCGGCATGTTGACTGTCAGCCATCCGAAAGCTTTTCGTGAAGCTTTCTCATAAAAACAGACGGATGCTTCATATACCATGCCAGTCGCTTGATTTGCCCCTTTACAGGGTCTAAATATAGCCTGTCTTTAGAATATGCCATTATATCTTCGGCGGACAGCGGCTTGTCGGCGTCAATGAACATATTGGGCACAAAATAAAAATGATCGGTGTCATCCGCTGTGTAATTGACAGTCTTGCGCTTCTGGAAATGAACATATCCGATCTCGCGTTTAGCAATGGAGCCATTGATGACGCACAGTTCAAAGAGCTTTCCGTTGTCCCATTCAAAGGCTCTGGGAATCTTGACCGAACCGTCCTGATAAAGCCTGAAATACCAGTTATGCGGCAATACATCAGTTACCAGCCCATCAATTTCTTCGATCATAGGATAATCGTGCTCTTTGTAGATCGAGTTAACTGATGCAGTATGATACATATCATCAAAGCAAGTTACCTCAGCTCTTTTGAATATATCCTTAATCGAAACGCCGTTGCGCTGCGGCGCAGTGAATCTCAAATTATTTTCCGTTTCATTTCTGTATAGGGTCAAATGACCGTAGATATGTATTTTATCATACAGGTCTAAGATCGGATCCGTGATAAATTCCCTGAGGTTGCCTAAAATCGTATCAGACAGATCGAGGTGACCCCAAAAATCGTAACCGCGGATGTAGTCTGCAAAAATATAGCCGAACGCGGGCTTGAAATCACACAGCTTGTACGGATAAACAAGTGTTACCTCAAAGTCAAAATGACTCTGTATCAGTTGCCTGCACTCATCCCACGACATTCTTATTAGCTTGACATTATCCGGGATATTCATAGCGAATATATCTTCGTCATTAATGAAAAGCATAAAATCGACGCTGCTGTTCGTTGCGCAGGATTTTAGCCACAGTTCAAATTGATCCATGCCTATTTTTCCGAAATACGGACAGATAAAGACGAGTTTATTATTCATACAGAATTATTCCTTTCCACAGTCAGCTCAATAACCGGCTGATATCCGGCTCCTTGTAACGCGAATATCGAACAAGGATATAGGCCAGCACCAGGGGGATATAGGCGTAATAATCCATGCCGGGCTCGGTGTATGTGTGGCAGAAAAGCTCCGCGGCAAAAGCCAGCGGTATCATGTTTCTCCCCTTTATCATTTCCACGGCGGCGGCGAGCAGGAAGCAGGCCAGCAATGCGCCGCCTACATATCCGGAGGAAAGCATGACGGTAAGGAACGTGTTGTGAGTTCCCATTGTATTGCCGCTGGCTGCCCAATAATCGTATCCGCCGCCGAAAACAGGCTTTTGCCGGATAAGGCTCCAGGCGGTGTCCCAGATCTTGTCTCTGCCCGAGCTGTCGCTGATATCAAACAGCCGCTGGCTGTTTGTGCCGTCAGCAGCATAAAAAACGATGAGCAGAACAATAAATGCAGCAGCTATCATTCCGATCCTTGCGGCAAAACGGTCGTTTCGCGTGGTCTGCCCGCGGTTTTTTTCCCAGAAGATAAGAAACAAGCCGATTATCAGGGAATAAAACGCGCTTCGGCAGCCCAGGGCGAAGGCGGTGTAGGAGCAGAGTATGAGCGCCGCTGCTCCGACAAATTTTCTGCGTCCCCAAAGCATAAACAGTGCGCCGCACAGAGCACCGGGCACCACGGCGAATGCGATGGCGTTCCTGTTGATCTGCACACTGAGGTAATTTACATGCTGGTCTCCGCTTGAGTGAAGCAGGGATGGGTTGCTGTAAAGCACCACGACGGCGCAGATGCAGCAGGCCGCGGCGGTCGTCGCATAGATAAGCTTTATCTCGTGCCTGTTCCACGGCCTGCAGGCGGCCAATATGAAAAACAGACCGAAAAGCTCCATACTGACGACGGTCTCAAACGAGCTCGCCGTGATGGGAAAGGCGAAAAAGATGACGATATAGTAGACGAGGTTTATCAGCATCCATTTCTCCGCGCCGAATCTGTATCTGCCGCTGCGTGAGCAAATGAGACATATCAGAATAAACGCGGGTCTGAAGAATATCGTCAGGTTGCCGGGGAGCACCGGCAAAAAGCCGAGCACGAGCAGAATGATGAGACAAAGCACATGGCAGGGCATGGAAATGCCTTGGTTCCCGCGGTCGGTATAGGTTATTAATCTGTCTGAAGCGTGTTCCATAGTGTTCCTTTGAGCGCGGGGCTTATTTTCCGCAATATATCTCACAGAGCTTTTTTGCAACTGCGGCGTCATCATAATGATTTCTGAGAAACTCAAGGCCGGCGGAGTCCTGCGAGCGCTCGGGAGCGTTCAGCACCGCCTCTGCCCAGTCCTCGTCGGGAGCGTCAAGCGGCAGATACACAGCCCTGCCGTCGGCGTTGGTGTCCTCGGGAACGACATCCGATGCAACGCAGGCAAGCCCTCCGGCCTGCGCCTCTATCATCGCCATTCCGAAGCCCTCATATCTCGAGGGGAACAGAAAAACGTCCATTGCCTGATAAGCCTTTTCAACGTCCGGCATAGCGCCGGTTATTATAAGCCTGTCGGCTATCCCGAGACGCTCAGCCATACTGCGGACGTCCTCCTCCAGAGGGCCGTCGCCGGTCAGCATGAGAGCCGCGTCACGCTTTTCCGATATGCGTTTAAAAACGCCGAGTATTTTTTCGTGATTCTTCGCCGGCAGGAAATGCCCTACGTGGCCCACGACGAATTTCCCGTCCAGCCCGTATTTTTCCCGCATTTTTTCGCGTGCGCCCGGGTCAAAGGCAAAACGCTTGCAGTCTATGCCGTCCGGCAGCACCGCCGCCCTTCCGTCCTCTGCGGCTCTGTCTCCGAAAACATAGCGGCAGGCCTTCTCCGAGCAGCCGAGCATACATGTTGCGTTCCTGTTTATAAGTCTGCGCATGAGCGCTTCGTAGGTAAGGCGCATGACCGAGCGGCTTTCGCCTGTATGGGCGTTATGCGCATGGGCGATGCGTATGGGAACGCCGTGCTTTTTCGCGGAGCTGAGAACAAGTCCCGAATAGAAAAAAATATGACTGTGGGCCGCGGCGAAGGGGCCGCTTTTCTCAAAAACGGCGTTGAGATTTTCGATAAGGCTCCTGCCGCCGTCAAAGTAAAAAATACGACCGCCGCGTGCAAGGACTTCCTCGTCATAAATCCCTTTCCCGCCGCTGGTCATAGCAAAGTCAAACTGGACCTCGGAGATATCCATCCGGCGGTACATATTCATTACGAAGTTTTCCACCCCGCCGGGGTTCAGCGCGCCGAAAACATGAAGAACTCTTATGGGCTCGCTCATGCCTTGCTCTCCTTTGCCTCTTCTGCAAATTCGCGGTAGAAATCAAAACGCCGCTTTTCAAGCTTTGACTTTTCAAAATCTGCGGCGCGGGCGAAATTTGCCCTTGCCATGGCGGACATGGATTCTTTGCCGAGAGCCGCGAGCATATCCGCTATCGCGGCGGTGTCTTTGGCAGGGAATATCGCGCTGCCGCCGAGCAGCTCCGGCATCCCGCCTATGCGCGAGCCGAAGGCCGGCAGCGCCCTGCTCATGGCCTCGATAAGCGCACGGGGCATGCCCTCCTGCAGGCTCGGCTGTATGTACAGATCAAGC
>CAMJGL010000017.1:0-31466 GCA_946405205.1 uncultured Clostridia bacterium
CTTGAACAATTTTTGCTCTTAATTATTGTCTAACTTTTTGGGGTCACTTCAGTGAACGGTCCCGTCGGGATTTATAATTCTCTGCTGATTACTTGGCCAGTATCGCCGCCTCGATGGCAGCGGCCTTATCGGCAGGCACAAGTCCCTTGCTGGTGACGAGGTCGAATATCTCGCCGCAGGTCTTCTTGTAGAAAAGTTTGAGGGGATACTTCAGGAGGTTGGGCGCATACTGCTGGCAGAGCTCTCTGCCGCCGTTGACCTCAAAAAAATCCTTAACCGTCATGCTTTTAAAGTCCATTGATATTCTCCTTTCACATTTTATCAGGGAATCGAACCGCCGATTACGTGGATCCGTTTTCAGCTTTTCTTATCAAAAGCCGCGGGGGATCGGCCGCCCGATCTTCAATTATAGCCCTGCCTTTCGGCAGGGCTATATATACAATATGTTTATTTGTCAGCGTAGCGCTCGTTGAATGCCTTCTCCAGAGCGGCTGCCTCTTCTGCGGTGCAGCGGCCGAGCTTGATGCAGGTGCCGACAACGTCGCCGGCGAGCTTGTTGTAGTAGGGTTTGTACATGATGCTGGGGAGCTTTGCGATCTTGGGAGTGAACTCCTTGAAAAGCTCTACGCCGTTATACTTCTCCAGAAAATCCTTACCGAGAGTCTCTTTAAATACTGCCATTGTTATTCTCCTTTTTGGTTCCTTTTTTAATATAAATATGTGACGGGTCATCCGTCCACCATGTTTACAAATATATGTTACACATCCCTGATTAATTTGTCAAGACATCGTATCGGGAACGCTGCTATTTTCGCCATTTTATACAAATTTTTGCTTAAAATTTCTCAATCGGTTTTTTTCGGCCTGAAATCCGGCTCCGTTCCCTTTATCAGGCGGGCTATGTTGCCCCGGTGCATGAACACGACCAGCGCCGCCGAGAATGCGTTCATTATGAGCATTTCTTTTCCCGCTCCCGTGAGCCATGAGGCAGCAGGCAGGCTGACGGCCGCCAGGACAGAGCCAAGGGATACCTTACGGCTTATGACCGCCCCCGCGAAAAACACCGCCATGATAATGCCCAGCGCCGGCAGTCCCGTCATGAGCCCGAGCGCCGCGCCGACCGATACGCCCTTACCGCCGCGAAAGCCGAAATACAGCGGGAAGCAGTGGCCTATTATGCAGAAAGCTCCGGCGACAGCCTTGCCAGCCTCTCCCATAAAGTATCCGCCCAGAAGCATGGCTATCACCGTTTTCAGCACATCGAGAAGCAGCGTCGCAAGTCCGGCTTTCAGGCCGAATACTCGCGCCATGTTTGTCGCGCCGGCGTTGCCGCTGCCATACATGCGCACATCACCGCCGCAGCAGCGCCGCGACAGGGGGATCGACGCGCAGAAAGAGCCCAGGAGATATGATATCAGTGCAATAAGCAGAAATTTCATCGCAGATTCTCCGATACTTCAAAAATTTGAATTTATTATATCAAATTTTTGAAGCAATGCAATAGTTTTATCGAATAAATGTTTTTCCGACTTTGAATTATCCTGTTTTCAACGTCGCCTTTTTATGATAAAATTCAACAATAGGACAGCGTTTAACAGCATTTTTGCCCGTCAGGGCTTCTTTTCGGATTTTTACCCATGTGCTGATAATTTAAACTATATCGGAGGACTGTTTATGAGCCTTAAAAAACGCTTCATCGCCCTTTTGCTTACCGTTTTGATGCTCGTTTCGCTGTGCGGTTGCGACCCGATGTCCCTGCTGCCGTCCGATTACGACACGTCAAAGCTTGAACGCGCTTTCAGCGGTGTGGATATCAGCAGAGATGAGACCATCACCTTTGATCAGATCGAATACTCGCGCCCTGATATCGACGCCTTGAAGCAGCTCGGAGCCGATATCGAGGCACTTCTGGATGAGCACGCTTCAAGGAAGGAAGTCGTGAGCTCGCTCGACGATTTTATAGAAATGTATGACCATTTCCGTACAATGGCTACGCTGGCATGCATTTACTATGACCTTGACGTCAATGACGAGTACTACGCCGAGGAGTACAGCTATTGCAACAGCATGTGGGGCGAGGTATGGCGCATTTTTGACGATACGATGCTGGCGTGCTCCAACTCGCATATGTGTGCCTTTCTTGACGCCAATTATTTCGGCGGGCTTCTGGAGGATAGTTACAGTATCGAGGGCGGATACGTTCCCGACGATGAGCTGGTGGAGCTCCAGACAAAGGAAAGCGAGCTTCTGTACGATTACCGCAAGCTTATAAACGATATATATGCTTCCGAGAGCTATGACATATATGAGGAATTGAGCGAGAGTGCCGCGGGTATATACATAGAGCTTGTTAAGCTGCGCCGCGGCATTGCCGAAAAGTCCGGCTATGACAGCTATATCGATTACGCCTACGACAACTTCGGCAGAGAGTACGGGCCGGACGACCTCGACGCATACGCAGCCGCCGTCAAGCAGAAGCTCGTTCCTCTGTATAAGGAGCTCAGCGCGGCGGGCGCGTTTGACAATATGTATTACGATCTGCGCCAGTTCAGCCGGAGCGATACTTTGACCGTGCTCAGCGCGGCGGCCAAGAAGATGGGCGAGGGAGTGTATGAGCCCATGCAGTTTATGAAAAGCAGCGGTCTTTACGATATAAGCGGCAGCGACTCCAAGCGCGACAGCTCATATGTCACCTATCTGGACGACTATGATGTGCCCTATCTGTTCTCAAAAACCTACGGTTACTCCGACGATGTCCTTACCGTCGGGCACGAGTTCGGGCATTTTGTCGATTATTACATCAATTACGGCTTTGACATGAGCAACGATTCCGCCGAAATGTTCTCTCAGGGCATGGAATACATGCTTTTGCAGTACATAGACGACAAAGACCTTGCAGCGGAGCTTACAAAATTCAAGATGCTCGACGCACTTTACCTTTACGTCACCCAGCTCAGCTTCAACGAATTTGAGGAGCGTATATATGAGCTGAGCGACGAGGAGCTGACCGTTGAGAACGTAAACTCCATCTATGCCGGGATAGCCGATGAATACGGCTACGCCGACGATTATGACACGGATCTGCTGCCCTATCTCTGGATCGATGTCTCTCATCTTTTTGAGCAGCCCTTCTACATCATAAGCTACTGCGTGTCCGACAGCGCCGCCTTCGAGCTTTACGAGCTGGAACTCGACAAATCGGGCAGCGGGCTTGACGCCTACCTCAGCCTAATTGACTTAAGCGATGAGTACGGCTTCCTTGAGCTGCTTGAAAATGAAGGCCTGCCCTCCCCGATCGCAGCCGATACGATAGGCCGCATTGCCGAGACCCTGAGGAGCAGGATCGCCGCGTGAGAGCGGCATGAAATTACGCCCTTTTGTTTTAAAATGGCACATCCCTGTTAATGATCATATCGGCGTCTCCGGACGCCGATAATTTACGGAGCAAAAAATGAATTCCCAGGACAGAATAGAACTGTTTGAAAAAATGCCCGTCAAAAGGGCTGTCATAAAGCAGATAATGCCGGCCGTTGCGTCTCAGATGGTCGCGGTCATTTACAGCCTTGCCGACACATATTTCGTCGGCATGCTCAATTCCCCCGCCCAGACAGCGGCTGTCACCGTCGTCGCGCCGTGCTTTATCATGCTCACGGCCGTGGCAAACCTCTTCGGCGTGGGCGGTTCGAGCCTTATCGCACGCAAGCTCGGCCAGCGCCGTGAGAGCGAGGCCCGCGAGGTCTCGGCGGTCGCCTTCTGGTGGGGACTTATTTCGGCGGCGGCGTTCTGTATCCTGTTCGCCGCGCTCGAAAGGCCCATCCTTATCCTTTGCGGAGCGGATGACCAGAGCCTCGGCTATGCCATTCGTTATGCGGGATGGGCGGTCATGCTCAGCGGCACTTTTACCGTATCGGCGGCAGTATCGGCAAACATCCTGCGCGCTGAGGGCAGCGCCGGAACGGCTTCACGCGGACTGGCGCTCGGCGGCATAATGAACATTATTCTCGATCCCCTGTTCATCCTTCCCGAGTTCCTCGGCATGGGCTCCGAGGGTGCCGGACTGGCCACGGCGCTTTCAAACATCATAAGCGCGCTGTATCTTCTTGTTTGCCTTCTTCGGAAAAAGCAGTCCGTCATCTGCATAGATCCGAGGCTTGTCAGTAAAACTCGCGAGCACATCAGGCCGATACTTTCGATAGGCTTCGCCTCTGCAATACAGCTTATGCTGACTATGGTCGGCGTGGCGGCTCAGGCAAAATTTGTTTCCGCCTACACCACCGAGGCGGTGGCCGCTCTGGGAATCGTGAAAAAGCTCGATCAGCTTCCGCTGTATTTCACCATCGGTGTCTCCATCGGTCTGCTTCCCCTGCTCGCCTATAACCATGCCGCCGGAAACGAGCAGAGGCGCAGCGACGCCTTCCGCTTCGGCTGCTCGCTCGCATTGATAGTTGCGTCTGCCAGCGTCGTAGTCTACGAGCTGTTTGCCCCGCAGCTTGCGGCTCTGTTTATTGATGATGCCCTCACCGTCGATTACGCCGCCGGCTTTTTGAGGCGCATGGTGCTGGCTATGCCGCTGATGGCCCTGGCGCATCCCTTCATCACGCAGTTTCAGGCGATGGGCAGGGTCAAGGAGTCGCTTATCTGCTCTATGCTGCGCAAGGGTGTGCTTGATATCCCGCTCCTGTTCCTTTTTGACGCGCTGCTGCCGCTGTACGGCTGTATGTGGGTGCAGCCGGTCGTTGACGCCGTCTCCCTCGTAGTCGCTCTAATTCTGTACAAACGAATAAAAAAAGCAGCTTAGAAAGCTGCTTTTTTTATATCCAGAACTGTCAGAACTCCGTTTTCGACGCGGAATTTAACCTCAAAGCCCGCGTATTCCATGCCGTACACCCGCCCGGGGTCATCGTGATAGCCCGGCCGCGGATCGTTTTCCAGCACACCCCGTAGCCCCTCCGGAAGCCCGGCCTCCATTTCCTCGGGAATACTGACGGTGAGCGTTTTGAAGCCGGTCTTGTCCGTGAAGCCGCCTGAGGCATCAGGATGGCAGTCGGCATAAGGGATATAGGGCTTTATATCGAATATGGGCGTTCCGTCCGTCATATCCGCGCCAAGAACGTGGAGCACCGGTCCACGCTCAGGGGACAGCTCCACACGCTCCAGTCTGAGCGAGGACAGACCTATCGCATTCGGGCGAAAGGGCGAGCGCGTTGCGAACACGCCCATGCGGACGTTGCCGCCGAGCCGCGGCGGGCGCACCGTCGGCGACCATGTGTCGCGCACAGCCTCGGAAAACTGCCACACGAGCCATATATGCGAGTAATCCTCAAGACCGCGCACCGCGTCCACGCTGCGGTACTCCGGCTCAAATACTATCTCCGACCTCACATCCTCAACTATCCCGCTCTGCCGCGGCACTCCGAATTTGGTCTTGAACGGAGTGTGTATTCGGGCTATTATCTTCATTTCAGGCATATATGCGCACCTGCTTCTGTTGATTTTTTCTAATTGTTATTATATTATATATCCTAAGATTGTCAATTCACCGGGGAGGAGAATCAATTGAAATACGTTCTGCGTACAAGCAAGCTGACCAAGCGCTTCGGGGCAAAGTGCGCCGTGAACGGAGTCAGTATGCAGATAAGGAAGGGCGAGATATACGGCTTCATCGGCAAAAACGGCGCGGGCAAGACCACTCTCATGCGCCTTGTGCTGGGCGCCGCCATGCCCTCGGACGGTAATATTGAGCTTTTCGGCGGCGAGGAGCTCAGCCGCGCCCGTCACCGCATCGGCGCGCTGCTGGAGTATCCCTGCCTGTACAAGGGCTGCTCGGCTTACGAAAACCTCAAGCGCTTTTCCCTTCTCACGGGAAACACAAAGGATGAGCTGTTTGAGATCCTCGAGCTCGTAGGTCTCAAAAACGTCGGCAAGAAGAAGGTCGGCAAGTTCTCCCTCGGCATGAAGCAGCGGCTTGCGATAGGCGTCGCACTGCTGGGGCACCCGGAGTTTCTTGTCCTGGATGAGCCGGTCAACGGCCTTGACCCCGCCGGCATCAAGGAGATACGCGACGTTATTCTCAGGCTCAACCGCGAGAAGGGCGTCACCTTCCTCATATCCAGTCATCTGCTTGACGAGCTTTCAAAGATCGTCACCACCTACGGCATCATAAAGGACGGCGTGCTTATTGAGCAGATATCCGCTGACGAGCTTGAGACACGCTGCCGCCACCATCTCAAGATAACCGTCGATAATGTTCAGAAGGCTTTATCCCTGCTTGCCTGCATCACCGACCGCAACACGATCAAGGTAGAGGGCAATTCCCTGTATTTATACAGCCTTATCGACAAAAGCGACCGCATCAACAGGCTTCTTGTGCGCCACGGCATCAGGGTAAGCGAGTTGAAGATACAGACGGCAAGCCTTGAGGAATACTTTCTGGAAAGGATGGGGAACTGATATGTTTAAGCTGTTAAACTTTGAATTCCGCAAGCTCATCCGCCAGAAGAGCTTTTATATCTGCATTGCCGCCATGCTTGCGCTTTTGATCGGCTCTGCATACACTACGGAGCTAATGACAGCCAAAAGCGGCATTGAAGATCCCTCCCTGAGCGGCATAAACTACCTCATGGAGGCCATAAGCGGCAGCGCGCTTTCCGCGGTGCTCGCCGTGTTCATCCCTCTGTTTATCTGCGAAGACTACGCCTCCGGCACAATTCGCAACATCATCACCCGCGGCTTTTCACGACTGGAGATATTCATTGCAAAGCTCATAGCCGTCCTCGCCGCGACGCTGCTCATGACCGCGGTGTGCCTTGCCGCGGCTTACCTTGTCGGCACCGCCTTCTGGGGCGCGGGAGAACCTTCATTGGGCTCTGAGCAGATAAAAATATTGCTGTGCCAGCTCGCGGTCATCGCCGCCTACGCCACGCTGTTTTTCGCCGTTAGCTCAATGATTCAGAAAGTCGGCGGCTCAATTGCCATATGCCTCATACTCCCCATGGCGGCGGCGATACTGCTGTCGCTGGCGGATGCGGCGCTGGCTGAGCGGGAGATAGAGCTCTCCGGCTACTGGATAGAAAATCTCGGCCGCTCCCTCGCCTCAGTCGAGGTAGAATCTGAGGACATCAAAAAGGCCCTTATCGGCGCAGGCTGCTACTTTGCGGCGAGCGTTGCCGCCTCGTGGCTCGTTATTATGAAAAGAGAATACTGAGGACGGTCTCACGCAGTTGTTTGAGCGCGGCAAGCCGCCTATTGCTTTCGTTTTTGACGTATGCTCTTAACGAGCGATACAATGACCGCAATGACGCTTGCCATAGCGGCTGCCGCAAGAAAGGTCAGCTGCACCAGCCCTAAAACATTATCCGCATAGGAGTTAACGTTGAGTTTAAACGCCTTTCTCAAGGCCGGTATGAACCCGATCCAGCCGCCCGCGACGATGTACGCCGCGTATGAGGCCAGCATGACAGCGAAGCGGACAGCAGCCGTTTTTGGCGTTTTATTCCTGTATAGTATAGTAATGACGGCAGTAAGCGCCCCAAGCGGGAAATATACATACAGCATCGCGCTGTCAATTACCGAAGACACATAAGCGCAGTACACAATATCCTCGGCTGCCGTCAGCAGATACAAAACCAGCCCGCCTGCTGCTCCGGCGAGCATTGCTTTCTTATACATACCGATTACCTCCTCTTTCATAAGCACACGGACGGTATCGTTAGGGTTACGTTCCCGGCTTTCGCTAATCACTGTCCAGCGCATGGCACATTTGGGTTATGCGCTTTTTTGTTATCCTGCGGCAGGCTCCGCTCAGGGTAACGCACATATTCCTCGGCGTGAAAAGCTCGGCTGATGCCTTTCGCAGTGTTTCTTCGCCTATTTTGGAATATGAGCACCGGTCATCACGGCTCAGAACGAAGCTGTTAAAGGCATGAAGAAAATTCGTGTCCTCGGGACTGTCCAGATAAAACGCTCTGTTGTCCTCAAAAAACGGCAGAGAAGTCTCTAAATCTTCCCGGCTTATGCCGGATCTCATATCTTTGAGCACATCTATTATTGAGGCAAATGTGTCCTCAAAACGCGCCCTGTATACCACAAAGCGAATATGCAGCACCGAAACGTCTTCATAGCACTCGAGCCATGAGCATATCTCATTCGTATAGCATTTTTGCTCGCGTACGGAGCGCTGCAGCCTTGAGCCTACACCCTCGCCCAATATGCAGTTTAACAGGTCTGGCACTTCCGCAGCAAAATGCTCCGGCACATCAAAGGATATATCCGCTTCAATAAAGTCGCCTTCATGGCCGACCTTTACGATATCGGGAGCGCGGTTCCCGAAGCGTTCATATCTGCACTGCGGCTGCTGCCGCTCTCCCGACGGCAGTTGAATATCGCCAAGGGCATTGGCAACGAGCCGCCGCTCAGCGGAACTGACCGGGCCGGAAATAAACAGCTTGAGATTTCCGGAGTTAAACACCCTGCGCTTATAGTGGAGCACATCCTCCCGCGTTATCGAGCTCACCGATTCTTCGCTTCCCAGGACAGCTCTCTCATACGGCGTTTTGGAAAAGATGTTCTTTCCCGCAAGCTCAGAAATGTCATATTCGTATTTCGAGTATATCTCGTTTAGAACCACCTTGCGCTCGGCAGAAACATCGTCGTCGCTCCAATCGTCGGCAAGCAGTATGTTTTTGAATATGGCCAGCGCCTTTTCAAAATGACGCGGGGCGATCTTCAGATAAAACCTCAGGCAATCGCGGTACGTCACGGCGCGGAGCGTGGTGCCTATGCTCTCCATGTAATAGTACAGCTCCGGCTGGGTCATATCGTACAGGCGTCTGAAATGCAGGTGCTCGAGGAAGTGGGTTATCCCCTCTTTCCCGCTGTCTTCGTATATTGCTCCCGCCCTGGCAAACAGATCAATTGCAAAGGAATGGGTCGCGGGCAGCGGCGTATACGAGACCGGTAAGCCGTTATTCAGGATCGTTTCGCTCATCTGTATCACCTTCCTGTGATCCGCAATGCAAAGCAGACTGATGCCCCTTGAGCGCTGTCGGGTGCCCATGGATTAGTTTCCTGCTTCCGCGACCATTATAATATACCAGCCATTTTATAACAAGTATCAATTGTTCAGGCCTCTGGCACCTATTCTGCAGCTGTTGTCACGGGCAAAAAAGAACACATACACCGGCTGTGCCGGTGTATGTGTTCTTTTACTGGTGCTGGCTCATATGAGCCTGCATATTATTTGATCTGTGCTACATTGCTTCGATCTCTTTTATGATGTACTCGTTGCCGGTCACGAGATAGGTATTCTCGCTCTTGCAGTACGGGCACACCTTGGCGTATTGCACCGTCGGATAGGTCTGTTTGCAGTCCTCGCAGAAGGTCACCGCTTCGAGCGTTTCCACCTTCAGCTCCGCCTCCTGCATATACTTGGACTCCTTTATCGCCCAGTTCCAGCAGTCGACGATATACTCCGGGATTATCCCGCTGACCTCGCCTATCTGCAGCGTGACGCTGCCGACCTTTGTCAGCTCATTCTCGTCGCAGAGCTTTTCGACTTCCTTGATGACATAAAACACTGTTCCAAGCTCATGCATGGATCTTTCCTCCGATGTATTACTTTGCGAATTTAGCCTTGAGATCCTTTATCTTGATCTTGACCGCGCGCTTTGCGGCATATGCTGCCAGAGGCGCGATCTTGTCGTCGCATCTGACCATCTTCGACGCCTCGGGATGATCGCGGCGCAGGTGGATGGCGTCAAATTCGCAGCGGGTGGTGCACAGGCCGCAGCCGATGCACTTATTCTGGTCGACAACGCTGACGCCGCAGCCCAGGCAGCGGGATGCCTCGGCCTTGACCTGCTCCTCGGTGAAGGTGATGCGGTCGTTCTTCATGGTCTTTGCCTTGCGCGGATCATGCTTTACCTCCTGGCGCACGGGTGCGTCGAAGCAGTTGATGTCGATAACGACATTATCCTTATCCAGCTCGTAGAAATCTCTCGGATTTCTGGCCAGAGTCAGGCTCTGAGCGGGATGTACATAGCGGTGCAGGGAGATGGCGCCCTCGCGGCCGGCTGCGATAGCATCGATGGCGAACTTCGGGCCGGTGTACACATCGCCGCCGACGAAGATGTCGGGCTCGGCGGTCTGCAGGGTGACGGGGTCTGCCATCGCGGTGCCCTTGCCGGAGGTCTTGAGCGCTCCGACGTCCAGCTCGCCCCAGTCGATGGTCTGGCCGACGGCTGCGATGACGGAGTTTACCTTGAGGGTCTTGAACTTGCCGGTGCCGACGGGCTTTCTGCGGCCCTTCTCATCGGGCTCGCCGAGCTCCATGATCTCGACCTTGAGGCCGTTTACCTTGCCTGCCGCGGTGCCGGTGATCTCGACCGGTGCGTTCAGGTAGCAGAACTTCACGCCCTCGGCGATGGCTTCTGCGACCTCTTCCTTATCCGCGGGCATCTCGTCCTCAGAGCGGCGGTAGACGATATATGCCTCCTCCGCGCCGAGACGGACGGCGGTGCGAACGACGTCCATTGCGACGTTGCCGCCGCCGACGACCGCGACCTTCTTGCCTATCTCGGGCTTGTTGCCGAGGTTGACCTCACGCAGGAAGTCAACGCCGCCGTAAACGCCCTTGAGCTCCTCGCCGGCGATGCCGAGCTTTGCGCTGTTCTGTGCGCCGATGGCTACGAAGAAGCCCTTGTAGCCCTGCTCGCGAAGCTGCGCGATGGTGACGTCCTTGCCGACCTCAACGCCGCACTTGAACTTGACGCCCATCTTCTTGAGCACGTCGATCTCGGCGTTGATGACCTTGCGGTCAAGGCGGAAGCTGGGGATGCCCAGAGTGAGCATGCCGCCGGGGACCTTGTTGCGGTCGAACACCGTTACGTTTGCATAGCCCATCTCCGCCAGATAGTAGGCACAGCTCATACCGGCCGGGCCCGCGCCGATAACGGCGATCTTTTCAACATAGTCCACATCGGGGATCTGATGACGGCGCTTTTCGGGGATGTAGCGGGTCTTTTCGCTCAGCTCCTTCTCGGCGATGAACTTCTTGATCTCGTCGATTGCGACTGCGCGGTCAAGCTTTCCGCGGGTGCAGGCGTCCTCACAGCTGCGGTTGCAGATGCTGCCGCAGACCGCGGGGAATGGGTTATCCTGCTTTATGAGCTTCAGAGCGTCAAGGTAGCGGCCCTCGGCTGCCATCTTGATGTAGCCCTGGACTGCGATGTGGGCGGGGCAGGCCGCCTTGCAGGGTGCTGTGCCGCTCTCATGGCAGTTTTTCTGGTTGGTATTCTTGTAGTCGACGTTCCACATATGCTCGCCCCAGTGGTTATCATCGGGAAGCGGCTGCTTGGGATACTCGACGGGGCCGTCCTTGGTGCAGAGCTTCTGGCCAAGCTTGGCGGCGCCTGCCGGGCAGACCTCGACGCACTTGCCGCAGGCGACGCACTTTTCCTTGTCGACGTGTGCACGGTATGCGGAGGCGGACATATTGGGAGTATTGAAAAGCTGAGAGGTGCGCAGGGCAAAGCAGGAGCCCAGAGCGCAGTTGCAGATGGCAAAGATCTTATCTTCGCCGTCTATATTGGTTATCTGGTGGACATAGCCGTTTTCCTCGGCGCGCTTGAGGATGCGCATCGCCTCTTCATAGGTGATGTCGCGGCCCTTGCCGGTCTCGGTGCAGTATCTTGCGAAGGTACCGACTGCTATGCAGCACTCCTCCTGAAGCTCGCCGCAGCCCTCGCCCATGAGGCGCATCGCGTTTCGGCAGGAGCAGTAGCCGACGCCGAGCTGACCCTCGTACTTCTTGAGCCAATGGGAGATATGCTCGATATCTACAGACTCGTTGGTCGCGGGAATGGCCTTCTCAACAGGAACGACGTGCATGCCTATGCCGTCGCCTCCGGGAGGCACCATCGGGGTAACATGGGTCAGGGGCAGATACGCCATGCGCTCGAAGAATTTAGCGATCTGAGGATACTTCTCGACCTGCTCCAGGTTCATGTTCATGAGCTCCGCCGCTCCGGGAACGAAGATGGGCAGAACATACTGACGGCTGCCGTCGGGAGTATCGTAGTTATACTCCAGAACGCCCTTGAACGCCAGGTCATCCATGATCTTACGAACATAGGCTACGTCCTTGCCCATTTTCGCTGCAAGCTTCTCGGGTGTAGTGGGCTTGCGGACGTCCATTGCCAGAGCAACGTCCGCCTCCTCGTCGCTTACTACGCACTCAAGGCCGTAGTATTCGGGGTCATCCTCGGTGATCTTGGCAAGACCGAGCTTCTGGGGGATACGGTCGGTCATCTTCTTGCCAAGCGCCGCGATTTTTTCTCTTGCCATATGTAACTCCTTTCTGTTTTTAACAGAGTATGGTTTTGATAAACAAAACATGTTCGCTTTGCTCAGTATATCACAATATACCATTGAATTACAATATACATTACAGGTATTTTGCTCACAATTTAACAGTTTTTCCGTTTACAAAGCGTCTTCATCAACCCGTGTGCTTGCCTTTTTGACTGACTTCGTGGTATTGTAGCGTTACAGACGCACAAAGGAGGTAATCGGATGACTCAGAGCGAGGAACGTATGCAGAATATGCAAAAAGTTATTAAAACGGCGCAGAGACTTTTTCTCAGCGAGGGTATCGCAGCGGTGTCGATAAATAAGATAGCCGACGAAGCCGGGCTGACGCCCATGTCCGTATATCGCTATTTCGGCAGCAAGGATAAGCTTATCGCCGCCGTGTGGCAGGACGCACTCGTCGTGTTCTACGATGATTTTATGAAGCGCTATCATGCCATCACGGCGGACATGGCCACGGGATACGAAAGATTCGTGGCATGTATGGAGCTTTATATCACCGTCTACAGCGAATTCCCCCAGTGGTTCAGCTACACCCGCGAGATGTTTTCCCACACATCGACCTTCAGCATAACCCACAGTCAGGATATGGAGCACGTTTTCTGGAGATATTTCGATAAAGAAATACCCATCCCCCTGCTCAAGGCCCTGCAGGACGGAGTGACCGACGGCTCGGTGAAGCCGGATATAAACATCTATCAGGTTTACCAGATGGTCCACAACATTTACACGGGAACGAGCATTTACAGCAACGTTTTCCCTGACTTCGATCCTTTGGATACCATTAAATTCACAAAAGAGCTTATTGCTAATTACATAAAAAACGAGAAGTAATTCTATGCTATTTATACAAAATTGTTGATGCATTTGGTCATTTTTTAAATTGTGTAACAAAAGTTGCGGAAAAGCATGATGGGTTTGATAAAATTCAGTCAAAAGCAGGCTCACAAATTTTTTTATTCCGCGATGTTAGTATGGGTAACATCCGGCGGTCGCCGGATACGGTGATAAGAATGAAAAGTTTTGATATAACTGACTGTATCCCCTTCTGGGCAGAGCTGTCCGACGAAAACAGGAAGCTCATTAAGGATAATCTCGTGACACGCACTTATGTGAGCAGTGAGCGGATCCTGCTTAACAGGGCCAAGAAAAACGGCATGATCTTTATTTTCAGCGGCTGTATTCGCGTTTTTCTGGCCTCTGACACCGGCAGGGAGATCACTTTGTTCCGGCTGAACAAGGGCGAGGTCTTCAGTATCATGACCGTCGATCAGGCCGGAGATCTTGACGTCGTTCCTCTGCTTGAGGCGCTTGAAAAGTCCTCCGTTGCATACCTGAGCGAGGACGTACTTGCACGGATCGCATACAGCGTTCCGAAAATGGCGCAGTTTGTTTACAGGAACGCCGCCAAAAACGCACAGCTTATCATCAACAATATCGCATATATGTTTTTCAATACGCTCAGGGGCTGCATAGCCCGATACATCATTGTCGCCAGCAAAAAGAACGGGCCGGCCTGCGATACGGTGAAGACGACCCACGAGGAAATCGCAAATCATCTGGGCTCCACCCGCGTGGTGATAAGCCGCGAGCTTGACAGTCTGCGCGATATGGGGCTTATCCAGACCCGTCGCGGCAGTATCATCATTGTTGACCGTGAGGGTCTTGAGTCTATTGCCGGAAGGTAGGCGCTTGGGAATGTATTATATTACGCCGCGCTGCGCTCACTGCGGCGGCTGCCGCTCAAGGTGTCCGGAAAAATGCATCGACGCTTCCGTACATCCTCTTGTTATAGACCAACTGCGCTGCACAGGCTGCGGAAGGTGCTTTTTGGCCTGTCCCATCAGAGCAATAGTATATTTTGAGGACAAGGCTAATATATCTTTTTAGGAAGATTCGGGTATGAGTCCCGACAAAATAAAAAACTATTTCAGGAGGTACAAAAATGTATTACAGCAGCGGTAACTACGAGGCCTTTGCAACGCCCAAAAAGCCCGAAGGCATTGAGAACAAGTACGCCCACATAGTAGGCACCGGTCTTGGTGGACTTGCGGCGGCCTGCTTCCTCATCCGTGACGCGCAGATGCCCGGCGACCACATCACCCTGTACGAGCATCTTCCCCTTGCAGGCGGCTCCTGCGACGGCATCTATGACGCCACAAAGGGCTTCATAATGCGCGGCGGACGTGAAATGGATAATCACTTCGAGTGTATGTGGGATCTGTTCAAGTCCATTCCCTCCATCGTCAACCCGGGCGAGACCGTGTTCTCCGAGTACTATCACCTGAACAAGGAAGACCCCAACTTCTCCCTCTGCCGCGTCACCGAAAAGCAGGGCCAGGACGCGCATACCGACAGGAAGTACGGCCTTAATCCCTCGGCGGCAACGCAGCTTCTCAAGCTGTTTATGAGCACCAACAAGTCCCTTGAGGACAAGACCATCGACGATATATTCGACGACGATTTCTACAACACCAACTTCTGGACCTACTGGCAGACCATGTTCGCCTTCGAGAAATGGCACAGCGCCCTTGAGATGAAGCTTTATCTCCAGCGCTACATCCATCATATCGACGGTCTGCCCGATCTGTCCGCGCTCCGCTTCACCCGCTACAACCAGTATGAGTCCATGATCCTGCCGATGTGCAAGTACATCACCGATCACGGCGGCAAGGTGCTGTTTGACACCTGCGTCACCGACATTCAGTGCGACTGCACTCCCGAAAAGAAGGTCGCTAAGAAGCTCGTTTACACCCAGAGCGGCGTTGAGCATGTTGTCGACCTGACCGAGAACGATCTTGTTATCGTGACAAACGGCGCTCAGGGCGACGGCTCTGCCTACGGCGATAACGATCACGCCCCCGTGGTCACCATCAAGAACGGCGAAGGCCCCTCCATCGAGCTGTGGAAAAAGCTTGCCGCGCAGGATCCCGCTTTCGGCAATCCCGACAAGTTCTTCTGCGACATCGAGAAAACCAGCTGGGAGTCCTGGACCGTCGATACCGCCAATAAGCAGATCCTTGACGCTATCCAGAAGATCTGCAAGAGAGATCCTCTCTCCGGCAAGGTCGTTACCGGCGGCATCGTTACCTGCCGCGACTCAAGCTGGCTCATAAGCTGGACCATCAACCGTCAGGGTCAGTTCCAGGAGCAGCCCGAGGATCACTGCCTGATCTGGGTCTACGGCCTCAACTGCTGGCACGATGAGGGCGACTTCATCAAGAAGCCCATGAGCGACTGCACCGGCATCGAGCTTGCCGCAGAGTGGCTGTACCACATCGGCATCCCCGAGGATCAGATCATGGATCTCGCCGCAAACGCATGCAACACCACGCCCTGCATGATGCCCTATGTCACTACCTTCTTCATGCCCAGAGCCGAGGGCGACCGTCCTCTGGTCGTTCCCGAGGGCTCTGTAAACCTCGCGTTCGTCGGTCAGTTCTGCGAGACCCCGCGTGACACCGTATTCACCACCGAGTATTCCATCCGCACCGGTATGGAAGCCGTGTACACCCTCTGCAATATCGACCGCGGTGTCCCCGAGGTCTGGGGCAGCGTGTACGATATCCGCGACCTGCTGTACGCGACCAGCAAGCTTCTGGACGGCAAAAAGCCGGCGGAATTCCTGCTGCCCAGCATTCTCCCCCTGCTGGGTCTTATCAAGGAGCCGCTGACCAACAATGTTGTGGCTGAGCTCCTTAAAAAGTACAACATAGTCTAACCGTAAGCTTTTAGCGCCCCCATACCGAAAGCGTGCGGAGCAAGCCATACCCGACAAGCCGCCCGGGTATGGCTTGCAGCAGGGCGCAGCGTCTAACATCAAATCAATTAAAAAATACAGCAAGCTGTTGTTCGCAGCTTGCTGTATTTTCGTTTGATTTACTTGCTGAGTTTTGCCTTGAGATCCTTGATAGCGATCTTTGCCGCGCGCTTTGCGGCATAAGGCAGGATGTGCTTCATCTTGTCTTCGGTCCTGACCATCTTACTGCACTCGGGATGCTCACGGTAGAGCTTGATGGCGTCAAACTCGCACTTTGTCGTGCAGATACCGCAGCCGATGCACTTATTCTCATCGACTATCGAGGCGCCGCAGCCAAGGCAGCGGGAGGTCTCCGCCTTGACCTGCTCCTCGGTGAACACGAGACGGTCATCGCTGAAGCTTCTGGCCTTCTTAACGTCGTGCATGACCTCCTGACGGGCGGGAGCGTCGAAGCAGTCGGCGGACAGGGCGAGGTTTTTCTTGTCAAGCTCGATAAAGTCGCGGCGGTTGCGGCCGATGGTAAGATCGGTACCGGGCTGCACATAGCGGTGCAGCGATATCGCGCCCTCGCGGCCTGCTGCTATCGCGTCGATGGCAAACTTCGGGCCGGTGTACACGTCGCCGCCGACGAAGATGTCGGGCTCGGCGGTCTGCAGGGTGAGTGCGTCTGCCTCGGCGGTATCCTTCCTGCCCTTGACCATCGCGCCGGTGTCAAGTCCGCCCCAGTCTATCGTCTGTCCGATAGCGCCGATCACGGAGTCGAGCTCTATCGTCTCGAACCTGCCGGTGCCGACGGGCTTTCTGCGGCCCTTCTCGTCGGGCTCGCCGAGCTCCATGACCTCGACCTTGAGCGCCGTGACCTTTCCGTCCTTGCCCACGATCTCAGCAGGCGCGTTCAGGCAGCGGAGCTTCACGCCCTCGGCCAGCGCCTCGGCAAGCTCCTCCTTATCCGCGGGCATCTCGGCCTCAGAGCGGCGGTAGATTATGTAAGTCTCCTCGGCGCCGAGGCGGACTGCGGTGCGGCAGACGTCCATTGCGACGTTGCCGCCGCCGATGACGGCGCACCTTTTGCCGATAACGGGCTTGCTGCCGAGGTTTACCTCGCGCAGGAACTCAACGCCGCCGTAAACGCCCTGAAGCTCCTCGCCGGCGATGCCGAGCTTTGCGCTCTTCTGCGCACCTATGGCCACGAAGAAGCCCTTGTAGCCCTCGTCGCGAAGCTGCTGTATTGTGACGTCCTTTCCGACCTCAACGCCGCATTTGAACTCAACGCCCATGGCCCTGAGCACGTCGATCTCGGCGTTTATAACGTCCCTCTCCAGGCGGAAGGAGGGGATGCCCATGGTGAGCATACCGCCGGGGACGGCGTTTTTATCGAACACTGTGACATTGCTGTAGCCCATTTCAGCAAGGAAGAAGGCGCAGCTCATGCCGGCGGGGCCGGCGCCGATGACGGCGATCTTCTCCTCGAAGAAGCCCTCGTACTTGGGCTTTACCACGGGCGGGATATAGCGGGTCTCGGCGTCCAGATCGCGCTTTGCGACGAACTTCTTGACCTCGTCGATCGCAACTGCGCGGTCGATGCTGCCTCTCGTGCAGGCATCCTCACAGCGGCGGTTGCATATGGCGCCGCAGACCGCGGGGAAGGGATTGGCCTTCTTTATGAGCGCCAGAGCCTCGGTATAGCGGCCCTGAGCCGCCATCTTCAGGTAACCCTGAACGGCGATATGAGCCGGACACGCGGTCTTGCAGGGGGAGGTGCCGGTTTCGTAGCAGTTGATGCGGTTATTATCGCGGTAGTTGAAATCGAACTTCTCGGGGCCCCAGTGATTGTCATCGGGCAGCTCATGCCTGGGATACTCAACGGGGCCGTCCTTGGTGCAGAGCTTCTGGCCGAGCTTGACGGCGCCCGCGGGGCAGTATTCAACGCAGCGGCCGCAGGCCACGCAGTCTTCGGCGGTAACTCTCGCAACATATGCCGAGCGCGACATATTGGGCGTGTTGAAAAGCTGGGAGGTGCGCAGTGCGTTGCAGATATTGACGTTGCAGTTGCATATTCCGATGATCTTGTTCTCGCCGTCGATATTGGTTATCTGATGGACATAGCCGTTATCCTCGGCCTTTTGCAGGATATCCAGCGCTTCCTCATAGCTGATATAGCGTCCGCCCTTCTGGGTCTCGACTATATATTCTGCCATGTCGCCGACTGCGATGCACCAATCCTCCGGATCGTCGCCGCAGCCCTCGCCCAGTATGGATCTGCCCATGCGGCAGGAGCAGGGGCTTGCCGCATACTTATCGTACTTGTTCAGCCAATGAGAAATATGCTCAATATCCAGCGACTGCTGTTCGGCGGGTATGGCCTTCTCGACAGGAACCACGTGCATACCTATGCCCGCTCCGCCGGGAGGCACCATTTTGGTAACCTTTACAAGAGGCAGAATGGTCATGCGCTCGAAAAATCTCGCGGTCTCGGGATATTTGTGAAGGCGGTCCCAGCCCATGTTGGAATACTCCGCGCTTCCGACGACGAATATCGGCAGAATGTACTGAAGCTCCTTTTCGGGATTTTCCCTGTTAAACTCAAGAATGCCCTCGTAAAGCAGCGCGTCGAGAAGCTCCCTGAGCTTCTCCTCCGAAAGCTCAGGATTCATCTTTCTGAGCTGCGCGAAAGAATAGGGCTTGCGTATCTTCATCTTGAGGGCGACGTCCGCCATTTCGTCGGTCACGCGCCTGTCAAGGCCGTAATACTCCGGATCGCCGGGCTGTACCTTGCCTATGCGGTCGGTTATCTTCTGAGCAAGATCCAGAATTTTTTGTCTTGCAGGACCCTCGACCGGCTCATTGTAAATATCAAGGTTGTCGGTTATGTTTTTTCCTGACATTTTTGCTCCTCCCAAATCCATAAATAATAAAGCGGATATCTGACGCCGTGTTTTGTCATCACCATATGCTCCGCATGGGCAAAATTGTATTGACAATCAGCGTCCCGTGTAATAAAATTGGTCTAACCGTTATGTTAATATTAAAACACTTGAGGGTATTTTGTCAATATCGCACTATTATTCGTCACAATATTTGTACTTATTGCTTAGAAAATCGCCCTTATAACTGTTAAAAACCAATAGGCGCGCAGTCGCTTGGTTTTGGTCGCACCAATTTTGCACGGAGGCTCTTTGTGGAAAATTTTGAAAAGCTGTCTGCTCCGACTCTGAAGGAGCTTTTTATAAACAAAATGGCGGAGCTCATTCTCTCCGGAAAGCTCAAGATCGGCGAAAGGCTGCCGCCCGAGCGCTCCCTTGCCGAGCAGATGGGCATCGGCAAGACCGTCGTTCACAGCGGGCTTCAGGAGCTTGCGCGAATGGGCTTTGTCACCATCAAGCCTCAGAGCGGAGTTTATATCGCAGATTACATGGTCACCGGCAATCTTGAGACCTTCAACGCCGTTGCAAAATACAGCGGCTATAACATCAGCCCCGAGATAATCCGTGGTATGTATGATATGCGCTACGCCATGGAGGGGCTCGCGATGGAGCGCTTCGCACGGCTGCACACTCCTGAGGACATTAAAACCCTCCGTGAGATGATAGTCGGCATATGCAATTACGTTGCGTCAGAGAACATGAACTATACCGGGCTTGCCGAGCGCTTTTTCGATTTTCACCACATGATCGCGCTGCTGAGCCGCAGCGCGATAATCCCGCTGACCTTCAACGCGGTCAAGGGCGTCAGCGTCGTGCTGTGGGAAAAATATCTGAGGGCGCACAGCCCGGGTAAAGCTATAGACAGGCTCAATTATTTCGTCGACTGTCTCGAAGCCGGCGATGGCGAGGCCGCCTGCCTTGAGCTCAAAAACGGGCTCGACGAGCAGTTTGACAGAATGTTCAAATAGCAGCAAACAGTTTTACTATAAATTATTGAAGGGAGAACAAAAATGGCACAACTCAGACCCAAGATCGTCAAGCTTGCCAGGATCATCGGGAGTGTGACCGGCATCATGACGAAAATCGACGAGAACGCACCGGAATACTACAGTCTGGTGAACATCGTCAGCGACGACGAGGCCGATATCGCCATCGCCGCCGGACTGCGCAAGGAGCGCACAGCGGGCTGGCTCGCGAAAAAGGTCGGCAAGACCGTGGAGGAGATCCAGCCGCTGCTGGATAATCTCGTTTACTACGGCGTTTTCCGCCGCACCTACAGCGCCGAGGCCGGTCAGGACGTCTACTACATGCAGATATACGCCCCCGGCATCCTGGAGATGATGGTTAATAACGTGGAGCTTGCCGCCGCGCATCCCGAGGTAAACCGCGCATTTGAGGAATACACCAGAAATCTGGCGGCGACCATGGGCTCCTTTATTCCCGACGGCTACGGACTCATGCGCGTTATTCCCGTTCAGAGCGCCGTGGAGGATAACCCCGACACAGCCGAATTTGAAAAGCTCTCCTACTATCTGGATAAGTACGACAAGTTCTCCGTATCGCCCTGCTCCTGCCGTGCCTCGCGCACCGCGATAGGCGACGGCTGCGGACATCTGGACGAGGATATGTGCATCCAGATGGGCAAGGGCGCGGAGCACTACATCCGCACCGGACGCGCAAGGGAGATCACAAAGCAGGAGGCTCTCGAGATACTCAAGCGCGCCGAGGACAACGGCCTTATGCACGATATCCCCAACATCGAAGAGGCCGGCGACAGCGCCGCTATCTGCAACTGCTGCGCCTGTGCCTGCTTCGGTCTGCGCGTCGGCCTTATGTTCGGCGCGAGAGACGCGATACGCTCGAACTTCGTGGCCGAGGTCGACGAGGCAAAGTGCGTCGCCTGCGCTCAGTGCGTCGAGGTATGTCCCGGCAACGCGCTCAGACTCGGCCAGAAGCTGTGCTCCACGGATGATCTGTCCGTTCCCGAATACAAGAAGATGACCGACGTTATCTTCTCAAAGGACGTCTGGAACGTCGACTACCGCGAAAACCGCGAGGACGTCATGCCCACCGGCACCGCGCCCTGCAAAACTGCCTGCCCCGCGCACATCCCCGTTCAGGGCTATCTGAAGCTGGCCGCTCAGGGCCGCTACACCGAGGCTCTTGAGCTCATAAAGACCGAGAACCCCTTCCCCGCCGTCTGCGGACGCATCTGCAACAAGCGCTGCGAGGCCGAATGCACCCGCGCAAGCGTTGACGAGGCCGTCGCCATCGACGAGGTCAAGCGCTTTATCGCCGACCACGACCTGAACGAGAAGACCCGCTACGTTCCCAAAATGGTAAACCAGATCGGCCGCCCCTACACCCAGAAGATCGCCGTCATAGGCGCGGGCCCCGCCGGCATGAGCTGCGCGTACTATCTTGCGCACAAGGGCTACCCCGTCACCGTTTTCGATAAAAACCCCGTTCCCGGCGGCATGCTCACTCTGGGCATCCCCTCCTTCCGTCTTGAAAAGGACGTTCTGAACGCCGAGATCGACATTCTCCGCGAGATGGGCGTTGAATTCAAATGCGGCGTCGAGGTCGGCAAGGACGTCACCATACAGCAGCTCCGCGAGGAGGGTTATAAGGGCTTTTATCTTGCCATCGGCGCTCAGAAGTCCGCTCCGCTCGGCATTGCCGGTGAGGAGCTCGAGGGCGTGTTCGGCGGCGTTGACTTCCTGCGTGAGGTAAACCTCGGCAACAAGCCCAATATCGGCAAAAAATGCGCCGTTATCGGCGGCGGCAACGTTGCGATGGACGTATGCCGCAGTGCCGTCCGCCTCGGCGCGAAGGACACCTACATAATCTACCGCCGCTCCGAGGCCGAGATGCCCGCAGACCCCGAGGAGGTCAAAGAGGCAATGGCCGAGGGCGTAAAGTTCCGCTTCCTGAGCGCTCCCGTCGAGATCGAAGGCGCAGACGGCAAGGTCACGGGTCTCAGGGTCGAGATCATGGAGCTTGGCGAGCCCGACGAGAAGGGCCGCCGCAAGCCCGTCGGCACCGGCAAATTCGAGACCGTCAAGGTCGACAGCGTCATCGGCGCCATCGGTCAGGTCGTCGATTGGGGCGGGCTCGACGTCGGCAAGCTCGAGAAAACAAAGAAGGGTCTCGCCGTGGCTGACAGCCTCACCTATCAGACCGCTGAGCCCGACATCTTCGTCGGCGGCGACTGCTATACCGGCCCGAAGTTCGCCATCGACGCGATAGCTGCCGGCAAGGAGGGCGCAATCTCCCTGCACCGCGCCGTACATGAGGGCCAGACGCTCACAATGGGCCGCGACCGCAGGATCTACAAGGCTCTGAATAAGGAGCACACGCTTTTAGACGTCAGCAGCTTCGATCATGAGCACCGTCAGGTCCCCGGCTACAACGAGGCCAAAGCCAAGACCTTCTCCGACGCCCGCGTTGCCTTCACCGAGGAGCAGGTGCGCAAGGAGACCGCCCGCTGCCTCGGCTGCGGCGCGACCAAGGTCGACGAATACCTGTGCATCGGCTGCGGTCTGTGCACCACCAAGTGCAAGTTTGACGCCATCAAGCTCAAAAAGGTACGCAATATCCACGCAGGCACCTTCGAGTCCATGCCCATCAAGGTCGCGGAGGGTCTCGTCAAGCGCACCGGCGGCATCATCAAGAAGGCTGTCACGAAGTAATGCACGAGCTTGGAATCTGCGATGCGCTGCTTAAAATGGTCGATAAGGCGGTGAAGGAGGAAGGCTGCGAGGGCGTCAGCAGCATCACCGTCGAGGTGGGTATGCTCTCGGGCGTTATCCCGCATTTTCTCAGCGACTGCTGGGAGGCCGTCATTGACGGCACCCCCTATGCACAGACTGAGATGATCGTGGAGACCCTGCCGGGCATCGCCCGCTGCCTTGACTGCGGCAGTGAGTTTGAGGCGGACGTTGAGAAGCTTATCTGCCCCGAATGCGGCGGAAAAAAGCTAACTCCCGTCACGGGCCGCGATCTCACGCTGAAAGAAATAGCGGCATATTGATACCATAAGCGCGCAAATATCACAAAATACCCCGCCCTTACGGCGGGGTATCCGTAAAACAGAGAAAGTCAGGCTGCAGCCGTAGCCTGACTTTCTTATCGCGCCGCTTGAACGCAGGCAATACTAAAATGCATTTTTAGCCCGATGAACCGGATATCGTTAAACTATGCTCGTCAGCCAATCATCAAGAAAAGCAAGCTGTTTCTCGGTATGAAACCAGTGTTCACCGTCTTCCATGACCTTCAGCGAGGAATTCGTCTTCACCGCAAATTCCGATATTGTTTCATACGAAGTTAAATTATCGTTTCCAGCGTACAGAATATCTGTCGGCGTATTCCACACAATGGCTGTATCTCTGAC
The DNA here is from genome assembly GCA_946405205.1 of uncultured Clostridia bacterium. GTDB lineage: Bacteria > Bacillota > Clostridia > Oscillospirales > Oscillospiraceae > F23-B02. The sequence goes on from CAMJGL010000017.1 coordinate 23,444, forward strand.
ATAGCATAGATACCTCCATGACAGTGTTTCTCCGAACGCTGTCTCGATTTCCTGTTTATACTGAAGCTCCTGCTCCGTCACATTTGCCCACGACATCATGTCACAAATAAGTCTCTCCATGTTTACAACGGGAGATATGAAGAATGCTCTTTCCAGCTCTTTTCCTGACAGCGCATTCATGGCAAAATAAGCTCCAATGCTGTTTGCAACGATCAGCACGGAATCGTACTTATTACGCAGAACATCATATTCAGTTAGGATCTCTTCTTTCGTTTCCCATGGGGTATAAGCTTTATAGTCTGAGCCGAGCACATCATAGCCCTTGAATATCGTCTTATAACGGTCTGCTTCTTCTGCGCTGCCGCCTTTTCCGTGTATGTATAGTACAGCTTTCTTCAAAACAGTCACCTCGCATAGTTTGATCTATCGTTTCATAATTGTTTAGATGAATTATATCACACACTATGTACACGCACAACAAATACCGCGGCAAATCCCGTTTCCCCGGCCTTTGCCTTATTACAGGCGATGCCGTGCGCGGGTGTTTTTTGCCGCTCTGCCGCTGAGATTTGAAAACTCGGACGGCTCGCCTGTAAGGGCGGTCATCATAGAAGCATAAAAATATCCCTGCTTTTCAGTTGAAAGCAGGGATATTCTTATGCCGCCGCAAGAGCCGCGCCGAGGGCATTGCATTCCTCGGCGGCCTCGCCGTCGGGAAAGCCGCAGCAGGCAAGGCTGTCGGCCACGATGTCCGCGCCGTCTTCCAGACAGCTTTCCTCCCATATCTCCAGCCATGTGCCGTCGCCCCAGCCGTATGAGCCGAACAGGGCTATCTTTTTGCCGTTCAGCTCCGGGCGGCAGGGCTCGAACATCGGCTCAAATTCCGTATCCTCCAGCCCCTCCGCGCCCATCGCGGGGCAGCCGAAGGCAATTACGTCAAAGGCCTCCATGAGCCCCGCGTCAAACTCTCCGGCCTTGTATACCTGCACGCTCGCGCCCTTGTCCTCGGCGCCCTTTCTTATCTTCTCGGCCATTGCCGCGGTGTTGCCCGTACCGCTCCAGTAAACTATCGCAATCTTATTCATATCTTCTGTCCTTTCACTGTGAAATGAGCTGCTCGAGGGTGCAGCCGCGGCGCAGTCTGCCGCAGTTATCGCGGGTGCATTTCTCGAAGCTTGCAAACCTCATTTTAGCCGCTTTTACATCGCCGTATACCTTCCAGCAGCCGACGCATTTGCAGCCCGCTCTGTTTTCGATGAAGCCCCGCACGTCCTCGGCGGGATAGCCGAGAAAAAGCCCGACCTCATGCGGGAAGTCCCCGCCGTCGCCCATGCGGCGGCGCAGGCGCGCTATGCAGCCGCCGGCAGAGCTCAGGTCATAGCCGAGGCCGCTCAGAAGCTCCCGCACCTGAGGCCGCTCAAGGTCCGCTCTGAGCCGCTCGGGGCTGTACATATAAACGAGCACCCGCTTCTGCATAAAACGCAGTGGGAGCATGCACAGGCCGTAGGGAGCGAGCCTGCGGTTAAGGCCGCGTATCCTTTCTATCGTCCCGGCTTTGGACTCAAACCCCACCGAGAACATATTTCCCGTTTTCAGCCCCGCCAGCGTCGGCGAGCACTGACGCACTATAAGCTCGTCACTCATATTTTCCATACTCCTATCATTTGAGTTTTGCGCCGCCTTATGCAAAAAACCGGCGGACGCACACACGCCCGCCGTTATTTTTACTGTTTCCTGCCGCTGCACGCTCCGTGCGCCGGGCAGCCGGAGCAGCCGCAGCCGCAGGAGGATCTGCCCGCTCTTTTGTCCCTGACAAGCTTCACGACGGCAAGCGTTACCGCAAGCAAGAGCACAAGGCATACCACTATGTTTGCAAGGTTCTGCACTATCCAGTCAAGCATGACTTTTCCTCCTTTCTTTTTGCCCTTGTCAGTTCGCGCAAGCCGCTGCTGCTTTCAGAGCTTCGCTCTCCTTACAGGGGCGCAGCAGCATATAAACGATGAACGCGAGGACTATCGCCGCGCAGAACGTGCCGATAACGGAGCCCGCTCCTACGGACCATGAGCCGAACTGATATACGATCAGGGAAACCGCATAGGCGAACACGCACATATATCCGATGGCCGCCCATGTCCACTTTGCGTTGTTCATCTCTCTCCTGATAGCGCCCATCGCGGCGAAGCAGGGTGCGCACAGCAGATTGAAGATCATAAAGCTGTAAGCGGATATCGCGCTGTAATGGGCCGCGACAGCCGTCAGCAGGGCCGGAGTGTCCTCGGCGACCTCGCCCGCGACATGGAACAGAACGCCGAAGGTGGTGACAACGTTTTCCTTGGCAATAAGCCCGGTCACGGTCGCAACTGTCGACTGCCAGTCGCCGAAGCCGAGAGGCGCGAAGATGAAGGCGATCGCGCCGCCGATGGCCGCCAGCAGAGAGGAGTTGTTGTCCTCGACCATCCCGAACCTGCCGTCGGCAAAGCCGAAGCCCTGCAGGAACCAGAGTACGATGGCAGAAAGCAGGATTATCGTTCCGGCCTTCTTTATAAAGCTCCAGCCGCGCTCCCCTGTTCCGCGCAGAACGTTTCCGACTGCGGGGACGTGGTACGCCGGAAGCTCCATGACAAAGGGCGCGGGCTCGCCGGTAAAGGGCTTGGTCTTCTTGAGCATAATGCCGGAGATGATGATGGCCGCGACGCCGATAAAGTAGGCGGATACGGCAACAAGGCCGCTGCCGCCGAACAGTGCGCCGGCAAACATGCCGACGATTGGCATCTTTGCACCGCAGGGGATGAAGCAGGTGGTCATGATGGTCATGCGGCGGTCGCGCTCGTTTTCAATGGTGCGGGAGGCCATGACGCCCGGGACTCCGCAGCCCGTGCCGACCAGCATGGGGATGAAGCTCTTGCCGGAAAGGCCGAATTTTCGGAAGATCCTGTCCATGATGAAGGCGACACGCGCCATATAGCCGACGTCCTCAAGGATGCAGAGCATTAAAAACAGCACCAGAAGCTGAGGCACAAAGCCCAGCACCGCGCCGACGCCGCCGATGATGCCGTCGGCAACGAGGCCGCTTAACCAGTCCGCTGCGCCCCAACTTTCCATGAGCGACGCTGCGCTGCCCTGAAGTATCTCCGCGCCGAAAACGTCGTTCGTCCAGTCGGTGAGCATGGAGCCGAAGGGCCCCATGGCGACCCAGTAGACAAGGAACATGACAGCCGCGAAAATGGGCAGAGCCGCAAATCGGTTGGTGACGACTTTGTCTATCTTATCTGACGCCGAGAGCAGGCCCGCGTTTTTCTTTTTGCAGCAGGACTTGATAAGAGAGGCAATATACAGGTAACGTTCATTGGTGATTATGCTCTCGGCGTCGTCATCGCACTCGGTTTCGGCGGCAACGATGTCCCGCTCTATGTGTTTAAGGGCATCTTCGTCAAGCTTCAGGCTCTCCATGACCTTTTCATCGCGCTCAAAGAGCTTTATCGCGTACCAGCGCTGCTGTTCCTCGGGCATATTATGCACCGTGACCTCCTCGATATGGGCCAGCGCGTGTTCGACGGCGCCCGAGAAGGTGTGCATCGGGACAGTCCTTGTGCTTTCTGCCGCCTCAACAGCCGCCTCGGCCGCCAGCGCGACGCCGTCGCCCTTGAGCGCCGATATCTCGACGACCTTGCAGCCGAGCTGTCGGGATAATTCCTCCACGTTTATAACATCACCGCTTTTCCTGACGACGTCGATCATGTTGATGGCGACCACGACGGGGATACCGAGTTCGGTGAGCTGGGTCGTCAGGTAGAGATTTCGCTCGAGATTCGTGCCGTCGATAATGTTCAGTATCGCGTCGGGACGCTCGGCGATGAGGTAGTTTCGCGCAACGACCTCCTCGAGAGTATAGGGTGAGAGAGAGTATATGCCCGGAAGGTCGACGACGGTCACGCCGTCATGCTTTTTAAGCTTGCCTTCCTTTTTTTCAACGGTAACGCCCGGCCAGTTTCCGACAAACTGCGCCGAGCCGGTCAGCGCGTTGAACAGCGTTGTTTTGCCGCAGTTAGGGTTGCCCGCAAGGGCGATCTTAATTTCCTTCTTCATTCTTCCACCTCTATCATTTCAGCATCTGCCTTGCGCAGGGAAAGCTCATAGCCCCGCACCGTGAGCTCAAGGGGGTCGCCGAGCGGAGCGAGCTTGCGCACCTTGATATCGGTGCCCTTTGTGATCCCCATATCCATGATCCGGCGCTTCGTCGCGCCCTCGCCGCGGAGCCTTTTTACCGTGGCGCTTTCGCCGATCTTAACATCTCTCAGAGTTTTCATCGCTTTACCTCACACATATATTTTCTGCGCCATTTCCGCGCTTATGGCTACTCTTGCGTCCTTCACCCTGACGATAAGGTTATCGCCGATGGCGTTTATGACCGTAACGCTACTTCCGACCACAAAGCCGAGATTTTCAAGGTGCCTGCGAACCTCGGGCTTTCCGCCTATGCGCTTGACGGTGTTATCCTCCCCGACGTCCGCGAGTGTAATTGGCATCATATCTGTCCTTCTTTCAGATGTTAGTTTTAGCTAACAAGCAGGTTTAAAAATAGTTAGTTTTGACTAACTCCATTGCCATAATAGCACTTTTCAAATTCAAGTCAAGGGGTGTGATACTTTTTTGGCGCTGTGCACAATTTGTTAGTCATAACTAACTTGGCTTTTTGTTCATAATTCCAAGTGCATCAGTAGGAATTACCCGCCCCGATATGTGATTTAATAAACAGCACTGTTTTATGGTTTTTTTCCCGCGGAGATGATATAATCGACAGTTAGTATCAAATTATTGAAAAGGAGAAGAGGATATGGAAGAGCAGGTACGGATCAGCACCGGAATCGACGGGCTTGACGAGGCGATAGATTTTCTTCGCCCGGGAGATACCGTCGTATGGCAGATAGACCATATCGGGGATTATATGTTTGCGGCCACAAAGCTTGTAACAAAGCTTGCGCGTTCAGGCAGAAGGTTTGTTTACATACGCTTCGGCGACCACGAGGAGATCATGGATACCGACGCGCTTATTGCCGCGGGCGCAAACGTAAAGCAGTACACCCTTGACCCGCGAGTCGGCTTCGAGACCTTCGCCGTGCAGGTGCACCGCATCATAAGCGGAGAGGGGAAAAACGTCTTTTTCGTTTTCGACTGCCTCTCGGAGCTTCAGAAATACTGGTTTTCCGACCTTATGATCTCAAATTTTTTTCTGCTCATAAACCCGTTTCTCAGCGAGCAGGGTGCAATAGCATATCAGCCCATCAACTACCGCAGCCATACCTACGAGACAGTTTCCCGCATCCGCAGGGCCACTCCCCTGCTCATAAACACCCTTACGCACGACAGGTGCACATATATCCAGCCGGTCAAGGTCGACGGCAGACACACAAAGAATATGTACTTCCCGCTGAGGATAAGCGGCAACTCATGCCAGACCGTTACCTCCAGTGCGGATAACTACGCAATATTTGAAAAATTCACGCAGACGGGAGAGAGGCGCGACTGCTGGGACAGTATGTTCGATTCCGTTCCCCGTGACGGCAGCGAGCCCGCCGACGAGGCGGGCAAGCGCCTGAAGGACAACATCCTGCGCTGTCTGCTGGGCAATGAGCCCACCCGTCTTGAGCTATGCCGCAAGTATTTCAGCACGAGGGATCTCATGGATATCAAAAACCGTGAGATCGGCACCGGCTGTATCGGCGGTAAGGCCGCCGGCATGCTGCTTGCGCGAAACATCATCCGTGACGAGGCGCCTGAGCTTTACCGCGAGCACATGGAGCCGCACGACTCCTACTTCATCGGCGCGGATGTTTTCTACACCTACGCCGTGCAGAACGGCGTCTGGTCGCAGCGCACGCGCATGATAGACGCCGAGGACTACTTTGAATGCGCCCCGAACATACGCGAAAAGCTACTCAACGGCATATTCATGCCCGGCATAACCGAGCAGTTCCTGTCCATGCTGGAATACTTCGGGCAGTCGCCTATCATCGTCCGCTCCAGCTCCCTGCTCGAGGACGGCTTCGGCAACGCCTTTGCGGGCAAATACGAAAGCGTGTTCTGTCCCAATCAGGGCAGTCTTGAGGAACGCTACAAGGTATTTGAGGAGGCTGTGCGCATGGTTTACGCCAGCACCGTGAGCTACGACGCCATAAAGTACCGCGCCGACCGCAATCTTCTCGACCGCGACGAGCAGATGGCGCTTCTGGTCATGCGCGTCTGCGGCGACTGCCACGGCAAGTACTATTACCCCCACATCGCGGGCGTGGGGCACTCAAAGAACCTGTACATAAACAGTGCGGTGACGGATCTGAACAACAAGGGCATGCTCCGCCTTGTGTTCGGCATGGGCACGCGCGCGGTCGACCGCGAGGCCGACGACTACGCGAGACTGCTGAACATGGACGCTCCCGCCGCGCCGCCCATGGTGGCCTACGGCGACGAGTACAAGTACTCGCAGCACAAGATGGACGTCATCGATCTTGAGACAAACAGCTTCGTCACCATAAACGCCGACAGCATAGACAAGAAGGATCTGAAGACCGATCCGAGCCTGTTCATGGAGCCGGATATGCCCACGGCCGCGCGCTACCGCGAGCTCGGCCTTTACGGCGAGCCTGTTCCGGATATCCTGAATTTCCGAAAGCTCATTAAAAACACCGCTTTTACCGATACCATGACCGAGGTCATGGCTCTGCTGAGCAGAAAGTACGACTACCCCGTTGACATCGAATTTGCCTGCAACTTCAAGCCGACGGGCGAGTTCCGCGTGAACCTCCTACAGTGCAGGCCCTTGCAGACCCGGGGCATAGGCAAAGCGGGAGTGATGCCCAAGGTGCGCGATTTCTTCTTCCGCATAAAGGGCAACTTCATGGGCGGCAACGTGTGTCTGCCCATCCGGTACGGCGTGTTTGTGAAGGTGGAGCCGTATCTCTCGCTCACCGAGCAGCAGAAGTACCTCGTGGCGCGCAAGATAGGTCAGCTCAACCTTATCCTGCGCGATAAGGGCACCATACTGATGGGCCCCGGGCGCTGGGGCACGACAACGCCCAGTCTCGGCGTTCCTGTCAATTTCATGGAGATATCCCACTTTGACTGTATGTGCGAGCTTGCATATAACTCCCACGGGCTCAGGCCGGAGCTCAGCTACGGCAGCCACTTCTTCCAGGATCTCGTTGAAGCCGGCACCTTTTACGCGGCGGTATATCAGGGCGAGGAGGGCTGCAGCTTCGCAGAGGATATGTTCGACAATTACGAAAACATCTACCCCGAGCTTATGAACGCAAATCCCGACGACCCCATGTGCAGTGTCATCAATGTTTACGACTTCTCACGCGAGCACGTCATCCTTTATTCCGAGATCGAGTCTCAGGATTGCTTCCTCGCATCAACTGAGGGGTGAAAAAATGAAAAATCTCATGACCACGAACATTTACGATGTGCGCGGCAGCATCGCGGTCGTCGGAGCCTGCCTTGAAAGCGTTCAGCCGGAGGGCTTCAGAGCGGCGACTGAGGGTCTCGACGAGGTTTACTCGCTGTGCCTTGAGGAAACGCACATAAACATGGCCGTCACAAAGCTCGGCGCGATGCTCAGCACCGGGCAGATACAGAAGCTTGTTTTTGTCAGCGTCGACCGCTCTCCGCACTGCACGCAGCTTCACTACATAAAGCACGAGCTTGAGCGAATGATGACGCTCAACGCCGAGGTGCTGGACTATGTGGTGAAGGATAATAAACCCATCCTTGTCAGCGACAAGGCGATAGATATGTCAAAATCACTGTCAAAGCTGGCGGAGCTGTACTGAAGAAAAAATCAAAAATCTGCATGGTGTTTTCACACCATGCAGATTTTTTACTGTGATTCTTATTTGCCCTGAAGGTACCTTGCGATGAAGGTTACTATCTGGGCGCGGGTGCAGGTCTGATCGGGCTTGAAGCAGCCGTCGCCGTAGCCGAGGGCTATGCCGTTCTCGTTTGCCCACAGGATGGCCTTGTAGTACGG
>CAMJGL010000018.1:0-31306 GCA_946405205.1 uncultured Clostridia bacterium
CTGCGCACCCTGTCAGGATGGCCGCAATCATCAGAAATGGTATCAGTTTTTTCATCAAGCTTCACTCCTTGCTTTTCTTGATACTAAGATTTATTCTTTACCATTCGCCGCTGACCTGGCCGCATTCTTTCTCAACGCAGGTATATCTTTATCCTGCAAATGATTCGCTGTCTTAGGAATGACATTGCGAACAAGAAACTCATCCGTTAATGCACCATAATTATCTGGTAAAATCACAGGCGCAATATCCTCAAGTTCCTTCAGTACCTTCCCTTGTCTCCAGTCATGCCGCATATTATAAGGACAGGCGTCCTGACAATTATCACATCCACACATCCACTCCTCATACATTTCGTCCGTTAACCCATCTGGCACATCAGAATTGCCGAATGTGGTCAGGAAAGAAACGCATTTAAACGGATCCATCGTATATGGAGCCCATAACGCTTTTGTTTTACACGCTCTTCTGCACAAATCGCATTTTTCTGAACACGGCGGAATTTCACACACATGGATAAGTTCACATTCTTTGTCTATCACATAGCCATACAATCTATTATAAGACCCGTTTTCCATGTAAAAGAAATTATTTTTTCTGATGATTCCAAGCCCGGCTTTCATTGCCATATATCTAAGCGGGCCTACGCTGCAAGAACCAAAATGTTCTCCTCCCTCTGCCCGGATACCATTCTCATAAAACCATGCTTCAAGTTTCTCTAAATCGAATCGGGATTTACTCTTTTTCTCTGGTTCCAGAAGAAATGCCTTACCATATCTCCCTTGCAAGTCTTTTGGAAAACGAAATTTTCCATAATCAAATACTAAAATCACGATTGATTTAGCCCAGGGAAATCGCTCTCTTGTTTCATTCAGTTTTCCAACGCCCCTATAAAATATTGGCTCATGGGAACGTCAATGAGCCTCTTTTGATATAATTCATCAAATCCGTCCAACGCAGAAACAGGGATGATGCCACATTTATCAAATCCACTGCTCAATGCTTGATTATGAATACTTTCTGCTAAGTCACTCATTGTCAAATATTCTACCTCCTTACAGGGAAAAAACACCTAAATGACTTCCGATTCTCCTGGTTCTTTTCATTTCCCATCTTATTGCCCTGTGAACAAGAAGCAACCTTCGCCTTCGGCTCGGTCAATTCCGATTTGCAAATCCCTTCGGTTCCATATTACCACACCACAGAATAACGTACAAGAACAGCCGCAGCAGTGTATACTGCTGTGACTGTTAACTGTCTTATTAACACCGCACTTTCGGTGGGCTTTTGCTTTTTTGGTGACCCGTACGGGAATCCTCGCCTGCGGGCGAGCCAGGTCGCGGCTCTGACATGCCCCCGGCATGTCATTCACTCACGCTCCCTTCGATTCCCGCCATAAATTGCAAAAGGTAAAAGCCCACCGAATGGTGGGCTTTTACCTTTTGGTACGCCCGACGGGATTCGAACCCACGACCTTCAGAGTCGGAGTCTGACACTCTATCCAGCTGAGCTACGGGCGCATTTGCCCATGTATTATAACAAATCGGCCTGTCAATGTAAAGCAAAATTTGGCCGGGCATCAGAACTCGATGACTACGGGATCTGCTGTGAAGCTGCTGATGGTCGCCGTGCCGCTTTTGAAGTACAGCACAACGCAGTTGCCGTCGCCCGGGGTGTAAAGGCTCCTGAGATTTTCATAGTCTTTAAGCATATGCTCGCAGGCATCCACGCTGTCGTCGGCATAGACCTCGCCTGTGACACGGAGCCACTCGTCGCCGCGCATGGCGCATATCTCTACCTTCGGGTTTTTGCTTATTTGCTTGAAAAGCTCCTTCTTTTTGCCTGTCTGGATGCCGAGCCTGCCCTTATACAGGTCAACCGTTCCGAAGGGTCTTACCCTTGGCTGATCCCCATCCACGGTAGCAAGATAATAGGTTCCGGCTTCCTTCAAAAAATCACAAATACGCTGCATGATCAAACCTCCAAAGTCTATTTTGTGTATATTCCGAGTATGTTCTCATGGGGCTCCGTTGAGCGGCCCGCCATTACGTCCATCGTCAGCTCAAACGTCCTGCTCCACGGAAAGCGGTAGTTTTCAAGCTCAATGCCGCCCCAGCCGCGCTCCGAATACGGCTCAAGAGAGGCTATGAAATTGCTTTGCTCCAGGTTTTCAATAACGCTCCCGGTCTCCTTCTCCATTCTGCCGACGGCAAAATCAAGCACGGCAGTCTGATCAATGGCCGGAGTGTTGAAGTTATCGGGATTCCCGCCCATTTCCGTGACCTTATCGGCGGTCTCTGCGCGGATGATGTTGCGGTAGCAGATATCCTTTATTATCACGTCAGCAAGCGCTTTCATGTGTCCCCGCTCGGAGCTTTCGCTTATATCGCCGTTTACGAGATATGCATATCGGGCTATGCCGTGGCTTATGGCGGTGCCGGTGAGGTTTGCCATGTCAAGCACCCCGCTGTAGGCTATAAGCTTTCCCAGCTCGATTTTCTTGCAGAGCATTTCGCGGAAATCGTTGCCGTAGACATTGTTGCCGGCATCCATCAGAATAACCGGTCTGCCCTCGTTGAGGCAGTCGTCGAGTTCCTTTATAAGCTCCAGACAATATCTGTTTTTTCTGCTCTCGTCCCCGGGCTTTGTCAGAACGAATACCTGAAGCTCCGCGCTCCCGCTCTGCTCGATGTCAAAGAATTCAAAGTGCTCGGCAACGATATCCTCAAGCGCCCTGTAGTCAAAGTCGCAGGCGGCCTCGTCCTGCGTATCGCCGAAATAGCGCACATTCGCAGCCGTGCCCTGCCAGCCGATATCGTCAAGATACATTTTCGCCAGTGCCTTGAAGCCCATGTCGTCAACGCCGGACAGGAGCGCGTCTCCCCCGCGCAGGAGGGTCCTTATATACTCTATCTCGTTTTTCTGTATGCTGTCGGCCTCGGAGGAGTCGTCGATGCCGTACAGCACCCTGAACACCTCGCTGCCGTCTGTATCGGCAAACAGCTCGTCTGCCAGCCGGAGCTTACGCTCACGGGCAGCAAGACTTACCGACACCATATCCGTATCAGTGCCGTAATCAGCGGGGTCTATGAGCTCGCCGTCGGCTGAGAGCTTATAGCCGGATACTATGTTGTCCACGGTGAGTGCATTGCCGCTGAGGGTCGGCCTTGCCTCGGCGCAGTAGGCGCGCACGTTTTTATAGTCCTCGAGCGTCCACTGCCCGTAGCCCACCGTGGGCGCAAGGCGCATGACCGTGTCGAGAAGCCACACCCTGTTGTCCGTGTCACGGCCGAGAACGTCAACAAGGCTTTGCAGCAGCTCCGTTTCGCTCATTACCGTGCCGTCGGACAGGCTCACGGGCTCGGAGGAAGTCATTGCGCGGGAGGATACAAGGCCTCCGCTCAGAAGCTGGTCGAGGAATATGATATACCTGTCGCAGCCGTTTTCCTCCTGCTTGAGCAGCCACTCGTATATTGCCGCCCGGTCGCCGCTTTTGCTGCCCTCGGCGCTGTTGAGGCGCGTTGAAAAGGCGTCCGGCTCCGGCATCAGCAGCTCATAGTCCAGAGACTGCGCCATGTACTCCATGCACTCATTGTTATTGGGACGGTCGTCAAGGGGGACATAGGCGACCTTTTTCGAGTTTTCCGCCGGTACGTCGTTTGCCGCGGGATCCGTGCGTACGGTTCCGCAGCCGCCGAGCATCAGAACAGCCAGCAAAAGCGCCGGAAATACATACTTTTTTCGCATATTTCCTCCTGTATGGTCTTTTTTTATAATATACCGCGTTTTCTCCGATTAATCAAGGCATTGACGATTCGCGCCAAATCTGTTAGGCTATGCCTTGTCAGAAAGAAGGCGCGATAATGGAATTGCGGGACATATACGACATCGACAGGCAGCCCACCGGCTGTACCGGGGTTCGCGGCGAAAAGCTCGGCTGCGGAGAATACCACATGGTGGTGCACCTTGGCATTTTTAACTCCGAGGGCAGGATGCTCATTCAGCGGCGCTGCCCGCAGAAGGCCACCTTCCCCGGTAAATGGGATATCAGCGTCGGCGGAAGCGCGCTCAGCGGCGAGACGAGCCGTCAGGCGATGCATCGTGAGCTGCTTGAGGAGCTGGGCGTCGACATTGATTTCAGCGACATTCGTCCGAAGCTCACCGTCAATTTTGAGCACGGCTTTGATGACTACTACCTCATATGCAAGGATATAGACCTTGCCGGGCTGAGGCTCCAGGAGGAAGAAGTCATGGACGCCCGCTGGGCAGATATAGGCGAGATCTTCGACCTTATTGACCGCGGCGAGTTCCTGCCCTTTATGAAAAGCTTCATCCAACTGCTGTTTGATATGAAGTGCAGCCCCGACAACCTTGATATGTAAAAGCACCGAGAAATCATTCCTCGGTGCTTTCATCTTCTTCGTCTTCAAATTCATCGTCGTCGGCTTCTTCGATATGCCCGTTATAGCTCAGGGCGCTGCCGGAGATGAGCTTTCTGTGGGATATCTTCTTCGTGATACTGCCGGCCACACCCTTTACAAGGCTCTGAGCCGCAAGGTGCTTTCCGATGATGGCGGCAAGGTCGGTCTCCGGCGACAGGTCGGACACCGTTCCCTCCATGATCGACAGACTGCGCCAGAACATGGTGAGCGATTTGGGGACCTTGATTCCGAAGTCGCGGGCTATGCGGTAGAGGTCGGCGAATATATCCACCGCGCTGCTCATCTCCGCCATGGACACCACGCGGTACTTGTCAAGATACACTCGCATACGCTCATAATAAGCATCCATATCTATCGCCGGATCGTGCTCGCAGATGGACAGCACGGCGTCGGCAAAACCGATATAGTCGTTGCTGAAAATGGCCTTCATGCAGACCTTGATGAGCCTCGCGTCGGTCTCCGTGAGCCGGCCCATCATGCCGAGATCGAGCCACACTATCCTGCCGTCCCATACGCGGACATTTCCCGGATGAGGGTCGGCGTGGAAAAACCTGTCCTCGGCAAACTGCTTTATGTAGTTATTTATAAACTTGGTGCAGACCTCCTGAGTGTCGTAGCCCTGCTCTGCCATGGCGGCCTTATCGGTCAGCTCGAAGCCGCCGATATACTCCATTACAAGCACATTTTTGGTGCTGAGCTCGTCATACACTCTGGGGCAGTACACATACTTAATGCCCTCGATATTCTCGCGCACACGCCGGATATTCTCCGCCTCGCGGACAAAATCCATCTCCTCCTGAGCCACCGCCCACACCTCGTCAATGGTGTCGGAAAGATTCATGACGTTGTTTATCTTTTTGATCTTTATGACGCTGAGAGCGCTCTTGAGAAGCCTCACGTCCCGCTCCATGACCGAATATATCTCCGGTCGCTGTATCTTCACCGCGACATGAGTGCCGTCAAGCAGCACCGCCTCATGCACCTGCGCGATCGACGCCGCGCCCAGAGGATAGGGCATGATGCGCTCGAACACGGAGTTCCACGGCTTACCGTACTCCTCGGAGATTATCTCCCTTATCTGCGCCGTAACAAGGCGGGAGGCCTCGGTTCGCAGGCTCTCGAGCTTTTTGCAGTGCTCCATCGGGATTATCTCGGGGTGCATGGAAAGAAGCTGCCCGAGCTTCACAAAGGTCGGCCCCAGCTCCTTGAACATTTCGCACAGCTTTTCGGGGCTTATGCCCTGAGTTACCTTGTATTTGCTTATTACCTTTACTATCTCAAGCAGGCGCTTCGCGTCCGCTCCGGTCTCCATTGCCATTTCGTTTACCTTCAATCTATAGCGGTATCAAGAATATAACAGGTGTAGGTGACGTTGCCGTCGTCGGTGAAGCTGACTATGCTTCCCTCCACTATATCGTATGTGTCGGGCCGCACCGCAAGGACAAGGCTGCTTCCCTTTTCCCAGAGGTAGACCGCGTTTTCGTAGTCGATATCCCCATTGCGCAGACCGACACGGACGGTCATACTGACATTTTCGAAGGTATACTCCTCCGACTCGCCCAGCTCTATGCGTCCAAGCTCCTTAGGCGCGATCGAGGGGTCGATGATGTGCCCGCTCATTTCGTCGCCGTTTTCGTCCTTGAATTTTACTGCCGTGAAATTGGATGGCTCGGCATCGGCGTCTATGGATAGTGCGTCCGGCTTCACGAGATACAGCGTATTGCCGCCGCACCATACCCACGAGCTCTGTCCGTACTTCTCCATAGCCTCGGCAAAGCGCTCATGATCGCCGCGGCAGGCCGCCTGAGCCTCCGCGGGGGTCTTGGCTTCAAGCCCCTCGACCTCGAGTTCGTAAACCGGGGCGACCTGACTGTTCCTGTACATATGCACCCCGAAGATGACCGAGAGCGCAAGCACAGCCACCGCTGCGCATATTATGTAAACCTTATTTGAGGCTCGTTTATTTCTTTTCATTGCCGACATATCCTTGCCTCCACTATAGGATTTCATTTTATTTTACCAGAAAACCGCCAATTTAACAAGATGTATATGCACATTTGCGTTATTCGCCTGCCGCGGGCGAGCCGGGTCGCGGCTCTGACATGCCCCCGGCATGTCATTCACTCCCGCTCCCTTCGATTCCCGCCATAAATTGCAAAAGGTAAAAGCCCACCGAATGGTGGGCTTTTACCTTTTGGTGACCCGTACGGGAATCGAACCCATGTTACCGCCGTGAAAGGGCGGTGTCTTAACCGCTTGACCAACGGGCCAAATAAAAGGCGCAGTATAATAGGCTGCGCCTTTTTTGGTAGCGGCACCTGGATTCGAACCGGGGACACTGCGGGTATGAACCGCATGCTCTAGCCAACTGAGCTATGCCGCCATTTCTCAAATGAGCAATTGGAATTATACAAGACATAGCCCTTCTTGTCAACAAGTTTTTTTAAATTCCCCGAAAATTTTGGCCTCAGGCGGGCAGATAATTCATAGGATCCACGCTCTGTCCGTCCTTGCTCATCGCAAAGTGGATATGGCTGCCCTGTCCGATCTCGCAGATGGCCGTTTTGCCCACGGAGCCGATGACATCGCCGCTCTCGACCTTGTCGCCGACGGAAACGGTGGGGGTATCGGCCAGGTTTGAGTACACGGTCTTTATCCCGTCGCCGTGCTGTATGACAACCGTGGTGCCGTACAGGTCGTCCTGTTCGACGCTCACGACCTCGCCGTCGGCGGCAGCGCACACGACCTCGCCCTGCTGGGCAAGTATATCAACGCCGTCATGGGTACGCCAGTCAGCCATGGTCACGTCGTATGCAAGCGCTTCCACGGTGTAGCCGCGCTCAACATCGCCGATAACTGGCCATATCCACGATGTGGGCTCCTCCCAGACGTCGTCCTCGGACCATGTGCCCGCCGCAACAACGTCGCTGTTGTCCGCGCTTACGGTCTTGGGAGGGTCATTGTCAACATCGGGCGCCGTGCCGCTGTCGGTCGCCTGAGGGCGGTTGTTTTCAAGGGTGATGCCGGGATCGATATCCACGGTCCCGGGGGATCGGTGGGTCGCCAGACTGTAGGCCGAGAAGCCTATCACTGCTACGCATAGTGCAAGGACTATGTAAAAGCCCTTGCCGGCAAAAAACTTATCAAGCTTGCCGCTTTTATTGTTTTCCATAGATAAACCTCCTGTTGGATTTATCTATATTGTTGCCCTCATATTTGGATAATATACAAAAAGAGCAAGTTTTCACTTGCTCTTCATGTATTCCTTTATTTTGTCAAAGCTTTCGTCGCTTATGACGTGCTCTATGCGGCAGGCGTCCCGCGCCGCCGTCGCCTGAGATACGCCCATGCGCTCAAGCAGGCTCGACAGGGTCTTGTGCCGCTCATATATCTTTTCGGCGACCGCCATTCCCGATCGTGTGAGCTCTATGTAACCGGCCTCGTCGACCGTGACATAGCCGTTTTCACGAAACTGCTTTACGGCGACGCTTACGGACGCGCGCGAAAAGCCCAGCTCGTTTGCAAGGTCTATGCTTCGCACGAGCCCCTTTCTCTCCTTGAGTATCAGCAGCGTTTCAAGGTAGTGCTCAGCCGACTCCTGTATCTTCATCTTTTGTCTCCTTATCACACTTTTTCGCGCATTTCCTGCAGTTGCCGCAGCAGCCGGTCCTGCCCTTTCGTATGCTGTGGACAGCGTAGGCAAGCCAGACCGCAAGCACGGCGATTATAACAATCTCCATATCAGATGATCACTCCCGCAAGCAGGTACACCGCATAGGCCACGAGCCACGCGACGCAGCACTGCGAGAGCATGACGAGCACGGTCTTAAAGCCGCTGCCGAGCTCTCTCCTTACCGCCGCAAGAGCCGCCACACAGGGGGTGTAGAGCAGGCAGAACACGAGGAAGCTTATGGCTGACCTCAGGCTGAACAGCCCGCTGAGTGCCGCGGCGCTGAGGTTAGCGCCCACGCCCATGAGGACGCCAAGGGTGCTTATGACCGCTTCCTTGGCCATTACGCCGGTCACGAGCGCGGTCGCCACGCGCCAGTCGCCGAAGCCGAGAGGCGCGAAAACGGGCGCCAGCCATGCGCCGACTATGGCAAGCAGACTGTCGGTGCTGCCGGACTCGACCACGTTCAGGCGCACATCAAAGCTCTGCAGGAACCAGATTATAATGGTCGCAACGAAGATAACGGTGAATGCGCGCCGGATGAAGTCCCACGCCTTTTCCCACATGAGCAGCAGCACGCTCTTGAGCGACGGCATGCGGTAGTTCGGAAGCTCCATCACGAATGGCACGGGCTTGCCGGTGAACGCGGTCTTGCTGAGTACCTTTGCCGCTATTATTCCCACGAGCATGCCGAAAACATACAGGCAGGTCATCACCAGTCCCCCGTGGCCGGGGAAAAACGCCGCCGTGAACACCGCGTAAATTGGTATCTTGGCAGAGCAGCTCATAAACGGCACAAGCAGCATCGTCATTTTCCGGTCGCGCTCGGAGGACAGGGTGCGCGTCGCCATTATGGCGGGAACGGAGCAGCCGAAGCCGATGAGCATCGGCACGAAGCTGCGTCCGGATAGCCCTATGCGGCGCAGCAGCTTATCCATGACAAACGCTACGCGGGACATATATCCCGTGTCCTCCAAAATCGCGAGGAAGAAAAACAGCACAACGATAATGGGCAGGAAGCTGAGCATACTGCCCACGCCTGCAAACACGCCGTCTATAACAAGGCTCTGTACAACGGGGTTCAGGCCGTATGCCGTCAGCAGGCCGTCCACCCAGGCGGTAAAGCTGTCTATACCCATCGCGAGCAGATCCGACAGCCACTTTCCCAGAACGCTGAAGGTCATCCAGAAAACGAAGGCCATTATTGCGATAAAGGTAGGGATGGCAAGGTATTTATTGGTGAGGATCTTATCGATCTTCACACTTCGGAGCATCTCCTTGCTCTCCTGAGCCTTTACGACGGTTTCAGAGCACACGGCTTCGATGAAGCGGTAGCGCATATCGGCAAGAGCCGCGTTGCGGTCGAGCGTGCTCTCATCCTCCATCTCGAGCACCGCGTGCTCGATGAGCTCCAGCTCGTTATCGCTGAGCCTGAGAGCGGCCGTTATGTCCTCATCGGCCTCGATAACCCGGGTCGCCGCGAAGCGCGAGGGCACGCCGATATTGTCGGCATGGTCCTCCACGACGTGGCTGACGGTATGTATGCAGCGGTGAACGGGGCCGGCCGAGCAGAAGTCTATTCTGCGGGGCCTGAGCTTTTTCTCGGCGGTGTCGGCCACGACCCGCATCAGCTCGTCAACGCCGTCGTTCTTCGCGGCGGAGATGGGCACGACCGGTATGCCGAGCCTTTCCGACAGGCCGTTTATATCAACAGAGCCGTGGTTTCCCAAAAGCTCATCCATCATGTTCAGCGCCAGCACCATGGGCTTTCCCATCTCGATGAGCTGCAATGTCAGGTACAGGTTGCGCTCGATATTAGTCGCGTCGGCGATGTTTATGATGACGTCCGGCTTTTCATTTATTATAAAATCGCGGGTCACCTTTTCCTCCCCGGAATAGGGGCGGATGGAGTAAATGCCCGGCAGATCGACAAGGCTGAAGTTTTTATAGCCTATGACCTGCCCCATCTTATGCTCAACGGTAACTCCCGGGAAATTGCCGACATGCTGGTTGGAGCCCGTGAGCTGGTTGAATAAAGTTGTCTTTCCGCAGTTCTGATTGCCTGCAAGCGCTATTACCATATTATATCTCCTCCATGGGCCTTACCTCGATCTTCGATGCGTCCTCCTTGCGGAGCGTCATGGTGTAGCCCCTAAGGAAGATCTCGATCGGATCCCCGAGAGGCGCCACCTTGCGGACGGTCACCTCCGTGTGCGGTATGAGCCCCATGTCGAGCAGGTGACAGCGCAGATTACCCTCTCCCCCGACCGTCAGGATAACAGCCGGCTTTCCTATGGGCAGCTTATCAAGCGTCATATATAAAACCTCCGTGTCAGTTACATCTAACAGTGTTAGTGTACGCTAACGCGGAGGTTTTGTCAATATCAACGCCGAATTTTTTTACGTTTCAACAGTGCATACCGTCTCGAAGCTTTGCATGCTCAAAACCTTCATTCCGAGGTCGGAGACGATGTATGCGCAGTCCCCGATATAAAGGCCGCGGGAGCTGCCCCAGTATTCGCCGAGGTCGATGCTCGCCTGCTGCTTAAAGCCGCCCTCGTCGCTGTAGGAGAACACGAGGTACTTGCTGTCGGTGCCGAAGGCTATCAGGTTTTTCTCAGGGGATATGAGGATGGCTTTATGATTGTACAGCGCCTCGCTGTAGCTGTCGCCGTCGAGGTTGAACGTATGCTTTGCCGTCACGTTTGCCTTGTCGCTTATGTCGAACATGACAAGCTTCATTCCCTCTGTCGCGCCGCTGTCCTCATCCGCTTCGTTTCCGAGCCCGAAAAGCCTTGTATCCGACCAGGGATGCAGGTACTCGGAAAAGCCGCTTATCTTCAGCTCACTCAGTATCTTCGGGTTTTTTGGGTCCGACACGTTCACCGCGAACAGCGGATCGACCTGACGGAAGGTGCAGAAGTAAACAAAGTCTCCGTCAAAGCGCACGGAGTACACCCGCTCGCCCTCGGCAAGCCCCTCGACCGCCGCGAGCTGCTTCAAATTGCCGTCAAGGATATACAGGCCGTTTGACGAAGCCTCTTCCTCCTCGGGCCACTCCCAGTTTTCAAAGCCGTGTTTTTCGTCGGTGTAGACGGTGTAATGCTCCGGCTCCTGCGTGGTCACAAGCCTGAGCTTGCCCTCGTATTCGTCCATTGAAAACTGGCTTTCAAGCAAGCCTTTGACCGTCCCGGTGGCGGCAACGGTGAGATCTGCCGCGTTTATACGCGTGATGTCCGTGAACTGCTCTCCGGCATAGTCCTTTACGGTGTACACGTCCTCTTTGCGTTCGTTTGAATATGTCTCCTCGTAGCGGGACGAGGCGAGATACAGGCTGCTCTCGTTCATATAAAGCTGCGTTCCCGCTCCGAGGACCGCGCGCTGCGCCGTCTGCTCTCCGCTTTTCACGTCGTAGCAAGCAGCGACGACATAGCTCGCGCCGGACATCCCGGTCGCTATGCTGATGCAGTCACATTCGGCAAGGCTGCTCTCTCCGTTTCTGTAATAGCTCGGAACGTAGGTCTGCGGATCGTCCTCATCCGGCTCGTTCCACACGGTGTAGGTGCTTATGAGATACAGCTTTCCGTCATAAAGCCTGCTCGTCAGCAGCCAGCCGTCCTGACCGACTGTACCCTTGAGAACGGGAGCCGAGGGATCCGAAACGTCGTATAACTCAGCGATCGTTTTTTCGGTCTCGGCGGCCGTTCCGTAAGGCACGCTGTCTCCGCAGATAAAATAGCCGCCTTCATTCTTAACGAGCACCAGTACGTTATTGCAGATATACATCTCGCTCACCCACCGGTTTTCTCCCGAGGCGGCAATTGAGCCGATCTTCCGGCTGTTTTCGCCGTCGGCCTTATAGATGACGATGTCGCCCGAGCTGAGAGCGTAGATATACTCGCCGTCGGTTTTGACGATGTCTCCCTCGTCAACGCCCTCGACCTGGACGTTGGTGCCGGAGTATTCGCTGCTCTCCTCCTTCACCGCAGCATCGGCCGCGGAGTCAGCGCCTGAGGTATAAAGGGCGGCGCTGCGCAGGCCAGAATCATCATACTGTTTTTTTATCGCGGCATAGACCTGCGAATAGTCCTTGATGCTTTTTGCCGTCTGCCCGTCCTGACGCGCCGTGCAGGCCGCAAGAGAGCACAGCATAACGACGCTTAATATCAACGCAATGATCCTTTTCATATACGCCTCCTGTAATAGCATGGTATTTATTTAGTATCTGCTCTTCAGACGGCAAAAACGCGGAAAAAGTTTCATAAAAAAAGAAAGAGATCAGCGTCTCTTTCTTTTTTATTCAATTATGTGCCGAGATACGCGGCCTTGACCTTTTCGTCGGCCAGCAGCTCCGCGCCCGTGCCGCTCATAGTGATGCGTCCGGTCTCAAGGACGTAGCCCGCGTGGGCGGTCTTGAGCGCCATGTTCGCGTTCTGCTCGATAAGAAGCACCGTAACGCCGCGGGCATTGATCTCCTTTATGATGTCGAAGATACCGCGGACGATGATCGGCGCAAGTCCCAGCGAGGGTTCGTCCATCATGATTATCTTGGGACGGCTCATCAGAGCTCTGCCAACGGCCAGCATCTGCTGCTCGCCGCCGGACAGGGTGCCGCCCTCCTGCCAGGAGCGCTCCTTTAGTCTCGGAAACAGGTCGTACACCCAGTTAAGGTCCTCGGTCAGATCGTCATTGCGCAGATACGCGCCGATCCTGAGGTTTTCGAGAACGGTGAGATCCGGGAATATCTTTCTGCCCTCGGGAACAAGAGTGATGCCCTTTGAGACAATAGCGTTGGGCTCCTTCGCCGTTATATCCTCGCCATTGAACTCGATGCTGCCGGCGGCGGGCTTCACAAGACCCGCGATGGCGCGCAGCGTGGAGCTTTTTCCGGCGCCGTTTGCGCCTATGAGGGTGACTATCTCACCCTCGGGCACGTCAAAGCTCACGCCCTTGACGGCCTCGATGCCGCCGTAATTGACCTTGAGGTCCTTGATCTTCAGTATAGCTTCACTCATCTTCAACGACCCCCAGATATGCATCGATAACGTGCTGATTATTCTGAACTTCCTTGGGCGTGCCCTGCGCGATCTCGGAGCCGAAGTCGATGACGTAGATATAGTCGGAGATCTGCATGACAAGATCCATATGGTGCTCGATAAGAAAGACGGTAAGACCGTATTTCTCGCGTATCTCGCGGATGAACTGCGCAAGCTCCAGCGTTTCCTGCGGGTTCATGCCGGCCGCCGGCTCATCCAGAAGCAGCAGCTTAGGGTCGGCTGCAAGCGCACGGGCGATCTCCAGACGGCGCTGAAGGCCGTAAGGCAGGCTCGTTGCGATCTCGTCCTTGTACTTGTCAAGGCCCTGCTCCTCCAGAAGCGCCATGGTCTCCTCCCGCATACGCTTTTCCTCCTTGGCGTTGCCGCGGAAGGTGGCCGAGAACACGTTCTGCTTCGCGTTCATGTGCTTTGCTATGAGGACATTTTCAAATACGGTCATGCTCTTCCAGAGGCGGATGTTCTGGAAGGTACGGGCTATGCCCTTTTTGGTTATTTTGTCCGGCGTGTTGGATATGACCTTGCCGAGGTACATATCGCCGTTTTCGCCCTTATAGGCCTTTTTCATCTTGCCCTGCGGATGGTTGCGGACGATGGGCTCGCCCATGAACTCAACAAGGCCGTTTGTCGGCTCGTAAACGCCGGTGATGCAGTTGAATGCCGTGGTCTTGCCCGCGCCGTTGGGGCCGATGAGGGCGATTATCTTGCCCTCGGGGATGTCCAGAGAGAGGTTGTTTACCGCGACAACGCCGCCGAACTGCATGGTGATGTTTTCAACATGAAGTACATTATTGCTCATTATGCGGCACCTCCCTCTTCGGTTTTGGCGGCTTTGGCCGCTTTCTTTGCTTTTATCTTTCGTATCAGCCCCGCAAACGACAGCTCCTTATTGCCCATGATGCCCTTGGAGAAGAACAGCACGATTATCATTATGACGACGGAGAATACGACCTTGCGGAAGCCGTCGCGGAAGAAGGGCACGGCTATGTCTCCGAAGGGCAGCTTTCCGGAGTCGAGGAAGCGCAGCCACCACTCGGAGCAGGCGATATACAGGAAGGCCGCGATACAGCTTCCCGATACCGAGCCTATGCCGCCGATAACGACGATGAGCAGTATCTCATAGGTCATGGCCGACATGAAGGCCGAGGCCTGAACGGTGGTCTGGAACATTGCAAGCAGTGCGCCGCCGACGCCCGCGAAGAAGCTGGATATAACGAAGGACAGCATTTTGTGCTTGAACAGGTTGATGCCCATCGCCTCCGCCGCTATCTCGTCGTCGCGGATGGCCTTAAAGGCTCTGCCGTAGGAGGAGTTTATAAGCAGGATGATGATAATTATGCATATCATCGCTATCAGGAACGGGAAGGCCGTGCCGAATTTGAACACCTGGCCGCCGATGCTGAACTTCATGTCGCTGAAGGCCGTGTACTTGCGCAGCAGATTTGAGCCGTTGGTGATGGTGCCGAGGCCGTTCCACTGGAAGATGGCGCGTATGATCTCGGCAAAGCCGAGGGTCGCTATGGCAAGGTAATCGCTCTTCAGGCGCAGAACGGGAATGCCGATAAGCGCAGCAAAGACCGCCGCAACAAGGCCCGCGATTATGATGCAGATTATAGCGCCGAGGAAGCTGCCGAGGTCGACGCCGAGAGCGTTACCCAGGATCTCGGGGATAGAGAACTGGATGGCGCCGCCTTCAAAGTACTGGTAAACCGAGGGATGCTGCGCCGCGGGGATAGAGAAGATGGAATAGGCGTACGCGCCGACGAGCATGAAGCCTGCCTGGCCGAGAGAAAACAGGCCGGTGAAGCCGTTGAGAAGGTTCATTGAAACGCACAGCAGCGAATAGATCGCACCCTTTTTCAGGACGGGGATAAGCATGAGTGTGAACTTGCTGGGCTTCACGAAGTTGTCCAGCGCGAAGAGCAGAACGTAGAAAATGACAAGGCACACTATCGTCATCCAAAGGCCCTGACGCTTTGCGACCTCCTCAGGAGTTCTGAGAGGCTTGGAGTTTTGCATGGTATCGTTCATTATCCTCACCTCACACCTTATCCGTCGCCTTCTCGCCGAAGATGCCCGTGGGCTTGACGAGGAGGATGACTATCAGAAGGACAAAGGTGAACGCATCCGAGAAGATGGTCCAGTCCTGTCCTATGCCTTTTATGATATTCTCGCAAATACCTATGATAAACGCGCCTATGACAGCGCCCGGTATCGAGCCGATGCCTCCGAACACCGCCGCGACGAAGGCCTTGAGGCCGGGCATGGCGCCCGAGGTCGGGACTACGGTCTGGTAGTTTGAGAAATAAAGCAGCGAGCCCACAGCCGCGAGGAAGCAGCCAATGACAAAGGTGAAGGAGATAACGGAGTTTATCTTGATGCCCATGAGCTGGCTGGTCTCAAAGTCCTTGGACACCGCGCGCATTGCCATGCCGATCTTGGTGTACTTTATAAGCAGAACGAGCACGACGATAAGAACGATCGTGAGAATGGGGGTCACAACGGTGACCATTTTTGTGGTCGCGCCCCAGATCGTGACCTTCTTCGTCAGGAACGGGATGACGGGATATGTACGCGGCAGACCGCCGGTGAAGTACAGCGCGCAGTTCTGCAGCAGGTAGGATACGCCGATCGCGGAGATCATGACCGACATACGCGGGGCGCTGCGCAGGGGCTTATACGCGACCTTTTCAATAGCGACGCCGAGAGCCACCGTAAGCACTATAACAAGCACTATCGCCGCCCACATCGGCAGGCCGCCGGCTATCGCATATATCATAATAAGACCCGCGACCATGAACACGTCGCCGTGGGCAAAGTTAATAAGACGCAGTATGCCGTAGACCATGGTATAGCCGATGGCTATAAGAGCATACTGGCCGCCCACCGATATTCCGGACAGCAGGTATTGCAGATTGTTATGCAGGAAATCAATCATCTGTTTACCTTCCTATTTCTGTACAGGAACGCATAGATCCGCTCCAGCAGGCTTTATTGGAGCGCATTTACACGTTCCTTGTGTGATCTCTGCTCTGCGGCAGAGTTTTCTTTAAAGGCTGTATGGTGGGGACGCGAAACGCGCCCCCACCATTTGATTTGATGCTTCTATTCAGCTTTGATCGCTATGATCAGCCGGCCTTCTGGACTGCAACGAAGTCCCAAACACCGGTCTCGGTATTTGCGGTCTTTATGTAAGCTGCGTCGCGGTTTGCATCGCCCGTATCATTGAAGGAGATGTCGCCGGAGATGCCGGTGTAGGTCACGCCGGGCAGAGCCGCCATAACGTCAGCCGCCTCAACGGAGCCTGCCGCCTTGATGGCCTCGAGCGCTACCATGTATGCGTCATAGCCCATGACGGTAACTGCGGAGAGCATATCGTTGCCGCCGTTATTCTCAACGTTCTTGGGATCAGCGTTGATCCACTCCTTGATGCCCTTTTCAAAATCGGGGTTGCCGCCCTCTGCATAGAAGGTGGAAACATACAGCTCGGTGTTCTTGCCTACGGTCGCGCCGACGATGGTGTTGTTATCCCATGTGTCGGAGCCGAGCAGGGGGATATCTACGCCCTGAGCGTCAGCCTGCTCAACGATGAGCTGTGCATACTGGATGGAAACAGGAGCGAAGATGGCCTGTGCGCCGGCCTTCTTGGCGTTGTTCAGGTAAGAGGTGAAGTCGGAGTTATCCTTGGGGAAGGATTCGGTGGTGACTTCAATATCGAGCTTCTCGGCTGCTTCCTTGAAGTAGTTGATGAGGCCCTGGTCATAGTCGTTGCCGAGCTCGCCCAGGCAGTAGACCTTGGTCGCCTTCAGTTCGTCCTTTGCAAAGTTTGCGTGGACGGTGCCCTGGAAGGGATCGAGGAAGCAGATACGGAAGTAGTGCTCGTTACCCTCGGTGACCTGGGGGTTGGTGCAGGTGACGCCGATGGCGGGAACGCCGGCTTCCTTAAAGGTGTCGGATGCAGCGATGGATACGCCGGAGCCGTAGGAGCCGAGAACAACGGATACGCCCTCAGCGATCAGCTCGGTCGCCGCGGAAACGGCCTTCTCGTTTGCCGATTCGTTATCGGCGTAAACGAGCTCGACCTTGTAGGTCTCGCCGCCGACCTCGACGGTGGGGCACTTGTAGTTTGCATACTGCATGCCGAGGATTTCCTGCTTGCCGCCCGCGCCGTTTGCGCCGGTCTGAGGCTCATAAACGCCGATCTTGATGACCTTCTCGTCACCGGAGCCGCCGTTATCGCCGCCGCCGCATGCGCACAGCGAAAATACCATGAGCACGGCAAGAACAAGAGCTAAATACTTCTTCATTGAGTTTTCCTCCTAAATTATTTATCAACTTTCATATGTCCGCGCAGAGCGAACATTTGTCTTTTTCGTTGATAATGAGCATTATAAACTAATAACGGCACAATTGCAACTATTTTTTGAATATTTTATTAATACCGTATCAATATACTGCTTGTTCAGTCAAATGATCTTCGGACTTGTGCGCCAGTCCGCGCCTCCGCGCCGCTCCTCCTTGGCGGTGTAGCCCAGAACGTAAAGATCATGGGCGAAGCTGCCGCGCTCGAACACTGCTGTGCACTCCGCGCCGAGCTCCTTTACCGCTGCGGGCTTTGTTATGACGGGTATCCTTGCTCTGCCGTCCATCTCCCGCAGAAGCGCGCAGCCTCTCGCGTTCGCGGCCAGCACCCTCGCATACGGCGGCGTTTCCCGGGACATATCGGCGCTTATACCGAGAACGGCGCACATCACCATGCGGCGGATGCGGCTGAGCGCGTAGCGCTTGCTCTTTGCCGCGGCGATGACGGCGTCAAGCCCGCTCTCCTCGCGGGCGGCTCTGGCAAGGCGGTTATTCAGCCCCTCGCCCGCGTCGGGCAGCGCGGCAAAAGCGGAATCGGGCAGCATACGCAGGCGGGATATCATGGCGCTCTCCAGATTCTCCATGAGCACGGGACCGCGCCCGAGCTTATCCTCCCTGCGGTAGACCTCGTACGCGCTTGCGGGTATCGAGGCGGCGATATCGGCGCCGTTTGCAAGGGCCCGGCGTATCTCCGCTGCGGATTTATGGCCGCTTTCGGATATCTCGTCGTGGCCGGAGCCGAAGCGCTGTACGGTCACGGGCTTTATTGACAGACCCTGCTCGTAGACGGCCTTTATATACTCCACCGCAAGGATATTGTTCGGCGTTTCAAGCTGCCCTGACAGCTCGCCGGCCCGCTTTGCCACGGCTCTCTGCCGCGCCGCCGCGAAGGGTATGCCCTCCTGTGCTTCAAGCTCGCGGCGGATATCCACACCGATAAGGGGGTCGAGCAGTATCTCCGCAAGGGTCTCCAGCGGTTCGACCTCTCCGCATTCGCTTCCGAAGCTCAGGTGCGTCACGACTCCGATGGAGCCGAGAAGCCCCACCGCTCCCCGCGCAAAGCCCTCGGCCGAGGACAGAGCCCATGCCGGCGGAAGCTCCAGCACGAGGTCAACGCCGCTGCGAACGGCGGCCTCGGCTCTTGCAAATTTTGAGTAAACGGCGGCCTCGCCGCGCTGTATGAAGTCTCCGGACATGGCGCATACCACCGGACAGTCCACGCCCAGCAGTCTTTTTGTCTCCGTAATGTGGTGTTTATGCCCATAATGAAAGGGATTATACTCCCCGACTATACCTATTACGCTCAAAACTCCCATTCCTTTCAAAATTTGCTTGCTTTTTGTGCAAAATGTATTAAAATGATTTAGGTATAATATTATAATACAGTTTTTCTGTGATTTTTACAATAAGAAAGGAATTTTATAATGAAGATTCTTGTTATCAACGCAGGCAGCTCTTCCCTCAAGTATCAGCTCATCGACATGGAGACCGAGACCTTAATGGCTAAGGGCCTGTGCGAGCGCATCGGCATCGACGGCCACCTCAAGCACAGCCCCCTTGTCGGCGGCAAGCCCGTGTTCGATGAGGATATCGCCCTGCCCACCCACGCCGAGGCTATTGCCGCGGTCATCGACAAGCTCACCAGCGCCGAGTTCGGCGTTGTTGCCTCCATGAAGGAGATCGACGCTGTCGGCCACCGCGTCGTCCACGGCGGCGAGAAGTTTGCTTCCTCCGTCCTCATCACCGACGAGGTCATGGCGGCTCTTGAGGAGTGCACCCCCTTCGCTCCCCTGCACAATCCTGCGAACATCATCGGCATCAATGCCTGCCGCGACGTTATGGGCAGCGTCCCCATGGTCGCTGTTTTCGATACCGCCTTCCATCAGACCATGCCCGGCAAGGCATATATGTACGCCGTTCCCTATGAGTACTACAAAAACGACGGCATCCGCCGCTACGGCTTCCACGGCACCAGCCATCGCTATGTCTCTGGCCGCTGCGCAGAGCTGATGGGCAAGCCCATAGAGGACCTGAAGATCGTCTCCTGCCACATGGGCAACGGCAGCTCCATCGCGGCTATCGACGGCGGCAAGTGCGTGGACACCTCCATGGGCTTCACCCCGCTGGTCGGCCTCCCCATGGGCACCCGCTGCGGCGATCTGGACGCGGGCGTTATCCAGTTCATCATGAACAAGTACGGCCTGAGCATCGACGAGATGCTGAACATTCTCAACAAGAAGTCCGGCGTTCTGGGCGTTTCCGGCGTTTCCTCCGACTTCCGCGATCTTGACAACGCCGCCGCCGAGGGCAACGAGCGCGCACAGCTTGCTCTGGATATGTTCCATTACTGGGTCGCAAAGGTCGCAGGCTCCTACGTCGCAGCCATGAACGGCGTTGATGCTATTGTATTCACCGCAGGCGTCGGCGAGAACTCCAAGAGCTCCCGCAAGGCCATTTCCGAGTACTTCGGCTATCTGGGCGTCACCATCGACGACGAGGCAAACTCCAAGCGCGGCGAGGATATCATGATCTCCACCCCCGACTCTAAGGTCAAGGTCTTCGTTATCCCCACCAACGAGGAGCTCGTCATCGCACGCGACACCAAGGACATCGTAGGCTGATCCCTATACATTTAATAATACAATTGCCGCCCCGGTCTTTGCTTAGGCCGGGGCGGCAATACTGTATTCGGATCTTTACAGCAGCGGCGCGAGAGAGCGCAGTACGCTGTTGACTAACTCGCCGAGGAAGCTCGTGCGGCAGTCGGAAAGCTCCACGCGGCGGCACTTTTCCATCGTTTCAAGGTCGTCGGCTTTGACCTTAGCTATGGCGGGGTTTGCGTACATGAGCGTTCCGCATTCAAAGTGCAGGTACAGACTGCGGTAATCCATGTTGATGGTGCCCACGACGCACAGCTTATCATCGCATACAAAGCTTTTGGCGTGGACAAAGCCGGGGGTATACTCGTATATCTTCACGCCCGCCTTCAAAAGCGCGGGGTAATACGAACGGGTGAGCTGGTAGACTATTTTCTTGTCGGGTATGCCCGGGGTTATCATGCGCACATCGACACCGCGCTTCGCCGCCATGCACAGGGCGCTTTGAAGCTCGCTGTCTATGGCAAGATACGGCGTGGTTATATAAATGTAGTCACGAGCCTGATACAGCATATCCGTATACACGCTCTCGCCGACGTTTTCGTCGTCCAGGGGGCTGTCGGAAAAGCTGAGGACATAGCCGTCATCCTCCCCGCCCTTTTCCCCGAAGCTTTCGGCCACAAAGTCGCCGTACCCGCCGCCGTCCTTGTTAAAGGCGTTCCACAGCTCAAGGAACATGACCGTCAGGTTTTCGACGCCCGGCCCCTTAAGCATAAGTCCGGTATCCTTCCAGTGGCCGAAGCGTTCTATTTCGTTAATATACTCGTCGCTTATGTTTATGCCGCCGGTGAAGCCCGTTTTTCCGTCAATGACCGTAAGCTTTCTGTGGTCGCGGTTATTCATGACAAGACTCACGGCAGGGACAAAGCGGTTGAACGCCATGGTCTTTATGCCCCAGCCTCTGAGCGTATTGCAGTAGTTTGCCGGCAGGCGGTCGACGCAGCCCATATCGTCATATATGATGCGCACATCCACGCCCTCGGAGGCCTTGCGCTTGAGTATTTCCAGCACACTGTCCCACATTCTGCCCGGGCTTATTATGAAGTACTCGAGGAATATGAATTTCTCCGCCTTCTCAAGCTCGCATATCAGGTCCCCGAACATCTCCTCGCCGACACGGTAATAGCTTATCTTCGTATCCTTGCCGGCAGGGTATCCGCCGGCCTTCTCAAGATATTTGAACAGTCCCGCGGCGGCAGGATCCTTCAAGGATATCTCATCCGAGACGGAGGGGCGCTGATCAAAATACTCCGCCGACTTTTCAAGCTGGGTATTCAGCATTTTCCGCATGTACCGGGTCGGCCTCTTGTTTCCGAATATGACAAACATCAGTCCTCCCAGCAGCGGCAGCATGGCGATAAGCAGCACCCAGCCGATCTTATACGACGGGTTCATCTCGCTTCTGATAACAAACAGTATCGCCACGACGCTCAATACGCGCAGTATGCTTTGTATAACGGGCAGAGCACTGCTCAGCTCAAGCAGAAGCGCCATGAGCCAGGCCAACTGTACGATAATGAGCAGAGCCGTTATGCAGGTTCGTGAGAATATTTTTTTAAGCAGCTTTGTCATTGCTCGCTTACCTCCTGTTCTCTGATATGATTATGCCATTTTTTCTGCAGTATTTCAAGCGTTTTTATGCTTGACATCGCAGTTTTGCAATGATATACTACTAAAGCCGCATTGAGTGGGTCGGAAGCTCGGGACTTGCCCGGCACCTACAAGAGCGAGACCTGAAGAAAGGATTGTTAAGTTCATGAAGCATGCTATCATCGTGACCGGCGGCAAGCAGTATCGCGTCGCAGAGGGCGACGTCATCTTCGTCGAAAAGCTCGACGTTGAGGCTGGCGAGTCCGTTAAGTTCGACCAGGTTCTGGCTGTCATCGACGGCGAAAACACCGTTTTCGGCGCACCTGTCATCGAGGGCGCGACCGTTTCCGCAAACGTCGTCAAGAACGGCAAGGGCAAGAAGGTCCGCGTTTACAAGATGAAGCCCAAAAAGGGTTACCGCAGAACTCAGGGCCACAGACAGCCCTATACCAAGGTTCAGATCGAAACCATCAATGCATAATTTTTTCCGCTACTACTGATAATGGAGGTGTAACCTTAATGGCACATAAAAAAGGTATGGGTTCCACAAAGAACGGCCGCGACAGTGAGTCCAAGCGCCTCGGACCCAAGAGAGCAGATGGTCAGTTTGTTCTGGCCGGCAATATCCTTGTCAGACAGCGCGGGACCAAGATCCACCCCGGTACCAACGTCGGAAAGGGTAAGGATGACACTCTGTTCGCTCTCGTTGACGGCAGGGTAAAGTTCGAGCGCAAGGACAAGGACCGCAAGCAGGTCTCTGTTTACGAAGAAATCGCTCAGTAAATGAAGATTTGATAATGCCGGACAGGTCTGTCCGGCATTGTTTTTACACTTTTGATTTCAAAAAGGAGGAACTAAACCATGGCAGCCTCTTTTGTAGATAAAGCAAGAATAAGCGTAAGAGCCGGTAACGGCGGCAACGGCGCGGTCGCCTTCCACCGCGAGAAATATGTCGCGGCGGGCGGCCCCGACGGCGGCGACGGCGGCAAGGGCGGCGACGTCGTTTTTGTCGTTGACGACAATATGTCCACCCTGATGGACTTCAGGTACAAGCGCAAGTACGTCGCCGGTAACGGCTCCGACGGTCAGGGAAAGCGCTGCTCCGGCAAGGACGGGGACAGTCTTTATATCCGCGTGCCCCGCGGCACACTGATACGCGATACCGAGACCGGCGGCATCATGCACGATATGTCCGACGGCGAAAACTATACCGTCGCACGCGGCGGCAGAGGCGGCTGGGGCAACAAGCACTTTGCGACCCCGACCCGTCAGGTGCCCCGCTTTGCCAAGCCCGGTCTGCCCGGCGAAAGCCACGACATCACCCTTGAGCTGAAGCTTCTGGCCGATGTGGGGCTCGTGGGCTTCCCCAACGTGGGCAAGAGCACGCTGCTTTCCGTCGTGAGCAAGGCTCACCCGAAGATCGCAAACTATCACTTCACCACCCTTTTCCCCAATCTCGGCGTGGTGTATGTCGACGAGGGCCGCTCCTTTGTCATGGCGGACATCCCCGGCATCATCGAGGGCGCTTCCGAGGGCGCGGGGCTCGGGCACGATTTTCTGCGGCATATCGACCGCTGCCGTCTGCTGATACACCTTGTTGACGTCTCCGGCTCCGAGGGCCGCGATCCGGTCGCGGATTTCGACGCGATAAACGCGGAGCTGCGCGAATACTCCCCCGAGCTCGCAGGACGTGCTCAGATAGTCGCGGCGAACAAGTGCGACCTCTGCGGCGGCGACCGCGAGAATATCGACAGGCTGCGCGAGCACGTCGAGGCTCTCGGCTATGAGTTTTTCGAGATGAGCGCCGCAACCCACAGCGGCACGCGGGAGCTTGTGAACATTGCCGCGGCAAAGCTGCAGGAGCTGCCGCCGCTTATCCGCTTTGAAGCCGACTACGTCCCCCCCGAGCCTGTTATCGACACCTCGGAGGAGCTCAGCATCGAGCAGTTTGACGACGTATGGGTCGTCGAGGGGCCGTGGCTCCAGCGCCTTATGGGCTCGGTCAATTTCTCGGATAACGAGAGCCTGATGTACTTTGACCGCGTTCTGCGCGACAACGGCGTTTACAGGCGCATGGAGGAAATGGGTATCCGTGACGGCGACACGGTCAGCATCTACAATCTCGAATTTGAGTACCGTGACTGATCCGCGCTATATATTATATAAGTAGAAAAACGATGTCCGCAGCCGCGGACATCGTTTTTTGCTGTCTTATTCGTGGGTTTGCTCATCGTTTTAGCAGCTCGTACACCCGCTCAGGATCAGCAGAAGCACGGTATTCGCCGTTAACGTACTTTTTCAGAGTGTAGCCCGTCGGCGTGTCTCCGTCGCCATAGATAAAATCATGTCTCAAGCTCTGCAGAATCTCCGTACCGTATATGTAAGAATCCATAAAGCAGGTAATTAGCCGATTCTTATCGTACAAATATCTTTCACTGTCTATTGACGCACAAAATGCGTTATCAGCCCGCCCTATGATCGCGGCATACTCATACGACGATATAAGCCCGTTATCGTAGATGCATTCCGATATGCCGCTTATATGCGGACACCGCGTCACATCCTCAAGCACAAATGAGCGCGTGGTGCTGTCATTTCGGGTGATAAGCTCGCTTTGAAGATAATACATTTGCCCTCGCTCGACAGCGTACTTATTCGCCAGGGTCATTTCACCGCTTGCGTTGAATAAATACTCGTACACAGTATCAGGCTTTGACGGAAGCTTACTTATCAGCCTGCCTCTTTTGCAGCCTCCGATCACCCTGTCTTTTATGGGGCTGGGGCAATAATAGCCTCTGTGTATCGTCCCGCCTCCCCGCGAAAGCTCACGCCGCTGCGCACTTTCTTCCGCGTGAGCTATCGACGAGGAAAAATCCTGAGCAGTAGCCTTGCACAATTCGGCATAGTATTCGGCTTTCTCTGAATAATACTCTTTGTCCTTCATGAAATTTACCATATAAAACCTAAAACGGTACTTCCTCTACTGTGGTACTCATAATAGCTTCAATGAAAATAAGTACCTTAATACTCCTTCCATAACACACATCTGATGCTATTTGTTCATTTCCCACAATCTCATGATACGCTTTTCAGCGTCGGTCGCAAATGACAGTTTCGTGATATCGCTTACCGAAATGAATGAAAAGCCGTCCTCGCACCCGTATTCATCGATCTGTCTGATTGCGCACTCCTCGCCGGCAATCGTTTCGGGAATACCGACGATATCGTTGTAACCGCTGCCTATCAGCTCGATCGACACTACTTCCTTTTCGGCGAGCGCATATGACAGTGCCGACATCAGGACGCCGTCATCGCAGGGCGGCAGCTCGTAGGCTCTGAGCGTCCTGCCGGAGCATAGCTTTTCCATCTTCCCTGCATACTGCCCGCCGACCTCAACGCGAAAAACGTTGTCAACGCTCATCACGGTCACTCCGTCATCATCGCCGTCAGGCGATATCATCTGAACAGCTATCTCATTTTCATTGACGGCGAGAACGATGCCGTAATGAAACTTATCCGGCTCACTAAAATTTGTGTAGAGCGAAGCTTTATTTTTATCGGAACATAATCTTAACAGCTCTTTTATCATACTTTTTCTCCTAAGCAAATCGCGTTTTACTCGTGTCATGGCGCCCTGTTATTATAATTATACAATTATATATGTATTGCCGCAAGTATATTTGAGGTCTCCTTTGCGGTGCAACAGAAAAACGATGTCCGCAGACGCGGACATCGCTTCATTTTTCCTTACTTGAGGCCGTTCTCGTATGCCTCGATCATCTTCTTGACCATCTGGCCGCCGATAGAACCGGCCTGACGTGCGGTGATATCGCCGTTATAACCGTTCTTCAGGTTAACGCCGACCTCGTTGGCCGCTTCCATCTTGAACTTCTCCATTGCCTCGCGCGCTGCGGGGACAACAAGACGATTGCTGGAATTGTTAGACATAGTTTTACATCTCCTTTTCTGTATTGGGTTATGTTTTTCAACCCGTAACTTATCATTGCCCTCGCGAGCCGATATATTCTCAACGCGGATATGTAATTCTTGTTAATAACACACACAATATATTGTGTGTCATTTTCTTTTAGTCACAATTCGGCAAAAATTTCTTTAATTTATGGCCTTATGTCTACTTGACAATTATTTTCATAGCCTGTACAATATCATTGTATCCAAATCGTTACAATTTGGGAACTGTTAGGTTTCGACAGTTTACGGCGGCCGCTTGTACTATACTGCTCTTTAATATAACGGGAGTATTTTTCGATATGCGTAATATTTTCAGAGTCTTCAAAAACGATATGAGAGTTTTGTCAAAGCATTTCTTCGCTTTGACGATCGTCATATCCATTGCGTTCCTGCCCGCGCTTTACGCGTGGTTCAATATCTACGCGTTCTGGGATCCCTATGGCAAGATAAACCAGGTGGAGGTCGCCGTCGTCTGCAACGATCAGGACTATATGGACTCGGAGGGCAAGATCATCAACATAGGCAAGGATCTTGTCGCGGAGCTCAAGGACAACGACACCTTCGGCTATGTATTTATCGACGACGCAGACGAAGCCATCGAGGGCGTCTACGCAGGAGACTATTACGCCGCAGTCGTTATCGAACCCGACTTTACATATAATATGTACAATTTCCTCACAACGGATATGTACAATCCCACCATAACCTTCTATCAGAACGAAAAGCAGAACGCCGTCGCCGTCAAGATAGTTGAGGCCGCGGCAAGCGAGATAAAGCAGAGCGTCAATCAGAAGTATATTTCCGCGATGGTGGAGACCCTTTTCGACAAGCTCAACGCTTTCTCCTCTGATGTTCAGGGCGACTCCTCCGCCGAGATGCTCAAAAACACCCTTGAAAAGATAAACGACAACCTTAACAGCTACAGCAACACCATCGACCGCTTTATCTCCGCGAACAACGCGCTGATCGATACGCTCCAGCGCACGAACAACACGCTCAATTATTCGATTTATCTTATAGGCAACGAGCGCGTTAATATTTCAAAGCAGATAGTATATATTGAAGGCACCCAGTCCGACCTCGCGCTTATAAACGAGGAAGTCAACAATATGCTGCTCGGCCTGCAGGACTCCGTGCAGGAGGCCATCTACAAGCTTGACAGGCTGTATGAAGGCAACACCGATGACGCCGAAGCCGCCAAGCAAGCTCTTGCAGAGCTTGAAAAGCAGTATCAGGAGCTTATAGACTATCTTACCCACTCGGGTCTGACAAATCCCGAGGTAGAGGACGCGCTCACCGCGCTCAACAAGCTCACCGAGAAGATCACCGAGCTGCGCGATAAGCTCGGTCTGAACGATCCCGCCGACGCAAATCAGGTCAACGTGCTCGCAGCCCATAACGCCGATGCGATCGATGCCATCCAGACCGACTATGAGACCGTTGCCGTTCCCGCGGTATACGAGGCCGTGACCGGCAATGATTACGAGGATCTTACGAATCCGACCTCCTCCACGCAGACCATGGATTCCCTGATGGATTTCATGGTTGAGGACACCGGCAACCGTATCGGCAGCATCCAGGAGAACCTCTCCACGGCAGCATCAGCCTCCAGCGCCGAGGTCAGAAACGAGGCTCTCAGGAGCGCCCAGAGCGACGCCGCCGTCGTTGAGCAGGAGATGTCCGCCCTGAGCGTGGCCTTCAACGCTGTCGAGACCGCAAGCGGCACTTCCACCGGCACCGCAGCCGCCGTCGATTCCGCCGCCTCCGATGCCAAGAGCGCAAGCGATATTCTTGACGATATTCTTAACGGCAACCGCGATATCGACCTTATAAACGATCTTCAGCTCATAAGCGATACTCTGGGCACCGTGAGAGTCACTCTGACCGAGACCGTGTACCCCGCCCTTGACACTCTGCTCGAAAACCTGCAGGACAGTCTGGGCGACGTATCCTCCCTGCTGCTTGACCTGAGCGGTATACTCGGCAAGACCACGCCCATCGTTTCCGAGCTTGGAAACACCTTCGGCGCCGTTAACAACGCGCTCATTCAGGTCCATGATCTGCTTGCTTCCTACAGCAGCCGTATCACCGACTTCATCGGCGTTCTCGACGGAGAGGATGACAACGGCTTTATCCAGCAGGTATTTGATTTCTTCGACGTCGATCCCGAGAGCATAGGCTCTTTCCTGTCCAACCCCCTGTCAATGAGGGTCGAGACTATATATCCCATTGAGTCCTACGGCGCAGGTATGACGCCCTTCTACACCATTCTCGCCATCTGGGTCGGCTGCGTCATGATAAACGCGATCATGAAGATCGACTCCCCCGTCGAGCTTATTGGCGCCACACCCGCTCAGAAGTTCCTCGGCAGATACCTGCTGTTCTTCCTCATCAGCCAGATTCAGGCACTTGTGATCACCGTCGGCGATATACTTGTTCTCGGCGTCAACTGCCTGCATCCGGGGCTCTTCATCCTCGCGGGCGCGGCATCCTCGCTCGCCTGCTCGATGATAGCATACTGCCTTGCCGTTATTTTCGGCAACGTCGGCAAAATGCTCTCCGTCGTCATTATGATAGTTCAGATCGCAGGCTCCGGCGGTTCATACCCCATCGAGCTTCTGCCTGACTTCTTCCAGCAGATATACCTGCTCTTCCCCTTCCCCTACGCAATAAACGCCATGCGCGAAGCGATCGCGGGTCTGTACGGCAATCAGTATATTGTCTATATGCTGCTGCTCCTGCTCTTCTTCGCAATTTTCCTTGTCCTCGGACTTACGCTGAAGCGTCCTCTCTCCGGCTTGAGCGAATATATGGATGAGCAGCTTGAAAAGACCGAAATGATGTAAAATCTAAGCACAGAGGAGCGTCGTTATGGATTCTCAGTACGAAATCAAATATAACAATCTCATGCAGGGGCTCGAGGAAATGCACGAGAAAAACGTCAGAAGGACCAGAGCCGCTCTACGCTGTCTGCTCATAATCCCGGCTGTCATTCTGCTAATGCTGTTCATGACAAAGGGCTCCAAGACCATTTTCCTCGTGCTGTGGATAGCGTCGATGTTTATTATCGCCTTCGTGCTCATTGTTGTTGAGTATCAGGACTATCTGCTGAGAAAAATGGTCGCCAAATCGCAGGAAGCCGCTCAGGCCATATCTGAGACTGCGGCGGACGGCATGGCCCCCGCCGTGAGCGTAAGCCCTGCCGATCAGCGGGCGGATGCGATACGGCAGTCGATACAGCAGCGCTCCCCCGACCGGGAGGGCATTGAGCCCGCAGATTTCAAATACGACAATTACGACGAAAGCGCCGGCAGATAAAACAACAAACTCCCAAAAGGAAAGAATTTTGATATGAAGAACTTTAAAGGAACAATGTCAAATATCATGTCCGTTGCGCGTTCAGACGTCAGACGTCTGAGCAGGAGCGTTGTTGCAGTCGTGTGTGTATTCTGCCTTGCGCTGGTGCCCTGTCTCTATGCATGGTTCAATATTATATCCAACTGGAGCCCCTACACTCCCGACGCCACGAAAAACCTGAAGATCGCAGTGGCTTCCGAGGATACGGGCACCACCTTCCTCGGGCTGGACTTTAACATCGGAAATATCATTATCGAGCGTCTGAAAACCGATAATCAGATCGACTGGCAGTTTCCCGGATCCGCTCAGGCCGTCACCGACGGTCTGTACAGCGGAGATTACTACGCCGGAATCGTTATTCCCGAGGATTTCAGCAGCAGCATGCTTGGGTTTACGGACGGCGAATTTGAGCAGCCGGAGATCATCTATTACGATAACCAGAAAATGAACGTTATCGCGTCAAGGGTCACAGACCGTGCGCAGACCTTCATCAAGGATGAGATAAACGGTATATTCGTTGCGACCATAGTTGAAGAGCTGTCCACCTTTACCTCCATGTTCTCCGGCATGGGCGTTGATTCGGAAAGCTCTCTTGATGGGCTCGACGGCGAGCTTGAGAACATCAAGGCCGATCTGCGCACCTACATCTCTATAATGGACTCCATGGCATCGGTAACGCAGTCGGCTTCCAATGTCGCCTCGATGACGAACAACCTTCTTCCCGACGTCGTCAATATGCTCAACAACAGCCGCAGCACCATTTCCGATATGAAGGATCGCCTCGCCACCAGCAAGGAGGACATTATTTACGCCGCCGACGCCATCAGGAACAGCTCTGAGGAGCTGAGAAACACCGTCGAGAAGCTCGACTCTGCCGTTGACGGCGACCCCGCCGAGGCCGGAAAATCCTATATCGACTGGGACGCGATCTACGGCGAGGGCGGCATCACGGAATACGAGGGCGAGATCCTCGACGACCTCTACTACGATATCAACAGGCAGCTCCACGAAAGCGTTATCCGCTTCGACGATATTCTCCAGCAGACGAATATCGACAGCAACCTTATCAATTCAATG
The DNA here is from genome assembly GCA_946405205.1 of uncultured Clostridia bacterium. Taxonomy (GTDB): domain Bacteria; phylum Bacillota; class Clostridia; order Oscillospirales; family Oscillospiraceae; genus F23-B02. Next base: position 30,180 of record CAMJGL010000018.1, read on the forward strand.
ACCACCCTGCAGTCCTCTCTGGACAATCTGGATTCACTGCTGGCGCGCATCGAATCCGATGTTGACGGTCAGGCATATACGCTGCAGCAGTTCACCAGCGCGCTCAATTCCTGCACCCAGAGCATCAACGGCACCCGCGACGTCATGAACTCGATGCTGCAGATGGTGACTAACGTTCAGTCAAACATCAACGACCTGCGTTCCAGCGAGAGCTTCTCAAATCTGCTTGATCTAATGAATAACGACATTGCCGGTCTGGTCGAATACCTCTCCTCCCCCGCCAATCTCGAGGTCGTCCGGGTCTATGCGCTTGATAACTTCGGCTCCGGCATGGCTCCGTTCTACACCGTTCTCTCGCTGTGGGCGTGTGCCCTTCTGAGCGTTTCGCTTCTGCACACACACATAAAGCGGCGCGAGGAATTTCCCAATCTGACCACAACGGAGGCTTTCTTCGGAAGATTCTTCATCTTCTTCGCCGTTGGCCAGCTCGCCACCCTGCTCACGGTGTTCGGCAATCTGTTCTACATCGGCATCCAGTGCTACAGCCCCTTCCAGTACTGGCTGGCGGCGGCTATCGCAAGCCTGCTGTTCACTGTAATAAACTACGGCCTGCTGTTCGCCTTCGGAAACGTCGGCGAGGCCATCGCGATCATTGTTCTCGTTATTCAGGTCGCTGGCGCGGGCGGAACCTACCCCATTCAGATGCTGCCCAAGGTATTCCAGGTGCTGTACGGCATCATGCCCTTCAACTTTGCCATGACGGCAATGCGCGAGACAATAGCCGGCCACTTCAACGGCGTGTATGTGAAGAATATCCTGATAATGCTTCTGGTTTCCATCGTACTTATCCCCTTGTTCATACTCTGCCACAAGCTTTACCGGCCTACGCTCAAGAAGTTCGCGGAGAGCAAGGCCAAGACGGGTCTCATGCACGGCGGCTGATACAAGTTAATGCAAATGAAAAAGCCTCGGTCAATACCGGGGCTTTTTTACCGGCTCTCCGCTTATGCCACCATCTCTTTCAGTACACTGTTCCGGATATAATATCATAAAAAATCCCGCCCGACGCCGGATTGAATTGCACCCCATTTGTTAGACAGTATGATATACTATCTAACAAGTGGGGT
>CAMJGL010000019.1:0-28505 GCA_946405205.1 uncultured Clostridia bacterium
TGGTAGCGCGCTTGGTTCGGGACCAAGAGGCCGGGAGTTCAAGTCTCCCCACTCCGACCATAACCGGACACCGATTTTGATACAATGGTTATCAGGATGGGTGTCCAGTTTTTTTAGTTTTTGCTGCATAATTACGAAGATGAATAATGGCTCGGCAAATAGGATTAGCTGAGATATGTTTTCCGATTAAACTAAACAGCAAGTTGTGATATCGTGTTATTTTTCCTATTTGCAACCGCAAAGTTGCGCAATAGTTGGTGGAGCAACCTGAGAAAAATAAGTATAATCGCATTGAAAAGGAGGTTGATAAAATGTTTTTTAAATTACCCGTTTTAATTGTGTTACCTATTTTTCTTTTTATCATCGCGGTTTTTGTATACTTGATATACCTTTTGATCATGGCATTAAGAAAGTATCTTAAATCAGAGCCTGTAAGAAAAGAGAAATCTGACATGGCAAAATCTCTTGGTGAGGTTATTAAGCGGCACCGAATGGAATGTAAAATGACCCAGGAGTTTGTAGCCGATGCGCTTGGCGTAAGCAGGCAAGCAGTTTCAAAGTGGGAAAGCGGAGCTTCTGATCCAAGTACATCCAATCTTTCTGCGCTTGCAAAACTCTTTGGGACAACTGCAGAAGAAATATTAAGAGAATTAAAGCAATAACATAAAAGCCTGAGTGGATACGCAGCCGCATCATAATCATCAATATTCATTGATACAGCAAAAAGTCATCTCGTTATGAGATGACTTTTTTGCTGCTCTTCAAAGCTGCCCGGTATTATCCTTGCCGCCGCTTCGCCTGCCGTAACAAGCTGATCGCACAGGGCATAAATATGGACCTCTCTCATGAGGTTATGATCAGGTTTGCAAAAAAAGTGTGAACGCTGTTTATCCTACAAAGGGTTATTTGTCCCTTAATTTCGCGGGATACTGTTTGATAAAATTTTTTTAAATAATTACTGTCCCCATCTTGAAAAGCAGATTAGCATCTGCTATAATTGGTTTGCAAACCATTTCAGCATTGCCAGAAACGCTGCGGACGCCGCGCTGCTGCCGGCTTGCCATGCGCTATGAATTTTCCCCGGACGGCCTGCTGTCGCCGGAGAAATGAAGTTGAGAAGGAAAAAGCAACGCCGCGCAAAAACTGCGCGGGAGAAAGTGAGGAAACATCATGAAAAAATACCTATCCGTGCTGTTGATGCTGGTGCTGCTGATCAGCTTGTTCCCCATGACTGCGATGGCACACGATTGCTTAGACATGGCTTACTATCCGGATTCTCCTACCACCCACTACGAGCAATGTACCGGTTGTGGTAAAAAATATTGTTGGGGTACGCCGTGCACTTGGGACGACAATAATGAGTGCGTCTATTGCGGCCAGCACAACTGCCGGGGCGCAAACCAGCTTACATATATTCCGAGCGCAGACGGCGAGGCGACCCATACGGTCGTATGCAAAGTCTGCGACGACAAGACGATCGCAACAGAGGATTGCCAGTACGATTGGGTAGAGGCAGACGGAAAGTATTGGAAGGCGTGCAAGCTCTGCAGTGCTGCTGTAACGGAGAAAAAGGACCTCCCGACGCTCACCATCAACGCTCCGGATGCGGTCTGTGTGCTGCAGGACCTTGAATTCACAGTCACGGCGCCGGAGGGCGTGACCATCGGCAAGGAGTTCGCGTATGACTCCGGCATGATGGGCAGCGGCGCGGATCTGACGCTGGATGATGACGGCGTGGGGCACGGCGTGATGCGCGCGGAATGGTACGACCTGCATACGTACTGCTTTGACTTGTTTGTACAAGGCTCTACAGCGGACGGAATGCTCGTGTCCGCAACAAAGCACGTCGAGGTCACGCCGAAGCACATCTTCGTTGACGGCGTCTGCGGCTGCGGTACGAAGCAGCAGTACATCGTGACCTATGATCCCGGCGAATACGGCACAGGCAGTATCGAGGCGGGCGTCAAAACCTACGACGTGCCATTCACCTTGAGCAGCGAGACCTTCGAGCGCAAGGACTATGTTCAGACCGGCTGGACGGACGCGAATGGCTATATGTACTTTGCGCTTGGCGACACCTATTACGCGGACGAGGATGTTACCCTGTATCCCATCTGGGATGAGATCGTCACCCTGACCGTGCCCTTCACCACCACGGTGAAGCTGGGCGGCAACGCAGCCCCCGGAGAGACTGTCTTTACACTGGAGGTTCTGGGTGCCAACGCGGGCGAGGAAAGCTACGCGGGCGTGACCGTCTCCGCTGCCGTTACCACCAACGGCGAGGGCGACTATGAAGGCACCATGACCCTCACCGGCCCCTCTCAGCAGCTTTGGAATATGCTTTGCGAAGGCGCGTTTGTTCAGCAGGTGAACGCAGGCGAAGAAGGCTGGACCTATGACGACACGGTGTGGGGTCTGCTCCTGTCGCAGATCGCGGCCTATTCCACCGCGGACAGCGTGGATTATACCGTGCTCGTCCTCCCGGCAGTTTGCGAGGAGACTGAGGACGGCGTGTATTACGACCTGGACTGGGAAGCCATGCCGGTGGAGAGGATGAGCTTTACCAACACCTATACAAAAACCATAACCGAGCCGACCGAGCCAAGCGAGCCGACGGAAAGTGATCCGAACACCGGGGATAATAATGTTGTTGAAAGCGGTGACAGCAGAAATGTTGGTTTGTGGTTTGCCCTGCTTGTCGTATCGACCGTCGTTTTAGTCATCACAGGCGTGCAAAGCAAACCCAGAAGAAGCTCCCGGACAAAATAAACGGAACAAAACATAAAAACAGATAGCAAACATCCTGCAAGACTAAAATCTTGCAGGGTGTTTCCATATCATAATGTATGTAATCCTAAAAGTCAGGGATACTGCACTGCGGTGTCGTTTTCGGTGTGGAAGCTATCTTTGATATAACAAAAAGTCATCTCGTTATGAGATGACTTTTTGCTGCGCTTCAAAGCGGTTTGCTTTATCCTTGCCGCCGCTTAGCCTACAGGCTTCTTACTCTGTCTTCGATCTGCTTTATGACCTCTATGAACGCCTCGTCACTTTGGCCGCTTGGATCGGGCAAGCCCCAGTTATCATCAAAGGCCCTGCCAATGTACGGACACCCCACTTCGCAGCCCATAGAAATGACCGTATCGGGAACAGGTATACTGTCGATCGTCTTACTGTACTGTGTCTGCTCCATGTCAATGCCGTAAAGCTGCTTCATCAGCCTTACGGCATCTTTGTCGATCTGCGGCTTGGTTTCAGTTCCGGCCGAGTAAAAATCGTATTTATCGCCGGCAAAGTGCTTTCCGAGTGCTTCTGCAATCTGACTGCGGCAGGAATTATGCACGCAGATAAATGCCACTTTATCCTTCATATCAGAGCTCCGGCTTTTGCAGCAGCCTTTCTATCTCCGCAGGCTTCAGCACCTTGCCCTTGGACACCACCTTTTCATTGACGACAAGAGCGGGCATACTCATAACACCGTATTCCATGACCTTTGCCATATCGGTGATATACTCGACTTCCACGTCAAGTCCCATCTTTTTCACGGCTTCTTTTGCATTTTCGTACTGCTGACGGCAGGATGCACAGCCTGCGCCAAGCACTTTGATGCAGCAGATGCCGTCCTTTGCTTCGGGGCAGCAGTAGTTTGTGCTCCCCTCGTCCTTGTTCGGCGTTCCGTTGCCGCTGCAGCAGCAAGAGGGTTCCTTAGCTTCACCTTTGATTTTTCCGATATTAAACAGTGCCATAATTATACCTCCAAATTATTATAAAATTAACGGCTGTATCAGATTGAAAAAATACCCGACAATGATTATTCCCGCGGTGCATATGCCAGCAAAAATGCAGAGCAGCTTAGGCTTCACTGCCTTACGGAGCATTATCATGGACGGCAGGGACAGCGTTGTAACGCCCATCATAAACGAGAGCACAACACCCAGCAGCGCTCCCTTCGCAAGCAGAGCTTCCGCTATGGGGATAGTGCCGAAAATATCCGCATACATCGGCACACCTGCAACAGTGGCTATGATAACGCCAAAGGGATTGTTATCGCCAAGCACATTGACAATGATATCCTCGGGTATCCAGTTATGAATAATCGCGCCGATACCTACACCGATCAGAACATAGGGCGCGACCTTTTTGGCCGTAGAAAGCGTTTGCTCCCAAGCATACCTGATACGCTCCCTGAAATGCAGTTCCTCCTGCGGCAGATCAACAGCACGGCCATTGCGTATGTATTCCTCCACCTGGTCTTCAAGATGCAGCTTTTCGATAAGCGTTCCTCCGAGAACAGCAATCATCAGTCCCAAAACAACATAAATGGCAGCTACCTTCCACCCGAAAATGCTCATAAGCAGAACAAGGCTTCCGAGGTCGACCATAGGAGATGATATAAGGAAGGAGAATGTCACACCAAGCGGGAGTCCCGCGCTTGTAAAGCCGATAAACAGCGGAATCGACGAGCAGGAGCAGAACGGTGTTACCGTGCCGAGAAGGGCTGCCGCAGTGTTTGCTCCGAGACCGTGAAACCTGCCGAGTATCCTTTTTGTCCTCTCCGGCGGGAAGTAGCTTTGAATATACGAGATGAGCATAATCAAAACGCATAGCAGTACCATAATTTTGATCATGTCATAAACAAAGAACCGAACGCTCCCTCCTATGCGGCTCGCGGTATCCAATCCGATAGCATTCAGCATTGCTCCGACGAGCCGATCGAGCCAGCCCATACCGAGGATCTCACTTTGGAAAAAGTCCCACGCTTCTTTTTTTGCTTCCATAAACAGCTCCTTAAATATAAACGCATTCAAATGCGTCTATATATAGTAATTGAGTTTTGTCGTGCGAAAGAGCTTTTCCTGCCCTAATTATCGCAGCACGACTTATTCTCGAATCCGCACCGAACAGATGTGAGTTCTTTCAGCATATCCGCGGCGGCGTTTGCCCCTTGAGCAGAAATGGAGTAATGCATCCATTTGCCCTCCTTGCGCCCGACCACAATTCCGGAATCGCAGAGGATTTTCATATGATGCGACAGCGTAGGCTGTGTAACATTCAGCTCTTCAAGCAGCTTACAAGCGCATTTTTCGCCGCTTCTGAGCATTTTAATAATGCGTATACGATTTTCATCGCAAAACGCTTTGAAGACCAGAGCTATTGTCTTTTCCTCCATCAAAAGCACCTCCCATAGACGATCATCTATGTAATATTATATGCAACATATAGATATTTGTCAATATGTTTGAGATTAAAAGCAGCTTGCTGAGCATAAATTTTCTTTTTGGGCTTCGTGATAAGCTGACGGAGGATGAATGTTTTCAAGAATTTTAGCCAAACTACAGAAAAAGGAGGAGTTATTATGGAATTTCTTGCAATTTGTCTGTCCTCATTCGGCTCCTTTGCTCTCCTTTTTATTGTCGCAAAGTTTATCGGCCACAAACAGATCGCCCAATTTGACTTTTTTGACTACATCACGGGTATAACCATTGGCTCCATTGCAGCCGAAATGGCCACAGAGCTTGATGAGACATGGAAGCCGCTCACGGCTGTCATCATTTACGGCGCTGTGACCGTGCTGCTGAATATCATCACCAGCAAGGCGCCGAGAACGCGAAAGTATATAAACGGCACACCGACCATTATTATGGACAACGGAAAGCTTTACAGGGATAATCTTAAAAAGGCTAAGCTTGATCTCAGCGAATTTCTGCTGATGTGTCGGCAGCAGGGATATTTCGACCTTACGAGCATACAGACCGCCGTGTTTGAATATAACGGTCAGCTAACGATACTCCCCGTCAGCGCTCAGCGTCCGGCAACGCCTAACGACATGGCTCTTGCACCGCAGCAGGAGCTGCTGTTTACTGAGCTTATCATGGACGGCAGGATTTTGGAGGATAATCTCAAGCGCATGGGACTGAACACGACCTGGCTTGAAAAGCAGCTCAGGCAGTGCGGAATAAGTTCGGCAAAAGAGGTTTTTCTCGCCGTATGCGACCGAAATTTGAAGTTTGTCGTATATGAAAACACCGAAAGCGATCAAAAAAACAAATCGGATGAGCGCTCAGCGTAAAAAAGACAAGGCTCAATGAGCCTTGTCTTTTAATATTTGCTGAGGATCTTATGCGGTAAGGTTATGAACTCTGAGGATGACCGTCGCTGCCATGCCGCGGTTTGCGGTGTTGTTGGGAGCGAAGGTCTTAGCGTTCATGCCGTTCATGACGCCGGCGCTCACAATTGCGTTTACTGCATCAACGAAGGGCGCGGCGATCTGGTTTGCGTCTTCAAAGCCGCAGGGCTTGACATCGCCGAAGTCATATCCGGCAACGTCCTTCATGTAGCGGTACATAAATGTCGCCATCTGTGCGCGGCTGATGTTCTGATCAGGGCGGAAGGTGTTATCGCCGTAGCCGCTTATCACCTTATTCTCAACGCCCCATGCAACCGCGGTCACATAAGGCTTTGCTATCGTGTCCGCATCGGCAAACTCGAGCTCGCTGTTCTTTACCTCAGGGGAGCCGGCGGCGCGGTAGAGCATGGTGATGAACTGTGCGCGGGTGACGACGTTGTTCGGGCGGTAGGTGCCGTCGGGATAGCCTGCGATGATGCCGGCGTTGGCGGCTTCAACAATGTATTTGTAGTAACCGCTCGTGGAGATATCCGTGAAGGGATCGGCTGCCATTGTGCCCACGACCACATCCGCACGGTCACGGACGCGGATCCTCGGGAAGGGACCGTCGGGTGCGTTGAAGGTGTTGTCGTAGGAGGCAAGTCCCGTAACGCTTACGGTTTTTCCGACAGCGAGATCCTTGACCTCGTTATCCTTGGTGATATAGCCGTCAATGAACACTCGGGCTGTGTTGCCTGCCGCATCCTTGACCATGATGGTCTGGATGAGGCCGTTTTCAAGCTCAAAGCTGACGACAGTTCCATTTACTGTAACGAGAGAGCCGAGAACGCTGCCGTCGTTGATCTGGGCTGCGGTAACGTTCTTTGCAGTTACGCTGCCTTCTCCAATCTTCTGGATGGAGGTCACCTGAAGCTCCATCTCGCCCTGATAGAAGTCGGTAGAGCCGGTGATGCGGACCTTGTCGCCGATCTTATAGTCGCCCGCAACGGGGAAGCAGCAGATACCTGCTGTCTCATCCTGAATGTAGATGCAGTCGAAGAAAGCGGTATCCTTATCGTATCCTGAGGCGTTGGAGGTCACGATGCCCTCGATGGTGTACTTGACGCCGATCTCGGTCTGCTTCTGTACGGTCGCGATATCGGTGACCTTTACGGGGTTAATGTACTGGACAAGATTCTCGCAGATCTTGTAGTTTGAATAATTCTTCTCCGAGCCGTTATCGGAAATAGTCGCCTGTACCTCGAAGTTGGACATGAACGCAGCGCCGGAGACGATGATGAGACCCTGACCGGAGAGCTGCTCGCTTGCCATTGCCATCAGGCGATTATCACCCTCGGCATATGCATACTTGGGTGTGCTGTCGCCGCCGAGACCGTCCTTATCAACGTCCACGGAATATGTGCTGCTGTGACCGTAGACCACGGGAGAGACGGTGGACGGCAGAGTTGCGGTGGGATCACCGTTTGCATCGACTGCATATACGGAAGCGCCGCCGTAGTGGCTGAACACCTCGGTGTACAGGCGGTCGTAGGGATGCTCGGCATCCACCTCAACACCGGAAGTCAGGAAGCTGTCACCGTAGGTGTTGAAATAGAGTCTCCATTTATCAACGCCGTCGGCCGCTGAACGCACATCATCGTATGTGGCGTCGTCGGATATCCTCAAGCTGGAGCCGAGAGCTGCAAGCAGCTCATTCTGAGTGGCTGCCATGTGCTTGATAGCGTCGTTATCCTGAATCACTGAGTAGTTTTCATAGTTATCCGACCAGCCGGCGAGTATAACGGTGCCGCCTGCCTTGTTAAAGGCGACGATAGCATTTATCTCATCAGCGGAATAGGTTCTGGGATCGGACTGTGCAGCCGCGAGGCGGCGGCTCGGTGCGGTCAGGATAAGTGCCTTGTACTTATCGTTGCTGCATGCGGCGATAAGGTCCGCGCTTGTCTTCAGCTCGACGGTACGCACGGAGTAGCCTGCCGCCAGATTGCCGAAGTTGCCCATAGAATCCTTGTAGTTGCCTGCAACATACTCGTTGTAATGTGCGGCATCAATGCCGATATACACGAGATCATCGGCATTGAGAACGTCAAGCTCAATGTCCTTGGAGAAGGTGTATTCCTTGCCGTCCTGCTCAAGAACGACAGTAACGGTGACCTTCATGACCTTGGCCTTATCGGGAGTGTACTTGAAGCTAAGGGTCTTGTTCTCGCTTGCGCCTACGGTGCCGGCATCGGTCTGAGTGCCGATGACCTGGCTGCCGTTTGCGGTGTAGGTAACGGACTTGATAACGGCTTCGGTTTTCTCGCTGTTGAAGATGGTAGTAGTAAGCTCAAGCTCCTCACCGGTAACGGGAGTGGAAGTACCGCATTCGACGGAGGAGATGCCGAGCTTGAGGCTTTCGCCCACCCACACGGGAGCGGTCACGGCAAGGTCGCCGTCGCCCTCGGTGACGCGGATGTAATAGTAGCTGTAGTCAGGGTCGAGGGTCACGGAGAGGTCGCCCTTTGCAAGCTCTGCGGGGTCAGACCAGGTGTAGACGGTCTTGCCGGAGTTTACGATGACCTCGACCTTGGAGATGGAGTCGCTGCTGTCGGGATCGGATACCTGAACGCTTATATCAAGCTTGTCGGGGATCTCGGTGATGCTGCTGCCGAGCTGCAGACCGTTCACGGTGTAGTACAGCTCAAGGTTCTTGTCCTCGGTGGAATACACGCGCATTGCACGGATAGCATCATAGACGCCCTCTTCGGTGAAGTTATCGGTGAGGATGACGTCGCGTGCGTCGTTTGCATTGCCCCACTTGCCCTTGTGGTTATCCTGGTTGTTGCTGGGTGCGACGTGCCAGCCCTTATCCAGCGCCATGGTGTAGTACTCATAGCTGGGATAATAGCCGCCCGCGCCTATCTGGCCTTCGCCGTTGCCGACCTCAACAAGGAATACACGGCTGTCGATGACCGCATCCCAGTAGTTGAAATCGCTGAAGGTGCCGAAGGTGGAACCGGGATGGTTGAGCTGGCTGAGGGAATCCGCGCCTTCAGCACGGCTCAGCAGGCTGTAATAAGCCTTCATGCCGGCATCGTCGGTTTTGTTGTTGAGGGTAGAGTTGTTTCGGGATACGATGCCGGGGGTGTTGAAGGTGTTGATATGGCCGGGGCCGCCGGACCATGTCATTTCAAAGCCCGCCACTGCGACAAGGCTTCCTGCGTTTGCTTCATTGAATGCAGCTACATCACTCTTATACTTAGCCCACTTTTCCTGGCTCTGAGCGGTTGCCTTGCTCATGTCGTAGAGTGCGTCTTCGGGGTTTGCATTGCCGGAGGCATCAAAGTAATTGGAGTGGTCAGTGAAAGCAACGAAGTCAACATTTGCGCTTTCGGGAAGGCCCTTGACATACTCCAGCGCCTGCTGCAGCGTACCGGAGCCGTCGGAATATTCACCGGTGTGGGAATGAAGCTGACCGTAGTAGAGCTGGTACTGAGCCTCACCGACGGTGAAGCTCCATGACTTTTCCGCGGTCTTGCCGTCTGCGCGGGTGACGGTGACAGTTACGTTCACGCGGCCGTCGGCCATGTCCTCTGCGGGAGTGTAGGACACCTTGCCGTCTGCGTAAGCCGCCTCGACAGCCGTGTCATTGACCTTCATCTCGACCTTGGGATCCGCGCCTGCGTTAACAATAACAGCGGAGATCTCGGGCTTCTTATTATCGCCGGTCTCGCTGCCGGTCTTCGGGGTCACGTCAGTTATAACAGGCTCGTCCTTGACCGCTATCTCAACGGAACCGTTGATGACTGCGTCCTTGGTATCCTTGCCGGAAACGGTCACGCTGAGCTTATCGCCCGCGACCTTCTCCTGAGGAATAACAACGGTGTAGATGCCGTCTGCCTCGGTGGCCTGAAGCGTCTCATCGCCGAGCTTTACGGTCAGCTCCTGCACGCCGAACACTGCATCCACGGTGAAGGTGAGCGTGTAGTCCTGACCGACGTAGGCGTCAGGCGCATTGAAGCTGACAGCGGGGATGTTCACCACGCCGCCGCTGAGGGAAACGCCCTCTGCCACGGGGTAGAAATAGAATGAATAGATGGTGTAATCGGTGACTTTATACATGCTGTAGGACTTATAGCTGTCAGCATAGTATTCCAGCCACTGGCTGTAAGTGCCGTTGTACTTGGCGGTGCGGCTTTCCATCTCGTAGCCGCCGACTCCGCCGGAGCAGGTGCGAACGAGCCAATCGGCATCGTCGGCCGTTACGCTTTCCTCAGAGAAGTCCTTGCTGTAGAAAGCGTTGTTGCCGGTGCCGTTTGAGCACAGATAGCCGTAGGTATCGTTCTTGAAGCGCCAGTATTCCCCGTTTTTCTCGACGGTGAACACAACGCCGCCGTTGCCGGGAACGGCCTTGCCGTCCGATATTGTCGTCGGCGCGTTTTCTATGCTCTGGCTGTCATTTTCAGCCGCAAGCACGCCCTGAGCGTTCTGGTTGTAGATAACGACCTGATCGCCCTCGTTGGGCAGAGTGTCAGTATCGGGTTCCTCGGGTTCTTCAACTATCAGATAAAACTGCTGAGCAAAGAGAGCTTCATTATTGCCTATCGTTCCAAGCGAGCTCCAGTTGCCCTTATCGTTATACCATTCTATATAGTTGTTTCTGGTTACGTTCTTGATATAGAAACAGCCCTCAGTTGCTGCGGCGCTGATTTCCCATGCAGTGTTAACATCGTCAAGAGGCATGCTCGAATAGCTTTCGCCCATGGAGAGCTTTTTGCCATCCTCTGTCGAGAAAGTAAAGCTCTTATCTTCGTTAACTCCTACCGTCCAAATCTCGGTATTGTTATAGCCGCTAAGCTTTTCATCCTTGAGCGTAACATCCACGCCGCTGTTATAATATCCAGTGTAAACAGAAGACAGTGCCTTGCCGTTTGCAGGGTTAAAGATAACGACCTGAGCGCCGTCCGTAAGCTCTGCAATGTCGGTAACGACATGATTTACGGGCTTTTCACCGACTTTATAGAGCGCAATATCCGCTTGACCAGAACCATAGCACGCAAACAGCGGAGGATTATTGCTCGCATTATAACGCATCCAATTACGAGTATACTCACCCTGTGACTTGATAGTCGCAACTCCGTCATTGTTGATCTCAATACTCCATGAGGAATTTGCCGTCAGGGTTGCTTCTGTTCTCAGGTAATTCTTTGAGGATGATGCCGCATACAGATAGCCGCTTCCTGTGTTCAGAGCAAACGTGCCATCCTTTATACCGGCTTCCAGTGTAAGTACCTGAACCGTGTCAGCAAATGTAACGGTGTCTCCGTTTTTTGTGACAGCCGCAGATGCGCGGTTATTATTGTTTTGCGTTGTGCCAAGGGCATAATCATAGTCCTTAGCAACTACTACAACCTTGTCACCAATGGCCAGATCAGCCACATTAGTGACCAGGGTCGCAGATACACTATCTGCCGCAAACGCTGCTGTCGGCATCAGGGTCAAAACCATGACCAGAACCAACAGTCCCGCAAGCAGTCTGCTGCGTTTTCTTGTCTTCATGTGATACATAACCTCCTAAGTAGTTATTACTCAACATAAATACTATCATGTTTTACCACTCAGTTCCACCATAATTATCGCTTCTCCGACAAATTCGGAACATTTTGTGCATATTAACACTTTCAGCGCCGAATATTTTGTGTTTCTTGACAAAACAGCCGCGAATTGCTATTCTGAAAAAAACTCGATCGGAAGTGTTCAGCACAAATGAAGGAATTTATTGAGAAGAATAAATGGACAGTAGTCATTTTGCTTGCGGCAGCTGTCATTTTTATCGCTGCTCGCATATGCCTTGCTCCCTCATCCGATGAAAGCGGCGGCAATGAAGCGGCGGAATTTGCAGAATATGATACCGGCACCGTCATTGAGATACTCTCGGACAGCACCGAGCAGGATGAAGCATCAGACGGCGCTTACCGCGGCGACCAGCTCATGCTCGTTAAGATGACCTCGGGCAGATACAAGGGCGAGACTTTGCAGGTATATAACTTCGTCGGTCCCCTGTACGGTGCGCCGCTCAAAGCAGGCGACAGCGCCGTGCTCATAGTCTCGACTTACACCGACGGAAGCCACAACGCAACGGTCTATGAATACAACAGAACTCTTGCCCTTGCCGCTGTAATCGCTCTGTTTGTCGTCGCAACGGTCCTGGTCGGAGGAAAAACCGGCGCTAAATCGCTCATCGGCCTTATAATAACGCTCATCTGCCTGTTCTGGCTGCTTCTGCCGATGCTTATGAAGGGCTTCCCCACCCTGCTCACGGTGTTCCTTATCTGCACATATGTGACCATCGTGTCCTTTACCATACTCGGCGGGGTTAGCAAAAAAACCGTCTGTGCCTCCCTGTCCACGGTCTGCGGTATAGCCATTGCCCTTGTTTTTGCACTTGCCGCCCAGGGTCTTGCAAGGATAGACGGCCTCCGGCTTGCCGACGTTGAGCCTCTTCTGCAGCTCAGGCAGACCGGCACGCCTATCGGGCTGCGTTATCTGCTCGTCGGCGGAATAGTCATCAGCGCGCTGGGTGCAGTTATGGACGTCGCAATGAGCATCGCATCCGCGCTCAGCGAGATACACCTTGTCGATCCTGAACTCGGCCCCAAAGACTTGTTCAAGTCAGGCATGAATATAGGCCGCGATATGGTAGGCACCATGACGAACACGCTTATCCTTGCATTCATCGGCTCAAGCTTTGTCGTCGTCATTTATCTTTACTCCATCGGCCTGCAGCCCTATCAGCTGCTCAGCTCCTCATATCTTGCCATTGAGGTCATAAGCGGCATAGCCAGCAGTATCGGCGTCATTCTTTCCGTGCCGATAACCGCGTTTATCAGCGCATATATCATCAGCGACAAAAGCTTCAATAAAAAGAACATATAAATAAAATCTCCAGGTCTGTGACTTGGAGATTTTTATATTAAAACCGGAGCTTTTTAAGTAAAGAGTGAATAAGTAAAAAAAGACAGCCTTCAAAAGAAAGCTGTCTTTTTTGGAGCGGGCAACGAGACTCGAACTCGCTACCTCCACCTTGGCAAGGTGGCGCTCTACCGGATGAGCTATGCCCGCGCAAGGAACGTAATAAATAGTACCACAAATTTTTCGTTTGTCAAGCACCAAATATGCCGTTCCGATAGTTTTTTAGCTGAAATCGCTGATATCACCGAAGCCTTTGCCGAATACATTCTTGGCGTCGCTGACAATAAAGAAGGCATTTTCATCGATATTTCTTATAATTTTGCGAATATCGGCGATCTGAGTGCGCTTTATAACACACAGCAGCACCTGCTTATCCTTGTGGGAGTATGCCCCCTCGCCCGAGAGGATCGTCACGCCGCGGTGAAGCTTATCGGTTATGTCCTTCACGAGCTGCTCGCTGTTTTCGCTGATAATATAGCACACGCTTGAATTGTCGATGCCGTAAAGCACGAGGTCTATGACCTTGGACACGACGAACATCGCTATGACCGCATACATCGCCGCCTCGACCCTGTCAAAGATCATCGCAAAGGCAATGATTATCACTGCATCGGTCAGAAGCACGATAGTACCGAAGTTGATATACGGAAATCTGAGGCGGACAAACTTTGCGATGATATCGGTGCCGCCGGTCGTGGCTCCGGCATAGTAGATTATGCCGAGGCCGAAGCCTTTGATCGCACCGCCGATGAGACACGCCAGCAGCATATCGTCAGTCGGAGAGTAGTTTATGACGGCCATAATGTCAACGAGCAGTGAGGACAGCAGCATTCCCACGAGCGAGCTTATAATGAACTTTCCTCCGAAGTGCTTCCATGCGATGATAAAAAGCGGGATATTGAGCACAATGGTCATAATACCGACAGGCAGGCCGGTAAGGTAATTTATGATCATGGCTATACCGCTTACGCCGCCGACGATTATGGAATTAGGGTAAAGGAAGAACTGGAAGCCTGCCGCAAACAGCGCCGAACCCAGTGCCACGAGGGCATACTTTACTACATACTCTCTCATACTTGTTGCATTCATTGCATTTTACCTCAATCAATAAGCGACATCTGTGTCTCTCCTCTGTCCTCGTCCCTGAGCAGGGCTCCTGCCGCGGGAAGGCTTCTGACACGATAGCGCGAGACGTTTTTGATGACCGTTTCCTCAAGCGGAGCGGCAGTCACGAGCCTGTGATTTTTCTTCAGGCTCATTACGGCAACGCCCTGCGTGCTGCGGCTGGTCTTGAGCTGCAGCAGGGATGTGTTGAAAACCATGGCTCTGCCGTCGCTTGAAAACATTGCCACATTGATATCTTCGGAGATCGTAAACGCAGCCGCCAAGGGGCTTTTATCGCTGTACGCATTTATTAGCTTCTTGCGGTTGGTTTTTGTCTCATAGGTAGCTATATCAAGGCGCGCCGCCTTTCCGTTTTCAAAGAACAGCAGCAGATTATTTTTGTAATCTCCCGGGCGGATAACGGCTTTCACCTTTTCGCCCTCATCCATGCTCAGCTTGCCGGGCAGATATGTGCCGAGAGCGGAGGCCTTGGTGTCCTCAAAGTCCGACAGCCTTGTTTTATACACCTGCTGCCTGTCGGTAAACACAAGAAGCTCCGTTCGGTTCGTCGCCTCAAAGGAGAGCTTGAGGCCGTCGCCGTCCTTGAACTTCTGTTCGCCGCTCATTCTGAGCGACAGCGGCGTTATCTTCTTTATATAGCCTTCATTTGACAGGAACACGGTCACGGGATAGTCCTCAACGGTGTCGGTCTCCTCGTACTCTACGATCTCTGAGGCGTATACGATGCCGGTCTTCCTCGGGCTCGGGTACTTTTTTATTATTGCCTTCAGCTCACTTATTATGATGCCTTTGAGCTTGCGGCGGCTTTTGAGCGTATCCTCCAGCTCGGCGATAGCCTTTTCAAGCTCCTCCGTTTCGGAAACGCGCTTGAGGATATACTCGCGGTTAATATTGCGCAGCTTTATCTCGGCGACGAACTCAGCCTGTATCCTGTCTATGCCGAAGCCCATCATAAGGTTGGGTATGACCTCGCTCTCAAGCTCGGTATTGCGGATGATGGAGATGGCCTTGTCGATATCGAGAAGGATCTGCTCCAGGCCCTTCAGCAGATGCAGCTTTTCCTTTTTGCGGCTCAGATCAAAATACACCCTGCGGCGAACACATTCCGTACGCCACGCGCACCACTCGCCTAATATTTCCCTAACACCCATGACCTTGGGGTTTCCGGCAATGAGTATATTGAAATTGCAGGCAAAGCTGTCCATGAGCGGGGTGAGCTTAAACAGCTTCTGCATGAGCTTCTCCGGATCCGTACCGCGCTTGAGGTCGATGGCAAGCTTGAGACCGCTCAGGTCGGTCTCGTCGCGCATATCGTTTATCTCTTTGATCTTGCCGGCCTTTATGAGCTCCGCTACCTTATCGACTATGGCCTCCGAGGTGGTCGAGTACGGGATCTCATATATCTCTATGATGTTTTCCTTGGGTATATATCTCCAGCGTGAGCGCACCTTGAAGCTGCCTCGGCCGGTGTTATATATCGCCTCCATCTCGGCTCGGTCGTAAACTATCTCGCCGCCGGTCGAAAAATCCGGAGCCGGCATGGTGGCGAAAATATCGCATTCCGGATCCTGAAGGAACTCTATCGCAGTCCGGCAGACCTCGCCGAGGTTAAAGCCGCAGATCTGGCTGGCCATGCCGACGGCAATGCCGGTGTTGCCGGACACCAGCACGTTCGGGAAAGCGGTCGGAAGGAGCGACGGCTCCTTCATGCTTCCGTCGTAGTTGTCGACAAATTCAACGGTGTCCTGATCAATATCCCGGAACACCTCGGCGCATATGGGCGAGAGCTTGGCCTCCGTATAACGGGAGGCGGCAAAGGACATATCGCGTGAATACACCTTGCCGAAGTTGCCCTTGGAGTCAACAAAGGGCGTCAGAAGCGCGTCATAGCCCTTTGACAGGCGCACCATCGTCTCGTATATTGCCGCGTCACCGTGGGGGTTCAGGCGCATTGTCTGCCCCACTATGTTGGCGCTTTTCGTCCTCGCGCCGTTTAAAAGTCCCATTTTGTACATGGTGTAAAGCAGCTTCCTGTGCGATGGCTTGAAGCCGTCGATCTCGGGTATCGCCCGGGATATGATAACGCTCATCGCGTAGGGCATATAGTTCTGCTCAAGCGTTTCCGTTATGGGCTGCTCCAGCACCTCGGCTCTCAGGCCGACGACATTGGGATTATCGAATTTTTTCTTTTCGGGAGCCTGTTTCTTAGCCATAGCTTATCCTTTCAGCGCTTTTTGCCCTTGCTTTTTGCGCCGGTTATCAGGTTTCGCCTGCAGCGCGGGCAGTTCACGGCCTTAAACAGGCCGAGATACACGCGCTTGCCGCAATTAGGGCATCTGCAGTACAGAAAGATCACCACGAAGGTCAGGACAAAGAACAGAAGGGACAGGATGGGTGCGTAAATCACCATGACGCTGTCTGTGCCGTTCGTTACGATGCTCATTATGCCGAAAACAATGCACATGGCAAGCAGCAGCTTTACAAGATTTCTCGCTTTATCAAATTTCATACTTTCACCTCATCAGGAGATATCGGCCATATCGAGATAAAGATAGCCGTTTTCAGCAATGTGATTCTTTCTGCCCGCAAGATCGTCGCCCAAAAGCAGGTCGAATACCTGCGACATATGCTCGGCGTCCTCGGGCATTACCTTTATGAGCCTTCGGGTCTCCGGATTCATAGTTGTCATCCACATCATATCGGGGTCGTTTTCACCAAGTCCCTTGCTGCGGCTGATGGTCGCCTTCGCGCCCTTGAACGAGTCGATTATCTCCGCCTTTTCACGGTCGGAATAGGCAAAATAGGTCTTGCCCTTGCTCTCTATTTCATACAGCGGCGATTCGGCAATGTAAACATAGCCTTCGCGGATAAGGGTCGGCACAAGGCGGTAGATCATCGTGAGTATAAGCGTCCTTATCTGGAAGCCGTCGACGTCGGCATCGGTGCATATTATGACCTTGTTCCATCGGAGGTTATTGATGTCAAATGCGTTTAGGTCCTTCTTCCCTTTTGCCTGCACTTCAACGCCGCAGCCGAGAACCTTGAGCAGATCCGTTATGATATCGCTCTTGAAAATGCGCACATAGTCGGCCTTCAGGCAGTTGAGGATCTTGCCGCGGACAGGCATTATGCCCTGAAAATCAGCGTCGCGGGAGAGCTTGCAGGCGCCGAGAGCTGAATCGCCCTCAACGATATATATCTCCCGTTTCTGCGGGTCGCGGCTTCTGCAGTCGACAAACTTCTGGACGCGGTTTGCGATATCGATACTGCCGGAGAGCTTTTTCTTCATACCCTGACGGGTCTTTTCCGCCGCCTCACGGCTGCGCTTGTTGACGAGCACCTGCTCGGCGATCCTGTCCGCCTCGGGCTTGTTCTCGATAAAATATACCTCGAGCCGCTCCTTGAAGAAGTCCGTCATCGCCTCCTGGATGAAGCGGTTCGTGATGGCCTTCTTGGTCTGGTTTTCGTAAGACGTCTGTGTGGAGAAGCAGTTGGTCACAAGTATAAGGCAGTCGGACACATCCTGAAAGCTTATCTTGCTCTCGTTTTTCTGATACTTTCCTATCTTCTTTATGTATGCGTCGATAGCATATACAAAGGCGGTGCGGGTCGCTTTCTCAGGGGCGCCGCCGTACTCGAGCCACGAGGAGTTGTGGTAATACTCGGTCAGGCTGACCTTATTGGAAAAGCAGAACACCGCGGATAGCTTGACCTTGTATTCGTCCTTATCCTCCCTGTCGCGTCCGCGCCGCTCGGCGCTTATAAAATACGGCGAGGTCAGAGGCTTATCACCGGCAATTTCATTTACATAGTCGATAATGCCGTTTTCGTAATAATAATCGGTAACGTCGAATTTATTGCCGTTCTGGTTGCGGAAGCGGAAGGTCACGCCCGCGTTCACGACAGCCTGACGGTGCAGGACATCACGGAAATACTCCTCGGGAATGTCTATATCCGTAAATACCTCAAGGTCGGGCTTCCAGCGGATGGTGGTGCCGGTCTTTTTGCGGTCTGTCGGGCTTACGGTGAGCTCCTGTCCCTTCTTCCCGACCACCTTGCCTTTTTTGAAGTGCAGCTCGTATTTATTCCCGTCGCGCCAGACCGTAACGTCCATGTACTCCGACGAATACTGCGTTGCACAGGAGCCGAGACCGTTCAGGCCGAGTGAGTATTCGTAATTCTCACCCTCGTTATTGGCATATTTGCCGCCTGCATACAGCTCGCAGAAAACAAGCTCCCAGTTATATCGCTTTTCATTTGCGTTCCAGTCGACAGGGCAGCCTCTGCCGAAGTCCTCGACCTCTATTGACTTGTCGGCATAGCGGGTCAAAGTTATAATGCTGCCGTGTCCCTCTCGGGCTTCATCTATTGAGTTTGACAGTATCTCAAAAACAGCGTGCTGGCAGCCGTCAAGGCCGTCGGAGCCGAAGATCACCCCCGGGCGCTTGCGAACTCTGTCCGCGCCCTTGAGCTGAGATATGCTGTCGTTGCCGTATTCCGCACTAATTTTGCTCATATTGGATATTTCCTCTCAGGTACAACATCTTGTGCCGTTATATACACATAGTTCTTCCATTTTTAGATTATATAGTATATTATACATTTTGCAAAATTGCAAGCAAAACGGGGACAGATTTACGTCTGCCCCCGCCGTCGGACAATATTCGCTTTTATGCTCGGTCCGGCTCGACGAAATGGTGAATGTATCCTTATCATGTAATAAGCTTTTACATCCCGTCCGACTTGTCTTTTGAGACTTCTTTATGCCGGACTTGTTCGTCTGGTTCTATTATGTGTCATAAGCTCTTCATTAGTCATGGTAATATCTATCTGCAAAAAGTTTAAAATCGGACCGTCCTGAATATAATAAGGAGAAAAGTACAAGGAGTATTCTCATGACGAAAAAGGAAGAAAAAAGGCTCAGAGCCGAATACCAGCGCAGACTTTCCGAGCTGTCGGATATACGCAGCAGACTTCGCTGTGCATACGCGGCATTTGACAATACGACAGATCGTGATATGATGGATGCATGCATATTTGAGATAAACGCGCTCAAGGCAAGATATAACGGCGCGGTAATCAATATCAAAAATTTTTATCAATAGGAGGCAAAATGGGTACTCTCCAAACAATAATCTATGTTATTATCGGGGTTTTGCTGCTTTGGCTTATCATAAAGCTCTTCTCAACTCCGATAAAATGGGCTTTCAAGCTCCTGCTGAATGCTCTGTTGGGCTTCGTCATGCTGTTCATATTCAATTTCCTCGGCGGCTTTATCGGGCTTGAGCTTACGGTCGGCTGGCTGAGCGCGATAGTCGCGGGCATACTCGGTATTCCCGGCATAATCCTGCTTCTGCTCATAGAAAACTTTTTCTTATGATACATAAAAAATTCAAGGCATCAACTGCCTTGAATTTTTTATTTCAGAAGCTTCAGAGCCTCCGATATTTCTTCAAATCTCATGCTGTGTGAGGCCTTTACGAGGACGGTATCTCCCTTTCTGATAAGCCGCGGAAGTTCTTCGATCAGCTCGGCATTGGTTTCAAAATACAGTGACGAGATATCCTCCGCAGCCCTGCAGGTGTTTTTGGAAAGCTCACCCACGCATAAAAGCAGTGAAACTCCCTTATCTGAAGCGTAGCTTCCCACCTGAGCATGAAGTTTTTCTTTGTTTTCGCCCATCTCAAGCATATCGCCCAGAATACAGACCTTGCGTCCGGGGCATTGCGAAAGCGAATCTATCCCGCACATGACCGAGTCGGGATTGGCATTGTAGCAGTCGTCAACGAGCGTGATATAGCCCGTATCGGAAATGCTGGCACGGCGGCCTACCGTCTCATAGTTTTCGATACCCGCGGCGATCTCCCCGTCGGTAAGGCCGAGCTTCAGCCCCACAGCGGCTCCTTCAAGCGCGGCATACACCATGTGCTTTCCGTATGCGGGGATATGAACGCGTATCCTGCGCTCCCCGCTCACGATATCGCAGCTCATACCGTTCAGGCTCTCAAGGCTTATATTCTCCGCTCTGACATCAGCATCGGGCTCCAGCCCGTACAGCACTCTTTCCTGCACACATTCATAGGACGCCAGCATATCGTCATCGGCGTTCAGAAACAGTGTTCCGTCCTCGGGCATGTACTCAACCATCTCGGTTTTTGCCCTCAGCACGCCGTTTCTGTCGTGAAGGCGCTCAAGATGCGCGTGACCGATAAGGGTATACACAGCCATGGTAGGCCGCACGATCTTCGCAAGGCGGCGCATCTCGCCGAAATCGGATATGCCCATCTCGATGACGGCGGCCTCGTGCTCAGGCTCAATACGGAAAACAGTCAGCGGTACGCCAAGCTCGTTATTGAGGTTTTTCTCTGTCTTCAGAACATTGTATTTTGAGGAGAGGACAGCCGCGACCATTTCCTTTGCAGTTGTTTTACCGACGGAGCCCGCTATGCCTATGATGGGGATATCAAAGCGTTTGCGGTAAGCTTCCGCAAGGTCCTTCAGCGCCTGAGCGACATCCGGAACGACGATAACGCTGCCCGAAACATCCTCGGGAGCATGTTCCGCAAGGCAGCACACCGCGCCGAGCTCAAAGGCTTTGGCAATGTAGTCATGTCCGTCAGCGTGCTCGCCCTTCAGGGCCGCGAACATCGCGCCCTTCTCGACCTTTCGGCTGTCGATCACAACGCCGAGAATCTCCTCATCAGCGTTTTTTTCGTTGATGAGCCTGCCACATAATATTGCGGCAGCCTCCTTAACGCTTACACCTCTCATTTATACTTCTCCATTGAAACGGCAATTATTTTTTCGCAGACCTCGCCGTAGTCCATGCCCTGAGCCGCTCCCATCTGCGGCACAAGGCTTGTCGGCGTCATGCCGGGCAGGGTGTTTGCCTCAAGGCAGTAAAGCTGCCCGTCGCTTTCGTCCAGCAGGAAGTCTGCGCGAAAGTATACGTCGATCATAAGAGCGTCGGCAACACGCTCTGCAAGGCGCTGCACCCTGTCGGTATCCTCAGCGCTGAGCGGCGCCGGACACAGTTCCTCGGTGAGTCCCGCCTGATACTTGTTCTTATAGTCGTACCATCCGCTCTTCGGGATGATCTCGATAACGGGCATCGCTCTGCCGTCCATCACGCCGACGGTGAGCTCGCGGCCCTTGACATATTTTTCGACCAGCACACGGGATTCGTACCTGAAGGCAAATTCAAGCGCGGCATCATATTCGTCGCGGCTGTGAACTATTGAGGTGCCCACGCTCGAGCCGCCGCTGCAGGGCTTCACGACGCAGGGAAAGCCCACGTCATCATAGCTTTCCGCACCCTTTTCGAGCACGATGCCGGCGGGAGTGGGGATGCCGTTGTGCCGGAACATGATCTTCGACAGCTCCTTGTTCATGGCAATGGCGCTGCCCAGATAGCCGCTTCCCGTATACTTTATGCCGAACATATCAAATGTGGCCTGCACCTTGCCGTTTTCCCCGTCCTCGCCGTGGAGTGCAAGGAAGCTGATGTCGGCCGCTCTGCAGATCTCGATCACGTTTTTGCCTATCCTGCTGCCGTCGCCTTCCGCTATGATCTTCTCAATATCCGGCGTTTCCTCGCTGACAGAGTAACGAAGATCCTCCTGTTCGCGCTCGAACAGCTCCGCAGGGTCATTGTATTCGCCGCTGTAGCCGTAATACAGATCGAGCAGCACGACCTTATGTCCCTTTTCACGCAGTGCCCGGGCCACACAGCTTCCGCTGGTTATTGACACGTCACGCTCATTTGAAAGTCCGCCGCATACAACCGCTATCTTCATAACTATGTTCCTCCTGCATTTATAACATTTGGATTATACCACAGCAGAGCAAATCATTCAAATATATATTGAAAAAATATGCTTGTATATGTTATAATTTATGTTTGTAATCTTATAGAAGGTAGTAGTGTTTATGAATTATGTTGTGGTCGATTTAGAGTGGAATCAGGCGATGAGCTCAAAATCCTCCGTTTTTAACAAGCTCCCAATCAAGCTGAGGGGCGAAATTATTGAGATCGGTGCTGTCAGGCTCACCGAGGATATGCAGCCTGCCGAGGAGTTTACCGTGGACGTTAAGCCCGTGTACTTCAAAAGAATGCATTACAAGGTCAAAAAGCTGACCGGCTTTGACAAGGAGCGCCTTGCGCGGGGGCTCAGCTTCCGCGACGCTTTTGAAAAATTCAGGCAGTGGTGCGGCGATGACGTCACCTTCCTCACATGGGGCTGCGACGACCGCGGGATCATGGAGCAGAACATCATCATCCACGACCTTGACTGGGACTGGATAGCCGGCTGGGTAAATCTTCAGCTTATATATAATATGCAGACCGACGGGGACAAAAATCAAAAATCCCTTGCGACCGCCATGGAGCATTTTGAGATAGAGCAGACGCGTGTCGCACACGACGCTCTCGGCGACGCATATAATACCGCGCTGATATGCTCAAAGCTCGACATGGAAGAAGGACTTGCCCGGTACGAGGCCGCAGCCCGTATGCTCGCCGGCCGCAGCAAGAAGGAAAACTCCGCCGACAACGGGCCCGACGCTTTGGAACACCTTGTTTTCCCGGGATATATATCCAAAGCCGATGCCTTTGCCGATGATGAGCTAGCAAAAATATGCTGTCCGAAGTGCGCTGCCGCACTTAGCGGCCAGCGCTGGATAAATCAGGGCGATCAGCGCTATATGAACATTTTCTCGTGTCGCGACTGCGGCTCTTTCCTTGTCAGGCTGAAATTCCGCAAGCAGGATGACAACACCTGGTCTGCCAACCGGCTCATATACGAAGCCGACGAGGGGATGCTTGATTTCTACCGCAGCAAGGCGGCGCTCTCCCGCAGGCGCGGCCGCGGGCATTCATCCAAGAAAAACCGCCCGGCTAATAAGCAGTAACAGAAATACTCCCGAGCATAGGCTCGGGAGTATTTGCATCAGCGGGAAAATCCACCGCGTTAGCATTCCGAATACACTTTAAAATGTATATTTTTGAGAACAGATACAAAACGGAGCGGGATTCATCCCGCTCCGCAGTCATTCATAAATACCAGGTCAAGCAGCTGTTTTTACTTTATCAGTCCTGCTCCCAGTTGTGCCAGACGTTCTGGACGTCGTCGTTATCCTCGAACATGTCGAGCATCTTCTGCATGTTCTTTATTTCGTCCTCATTCGTGAGCTTGATATAGCCGTTCTGGGGCAGCATCTCGACCTGAGCGGACAGCAGCTTATAGCCGGCAGCACTAATCTTCTCGGCAACGGGAGATACGTCGTCGGGCTTTGTGTAGACGACAAAGGTCTCACCGTCGGGCTCAAAATCGTCGGCACCCGCGTCAAGGACCTCCATCATGACGGTATCCTCGTCAAGCTCCTCATCCTCGTTGTCGATAACGATAACGCCCTTCTTATCGAAGGACCAGGACACGCAGTTGGCAGCGCCCATGTTGCCGCCGAACTTATCAAAATAGTGGCGCATCTCGCCCGCGGTACGGTTGCGGTTATCGGTCATGGTCTCAACAATGACGGCGACGCCGGAGGGACCGTAGCCTTCATAAACTATCTTCTCGTAGTTATCGGTGTTGCCCGCGCCGAGCGCCTTGTCGATAGTGCGCTTTATGTTGTCGTTGGGCATATTCGCGGCCTTTGCTTTGGTTATGACGGCCGCAAGTCGGGAATTGTTATTGGGGTCGCCGCTGCCGCCTTCCTTGACCGCAACGATCATCTCGCGGGCTATCTTGGTAAAGGCCTGCGCACGCTTGGCGTCAGCCGCGCCCTTTGTCTTCTGTATGTTATGCCATTTGGAATGTCCGGACATATGTTCAACAGCTCCTCTAAAGTTAAATTAAAAATTACCGGCGATATTCTACCACATTAAACAGTGTCTGACAAGAAATAATTACTTTATTTTTCTGCATTCAAGGTAGTATCGCTTATCGTTGCCGTGACCTATCGAAAAGCTCTTCTTCGGGAACGGTCCGCTGCTCATTACGGATTTGAACAGCTCGGATTTTTCCATGCGCGGGAGCAGTATTCCCGCGCAGTTTTTCCTTTTCGACATTGCCATGCACTCGTTATCGCCGTGGATATAGTCTATCCTGCCGCCGTGGCGGGCGATAAACGCCTTGCAAAAGTCCTCGCAGCTTCCTATGAGCTCCCCTATCGTCAGGCCGGAAACGGAGATGGTTTCGGTCTTTTCGCCGGTTATCAGGGTAATGTCTCTCCCCTCGCCCGTTCTTCCGGCAAAATAGCTTTTCGCCTCGCTTATAAAGCTCTCGGGCTGAGTATCGAAAATGACCTTGTGTATCGGCTCAAAGCTTATTGCCTCATCGTGGATGTTGACAAGCTCCGCAAGGGCGTAACGCGCAGGACAGCCTTCCCATTCATTCTCCGGAAGCTGAGCTTTTACGTTCTCCCAATGCTTTTTCGCCGCGGCAAGGCTGTGGTTCCCGTCGCCCATTGCAAATATCATCGGGTCAGACGCAGCTCCGTATTTTTTCGTGAGCTCCAGCGCATCGGATAGCTTTTCCACCGCGTTTTCCAGCGCCTTATTATCCTTGACCAGCCAGCCGCTTATATGGCCGCCGCGCTGCATAAGCTCAAAATCATACAGCCTTTCGCCCTTTTCAGCCGCGCCGAGCACCGCATCGTCGGGATCGTCAATGAATATCATGATATGCGGCATCTCCAGCAGCGCCTTTTCGCGCACCTTGACTCTCGGCGGCAGCCTATCCTCGACCGTATACTCGGTGGCTCTTATTGGGGTATGCGTGCCCTCGGTCCAGTCATATGCCTCAAGGTCGAAGGCTCCGACTATACCGCGCCGCAGCATACCGCCTTCAAGCCTGCGCTCGACATAGACGTAGCTGTCCTTATACTCTTTAAATATACCGCCGCTGAGATACTCGGCCATGGTCTCGTTTATTCTCTTGCTCTCGGCCTCGGGATCCTTGATGCCGAGCTCCGCCTCGGGCAGGATGAGCCTGAGCGCCGAGGGCTTATCCCCGACTGTTGCATACACCTTTTCCCAATACTCCGGCTCCGAGGTGAACTGGTCGCAGGCCACGACGCTCCACGCGTGCATATCTGTTTGAGGAATAAGGATATCCGCCGGTCTGAATACCTGCATCAAAGCACCTCCAGAGCTATCTGCGTCCACGTTTCCATACTGTCGTAGCTATCCCTCAGCTCGGGCACGGTCATCCACAGGCCTTCAAGCTTCTCGGTCTCCCTCACGAACACCTCGCCTTCGACGTTTAGGGTGAAGCACGCGCCCAGATGAACGCTTCCGACGCTGTTGGAGTCGTCGTTTATAAAGCCGCAGGACACAAGCTCCCCATGTTTATCGAGCTGTACCTCCTCGTGTATCTCACGCCAGAGGCCGCGCATGAGCAGGTCCCCCTCCTCGTCAACGGGGTTTATGTGTCCCCCGATGCCGATGGATATCCTGCCGTGCAGTCTCGCTTCGCCGCCTTTATTGAGCCTGCGGGTCACGAAGACCTTATCGCCCTGAAGCAGGATGACATACGGGATTATCTGCTTATAGTCCGGACGCTCTTCGGCCTCGGCTCGCGGCATGAACTCATGTCCGCTCATTATTGTCTCAAGCAGTTTACCTGTATCATCGCGGATGAGGCCGTTCCTGCTGCCAATAAACTGTTCAAGCTTTTCTCTTTTTACAACCAATACCTGTTCCATCATTCTTCCCACTTTGCCGCTCTTTCAACTGCACGAAGCCATGTTTTGTGAAGCTTTTCGGCCTTTTCGGCCTCCATCTGTGCTTCAAAGATCCTGTCGGATTCTCTGATAGCCTTAATGTCGCTAATGTCGTTCCAAACACCTGTGGCAAGTCCCGCAAGGAAGGCCGCGCCGAAGGCCGTAGTCTCAACCATCTTCGGCCTGTCGATAGGCTTGCGCAGTATATCCGACTGGAACTGCATCATGAAGTTATTGACCGACGCTCCGCCGTCAACACGCAGGACGGACAGCTCCTCGCCGGAGTCCTTTTCCATTGCGTCAAGCAGATCCTTGACCTGATAGGCAATGCCCTCGAGTGCGGCTCTGACGATATGCGCCTTCGTTGAGCCGCGGGTGAGGCCGACTATCGCACCGCGGGCATACATATCCCAGCGCGGAGCGCCGAGACCGGTGAAGGCGGAAACAAGATACACGCCGCCGTTATCGGGCACGCTTGCGGCAAGAGTCTCGCACTCGGACGAGGTTGCGAGCAAGCCTACTTCGTCACGCAGCCACTGAATTGAGCTGCCGGCATTGAAAACGCTGCCCTCAAGGGCATATGTCGTCTTGCCGCCGATAGACCAGGCTACGCTGGTAACAAGGCCGCTGGAGCTGCGGACGGACTGGTCGCCGGTATTCAGGAGCGTGAAGCAGCCGGTGCCGTATGTATTCTTCGCCTGGCCGCGGTCAATGCAGCCCTGGCCGATGAGCGCCGCCGCCTGATCTCCCGCGCTGCCGCATACCGGAATGCCGGCCAATACCTCAAGTCCCGTAAGCCCCGGGGCGACGGTTCCGTAAATCATCGACGAAGGCACCGGAGTCGGCAGCATGGACATCGGTATCCCGAGCTTTTCGCAAAGCGTCTCATCCCATTTGAGCTCGTCAATGTCGAATATCATGGTTCTGGAGCAGTTGGAGTAGTCCGAAACATGAGCCTTGCCGCCCGTCAGGTTCCAGATTAGCCAGGAATCCACGTTGCCGAACAGCAGCTCGCCCCGCTCGGCGCGTTCTCTCGCCCCGTCAACATTGTCAAGTATCCATTTTATCTTGGTTCCGGAGAAATATGCGTCGATGAGAAGTCCGGTCTTCTCGCGGACATACTCGCCTATTCCGGAGGCTTTAAGCTCGTCGCAGATAGAAGCCGTGCGTCTGCACTGCCACACGATGGCGTTGTAAACCGGCTTGCCGGTATTCTTATCCCACACGATCGTGGTCTCGCGCTGGTTGGTTATGCCTATACCTGCGATATCCGTCGGCGAAAGGCCGCTCTTCTCGAATGCCTCCGCCAGTGCGCGAAGCTGAGTTTCAAGGATGACCATGGGGTCATGCTCGACCCAGCCGGGCTCGGGGTAGATCTGCGGAAAAGGATACTGAGCAATGGTGACGGGAGCACCCTTTGCATCAAAGATTATCGCTCTTGAGCTCGTTGTGCCCTGATCGAGAGCTATTACGTAGCCGTTCATATCTGTTCCTCCCAGTTTCTGTATTGACTAATCTATTTATATACGCTAAAATTATATTATTGTTTTATAATAACATATAAGGGAGTAATTTTCTATGCCTACTTTTAAAGATTTTTTCTTTGACTCAAGCACCGGCAAAAACAAAATTCACGCACGTATGTGCGTTCCCGACGGCGAGGTCCGCGCAGTTGTGCAGATAGTCCACGGAATAGCGGAGCATATCGCACGCTATGACGATTTTATGAGCTTTTTGGCGTCAAACGGCCTTGTTGCCGTCGGTACCGATCACCTCGGCCACGGCAAGAGTATTGAGAAAGAAGATCAGCTCGGATTTTTCGCCGAAAAAGACGGCTGGACTTACGTTGTCGGCGACGAGGAGATCCTTCGCCGCGCAATGAAGGAGAACTACCCCAATGTTCCGCAGATAGTATTCGGCCACAGCATGGGCAGCTTTATGACAAGGACTCACCTCATCCGTTTCCCCGGCGCATTCGACGCGGCCATCATCAGCGGCACCGGCAATCAAAGTCACGCGCTTGTATTCGGCGGACTGACCATGGGCAATCTTGTCGTAGCACTCAAGGGACCCCATCATTACAGTAATCTTCTAAACAACGTGGCCTTCGGCAGCTACAACAAGATCTACGGAACAGTCAGGACCGAATACGACTGGCTCAGCCGCGACGAGGCGCAGGTTGATAAGTACATAGCAGATCCCCTCTGCGGCTTTATCCCGAGCTGCAGCCTGTTCAGAGATATGATGACCGGTATAAAGTTCATCACTAATCAGAAAAATCTTGAGAAAATGAGCAAGGATATCCCCGTTTACTTCATGTCAGGCGATATGGATCCCGTTGGCGAGTGCGGAAAGGGCGTTAAGCTTGCTTATGAAAACTTCAAAAAGGCCGGTATGAAGGACGTTTCCATTAAGCTTTACAAGGACGGCCGGCACGAGATGCTCAATGAGCTCAACAAAGACGAGGTATACTCCGACATTCTCGCATGGATAAACAGCAAGATCTAGGTCAAGGCTAACGTATGAAGTCATGACCACCCGTAAAACGGGTGGCATGCACCAGCCCTATAAGGGCATG
>CAMJGL010000020.1:0-26568 GCA_946405205.1 uncultured Clostridia bacterium
TAGAGAAAGCACATGTCGTCGCCTATGAGCTCGGCGGTGAAGCGGTCGATCTCCAGAACGTTGTTCTTAGGCTCGTAGCGCTGTGCGCCGTCTATGCTCAGGGCGGCGTTGTGCGAGGTGATCATGACCTCGGCCGAGGCGTCGTTTTCATGCACGAGCCGCACGGTGCGCTCAAGCAGCGTCTCGCCGCCTATGCGTATCTCGTGCTTGTCATGCCCCAGAAAATTGTTCCAGCGGCTGCCCTTGCCGTCAGCCATTATAACATATCTCATTTTATTATACCGTGCTCGCGGTAGAAATCGCCGAGCCTGCCGTAGCGCTGGGGGCCCCAGAGCTGGATGATGTTCACGCCCGAGGAGGTGTTGGCCTCGATGACGGTGAAGCCCTCGGCGGTGGGGAGGATGTCCCACGCGATGATGTCAAGATAGGGGAAATTGCGGCTGACCTCGAGGACCTCGCTCTTTATGCGGTCCCAATTGGGTATGACGGCGCCCTTTATCGGGGCGCGGGTGTCGGGGTGGGTCTCGTAGACCGTGAGATTATGCAGGGTGCGCGCTTCGCTGAGCGTGCCCGTTTCGATATCGACGTTTGCGACCAGCCCGCCGCGGCTGCCGTTGTCGACGGCTCCCGTCCACGCGGCTCCGATGCGCTGCACGGCAAAGCAGAGCTCGAACTCCTTTGTCACGGCGCTGCGCAGAACTATCATACGAAGGGTGTTCGCGGCATTGGGGTAGATGTCGTTGAGGTAGTCGGCCTGATGCGCGTAGGCGCAGATGAGCCAGTTGCTGCTGTGCCGCAGGATGTCCAGAAGCTCCTGCTCGGTGTGAGGCTCGTCGTTGCGGAGTATGCCGTGGCCGTTATACTTGACGATATGTATGCCCTTGCCCTTGCCGGCTCCCACGGGCTTGACGACGAAGGCTCCGACCTCGTGCAGCAGGGCGATGATATCGTCATAGCCGTTGAATACGCGGCCGTTCATGCCGGCCAGGCGATCGCCCTTCTTCACGCAGTATATCTCCGGCGTGGAGCAGTAGCGTTCAACTATCTGGGAAAAAACGACCTTGTTGTTGAGCATATTGCTGTAGGGGTCGTTTATGCGGCGGGAGCGGTACCAGTCAAATTCGGAAAGGTACTGATTCTTGTCGTTGTGCTTGAAGTCGTACAGCGCGACCTGGTCGATCATGTAGCCGCCGAATACGGCGTAGTGGATCCTCTTGTAAAGGGGCAGCTTAAAGTGATTGGGCGCAAACAGTATCCTTGTCACCCACAGCACCATCAGCTTGATTTTGGCGAGCAATGCTCTCAGAAATTGCATCATGTTTGTCTCTCTCCATGCAATCGATGATAAGCTCCGCAATCTTATCCGTGGCCCTGCCGCTGAGGTCGGGCAGATATTTGCTGCAGAAGCGTTCATAGTTTTCATAGTCATATTCGCCGCTGTTGACGGCGTCCATGAGCTTTTGCGCGTCGCTGAAAACGCAGTCCGGAAATTCCTCGAAGAGCTTCACGTTCAGGCCGTTGTGCGCCATGTAATCCTCATAGTCGAAAAGGTAGAAATACACGGGCTTGCCGAGCAGCGCGGCCTCGATGGTGATGGCCGAGTAGTCGGTTATGACGCAGTCGCAGACCGAGAGCACCGTCGAGGTTGGCACCTTGCCGCAGGTGATGGCCGGCGCGATGGACTCAAGATCGAGGAGCTGATTGGGGTGCCGCTTTATAACGAGCATCTCCTTTGCGTCGAAGGCGAAGGCCTCGACAAGCTCCGTGGGCTCGAGCGTCTGACCCTTGCGGAAGGTGGGGGCGTAGAGGATGATCTTGCGTCCCCTGAGCCAGGGATAGGCCTTGTAAAACTGCCGCTTTGCCTCGGCCTGACCCTCGCGGAGCCTATCCATGCGGGGCAGGCCGACATTGTAGAGAATGTCGGGGCTCACGCCGAAGGAGGCGCAGTAGAAGGGGTTGAAGGCTCTGCCGCCGGCAATGATTACGTCGTAGTTGCGGTGCATGCGCATCTCGCGGGCGATAACGCCGCTCCTGCCGAACTTCTTGCCCAGCGACTGATAGCCGGACTTTTTGATCTTGCCCATGGCGTGCCACATCTGGATGACGGCGAGCTCCTTTTTGTGGTGAAGCACGGAAACCGCCGGCCAATAGGAGTCCAAAAGGCATACCCTCGCGGTGGCGAGGTGGTACATGCTCTTTAAGGTGACGCCGGCGAAGCTGAGCATACTTTTTAAATTGTTGTCTGCCCTCTGCGTTATTGCGACGATCTCCATGTCGGGCCGTAGCTCAAGGAGCCTATCCTGCAGAAACAGAAAATCCTCCGAGGGGGTGTTGGACTGGCGGCTGAGAAAAACGAGCTTGTTGTTCCTTATGGGACACAGCTTCATGAACAGGTAGATGAAGTTCATCAGCCAGCGCAGTAAAATAAGAGCTATTCGCATAATACTCCGTTCTGACCGCTTGGCGGTCGAGCAATATACTTATACGAGTGCGTACAAATTCATCGTATTTTACTACTTTTCAAATAATACTTCAAGGCTAATCTGTTAACAAATAAAGTCAGAGCCTGTATATATTACCGAATGGAATGAAATATATGAGAAAAAATCGTATATTGAACACTTGTACGGTTTTTGGGACGAAAATGTATGCAAAATGTCAATGATAAATATTTGATTAGTCAAAAATGAGAATTTTTGAGGCAAAATCCTGTTTACAAATTACAGGGATTATGCTTAAATATTATTGTAAAATGCGTCAGCATAAGCATTTTCAAGAACAGGAGGAAATAATTAAATGATCAAATTTGCAAGCAGAATGGATAATCTCAAGGGCTCTGCTATCCGTGAGCTTCTCGCTCTGACCAGCAAGCCTGAGGTCCTTTCTTTCGCGGGCGGCCTGCCCGCCTCTGAGCTTTTCCCCGTTGAAAAGATGAAGGCCGCTACCGACGCCGTTATGAACGAGCAGGGCAAGATCGCTCTCCAGTACTCCACCACCGAGGGCTTCCTGCACTTCCGTGAGCAGATCGCCGAGCGCATGTGCGCAAAGAACAATATCAAGACCAGCGCGGATAATATCCTCGTTACCTCCGGCTCCCAGCAGGGTCTGGACTACTCGGCACGCGTCTTCTGCGACAAGGGCGACGTTATCATCATCGAGAGCCCGTCCTACCTCGGCGCGCTCAACGCCTTCAAGACCTGCGAGCCCAACTTCGTGGCCATCCCCACCGATGAAAACGGCATGATCATGGAGGAGCTGGAAAAGGTCCTCGCCACCACCGAGAGAGTCAAGATGATCTATGTCATCCCCGACTTCCAGAACCCCTCCGGCCGTACCTGGCCTCTCGAGCGCCGCAAGCAGTTCATGGAGATCGTCAACAAGTACGAGATCCCCGTTGTTGAGGATAACCCCTACGGCGAGCTCCGCTTCGAGGGCGAGAATATGCCCGCGCTCAAGAGCCTGGACACCAAGGGCCTTGTCGTATTCCTCGGCACCTTCTCCAAGATCCTCGCTCCCGGCTACCGTCTCGGCTGGGTCTGCGCCGAAGGCGAGATCCTCAAGAAGTACAATTTCATGGCTCAGGCATCAGCTCTGCAGGCTTCCACCGAGGCTCAGCTCGTTATCTCCAAGTTCATCGATATGTTCGATCTTGACGAGCACGTCGCAGCTATCAAGGACTGCTACCGCAAGCGCCGCGACGCCATGATCCAGACCATGGAAAAGGAGTTCCCCCCCGAGGCAAAGTTCACCCACCCCAACGGCGGCCTGTTCACCTGGGTCGAGCTTCCCGAGTACATCAACACCAACGATATGGCAAAGCAGTGCCTGGAGCGCAACGTCGCTTATGTTCCCGGCGCCGACTTCTTCCCCGAGCCCGGCCACAACAACTGCATGCGCCTGAACTACTCCTGCATGCCCGAGGATAAGATCGTTCAGGGCATGACCGTCATCGGCGAAGTCATCAAGGCGAACATCAAAAAGTAATATTTCATAAGTTACATAAACAGTCCGGCTCCGGCCGGACTGTTTTTATAAAAAACAGACATATTTTAAAAAATGTATGAACTTTTTATAAAAAAGTGTTGCAATACGCTCCGAGACATGGTATATTGTCAACGATGCTTAGAGTCTTATCCCCCCCATGACTCTGCTCCCGAGGCATAAAAGGCCCCGGGAGTTTTTATTTTTATCAGGCACGGCTGTTCCGGACAGGTCTTGTCACTCGATGCATTGTGTGGTAAACTGCTTACATAATCGTAAAAAACAAGGAGAATTTTCAATGGAAATCGGTATAAAAGGCAAGGTAGAAGCGGTCGTAAACGAAACAAACACCGCAAAGTTCGTTGGCAGCGGCTCGCTGGACGTATTCGCCACTCCCAACATGGTCGGGCTCATGGAGCAGGCGGCGCAGATGTCGGTCGCGCCTTACCTCGAGGAGGGGCAGGGCACCGTCGGCACAAGGCTCGATATCAGCCACGACGCGGCGACGCCGCTGGGCATGAAGGTCTGGGCTGAGAGCGAGCTTATCGAGATCGACCGCCGCAGACTGGTGTTCGAGGTCAAAGCGTATGACGAGTGCGGCCTCATCGGTCAGGGCAGGCACGAGCGCTTCATCATCAGCAATGAGAAATTCCTGGCCAAGGTAAACGAAAAGGGTGCGAAGAAATGAAAAAATTCATCGTTCTTATAGGTAACTACGGCTCCGGAAAGACCGAGATAGCCATAAACCTTGCCGTGAACTCCGCGAACAAGGGTCTGAACACCCTCGTGATAGACCTTGACAAGGTAAACGACTATTTCCGTATGTCCGACCGCGTGGACGTGCTCAAGGAGAATAAGGTAAACCTCGTATCCCCCACCTTCGCGGGGCAGGGCGTCACGCCCAGCAATATGTCCGCCGCGGTGGCCTCGGCCTTCGCGGGCGACTGGGATCTGTGCGTTTTCGACGTCGGCGGCGACGCGGCGGGAGCCATGTCGCTCGGCCGCTATCATCCGGATTTCGCGGCTCTGGAGCCGGGTCAGCTCGAGGTCTACGACATCGTCAACGTGTTCCGTCCGATGTCCGAGAGCCCGGAGAAGATAATCAAGCTCAAGGAGGAGATGGAGGGCTTTGCCCGCCTGAAGGTCACGGGCTTTGTGAATAACTCAAACCTTCTCAACTATGCCAGCGCCGACGATATCCGTCAGGGCTACGAGGTGCTGCGCGAGACGAGCATTATGACCGGCATCCCCGTTGCCCACACCACGGGCAGGAAATGCTTCGTTGAGGAGTTCCTGCGCGACGGGCGCGACGAAAAGTATATCGGCGAGCCGATAGGGCTTGAGACCTATATGCACAGGTCGTGGGAGGCCTTCACCACGCTGGGGCTTTAAAAATGAAAAACCGCCCGACTGCTTCATGAGCGGTCGGGCGTGTCTTTATCCTTCCATTATGTGCAGGGCGCGTATCTGCGCGTTTTCAATGTGGCTCTGCACGTCAAAGGCGTGCTTTTCGAGGTAATCCCAGCTCCCGCAGGTGAGCCTCTGAGCCCTGAGCTCCTTGACCGTCTCGGCGCAGATGTCCTCAATGACGGCGGCCTTGAGCTTTTGCCCCCCGGCATCGTTATCGGCGGTGAGAAGAAATTCGAGCGCTTCGGAAAGCTGGCCGAGCCTCGGAAGATGGCGCATACCGCGCAGCAGCCACTTGTAATACGGCGCGTGGGCGCGGTTTAATAGGTACACCGCTTCGGCGGCGTTTCTGACAAATTCGCTCAGCGCAAGAACGGCGGCGCCCTCCTCGCCGTGCCTGAGGCAGCGCGAGTAGTTGTACTGTCCGGCCTGAGCCATGAAAATTAGCCGTGCAGCCAGCTTTTTGCGCCGAACATCCTCGGGCATGCCGCTTTTTATGGTCTCGCGTATTCGGGAAAACTCGCCGAGGTCATCGCGGAAGACCTCGCCGTTTGAAGCCTCGGCAAGGGCGTGGGACGGCAGATACAGCCAGTCCTGCCATGTCTCGGGGGCTTTGCCGCTGCCAGTATAGGGTCTGTAAAAATCGCTTATGCGCATGACCCCGACGCCGGCCGTGCCGAGAGCGGAGGCCTCGCCTGCGGCTGTGCCGCATAAAGCGCGGTATTCGCGTGCGAGCCTGACGCCTATCGCGGCGTCGTCCTCATCTGTAAGCCAGAGGCAGAAGCCGGGCTCGAAGTCATGGTCGCGGGAGAGTGCGTCGTCAAAGCCGAAGCACTGTGAGCCGCGTCCGGCGAGCCCCGCGGCTATGCGGCCCTCGTATTCGGGAAATTTTTCTCTTATCATTGCCGCGCCCTTTTCAAAGTAAAGGCTGCGGGCAAGCTCAAGTCCTTGCATTTATCTCATCCAATCTTTTTTTCAGCGCCTGCGCGTACACGAAATAGCCGAAATGCTCAAAGGTGGGCAGACATTTTGAGATGGTAAAGGCGTGGTAGCCGTCGAGGGGAAGCCCTGTTTCCGTGAGACTGAGCCATGCTTCGTCGAGCATTTTTTCTATTTTGTCCTCCCGCCCCATGAGCTCGCAGAGCTCTGCCATGTTGCAGTAGGTCACCGCGACCTCGTTATCGCCGCCCTTGCAGCGGCGCATTATTGCAGCGGCCTTCAGATAATACTGCTCGGCTGTCTCATACTCGCCGATGTCCTGATATGCCAGCGCCATGTTGTTGAAAAGTCCTCCGAAGCGGTAGTCGAGGGGGTCGAGATGCTCGGCGTATACACGAGAGACCTGAATGAAAAGCGGAACGGCCTCGTCCGACCTGCCGAGAAACTTCAAGGTTGTGGCGGCGTTGAGCATGACGGTCGCGCCGGACACGGTGCCGCCCATGCGGTGAAGGCGTATGATCTCAAGCCCGCGTTCAACGGCGGCCTCGGCGGCGGCTTTGTCGCCGGTGCGCCGGTGCAGGCCCATGAGCTCGCTCTGTATCGAAAGCTCGGAGCGCCAGTCTCCGGCTGAAAAAACCCTGTCGCGCCAATAATTAAGATGTCCGACAGCCTCGTCGTAATGCCCTCTGTTCAGAAACGCATCCAGTATCGCCGTGACTTCCTTTATGTCAGCGGCCACGGGGCATGGGGCGGAGTCGGGCCTTCCGGAATAGTCGGAGGAGTCAAAACAGCAGCTCGGCTCGGAGTAATCGCGCTTGTCCATGATATCACCTCAAATCAATATTACCACCGACAGCGTAAGCTGCCGGTGGCAGATACCACAGAATGTATGCTATTGAAAAAATGTGCTGTGCGGGATATTATATCCTTATGGAAAAACGGTATGTGAAAATTTTTATAGCCGTGCAGGCGGTGCTTTACGCGTCGTTTCTTTGGCTCGACATGAGCGGCGCGGGCGGCAGCAAGTGGATAAAGTATGCGTCCATCGTACTGTGCCTCGGCTTCTCCGCATTTTTGAGCGCGAGGGGCGGGGAAAAGCTCGTGACGGCCGCGATGGGCTTCACCCTTGCAGCCGACACCTTCCTTCTGCTGCTGGACACGGCTTACGCCGCGGGCGTGGCGTTGTTCTGCGCGGTGCAGGCACTGTACTTTGTCCGCATTTACAGACTAAACGGCCATCGTGCGGCGCTCCCTGCGCGGCTTGCACTGTTTTTGGCCGCCGCTGCCGCGCTGTGGATGCCGGATATGCTCAGTCCGCTCAATCTGCTGGCAGCCCTGTATTTCACGGCCTTCGTGTGCAATGCGGTGCAGAGCCTGAGCATCAAAAACGCCCTGTTCTCCGTGGGGCTTATACTGTTTTTGTGCTGCGATGTATGCGTGGGCGTCCACAACGCGCCGGAGCTGTTTCCGGCGGGGCTTGGCAGCTTTGCCGATATCGGAATGTGGCTGTTTTACCTGCCGTCGCAGGTGCTCATAACGCTCTCGGGGATGAAGGCTGACGCTTGACTTTGCTCATTGACAGCATGAGAATATTCAAAAGCACGCTTATCGCCATAAACGCAAGCACGACCGTACAGAGCGCGGATATCGTGTCGTCGACGGCAGCCCAGTCTCCGGTCATCACGTTTTGACATATATCAAAAAGCTGAGCGCAGACCGCCGCTCCCGCAAGCCCCATGCTTGCCAGCACGCTGCACGAAGCTCCGCGAACACTTCCGCGGGTGATGCGCCATACGGGGATCGTCCACGCGGCCAGACCGAGAATAATGCTCGCTGCCGGAAAAAGCAGGGCGGAGCCGTTTTGCAGCAGCAGGATGAGCACCGCTGCCGCGGCGAGTGCAGAGACCGAAACGGCTGCGATACCGAGACCGCGGAGTGCAGCGCCCGACGAGCTTGAAATGCTGAGCGTGTCGGCAAGCAATTGCTCGGCCGCCTGTGTGCTGATGCTGCTCTCATTGCTTCGCTCGGACTGCATGAGCTCGAGCAATGTCACGCCCAGAGCGTCCGCGAGGGCCTCGAGGTTTCCTATATCGGGAAGCCCCGCGCCGCGCTCCCACTTGCTTATAGTTTTATCCGAAAGGAAAAGCTTGGCGGCAAGCTCGGCCTGCGTCATACCCTTCTCTTTTCTTATTGAGGCGATAAACGCGCCCATTTTACTTGCATCCATGATATGCACCTCCTGTGCTCAAGCATAGACCCTGACCGGCGTCTGCGCAACCTACGTTCCGTTTACAAGCGTATTATATCAGATGTTGTGAGGAAAAATAATGAACAAACTGCTTTCCCTTATAATGAGTATAGCTGTCGCGGCGGCGCTGCTGACCGGCTCAATCGCCGCGCCAATCTGCCTGAGGAGCTTCTACTATGCGCACATCGGGCCACTGGGGCTGGAGGAAAACAGCGGGCTGAGCGAAAATGAGATAAGGCAGGCCTACGACGAGGTGCTGGACTACTGCACGGGAAAAAGCGACGAATTCTCGGCTGGCGTGCTGCCATTTTCCGCAGACGGTGCGGCGCATTTTGCCGACTGCCGCGAGCTGTTCATACTCGATTTTCGCATTTTTGCCGTCAGCGCCGTACTTATAGTCACCCTGACCGTGTACAGGCGCAGGCACGGGCTGCACAGATTCCTGGGGCGCGGCCCCGCCTTCTGGGGAGCCGCGGGCATGGGCGGAGCCCTGTGCGTTGTCGGAGCTCTGGCGGCAGCGGACTTTGACCGCGCGTTCACGGTGTTCCACAGCGTTTTCTTCCCGGGCAAGGATAACTGGATATTCGACCAAAGCGCCGATCCCATCATAAGGCTCATGCCTGAGGAGTTTTTCCGCAACTGCGCGATACTTATTCTTGCGCTGCTCATCTCGGCAGCCGCGGTCATAATGATCGCCGATCTGAGAAAGAAAAAATAGCCGAAAAATGCTTGACTTTACGCTTAAACTGAATTATAATAGGCAAGCTGATTAGTCAGCCAAGTAAATATTTTTTTACTCGGAGAAGTCGCGTAGTCCGGCCGAGCGCGCACGATTGGAAATCGTGTAACACCCATAAGGTGTTCGAGGGTTCAAATCCCTCCTTCTCCGCCACGTCGGAGCAAAGTCCGCTTTGCTCCGACGTTCTTTTATTCCTGCGGAACAAAAGAACGCCATCCGCCCGCTTCCTTGCTCCTCCTTTCCAAATCACAACCACTTCGCTGGGTTGTGATTTGGGATGGGAAACGAGAATATCTGGAATGAAGCCTCTTGACAAAGAAAGAAACCTCTTTTGTCTGCCCGGACAAGAGAGGCTTCCTTTTTATGGCTTTCATACGATGACGAAATGTGCTATTATAAAACAGAGGATTCATTATTGACGACAAACCGGAATTTGAAAGACAGCAAGAAAAGTCGAGAATATTCCCACTCTTTCTGTGATAATGGCTTTGTCAGGAGGAGGTGATAAAGTGACGGAAAAGGTTTTGGCGGTACAGCAGATGCAGGACTATATTGCGGCGCACCTTTCAGAAAAAATCACATTGTGCGACCTTTCCGATACGGTAATGTATTCTCCTTTTTATTGCGCGCGAATATTTAAGGAGCTGACGGGTCTTACTCCGGCAGATTACATCAGGCGGCTTCGGCTGTCCCGTTCCGCA
The DNA here is from genome assembly GCA_946405205.1 of uncultured Clostridia bacterium. Taxonomy (GTDB): domain Bacteria; phylum Bacillota; class Clostridia; order Oscillospirales; family Oscillospiraceae; genus F23-B02. Next base: position 10,016 of record CAMJGL010000020.1, read on the forward strand.
TTGCGTTTGCGGGATGAACAATGCAAGGTGATCGACTTGGCTTATGATACCGGCTACGACAGCGTAGACGGCTATCAGAGAGCGTTTCGCAACGCATTCGGTTGCAATCCCTATGAATATGCAAAGTCTCCTGTTCCGCTTCCGCTTTTCACCCCGTATGGCGTAAAATTCAGAACATTGTGGAAGGAGCGAGAAACAGTGGAACACGCTGCAAATGTTTTTATCCAAGTCATTGAGAAGCCGGAACGCAGGGTCATTATCAAGCGCGGAAAGACGGCGAAGGAATACTGGAGCTATTGTCAGGAGGTCGGCTGCGATGTCTGGGGCATTCTGACCAGCATGAAGTCTCTTTGCGGGGAGCCGGTTTGCCTGTGGCTGCCGGAGAAATATCGGGAACAGGGTACTTCGGAATATGTGCAGGGCATTGAGGCGGCAATTGATGATACCGGCATCGTCCCCGATGGATTTGATGTCATTACACTGCCTGCCGCAAAATACCTGATGTTTCAGGGAGAGCCGTTTAAGGAGGAAGACTATTGTCAGGCCATTGAAACGGTGCAGGCTTCTATGGAGAAATACGACCCTTCGGTCATTGGGTATGAGTGGGACAACTCGAATCCGCGCATTCAGCTGGAGCCCCGTGGCGAGAGAGGCTACATTGAACTAAAGGCCATTCAGCCTATTTGACGGAATACACTGAAATGAATATCGTTTATTTCAGTGTGGTCTTCCGTTATTGTCAAGAAGCGACGGCATTGCCCATCGGGACTGCCTGCCGAGAGAACCCCGTTATCGGCCCTGCGTCATAACACGGCGCTTTTAAAAAAAGACCTGATGCATTTTTCGCATCAGGTCTTTTTCAGTACGCTGAAATGTGCCGGAACAGCCTATAATGCTGTTTCATGAGTCCTCTCCGAGCCGCCCGAGAGACCAGAGCCGGAGCGAGAGGTATTTGTTCAGGCAGGCGCCTTCCTTCTGCAGCATATAGTGCACCCCGCCGACGGTGAACACAAGGGCGCTGCCGCCGCGGAGGATCTCCATTTTTACTATTCCGGAGAAATCGAAACGGTATTCCCCGATCGAGAGTGCGTCGGCGGAGCTGTACAGACGGCCGGTGAGCAGCGGGGTCTTGCGGAAGTCCTCTCCTGTCTCAAAAAGCTGCACGTCCTCGTCGCTGAAGAAGCGGCCTTGCTCAAACAGCTCACGGTAGATCTCAAGCTGCAGCTTTTCCCAGTCCTGTATCGTCGAGACGAGCCGGGGCTGCCCGTGCAGAAAGCCGTATCTGTCATAGATCATGGAGTATCCGCAGCTGCATATCACGCGGCTCCCCTTTGCGCGGAGCGTATCGACGCCGCGGCAGCGCGGACAGGTGTCATAGTACCTGGTGATATCGCGGATGCCGTGACGGAGCCTGAACGGCAGCATCAGGCGGCGCTGCTCCTCATAGGCGTCAACATACAGATCCTCCCGTATGTGTTCGAGCAGCTCATCGGCCGAGAGCTGACGCAGCTCTTCCGGGGAGTACTCGTTAACGATGCCGGAGCTGAAAAGCTTCCCGCCGTTCATGTAGTCCTGCCAGCGCGGCTGCTTGAAAAAGCCTCCGGAGGTCCTGAAGGTGACGAGCCTGCAGCCTAACTTTTTGGCCAGCTTAGCCGTTGCCGGAGCTATGGGCATTGTCTTTCCGTTGTGACTTATGCGCCCCTCGCAGAAAAGGAGTATGCTGCTGCCGCCGCGGACACGGCGTATCATGTCCATGACCTCCGAGGGCTTCAGCGCGCCCTTGTTCACGGTGATCGGATCGAGCAGCTCCTTGAACAGCCTGCCCAAAAGACCCATGCCGAGAATGTGCTTGCTGGCAACGAAGTAAAGATGGTCGCTTATGTATGCGCTGACGGCCGTGAAGTCCAGATCCGTGGTGTGGTTCGAGAGCACGAGCACGGGTTCGCCGTAGCGCTTGGGCCTGGCCTTTATGCCGAAGGCGAAAAAGGCAACCAGCCGGAAAACGGGCAGCAGTGCGCTGTATACGCGGCCGCAGCGCCGGTCTGATATCTGCCGGTTCATCGGTCATGCACCCCGGCCGAAAGCTCATCGGCGGCGCCTGCATATCGCTTTTTGAATATGCTGCGCCTGAAAAGAAAGATGTTGTATGCGATGAGCAGGAAGGCATATACACCGAGCATTATGAGCGTATGCTGCAGACTCGAGGCGGCAAAGCCCATCGTCAGCAGCAGCGGAGCGAGCATCACGAGCGAGGGGATGTTCTGCAGCACGATGTTGGACGCGGCGGGCGTGACATAGTTCGGGTCTATCTCGCGCAGGAGTATCATGCCGGTGCTGACGGTGCCGGTGACGGTGCCGAAGTTTGTAAGAAAGCTCTCGAGCTCGTAGCCTTTATAGGTGTGCCGCGTCGCGGCCTTGACATAGAAGAAGGTGACGACGGTGCCGCAGACGCAGGTGATGATGAGCAGCGGGAGGTTCATGTATATGTCCTCAAAGTCTATCGCAACCACGCCGGCCACGATCATCAGGTCGAACATGAAGCCGCTGATCCTGTCCATAAGCTTATTATTTATATATGCGCGTCTGACCACGCCTTTTTTCCTGAGCAGGTTCAGAACGACCTTCATCAGGAAGCCGAAAAGCAGCGCCCAGAGGAAATTCAGACCCCAGGCGAGATCCGCCACGGCGGAGATGCCGGTTGCGCTGAGCAGGCGCATGAAAAGCTGCGCCACGGTGTAGCTGAGGATAACAAAGCACAGCTGCACCGACAGCTTATCTATGGATTCGGAGTCCGGGATCTCGTCTTCGACTTCTTCCCCGTCCTCCGCGCAGGCACGGGAAATGTTGCGGAGGGGAGTGTACTTGCCTTTGCGTATCAGGGCATTGAGATAGATGACGCCTATAACGCTGCCGACGATAAAGCCTATCGCGGCGACAGCCAGACCGTATGAGGCGCCGCCGCCGAAGCCGTAGGCAGTCTCATATTTGCTGCCCCAGCTCAGCGCGCTGCCGGTGCTCTGGCCGAAGCCCATCGGCAGTATCAGGCCGGCGGCGTAGAAGCAGTCGGCGATAAAAAATCCGGCAACGGAGATGACAAGTCCGATCACCGCCTGTATCAGATAGGAGCTCGCCATTATGGCGCCGCTCTCGACGATCTTGACGGAGGATACCCTGCGTTTGCTCTTCGCGGTCTTGAGCGCGAGCGCCGCGAAGCCTATGCCGAGGCAGTGGTATGTGATGATCTGCATCACGGAGCGGTCTATGAAGCTGTTGACCGCGGGAACGGTTTTGAGAATAAGCACGAGCGCTCCGCCGATAAGGGCCGAGGGTATGTACAGCTTCTTAATGAACGGCACCTGCGTCCTGATGATGTTTCCGAGCAGCATCGCGGCGAACAGCAGCGCAAGCTGATTGAAAAACGTCCATACATATGAATCTGAAAATACAACGGCATGAGTCATGGCTGATATCCATCCTTACCTGCGTCGTTCCCCGTTAAAGGCGCGGGAGAACGCCGGAAATGCTTTGTCCTGTCTGAACAAAATTGTATCATGTGCCGCGGCGAACGTCAACAAACGCGGCGGGAAAAGTTCACGGACTGCTGCATACGGGCCGTATTGCGGAACGATCACCGCGAAAACGTATGCGGACACAAGGTGCCTGTCAAACGGCCTTTTATTAATTATACTGTGCCGATCCGTTCATTAATACGGAAATAAACCCGCGCTGCGCTGACTTAACACTTTCGGGAATTATATCCGGCATTATGCAACATTCTACAAATTTTTGAATTACCTCCCCGGTATTCTTATTTGATTTATCAATTGAAATCGCCGCTTTAATGATTTAAACTAAGAATATAGTTTTTTCCTGACGTATCTGAAAACCGGTGGAAATTCGCAGCTGCGGCAAAGAAAAAACCGATATTATCTGAAAGAAGGAATAGAAATGAAGAGAAGACTCCTTGCTCTGCTGATGACGCTCGTCATGCTCATGTCTGTTCTTCCCGGCGCGGCATTCGCCGCATCGGCCGGTACGGCGGACGATGTTCTGACTTATGCCGACCTGGCAGATATCGACAAGGATATCGTTATCCCCGACGGCGCATCCGCGACCGCCGAGCTTTCGATAGCCGATGCGGTCCGCGCTCTGCTCCTGTGGACAGGCATGACCGAGCAGCAGCTCGGCGCATTCCCTGCGGATTATCTTGCGCAGGCCCGCAGCATGGGCATGATAGACGCGGATACCGACACCGATGCAGACTGCACTCTTGACGACTACCGTCAGATGAAAGCCGTTGCAAACGTCATGTATGAGGCTCTCCACGGCGATACCCTCGAGCCCCTGTTCATGAACGGCATGGCTCAGCCCATATTCCCCTACACCACCGGCGCCGTCGAGACCGGCTACAGCAATGATGAGAGCGACATTATCCGCTACTGCGTTTACGTCGAGACCAACTACGACACCGACGATGACGGCAAGCTCGACCTTGTGAAGGCCCTTGTTCAGCTCCCCCGCGCCGCTATGGAAGGCGACTACAAGGCAGCCACCATCTACGAAGCACGCCCCTACATCACCGGCTGCAACTCCTCCATGAACCCCGGAAGCAATCTTGGCAGCGAGAGCTATGACATTTCCAAGCTCTACAGCCAGCCTGATGCGCGCACCCCCGAGGGCAGCGCGACCACTCAGGATGCCGCGAAGGATGCAGACAGCGCCGACTGGTACTACTGGAATCCCTACGAGCGCATGTATGACTACGAAGACCTCGATTGGTACGATTACTACCTCGTCCGCGGCTTCGCCGTCGTAGAATGCGGCGGTCTCGGCACCAAGGGCTCCGACGGCTTTGAGACCTGCGGCACCGACCTCGAGATCGACGCGTTCAAGTGCGTTATCGAATGGCTGACCGGCGACCGCGTCGCTTACACCGACAAGACCAGCAACATCACCGTTGAAGCAGACTGGTCCAGCGGCAAGGTCGGCATGACCGGCCGCTCCTATGCCGGCACCACCCAGTTCGGCCTTGCCACCACCGGCGTTAAGGGCCTTGAGACCATCGTTCCCGTAGCGGGCATCGCAAGCTGGTACGAGTACACCAACTCCCAGGGCATCTCCACCAGCAGCTCGGTCAACTACAGCGAGCGCCTTGCATGGTACTGCAACGGCCGCTACCTCGATCCGGACGACTATGCCACCATCGCCGAGAAGTACGGCAACTACCTGTACCAGACCCAGCAGGATCAGCTCGCCTCCAACGGTGACTACTCCGACCACTGGGCATGCCGTGACTACACCCTTGATGCAGAGAACATCAAGTGCCCCGCGCTTATCGTCCACGGCCTGAACGACGACAACGTCCGCACCAAGGAGTTTGACCTGATGTATCAGGCATACCAGACCGCGGGCGTCAACGTGAAGCTCCTCCTCCACCAGGATGCGCACCTCACCCCGAGCTACCCCGCCGGCAACCTTGAGTTCTATGTTGACGGCGAGTCCTACAACAACGTTCTCAACCGCTGGTTCAGCCACTACCTGTGCGGCGTGGAAAACGGCGCAGAGAACATGGCGGCGGTCACCGCACAGAGCAACTCCGACGCCTCCGTATGGAACACCTATGACAGCTGGGCTACCGATAACAGCGTAGTCCTCGCCGATGCAAGCCGGACCGGCACCACCACCATCAACAGCGACTATGCATCCGCAGGCATCACCCGCAACAACTGGAGAGATGCGTTCACCGCCGGCCCGACCGACCTCAGCGCAATGTACACGATGCCCGTTGAGGCTGACACCGTTATCAAGGGCAGCGTTGCCGTAAGCTTCACCGCTTCCGCAGATAACTATGAGGCTCCCACAGCTCCCAGAGGCGGAGTTGACCACGATAACTTCGTCGGCGAGACTGACGATGCGCTCGATCACGACAACTATGTTGCCTCCTCCGCCGACGGCGCCGTCACCGTATCCGTTCCCGACGCCGGCGACATCCTTGACCGCGACGCGCTGATGGTCAGCGCAATGCTGGTCGATATCGCTCCCGAGGGCGAGACCTTCAGCGCATATAACACTTCCGGCAGCTATGTTCCCAAGACCATCACCGAAGGCGGCGCATGGATGGGCGGCGGCCTGAGCAACTATGACTACGCTGAGCTCAAGTCCAGCGAGGTCAAGTACAAGATCATCGCACGCGGTTGGATGGATCTCTGCAACCCCGGCGCAGGCTACGACTCCGCTTCCGCGGATACCAAGGTCGCACTGAAGGTCGGCGAGAACCACGATTACACCCTCTACCTCCAGCCCAACCTCTACACCGTTGAGGAAGGCCACACCCTCGCTCTGGTCATCTACACCTACGAGCAGGGCAAGGCAAGATATACCCAGAACTACCAGATCACCCTGGACAATGCGTCCGTAAAGGCAAGCATCCCCGTTGACGAGATCCCCTCCGTCGATCCCGCCGTCAATCCGTTTACCGACGTCGCCGAGGGCAGCTACTGCTACGACGCGGTGCTGTGGGCGATAAGCCGGGATCCGCAGATCACCAACGGCTATACCGAGGATACCTTCGTTCCCGGCAAGGCCTGCAACCGCGCACAGGCAGTCACCTTCCTGTACCGTGCGGCGGGCTGCCCCGATGTCTCCGGCGTTGAGGTCTCCTTCACCGACGTTGAAGAGGGCGCGTACTACTACGACGCAATGCTCTGGGCGGTCAAAAACGGCATCACCAAGGGTACCACCGAGACTACCTTCAGCCCCTTTGAGACCGTGACCCGCGCACAGGTAGTAACCTTCCTGTACCGCGCGGCGGGCTGCCCCGATGTTTCCGACGTTGAGGTAAGCTTCACCGACGTTAACGAAGGCGCATTCTACTACGATGCAATGCTCTGGGCGGTCAAAAACGGCATTACCAACGGCACCACCGAGACTACCTTCAGCCCCAACGACGGCTGCAGCCGCGGTCAGATAGTCACCTTCCTGTACCGCTGCCTGGCAGAAGTCTGAGCCTGAATATTTTGAAAGCTCATGTCCCTCGGGACATGAGCTTTCAGTCTGTCAAAAGACTAAAAATGAATGCATAGAGAGAAGCGACGGATGGGGGAGCTCGAGGGGGCGGCAGCCCGCCTCGAATTGGATAAATAGCCATCAAAAACGTCTGATTTATCAGACTTTTTGACGAGCACAGCGAGGTTTTTCGTGAAATGCAATTTCACAAAAAACTTGGCGTTTTTGAAGCGTGCAAAAAAGTCCGAAAGGACTTTTTTGACACGCTGAAAGGGTTTAAAACTCGGGAAGAAATCTTACCGCGCAGCTTTTTTCGCCGCGCTTTATGAGGCAGATCCTTTCCTCGTTGGGGCTGGGGCGCTCGGGCAGGCTGAGATCGGGCTCGTCGTGCTCCGTCACACGCTGCCATACCTCTTCAAAATTATCAAATTCCATATACTTCACCGCCGTATTATATGCTGCGGCTTGAAAAGCTGTGCATAATATGAGATAATATCCGCATTGCTGATAATACTAATTCAATGATGTAAATTTCAAATTTGAGGTGTGATATGCCCAGATTTTTCATGCTTGGAACGAACGAATTCGGCGGAACGGCGATAATACGCGGCCGCGACGCCGAGCATATAAAGGTGCTGCGCCTTCGCCCGGGCGAGGACATGACCATATGCGACGGCAGGGGCACGGACTATAAATGCCGCCTTATCCGCTCGGATAAGGACGAGGCGGAGGCTGAGATAATCGAGGTGCTGCCGTGTCCGGCTGAGCCGACGGTCTCCGTGCGCGTTCTGTGCGGCCTGCCCAAGGGCGACAAGACAGATTATATCATCCAGAAATCCGTCGAGGCGGGAGCGTCGGAGATCGTTTTTTTTGACTCCGGGCGCGTTATCCAGCGCACCGACGGCGTTCAAAAGAAGATCGAGCGCTGGAACAGGATATCCGAGGAGGCGGCAAAGCAGTCGGGCCGCGGCATCATACCCGAGGTCAGGTGGCTCGGAAGCTTTGTCGAGGCGCTCGACGCGGCAAAGCAGACCGAGGAGGCCTTTTTCATGTACGAAACGGGGGAGCGGGAGAGCTTTTCCGAAGCCCTGTCAAACGCGAAAAGCCTGAAGACCGCCGCGATAATCACCGGCCCCGAGGGCGGCTTCGAGCGCGTGGAGGCCGACATGGCGCGTGCCTGCGGTATGCACATCTGCTCCATGGGCAAGCGCATTTTGAGATGCGAGACCGCCCCGATAGTGGCGCTCACGGCACTGATGTACGAAAGCGGAAATCTGGAATGACGCAGAGAAGCAAAAAACTTATCAAATACGTTGTCCCGACCATACTCAGCAGCGTAAGCTACTTCCTGTTCACCATAATAGACGGCATATTTGTCGGGCAGGGCGTCGGCACGAACGCGCTGGGCGCGGTGAATATCGCCTTCCCCTTTGTCATGGTGGTGTGCGCATCCTTCATGCTGACCACCATCGGCGGCGTGACCGTGGTCGCCATACGCCTCGGCAGGGGCGACGAAAAGGGCGCAAACGAGGCCTTCATGCACTCCCTGACGGCAACTATACTTGTGGCGGCGGCGCTGTGCCTTGTCGGCACTCTGCTGACCCCGCTGCTGTGCAGGCTCCTCGGCGCGAACGACACGTTTTATCAGTATGTCCATGACTATATTTTTTGGTACTCGGTGTTCATAATACCCTCGGGACTTGCAAGCGCCATGCACGGCTTCTGCCGCAACGACGGCTCGCCCATTTTAGTGTCGGCGGCGGTCATCGTCGGCGCGCTGTGCAATATTTTCGGAGACTGGTACCTCATATTCCCCATGCAGATGGGGCTCAAGGGCGCGGCCATCGCCACGGGCGTTTCCCAGACTGTAAGCCTGCTTGTCGTGCTGCCGCATTTCATCCTCAAAAGGGGCAGGCTCCGCACAGGAGGCTTCAGACCCGACGCCGCGCTTTTCAGGAAGATCGCCCTGCGCGGGCTTCCGGAGTTTATCTCCCAGCTCGCCACCCCCACCGCGATAATTGCGACGAACTATGTTCTCCTTGCGAAGATCGGCGATATCGGCGTTAACGCCTTTTCAATCATCGGCTATGTGGCGTCGTTCTCGGTCGCGATATTCTTCGGCACCGCCGAGGGTCTGCAGCCTCTGTTCGGCCGCTGCTACGGCGCGAAAAACGAGGCCGATCTTAAGTATTACTTCCGCTCGGGACTTATAATAAACTTTGTCGGCAGCGTCATCATCTATATACTGCTGCTGTTCGCGGGCGAGCCTGTGTGCGTGCTGTTCGGCGCGGATCCCGAGACCCTGGAATTCACGGTGCAGAGTATGCCGAAATACGCATGGGGCTTCTCGGTCATGGCGCTGAACACGATAATCTCCGCCTACCTTTATTCCACAAAGCGCTCTGTTCAGGCAATAATCATGAACGTTCTGCGCAGCTTCGTGTTCAACCTTTCGGTGATCCTCCTGCTGCCGGAAATTTTCGGCGCGGACGCCGTATGGTATACCTTCGGCGTGTATGAGGCCATGGTGCTGGCCGCCGCGGTGATACTTCTGCGCCGCTCGGAAAAAAACGGCGTCGTGTTCAGGTAGAAAACGGACGATCCCGAGACAAACTATTGAATCAAAAAACCGCACCCACGGGTGCGGTTTTTGCAGACTGTCAAAGAACTAAAAATGAATGCATAGAATGAAGCGACGGACAGGGGGAGCTCGAGGGGGCGGCAGCCCGCCTCGAATTAGATAAATAGCCATCAAAAATGCCTGATTTATCAGGCTTTTTGACGAGCATGGCGAGGTTTTTCGTGAAATGAAATTTCACAAAAAACTTGGCGTTTTTGAAGCGTGCAAAAAAGTCTGGGAGGACTTTTTTGACACGCTGAAAAAACCGCACCCACGGGTGCGGTTTTTGTATCACCACTTGTTCGAGACTTTTTCGGCGAAGCCGGGGAAGTCTTTTATTTCTATGACCTTGCCGTCGTCGAGGACAGCCCTGCCGGTGAACAGGCCGAACACCTGATGCTGATCGCTCTTTATCAGCAGAACGTCGGTGCAGGAGGCGCGGTCGAGAACGGGCCTGAAGTCCATCTCGAACCTGCCGTCATCGGAGGTGAAGGTCCACGGCTCGAGGAAGGCCTTTTCGTCGCCCGGGATGTTGAATTTTACCTGACTGAGCTTGTGCGCCTTGCCGTCATAAAACAGCATATTCTCGCTGGCGGCGGAGGTGTCGCCGAAGCCGTAGCCGATGTTCCAGCCGAAGGGAACGCCGTCGACGGCGCCGGAGGCCGAGCCCCAGTACCAAGTGTTCTTGTAGGTCCAGACGCCGCGTCCCCAGTCCAGAACCGCGAAGCTGTCCTCGGGGTCGAAAACATAGGTACGGCCGTCATAGCTGACCTCGCCCTTTGCGCGCAGGCAGTTGATCTTCTGGTTATAGTAGAAATGCCCCGCCTTTTCAAAGGGCGTTGCGATGACCATGCTCTCCTCGGGCTCGCCGGTGAGCTCGACCGTGGCGTTCAGAGCGCCTGCAGGGCCGAACTTTTCCATCCGCGCGGTGAGGATGCGCGTGCCGGAGCCGTCGTTTTTAAAGTATATGCTGTAATTTTTGCCCTCGGCGACCGTATCGCCGACGGCGCTGGTCTCGGGCAGGCCGCGCTTGCCCAGAGGCATGAAGCACATGGGGCTCGTGGTGATCTCCCAGCCCTCCTCGAAGTTTAAAAGGCTTATCGAGTCCAGTCCCATGTAGCCGTTATCGTCGATGGTCAGCGCCAGAGCGAAGCGGCCGTTGTTTATGAGGTAGTAGTCCCATTCCTTGATGCGCAGGGGGCTTGCCTTGATGTCGGCGCGCCTGTAAACGGGCAGGAGCTTCTTGGCGTAACCGGCCTCGGTGAGGTTTCCGTCCTTGTCGAGCAGAGGTATTGCGTTTGTTATCTCATGCTGTGCCATGCTTTTACATCTCCTTTTTCAGTTTGCGTATATCCGTACCGGCGAAGGGGAGGTGCGTGAACTCGCCCTCGAGCCGTGAGCATATCTGGGGAGTGTAGCGCCGGGCAAGCTCGGCGTCGGTGAGGTTTGTGCTTATAATGGTCTTTTTGCCGTTTACAAGGCGGGTGTTTATGAGCGTATACAGCGCGCTGACGCTTATCTGGGTGAGCATCTCGGTGCCCAGATCGTCGAGTATCATCAGCTCGCACTCGAGCATACGCTCGACCCTGACGGCGGCCTTTTCGGCGGTCTCCGGGTCGCGGGCGAACTTTTTCGTCTCGAATGCCTCGAGAGCCGAGGCGGCGGTGTCGTAGCATACGGAGTGGCCGTTTTCCGCGACGACCCTTGCTATGCAGGCCGAGAGAAAGGTCTTGCCCAGACCCGTGCCGCCCTGAAACAGCAGGTTCATGGAGCGCTCGGAAAAGCTGTGCGCGTATTCGCGGCAGGTCTCAAACACTATCGCCATACCCTCCTTCGCCTCGCCGTAGAGGCTCAGGTCGAAGTCCTCGAAGCGCTCGTTCCCGCTGCGCAGCAGAACGCTGAGCTCACTTGTGAGCTCGCGGTTATAAAGCTCCTTCAGGCAGGAGCACATATTGCCCTCCACGAAGCCGGTGTCCCTGCACCTGGGGCAGGAGTAGATATCGTCAAGATAGTCTATGCCGTAGCCGTGCTCGTTAAGAAGCTCGGCCTTTCTCGCCTGAAGCTCAAGGCTCTCGTTCTCAAGTGCCTTGAGAGCCTCGCCCAGATCGGAGCTTCTTTTGATGGTGAGCCCGACGAGCTCCGACATCTGGCTGCGAAGGCGCAGGTCGATGCGCTCGATCTCCGGTATGCGGGAGTATATCCTCTCCTGACGCAGGAAATGCTCGGCCACGTTGTCCGCGTGTATGTTTCTGAGCTGCTCTCTGGCCTTTGCCAGTATTTTTCCGTCCAATGCCATATCTTAACCGTTTTTAACCTTCTCGTAAATTGAGCGCAGACGTCTGAGCTCATCATCCGTCACCGCGCCGCGGTGCTCGTTTGCCGCCTTTCCGGGGGCGGGGCGGCTGTCCTTTTCAAGTATCTCTGCCTCGGTGTGTATGCCCTTTTCGTGCCAGCTTAAAAGGATCTTGTTCATGTAGCTCCATTTAAGGGAGCCCGTGTTCGTGACCGTCCGGTCATATGCGATGAGTATGGCCTCGTTGTCAAAGCCAGTGTCGAGCCACGAGGCGATGTATTTACTCTCGGTGGGTGTAAGGGCTCTGCCGCGGATGCCCATGGCGGCCTTGAGCTCGTTTACCCGGCTTCGGCGCTCGGCTGCGTTTTTTATGTATTCATCTGCCTGCTCAAGGGTCAGTATCTCCTTATTGACCCATGAATAGGCCTCCTTCTCGATGCTGCGCATCGAGGGCAGCCTGCCCGGGCCGTATTTTTCGGCGAAAAGATCGACGCAATAGCTCAGGAGCATGAAGATAACGTCGGGCGGCAGGGCAAGATAATCGTAGATGCCGAATAAGATCTTTAAATCTGAGGTGGAAAGGGCTCTGCCGAGCTTGCGCTGCGCCTGACTGACAACGGCCTTGAAGCCGCCGTCGGCCTCGGAACGCTTCACGATATCCTCAGCGGTGTACTCGGGAAGCTCCTCGGCAGGGGGCAGCTTATGCAGCGGCGCTTCGGCGGGCTTTGCGCCTGAAAGCCCCATGCGGCACAGCTTTTCATATGCGGAATTAATCTCCGCCGCCGTGCGGCACAGCTCGCGGGCGGCCCTGTCGGCGTCAAAGCGCTCGGTGCGGCTGAGCCAGATATACAGCAGGGCGACGTCGCCGTCGTGGGCGGCGATGAGCCTGTCGGCCGCGCCGGAGGGTATTAAGTTTTGTTCAGGCTTCGGCATATCGATGCTCCGCAGGATATCTTTTGAGTTAATTTACGCATTGTTTACACAGTTTTAAGGCGCATGGAATATTATAATCAGCGCAAGGGAGCCGTTTTTCGGCCCGATTTTGCGCATAACGGCGTAAACACCGTACATTGGTGATTATATCATCAATTTTGACTTGTAGCAATAGCCTTGTTTGTGGTATAATTACTTATTATATAAAATGCCAGAGGTATGGATATGCTCGAATTGCTTTCGCCGGCCGGCTCTCCGGAGGCGGTCATAGCCGCGGTTCAGAACGGCGCGGACGCCGTATATATGGGACTTGGGAACTTCAATGCCCGACGCGGCGCGAAAAACTTCAGCGACGAGGAGTTTGAAAGGGCGGTGCGCTACTGCCGCATAAGAGACTGCAAGGTCTATGTCACCATGAACACGCTGGTGGGCGACAGGGAGATGGAGGACGCGGTCAGGCTGGCCCGCAGAGTGTCGGAGCTGGGTGCTTCGGCGATACTGGTGCAGGATCTGGGGCTGCTGTCCGTCCTGAGGCGGGCTCTGCCCGATATACCGCTCCACGCCAGCACGCAGATGAGCATCCACAATCTTGCCGGTGTCGAGGCGGCGGCAGAAATGGGCCTTACCCGCGCCGTGCTCGCCCGCGAGCTCTCGCTTGAGCAGATAAAATTCATCACAAAGCATTCGCCGATAGAGACCGAGATATTTGTCCACGGCGCGCTGTGCTTCTGCCATTCGGGGCAGTGCTATATGTCCTCGCTCATCGGGCGGCGCAGCGGCAACCGCGGTATGTGTGCCCAGCCCTGCCGCATGGAATACACCATGGGCGGCCGCCTTGAGGACAGCCACCCGCTGTCGCTCAAGGACAACTGTCTTGTGGACAGGCTGCGCGAGATCGAGGATGCAGGCGTCGCCTGCGTCAAGATCGAGGGACGCATGAAGCGCCCCGAATACACCGGCATCGTCACCGGCATATATTCAAAGGTCATAAAGGAGCACAGGGCTCCGACCCCCGACGAGATAGAGACCCTTGAGGACGCTTTCTCACGCGGAGGCTTCACTCAGGGCTATTTTGACGGCGATAAAAAGGATATGCACGGCGTGCGCGGCGAGCCGGACAGAAACACCGAGCGCATGTTCGCCGACGCCCGAAAGGGATACATCGACAGTGAACTGCGCCGCGTTCCCATCCGCTTCTATACCGTCGTCAATGACGGAGAAGCGGTCAAGGCCGCAGCGATCGACGATGCAGGGAATAAGGTCGTGGCCTTCGGCGCCGAGCCGCAGAAGGCGATACGTCAGGCCATAAGCGCCGAGGCGCTGAACGATCAGCTCCGCAAGACCGGCGGCACGCCCTACTACTGCGTAGATGCGCAGAGCAGGATACAAAACGGCCTGTATCTGCCTGTTTCCACAATTAACGAGCTGCGGCGCAAGCTCGTCACCGCGATGAACGAAAAGCGCGCCATGCCGCCGCAGCGGGCGAGCCTGCCGATGCCGGAGATGCCAAAAGGTAGGGCTTCAGCGTCAGACCCCGTGACCATTTATCAGGTGCTTTCCGCCGAGCAGCTTTCCGACGAGCTTGCCGAGCTGCATCCGGACTACATCTACGTTCCCGTGCAGCTCATGGACGAGAATTTCGACAAGGTAACACTCTTTACCGAGCGCGGAACAAAGGCGGTCGCCGTGCTGCCGAGGGTCATAACCGACGACCAGACGGAAACGATCTTCAAAACGCTCCGGCGGCTTCATGACCGCGGCGTGAGCGAGGCTCTGGTGGGCAATGTCGGACACATAAGGCTCGCCCGCAAGGCGGGGATGAAGATAAGAGCCGATTTCGGCATGAATGTGTTCAACTCCTACTCGCTTGAACTGCTGAGCAGGATGAGCTTCCTGTCCGCGACCGCGTCCTTTGAGATGCGCATGGCTCAGGTCAGGGACATGGCAAAGACCGTGGATACGGAGCTTATAGTGTACGGACGGCTGCCGCTCATGGTCTCCGACCAGTGCATCATAAGCCGCAGCGCGGGAGCGTGCAGCTGCCAGAAGCCGGCGCAGCTTTCCGACCGCATGGGCTCTGTCTTTCCGGTGGTGCGGGAGTTTGACCACCGCAACGTGATCTACAACTCGCGCAAGCTTTTCATGGCCGACAAGACGGAGAATCTTTACGGAGCGGGGCTCTGGGGGATAAGACTGATGTTCACCACGGAGGGCGCAAGAGAGTGCGTCCAGGTGGCCAAAAGATATAAGGGCGAGGGCGATTATCAGCCTAATGAGCTGACCCGCGGCCTGTACTACAGAGGCGTTGACTGATATGGAAATAATACTTGCATCGGGCTCACCGAGACGGCGTGAGCTTCTGAATACTCTCGGGCTGAGCTTCAGGGTGTGCCCCGCCAAGGGCGAGGAGAACGCGCCGGAGGGCGCGGGCCCCGGGGAGATCGTGAAAGCCCTGTCCCGGGCCAAGGCCGCGGAGGTCAGCCGGCAGTTTGCCGGAGAGCTCGTAATCGCGGCCGACACCATCGTGTATCTCGACGGCAGAGTCCTCGGAAAGCCGAAGGATGAGGCTGACGCGTGCGCGATGCTTGCATCACTTTCGGGCAGGTCTCACGAGGTATACACGGGCGTCACGGTCATGCTGGGGGAGGATACCCTCTGCGAGGCCGAATGTACAAAGGTTTTCTTCCGCGAGCTTTCGCCGGAGGAGATAGAGGCGTATGTCGCCAGCGGCGATCCCATGGATAAGGCGGGAGCCTACGGCATCCAGGGAAGGGCGTCGCTTATGGTCGAAAGGCTCGAAGGCGACTATTTCAACGTGATGGGTCTGCCGCTGTGCAGGCTCGGCAAAATGCTGAAGACGATCGGGGTGCGGCTGCTTTGAATGTTAAACAGTATCTGAAGAAAAACGGAATAAAGCTGGGCGTCATCGTGCTTGTCATAGCCCTCGTCGTCGGAGCGGGAGCGTACCTGCTCAAGGGCAACGCCGGACTTATCCGGAACGTGAGCGGCACGGTCAAGGCCCCCGTCCAGAGGATGGTCAGCTCCCTTTCCGAGTGGCTCGAGGGCATATACGGCTACCTGTACGAATATGACCAGCTCGTCGCGGAAAACGAGCGCCTGCGCGCAGAGCTGACCGAGGCTCAGGAGCAGGCGAGAAACGGCGCTGCGGCCATCGAGGAGAACGAGCGCTTCCGCCAGCTTCTGGAGTTCAAGGAAAAGCACAGCGACATGACCCTTGAATCGGCCAAGGTCGTCGCGTGGACGACCTCCAACTGGTCGCACTCGTTCACGATAAGCAAGGGCAAGAGCAGCGACATCGCCGTCGGCGACTGCGTTATCACCGAGTACGGCGTGATGGTCGGGCAGGTGACCGAGGTCGGCACCACATGGGCGACCGTGTGCACGGTCATCGACCTGAACACCAATATCGGCGCGCTGGTGGCCGAAAACGGCGCCTCCGGACTGCTGGTGGGCGATTTTGCCATGATGCAGGACGGCTGCGTGAAGCTCAGCTATCTTGCCGACGGAGCCCAGATCTTCAGCGGCGACACGGTCATGACCTCCGGCTCCGGCGGCGCGTTCCCGCAGGGTCTTGTGATAGGCACGATAAAGTCCGTGCAGACCGAGGCCGGCGGCCAGATCGAGTATGGCATGGTCGAGCCCGGCTGCGACCTCAACGCACTTGTCCAGGTTTTTGTAGTA
>CAMJGL010000021.1:0-23031 GCA_946405205.1 uncultured Clostridia bacterium
GGTGCGGATGAGAACGTGGAGCAGTAGAAATTTTCTGCAATCTCACCGGTCGGGCTGACGCAAAAACGACATCCGCCGTTCTCAACGCGAATAGCTCTCCGGCAGCCGCCGGCGGACGAGCGATGCTCGCCCCTACGGGTGCGGATGAGAACGTGGAGCAGTAGAAATTTTCTGCAATCTCACCGGTCGGGCGGCCGCAATGACGACACCTACCACTTTTAATGCGAATTGGCTGTCTGCCAAGACCGAGCACTAAAAGGGCCAGGAGGGGAGCCATTTGAGCAATGCGCTTGCCAGCTCCGCGTTGACCGTTCTGCCCGACAGCACAGGATAAAACAGCACGAACAGGGCGCAGCTCAGCCCCGCGAGGCCGTAGACATTGAAGCGCCAGTGCTTGATGTTACGCTGCATGATCGAGAATACGCGGCATATCGCAAGCACGAGGAATACCGAGGCGGGGAAGTAGTGGTATTCAAAGGTGGTGCGGGTAATGAAGACCCACGGGAGCAATTGAGCAAGATAGCCGATGACGATAAACGCCGAGGCTGTGTCGCGGCGGAAAACGGCGAGATAAACGCAGATGCCTGTTGCGGCGAGCCCTGCCCAGCAAAGCACGGGATTGAGAAACGCGCCGAAGGAGGAGCGTGTGCCGTCGCTGTAATACTGAAGATAATACAGTATCGGACGTTCGTCGATGAGCCACTGATACCAGCGGGAGGAGTAGGGGTGCTCCGAGTGTACGCCTGAGTGGTAGGAGAACATGAAGTCCTGGTTTTGCAGGACGATATCGGCGTAGTCCTTCGTGAAGAACATCCCCGCGCCGTGCAGCCCGCTCGCCTGCCCGTAGGGGAAGTAGCTGAGGTAGTAAACCGCGGCGGGCACAAGCACGAAAAAGACTGTGCAGAACAGGCAGTTTTTTATAAACTCGCGCAGCCGGAAATTGCGTATCCAGTGGATGAGCCATATGAGGGCAAGCCCCGCGCCCGCGTACAGGCAGGTCCATTTGCAGGCGACGCCGACACCGAAGAAAACTCCCGACAGGGCAAGGTATCTGAGCCTGCCGCCGCTGATGTACAGGTACATGAACAGGTACATGAGCAGGATAAAGAACACCGCGTAGGTGTCGATCGTGGCGATGCGGGTCTGCGTGAAATGCATGAAGTCGAAGGCGAACATGGCCGTACCGCAGGCCGGTACCGCCGTGCCGCCGAACATACGCTTGAGGAAGATATACAGCACCGGCAGCATGAGAACGCCGAACAGAGCGCCCGAAAAGCGCCATCCGAAGGGAGTCATGCCGAAAAGCTTGATGCCGGCGGCGATTAAGAGCTTGCCCAGCGGGGGGTGGGATATCTCGTAGGGATAAACGCCCCCTATATGCTCAAAGGCGGTGCGGGCGTGATAGATCTCGTCAAAATACGTGCTGTTGAGATATGTCTGATAAGCCGGAACGATATCCTGCTCGTCGTGCAGCTCTGCCGCGGAGCAGGAATATTCGATAAGTTTTCCGCCGCTTTTGACGGCAAGCTCGCCGAGATATAAATCGCCGCCCGCCGTCAGGCGGATATAGCGGGTCACGGCCTCCGCGCCGTCGTAAAGCTCGGGGGTCTCCCATTTGAAAAGCGCCGTGTAGCTCTGCTTAAATTCACCGACCTCCGTCCAGTTAAGGCCGTCGGGGGAGTATTCCAGCCTATAAGAGCCGGTGTTCAGCCCCGAATAGAACATGAGCCCGTCGACCTGTGTTTCCCCGCCGAGGTCGATGACGACGCTCCCGTTATTATCAAAACGGTGGAATGATTGGGGCGCTTCGGTATCGCCCAGATTATAAAATGCCGCGGCGGCGTATAGAATAACAATGCTCCCCAGTGCGAGCGCGTCCCGACGGCAGAAGGCGCTGCGCCGGTTTTTCCGCAGATCGGCGTGAGCAAGGCGCGGGCAGCCGATGTAAAACAGCACTATGAACAAAAGAATAAGAACGGGAAAAACATAAGTAAGCCGCACTTGAGACCTCACCTCCGCAGTCAATAATAATATATTATATTAAATTATGCTCAGCTTGTCCACTGCTCATAAGAATTGCAGCAATCTTTTACGCGATCAGCTAATAACACTTGACATAACACGGGTTTGGGGATAAAATAAATCGGATAATATTTAAGGTGCCCGGGGAGGCATCTGCTTGAATATTAGTTACAATTCTACGGACGGATGCGCTTGATGGTCCGTCTTGCCCTTAGATTCAACTGCATCGCAAGATCTGAAAACCACCGCAAAATTCTGAAAGAATGGAGGTGTGTTTACTTTCTATGAAATTATGGTTAGCAATCGTTTTAATTGTTGCTGCTTTTGTAATAGCATTTGTGCTCGGCATAACTTACCGCAAAAAAGTCGCGGAACGCGAAATAACGAGCGCGGAGGAAGAAGCAAAGCGAATAATTAATGAAGCCATAAAGAGCGCCGAGAGCAAGAAACGCGAAGCTCTCGTCGAGGCAAAGGAAGAAATACACAAAAGCCGCTCGGAGTTCGAGCGCGAAGAAAAGGCACGCCGTGCCGACCTGCAGAAGCAGGAAAGAAGATTACAGCAGAAGGAAGAAAATCTTGACAGAAAGACCGATTCTCTGGAACGCAAGAACGAGAGCCTGTCGCAGAAGATCGCTGCCGCCGAGGCTCAGCAGGCCGAGATCGCACTGATCAAGAAAAGCCAGCTCGAAATGCTGGAAAAGGTCTCCGGCTACACGGTCGAGGAGGCCAAGGCGTACATGATAAACGCCCTTAAGGACGAAGTTACCCACGAAATGGCCGTTAAGGTCAAGGAGATCGAGGCTCAGTACAAGGAAGAGGCCGAGGATCGCGCAAGAGAGATCATCGTCACCGCTATCCAGCGCTGCGCCGCAGACCACGCAAGCGAAGTCACCGTATCCGTCGTACCTCTCCCCAACGACGAGATGAAGGGACGCATCATCGGCCGCGAAGGCCGCAATATCCGCAGCATCGAAACTCTCACAGGCTGCGACCTCATCATTGACGACACCCCCGAGGCGATCACCGTATCAAGCTTCGATCCCGTCCGCCGCGAGGTCGCGCGTCTGGCGCTTGAAAAGCTCATTGCCGACGGCAGGATCCACCCCGCCCGCATCGAGGAAATGGTCGCCAAGGCTCAGAAGGAAGTCAACGCAACCATCAAGGCGGAGGGCGAGAGAGCCGTGTTCGAGACCAATATCCACGGCGTCAATCAGGAGATCGTCAAGCTCCTCGGCCGCATGAAGTACCGCACCAGCTACGGCCAGAACGTGCTTCAGCACTCCATCGAGGTCAGCCATATCGCGGGCCTCATCGCAGCGGAGCTGGGCGTCGACGTCAACACCGCAAAGCGCGCCGGACTTCTCCATGATATCGGCAAGGCCATCGACCACGAGGTCGAGGGCAGCCACGTTTCCATCGGCGTTGATATCGCAAAGAAGTACAAGGAAAGCGAAGCGGTCATCCACGCCATCGAGGCTCACCACGGCGACGTTGAGCCGCGCACCATTGTTGCCTGCATCGTTCAGGCGGCCGACGCTATCTCCGCCTCCCGCCCCGGCGCAAGACGCGAGAACATCGAAAACTATGTCAAGCGCCTTGAGAAGCTTGAGGAGATCTCAAAGAGCTTCCCGGGTATCGCAGGAAGCTATGCTATCCAGGCCGGCCGCGAGATCCGCGTAATGGTCAAGCCCGAGGACGTTTCCGAGGACCAGATGGTGCTCCTGGCCCGCGACATCGCAAAGAAGATAGAAGAGGAGCTGACCTATCCCGGCCAGATCAAAGTCCATCTCCTGCGCGAGACCAAGGCCGTCGAGTACGCAAAGTAAAATGCAAAAAGAAAGCAGAGCACGGCTCTGCTTTCTTTTTACATATAAAAACAAAAAACCGGCTGAGCCGAAGCTCAGCCGGTTAAAGTTTAATTACTTCAGTGCGTCAGCGATCTCCTGGAAAATCTCGCCAACAGCGGTATCAAAACCGAGTTTGGTGTGCAGGTCGGCCAGGAACTGAAAAATTTCGTACATTGTGTTTCTCCTTTCACGTAATAGAATGAATTAATAATTAGTCCAACCGAAGATTCTCTCGAACCACACAAAGGCATCTTCGAGACCCGGCTCTACGGTCGTGAAAAATTCCTTGATTTTTTCGTACATAATTATTCTCCTTTCTTTATTTGTGACTATTTCCTATTAAATGGTATCAAAAACAGCTTTCAGTGTCAATCCACAATTTGTCGAAAATTGTACATTATTGTGACAAAAAGAGCGTTTTTGTCACAATAATGTGAAGAAAATAACAAAAGAAAACGGACTTTAATAACCGAATATGACCGTTTTGTACCCGTTTTCAATGTAATATGCAATTTTATTTAAGGAGATAAAGTTTTATAATTAAAATAGTAACGATGAAGTGCCGTGCAGTTGAGACGTTGACGGGCATGGTCTGCGCTCCTGACGGCCTGAATATGGCCGTAAAAATAATGCCGGCGCCCATGATCGGGCGCCGGCAGCGCAGTTTGAAATTGTAATTAAGCAATGCAGCGGGGCAGAATACTCAGCCGCCGAAGACAGAGAGCAGGAAGCCGGCTGCGATGGCGGAACCGATGACGCCAGCGACATTGGGACCCATTGCGTGCATGAGCAGGAAGTTCGACTTGTTGTACTTGCGGCCGACGTCCTGAGAGACGCGGGCGGCCATGGGTACTGCGGAGACGCCTGCCGAGCCGATGAGGGGATTGATCTTGCCGCCGGAGGTGCGGTACATGATAACGCCGCCGAGCAGACCGCCGATGGTGGAGATACCGAAGGCGAACAGGCCGAGAAGTATTATCTTTATCGTATCCCAGTTGAGGAAGTTCTGAGCGACCATGGTGGCGCCGACGGAGGTTGCGAGGAAAATGGTAACTATGTTCATCAGCGCGTTCTGAGCAGTGTCGGAAAGCCTGTCGGTGACGCCGCACTCACGGAAGAGGTTGCCCAGCATCAGGCAGCCGATGAGGGGAGCCGTCGAGGGCAGGAGCAGGATGACGAAGGTAGCGACCACGATGGGGAAGATTATCTTCTCGGTCTTGGAGACCTCGCGGGACTGCTCCATCTTTACCTTGCGCATCTTGTCGGTGGTGAACAGCTTCATAAGCGGCGGCTGGATCATGGGGATCAGCGCCATGTATGAATACGCGGCGATGGCGATGGGGCCGAGAAGCTGCGGAGCGAGCTTCGTCGTGAGGAATATAGCGGTGGGGCCGTCCGCGCCGCCGATGATGCCGATGGAGGCGGCCTCAGGGCCGGTAAAGCCGAACAGTATTGCGAGGAAGAACGCGACGAACACGCCCATCTGCGCCGCAGCACCAAGAAGAAGGCTCTTGGGGTTAGCGAGCAGCGGGCCGAAGTCGGTCATCGCGCCGACGCCGAGGAATATGAGCGAGGGATAGATGCCGGCCTTGACGCCGATATAGAAGAAGTCCAGCAGACCGGCGTTTGCCATGACATGGCCGTAGCTGTGGTAATAGGGGCTTGCCTCGTCGAGAAACGCCGTCCACAGCTCGGGGTGGTAAAGGGCGTTTTCGCCCATGCCGACAAAGTAGCTGAGGTTCGTAAGTAAGCAGCCGAAGGCTATGCCGCACAGGAGCAGAGGCTCAAACTTCTTAGCTATACCTAAGTACAAAAGCGCAAAGGCTATGATTATCATGACGAGGTTCTTCCAGCCGCCGTCCGTTAGAATAAACGAGGCAAAGCCGGATTCTGACGCCAGCTTTTGGAGAGTACCCAGAATATCCATCTGTTACCTCCTTATGCGATAACTACCAGAGGCGCTCCGGTCTCAACAACGGCACCCTTTGCAACGACTATCTGCGCAACAGTGCCGGCTTTGGTCGCAACGACTTCGTTTTCCATCTTCATGGCCTCAAGGATGAGAAGCACGTCGCCCTCATTGACCTTCTGGCCGTTGGAAACGTTGATCTTGAGAATGTTGCCGGGCATGGGGCTTTTCACGACCTCGCCTGCTGCGAGCGCGGCTCCGGCGGGGGCTGCGGGAGCCGCGGCTGCAGGTGCGGCCGCAGGAGCAGCAGCGGCGACGGGTGCGGGAGCCGCGGGAGCATAGGCCTCGTATTCGTCGACGAGCATTGCTTCGCCCGCTTCGACCTCGACCTCATATGTTCTGTTATTTAAAGTTACCTTATACTTCATCTTCCTTGACCTCCTTGATGGAAATAAAGCGGAGCTCGTTAATGGGCTTACCGAGGGTGTCCGCTACGATAGCCATGACCATGGCGGCGTCTCTGGGGTCCGTGTCATAGAGCTTGAGCTCGCCGGCGGAGCCGGGTGCGGGCTCGGCGGCGGGGGCGGGAGCAGCAGGCGCTGCCGCCGGAGCGGCGGTCTTGGCCTTGTTGGCCTTGCCGACCATTATCCTGCCCATTATCATAACAACGCACATGAGCAGAATAAGCCCGAAGAACACCACTATATAGCCCAGCAGGGCGGTGACGCCCGCGTCGCCCAGGGAAATGTTTATCAGATCATTCATCGTCTGAACCTCCTCAGGCCTCGGTTATGGTGTAGCGCACGACCTTTTCCTCGGCCTCACGGCGCTTCTCGAAGAAGTTTTCCGCGACCTGGGGGAAAGCGATGTAGCTGAGAACATCCTCCTCGCAGCGGGCGGTGTCGCCAAGATGCTCGGCGGCCTTCTCGTATACGTCGGTGGGCAGAGTGTCGGCATAGCGGCCCTCGATGGGCTTTTCGCCGCCCAGTATCTTTGCCCTTATCTCCTCGTCGATCGGGGCGGGAGTGCGGCCGTATTCGCCGCGGCAGTATGCCTTTATCTCGGCGCCGACGTTCTTGTAGCGCTCGCCGGCGAGAACGTTCTGCACCGCCTGGGAGCCGACAAGCTGGCTGGTGGGGGTGACAAGGGGAGGATAGCCCATGTCCTTGCGGACTCTCGGGGTCTCGATGAGGGCCTCCTCAAATTTATCCAGCGCGTTCATCATCTTGAGCTGGCTCAGCAGGTTGGAGAGCATGCCGCCAGGGATCTGATAGGTAAGGCACTGGGTATCGGTGGACATTGAAATGGGGTTGAGAGTGCCGTCGGCAAGGTAATCGTTGCGGATGGGCTTGAAGTAATTTGCCATCTCGATGAGTATCTTCTCGTTGAGCTCAACATCGTAGCCCAGCTCCTTGAGCGCGTAGAACAGGGTCTCGGTCGCGGGCTGAGAGGTGCCGCCGGAGAAGGGGGATATAGCGGTGTCGATGACATCTGCGCCGGCCTCGATGGCCTTGAGGTAGGTCATGAAGGCAAGTCCGGTGGTGCAGTGCGTGTGAACAACGACGGGGAGGTCAACGGCGTCCTTGATGCCGGAAACCAGATCGTATGCGTTCTGAGGCGTCATGATACCGGCCATGTCCTTTATGCATATGGAGGCAACGCCCATCTCCTTGAGCTCCTTGACCATCTCGACATACTTGCCGATGGTGTGCACGGGGCTGGTGGTGTAGGAAATGGTGCCGGATGCCATCGCGCCCTGCTTCACGGTCTCCTCGATGGCGACCTTGAGGTTGTCGGTATCGTTCAGGGCGTCGAAAATGCGGATGATGTCAATGCCGTTTTTGACCGAGCAGCGGACAAAGCGGCGCACCGCGTCGTCGGGATAGTGCTTGTAGCCGAGGATGTTCTGGCCGCGAAGCAGCATCTGCAGCTTGGTGTTGGGCATTTTGGCGCGGATCTTGCGGAGACGTTCCCAGGGATCCTCGTTCAGGAAGCGCAGGCAGACGTCAAAGGTGGCGCCGCCCCAGCATTCCACGGAGTAAAAACCGGCCTGATCCATCTTCTCAAGGATGGGCTCAAACTTATCGTAGGGAAGTCTTGTCGCAATAAGCGACTGGTTCGCGTCACGAAGCACGGTTTCGGTAAACTGGACTTTCTTCATTTTTTCCTCCCATGGTAAAAATATAATAAACAAATACAATACGCCGGCTCATCAAGGCACGGTCGCCCCGGTGCATTAACGGCCTTCCGCCCTGCCGCCGGAGGGCAAACGGCGAAAGCGCCGACTGACCGTAAACTCTTGATATTATACCATAAATATCAGCAAATTCCACACATTTCAGATGATTTTTTCGTTTAATTCTTCACTTTGCCATTTAGAGAGAAAATCAGTAAGCAAATGTAATAATTATGAAAAAACAGGAGCCTGCAAGCGGGCTCCTGTTTGAAGCTATGCTGTTTTACTTGGAGGCAAGGGCTCTGTCGAGCCAAACGCTGGCAACGTCCATCGCTGCCCAGAAGCCGTCCTTCTCGCTTTTCTTGACAATGCGGTCGCGGGACTTGATGGCGGGGTCGGTGAGCTGAAGCTGCACGGAGACCTTTGTAGCAACGTCGAGGTCCTTGACCTTCTTGGTGTCCATTATCTGAAGCATGATAATGTATTTGTCGGCCATGCTGCCGTAGTAGACGATATTTCCTGCGCGCTGCAGGGGATGGCCTTTGTATTCAAGGGGTTTATTTGCCAAAGTGATTCCTCCTTAATTGCCGGGAACATTGGTAACGGTACCGGTGTTCCCCTGCGACTGATTCTGCTGTTCCTGCTGCTTCTTTTCCTCTTCCTCCTGCTTGCGCTTTTCCTCTTCCTCGCGCTCTTTTTCTTCGCGCTCTTCCTCGGTCAGGCTCTGCTCTTCGAGCTCTTCTCTTGTGCCGAAGATGCCGGTAGCGCCGCCGCCGTAGGAGATGTTGAACTCCTTGCGCTCAAGCCCCTGATGGATGGATTCCATGACCATCTGCCAGATCTGAGTTGCGGGGTTGCCGGAGAAGGACATATATTCGGGAGTGTCGTAGCCGGTCCAGACCGCGCAGGTGTAATACGGCGTGTAGCCGCAGAACCAGCGGTCGCGGTTATCGGTGGTGGTGCCGGTCTTGCCTGCCACGGGCATATTGCTCAGGCGGGATTCGTAGCCGGTGCCGTAGGTGGCCGCGTTCTGGAGCATATAGGTCATGGTACGGGCGGTGCTCTGAGAAAAAGCGGTCTGGGTCTTGGGCTGGTTATCGAGGATGATCTTGCCGTCGCGGTCCTTCACCATGGAGTAGCTTCGTGCATAGGTGAGAGTGCCGTCGTTTGCAAGGGCGGTGTAGGCCTGCGCCATCTCGCGGACGGTGATGCCGTAGTGGGGCTGGCCGAGAGCCAGAGCCGCGTAGTCCGCGTCCGCCTCTATGAGGCTCACGATACCGAGACGGCTCGTCAGGAAGTCATAGGACGCGGCAGGCGTCAGCTTATCCATGATCTGCGCCGAAACGGTGTTCTTGGACTTCTGCAGCGCGGTCAGGATGGTGATGATGCCGTCATAGGTGTTGGGCGAGTTCTTCGGATACCACGAGGTATGCGAGAGTTTGATGTGCTCGTCATCGGCGTCAAGGACAAGCGTCGACGGGGAGATCAGACCGTATTCCACCGCCGGACCGTAGACTGCGATGGGCTTGATGGACGAGCCGGGCGGCCTTGTGGTCTTGGTGGCTCTGTTCAGACCGAAGCTGATGGTCTTCTCGCCGGTGCCGCCGCACAGCGCCTTTATCTCGCCGGTGTACTGGTCGATGATGACGATGCCGCTCTGAAGCTGGGAAGAGGTGCCGTTGCGGGCCTTGGGGAGCGCGTCAAGGTTTGTGTAGATAGCGTCGACCTTTGCCTGCATATCCATGTCGATGCAGGCGTAGATCTCGTAGCCCGCGTTGTATACCAGGCGTCGGGCGGCCTCTCTGCTGATGCCCTTGGCCTCGGCAAGGTCGCTTATAACGTCAGAGATAACGACCTCCTCGTAGTAGGAGTAGGGAGTTGCGCGGGAGGGCTCGTTCTCGCCGCGGACGAAGTCGAGCTCCTCGGCCTTTGCCTGCTCATACTCATCCTTGTTCAGGTAGCCCTGCTTATACATCTCGCGCAGGACGTTCTCCTGACGCGCCTTGTTGTTCTCAACGCTGTAGAAGGGGTCATAGTAGGTGGGAAGGTTCGTGATGCCGACGATGGCGGCAGCCTCCGCGACTGAAAGATCCTTGGCGTCCTTGCCGAAATAGGTCCGCGCGGCAGTCTGAACGCCGTAGCAGCCCTCGCCGAAGTAGACGGCGTTGAGATAATACTCAAGGATCTCCTCCTTGTCGTAATCCTTCTCGAAATCCAGCGCCTGGAAGATCTCGAGCAGCTTGCGCTGCACGGTGATATCATCCTGCTGGGTGAGGTTCTTTATGAGCTGCTGTGTGATGGTCGAGCCGCCGAAGGTCGAGCCGCCGGTGAACATATTCAGCGCGGCATGGGCCGTGCGGAACCAGTCTACGCCTTTATGCTGGTAAAACCTCTTGTCCTCAATGGCGACAAGCGCGTCCTTCATGTGCTGGGGGATCTCGTCACCGTCGACCCAGATACGGTCCTCCGAATCATAAAAGGTCGTAAGCTCCTTCCAATCTCCGTTTGCGTCCTCGTAATAGATAGTGCTGGACTGGTTGAGAGTAAAGTCGTTCAGATCCAGATCAAGTCCGGGGGTGATGCAGGTCTTGACGTAAAAAGCGAAGATGCATATAAACAGAAGACCCGTAACAACGCCGATGAGAAGAATAGTCCCGATTATCCGCATGGCGCGGCTGAATCTGCCGCCGTGGGGTTCGGTATTCGTATCCCTTGCGATATCCATTATTCGGCACACCTCCTTTGCTGCTGCGTGTGTCAAAAGCTAAAATATTAAATAATATGTAATGGGCATACTTAGCTAATTATATCTGAAAACCTATTATACCACCTTATGTCAAGCAGGAGTGTATAAATTGTAAAATTTTTTTGCCGCGAGTACTTGTTTTGCCGAAATAGGGGAATAATGATCCCAAAGGAGTGAGCAAAGCTTGAAAAGATCACTGAAAATACTGCTTCTGGGTTATCTTATCGTGACGGCTGCGATCATGGGCGCGGCCGCTGTAAAAAGTATAAGCGCGGACGCGGGAAATAATACCCCTGTTCAGAAAGCGGAATATGCCTCGGCTCAGGATGAGGAATACTTCCTGCGCGACTGGAAGGGCTATGTCGCGGTGTTCCGCGGCGGCGAGGATACGCCCGCGGAGCTTACGGATATCGAGACCGCGACGCTCAACAACGTAGACCGCGAAAAGCTGCGCACCGGCATCCCGGCTGCGGGCAAAGCCGAGCTGTTATCGCTGCTGGAGGATTTTAGCTCCTGAGGAAGCCGATTATCCCTTGATTTATGACTCCGTGTAGGTTAAAATAAACTCAGCCATATAACAACACAGGAGGTAGCAAAATGAGCGAAGAATACGGCAATGATTTCGTAACGATAATAGATGACGAGGGAAACGAGTTCGAGCTGGAGCTGCTGGACACGATCGACTATAACGGCGAGTCCTTCGCGGCCTTCCTGCCCACCGATATGGACGAGGACGATCCCGACTACGGCCTGATAATCCTCTCCGTCGTGAACGATGAAAACGGCGATGAGCTTTTTGAATCCATCGACGATGACGATAAGCTCCAGCAGGTATACGAGATGTTCATGACCGTTTTTGAGGCCGAGGACGGGGAGTAATACCACAAAGACGAAAAATGCGGGCATATGTTCCCGTATCGGCGAATACATTATAGTAAAGAGTAAAAGGACAATAAGTCCTGCCGTGTACGCGGTGTCATATTGACTTCAGGCCCATTAAACCCACATCTCTAATAAGGGATGCCGATTTGAATCTGCGGATTGCAGGCCTCCCGGCCATGGCCGGACGTTGGAAGCAGCGAAACAGAACTTAGGCGACCCACCTGCTCCGTTGTGCAGGTTATAATTGGGCCCCAACGGCACGGCGGGATCACCCGACAGCTTCGGCTGTCGGGTCTTTTTTTGCCCATTTTGAGGCGTGAAAAGCGGTTTTGAGCAAAAAAATCGCGGAAAAAATTTTTTACTTGTACGCAAACGTACAAGTTTTGCCCAGATGCAGCCTATGGTTGAGAGGTGAATGTTATGAACAAGAAAAGATCCGCGTATGCGGATAAGCTTCTCGAAAAGCTCGCGGTATCATCGCCCAACGACGCCGTGAAGCTGCTTTATCTCGGGCAGGAGGATATGTCCGTCCTCGACGGTCTGGACCTTTCGATGCTCAGCGAAATAAAGCGGGGCCCCAAGGGAGAGGTGGAGCTCAAATTCGTCAATAAGCTTGCGGTCCTGCGCGAGCTTATCGAGCTGAAAAACGCCCGAAGCGAGGCGGAAGCGCGAGGCGACGGCTTCTATGAGGCGCTGGACAAGTCCGCAAAGCTGCTCGGAACGGAGGCCGATGAGTGAAATTCGACTTCTTTTCCCGCACTCAGCTCAGGGCTCTTTCCTGGTGGAGCGACTCCTCGCCCTACCGCGACCTCGACGCCCTTATATGCGACGGCGCGGTCAGGAGCGGCAAGACCCTGTGCATGGGCATATCCTTCGTCTGCTGGGCAATGCGCCGCTTTGACAACGAGCGCTTCGGCATCTGCGGCAAGGCCAAGACGAGCATAAGGCGAAACCTTATCGAGCCGCTGCTGCCGGTGCTGCGGGACATTGGCTTTGAGGTCACCGATCTCGTGTCAAAGGGCCTTATCGAGATCGCCTATAAGGGACGGCGCAACAGCTTCTGGCTGTTCGGCGGAAAGGACGAGGGCTCGCAGTCGCTCATCCAGGGCGTCACCCTTGCGGGGGTGCTAATGGACGAGGTGGTGCTCATGCCGCGCTCATTCGTCGAGCAGGCCTGCGCGAGGTGCTCCGTCGCGGGCAGCAAGATCTGGTTCAACTGCAATCCCGAAAGCCCCCACCACTGGTTTTACCTTGAGTGGATAAAGAAGGCCGACGAGCGCAGGGCGCTGTATATCCACTTTTCGCTCGAGGACAACCCCTCGCTGTCAAAGAGCATAATCGACCGCTATAAGCGCATGTACAGCGGGGATTTTTACAGGCGCTTCATTCTGGGCGAATGGGTGCTGCCCACGGGCAGGGTCTATGACTTTTTCACCGAGGATATGCTGGCGCCCGTTCCGGAAAGCTGCTCGGAGTACATCGTGTCCTGCGATTACGGCACGAAAAACCCCAGCTCCTTCGGACTGTGGGGCAGAAGCGGCGGAGTCTGGTACCGCCTGCGGGAGTATTACTACGACGCCCGCAGGGAGGGAGCGCAGAAGACCGACGGCGAGTACGTCGCCGCGCTCAGGGAGCTTTGCGGAGATATTGTGCCGGGCAGGGTCATCGTCGATCCCTCGGCGGCGAGCTTCATCGAGGCGCTGACCAGAGCGGGCTTTCGCACCGAGAAGGCCGAAAACGACGTGCTGAGCGGGATAAGGCTCACGGCGGAGCTTTTGAAAAGCGGTAAGATACGCATCTGCCGCGGCTGTGACGACAGCCTGCGGGAGTTCTACGAATACCGCTGGGACGAAAAGTCCGGCAGAGACGCGCCGCTCAAGCAGTCTGACCACGCCATGGACGACATCCGCTACTTTGCCGCGGGCATTTCAAGATCCGCACAGCCGATAGGCGCTGTGTGGGTAGAAAGGTAGGAATATGAAACTGTTTTCAAAACAAAAAAGCCGCGCCCCCACGGTGCAGCTCAGAAGCGGGGAGAAGCACCCCTTCGGCCTGCTCGACAGCTATGTCCCGCTGGGCAGCGGCGAGACGAGGCTTTACCGCACCATCCGCGAGGCGGTGCCGGTCGTCGACGCCGCGATAATGAAGATCATCAGGCTCACCGGCGGCTTTGAGGCCCGCTGCGGCGACAAAAAAGCCGAGAGAGAACTCAATGACTTCATCCGCAACGTGGACACGGGCAGGGGACAGAGGGGGCTGCAGAGCTTCCTCGATGCGTACCTCGACTCCATGATCACCTGCGGCAGAGCCGTGGGCGAGATCGTCACCTGCGGCAGCCGCGATATCGCGGCGGTGCTCTGCGGCAACGTTGCCGACGTGCAGATCCGCGAGGGAGATACCCCTCTTGATTTTGAGCTTTGCTGCACGAACGACGCAGGCAGCGTTGAGCCGATGCCGTACCAGAACCTGCTGCTGTTCACCCCCTTTAACCCCGAGGCCGATTCGCCCTACGGCGTGTCCATGCTCCGCAGTATGCCCTTCCTCTGCGGGATACTCATGAAGATATATCAGTCTCTGGGCGTCAACTGGGAGAGAGCGGGCAATGTGCGCTTCGCGGTGATCTACAAGCCCCAGGGCGACATCATCGACAAGCTCGCGGCTCAGGAGCGGGCGCAGCAGATAGCCTCCGAGTGGTCGGCGGCCATGCAGAGCGGAAAAAACGGCGCGGTGCGCGACTTCGTGGCCGTGGGCGACGTGGAGATCAAGGTCATCGGCGCGGATAACCAGATCCTCGACAGCGAGGTACCCGTGCGCCAGATACTCGAGCAGCTCATCGCAAGAACGGGCATACCGCCTTTCCTGCTGGGCCTGAACTGGTCGACCACCGAGAGGATGAGCGCACAGCAGGCCGACCTCATGACGAGCGAGCTGGGCGCCATCCGCCGCACGGTCACGCCGGTGCTCGAAAAAATCTGCTCCCTGTGGCTGAGTATGCACGGCTATGCCTGCCCGTTTGAGATCGAATGGGACACCATAAACCTGCAGGACGAGGTCGAGGAGGCCAAGGCCGCGCTGTACACGGCGCAGAAGGACAAAATCTATTGGGAAGAGGTAAAAATCAATGAAGATCATTAAGGACGGCTCCGCCGCGGGCAGCGTCTGCACCGATGAGGAGCTTGAGGCGGTGAACGCCTTTGCCAGAACGGAGCTCAAAGCCGAGGATGTGTACATATTCTCCGTGCTGCTGTGCGACAACGAGGTCGACCGCGACTTTGAGCGCTTCTCCGAATCCACGCTCCGCGAGCTCGGCGAGCTTTTCGTCGGCGTGACCGGCATCTGCGACCATGACTGGCGCAGCGGCAATCAGGTGGCGCGCATTTACAGAACGGAGCTTATAACGGATAAGGACCGCACAACGTCTTACGGCTCGCCCTATGTGTACCTCAAGGGCTACGCCTATATGCTGCGCACGGAGTCAAACGCTGAGCTCATTGCCGAGATCAACGGCGGCATCAAGCGCGAGACAAGCGTCGGCTGCTCGGTCGCAAGAAGCGTATGCAGCATATGCGGCGAGGAGCTCGGCGCCTGCAGCCACGTCAAGGGCAGGCAGTACGGCGGCAAGCAGTGCTGCGCCATACTTGAGGGCGCCGTTGACGCCTACGAATGGAGCTTTGTCGCGGTGCCGGCCCAGCGCGGAGCGGGCGTTATCAAAAACTTCGTCGAGACCGAGGCGGGCAAGAGCTACGCCGCGGAATACGAGGCGCTTGAAAAGGCGGCGGCACTCGGCAGAAAATATCTCTCCGAGCTCAAAGCCGAGGTGCTGAGGCTATGCCTTGTCTGCGATAAGAGCATGCATCCGGCGCTTGAAAGAAGCGTCGAGCTTATGGACGAGACCGCCCTGTGCGAGCTCAAAAGCGCTCTCGAAAAGAGAGCGGAGAAGCTTTATCCGCCCCTGACCCAGCTTCCGGGCAGAGGCGAGGTCACCAAATTCTGCGGTGACGAGTACATTATTTAATTCAGGAGGATAAGAAATGAAAGTTAGTTTTGAAGGCGTAGGAGAGCAGGTGCTCTCCTTCATGAAGGCAAGCGGCGTCGAGAAGGGTTCCCTTGTGAAGCTGAGCGCGAACGCAACCGTCGCAAAATGCGCGGCAGGCGATAATTTCGCCGG
Source organism: uncultured Clostridia bacterium (assembly GCA_946405205.1). GTDB lineage: Bacteria > Bacillota > Clostridia > Oscillospirales > Oscillospiraceae > F23-B02. The sequence continues at coordinate 15,751 of CAMJGL010000021.1, forward strand.
AGTATGCATAAAGGCTGACGGCAGCTTTGCCGACGTAAAGACTGCCGGCTACGTTGAGCTCGGCTATACCGGCACCGCTCCCGCCGTGGGCTACGCCAAGCTCGCAGCCGCCGGCGACGGCAAGGTCAAGACTTCCGACACGGGGCGCGAGTACCTGATCATCAAGGTTGACAGCGCCGCCGCGGTCGTTGGCTTCATCATGTAAGGAGGAAAGAGATATGGCATACAATTTTAACGAGATCCGCCTTGACAAAGGCATGTATTCCGAGAGCGGCAAGAGCTTCGAGCAGGTGCTTGAATCGCTCGACCCCAACGAAAATTACAAGGGCACTCCCTACGAGGGACTCGACGCTTTCCAGCGCCAGCTCAAGCGCTTTGATATCAAGGTGCGCGGCGCGGGCAGCGACGTTGTTGAGAAGTTCTTCTCCACTTCCGAATCGGCAGTGCTGTTTCCCGAGTATGTCTCCCGCAGCGTGAAGGCCGGAATGGAGGAGGGCAACATCCTGCCCTCCATCACCGCGACCACCACCCGCTTTGAGGGCATGGACTACCGCTCCATCTATTCCGCGGCCTCCGAGGACGACAAGAGCCTGCGCTATGTAGGCGAGGGCGCAGTCATCCCCCAGACCGAGATCCGCGCCGCCGACCATCTCGTAAACCTCAGGAAGCGCGGCAGAATGCTGGTCGCGTCCTACGAGGCCATCCGCTTCCAGCGCCTTGACCTGTTCTCCGTCATGCTCCGCCAGATCGGCGGCCAGATCATGCGTATGCACCTTGAGGACGCCATCGACGTTATCACAAACGGCGACGGCAACGATAACGCCGCCGAGCAGCTCACCGTCGGCGACAGTGTCATCGGCGGAAGCGCGGGCAGCCTCAGCTACGGGGAGCTGCTGAACTTCTGGAACACCTTCGACCCCTACACCATGAACACCATGCTCGCCGCACCCGACGTCATGATGAAGATACTCAAGTGTTCCGAGTTCCAGAACCCCCTGACCGGCCTGAACTTCCAGGGCACCGGCGAGCCGGGCAATCCTCTGGGCGCGAAGCTCATCCGCTGCTCCGCGATGCCCGCCGGCACCGCCATCGGCCTCGACAAGGGCTACGCCCTCGAGATGGTAACGGCAGGCGATGTTTCCGTCGAATACGACAGGCTCATCGACCGTCAGCTCGAGCGTGCCGCCATCACCAGCATCTCGGGCTTTGCAAAGCTTTACACCGAGGCCTCCAAGGTGCTGAAGGTCTGATTGACCGTACCATGAAGCGGGACGAAAGTCCCGCTTCCTTTGAAAAAGCAGAACGGAGGTATAAAGTGGCATACACAAATTCTGATATTGTAAACAAGGCACTGAGCCTTATGGGCTCTGAGCTTCCCGCGGAGAGCGCCGGTATACTCAAGGCGGTCTGCGCGTCCGCGGCGGCGGAGCTTGAAAGCCGCCTGCGCAAGGGCGTTTCAAGCGGGGAGATACAGGAACTGTTCGTAACCGCGGCGGGCATGCTGGCGCTTTCAATGTACCTGGAGCTTGCTGCCGTTCCCGGGGACAGGGTGGGCTCCTTCAGCGCAGGGAACCTGTCGGTGCGGCTCGACGGCGGCACAGTGTCCGCGTCTGCGGCCAACCTGAGAAAATATGCCGAGCATATGCTCGCAGCCTACCTTGACGGGGGCGGCTTCGAGTTCGTGGGGGTGCGCGGATGACGGCGACAGACAGTATACTCAGCCTTTACGGCGAGGACATAAGCATCGGAACGGCGGCCGGCAAGGGATTTATCTCATGCCTTGACGCGGACAACGCGCAGATACACCGCCAGCCGCTTGCCGCCGGAATTAAAAACGGCTCCAAATACAGGCTGATAACGAACATGGACAACATTGCCGAGGGCGTGCAGGTGACCGCTGCCGGCAGGACATACGAGGTGCTGAGGATCGAGCCCGTGCGCATTTTCGGCAGGCTTTCCCATAACGAATGTATTCTGAGTCTGAAAGGGGAGAGCACTGATGTTTGAGCTTATACCCGAGAGCATAGTCGGGGCGCTTACCGCCGCGAACATAAACGCCGTGACCAAGTTTCCCGCATCGGGGCTCGACAGGACGGCGGCGGTCGTGTGCGTATCGCTGAAATCTGCGCGAATGAGCGCGTCCGGATGCGGGAATTACATCGGCCTGTGCACCGAGAACGGACTTGTAAAGGAAATGTACGGCAGCAAGGCCGAGCTTGTGATATCCCTTGATATATACTCTCCCGCCGACCCTGATTCAGATGAGCCGCGCTGCGCCGAGTGCGCCGGACTTGTGTGCGAGGAAATGAGGAGCATCCAGGGATTGAGCGTCACGGAGTTTGAATTCGGCGACGTTCACTATGACGCTAACAGCGAGATGTTCCGCAGCGACTGCACCGCGAAGGCCGGAGCTTTTCTCGTGCGCGAGCTCAAAAACGGGGAGCTTTCGGCTTACGGATTGGGGGAGACGGTATGACGTTGATGCGTGCATTTCCCCCAAACGACGATAACACGGTCCTTGTAAACGGTGTGAAGCTTGCATCGGTGCTTGCCGTGCGGGAATTTGAGACAAACTCCGTGTACAAGGTCGAGTGCTTCGGCGACTCACTTCCCGCGGCGGTGCTGACGAATGACACCGAGTACGGCATCGAGCTGCGGCGGGAAACGGCGTACTCCGACGGCCTTAGCTTCGACGGCCTTGCGGATTTTACCGTCAGGGTGGGGAGCCGCCTTTACAGCGGCTGCCGCTGCGCAAGGATAGAGCGCATAACAAAGCCCGACGGGCCGGAGACCGAGGTGGTCACCATAGCCGCCGGGATCAGACAGGAGGCAGAAAATGAGTAATACGGCGGATATTTTTGACGTCCGCTCATACACTCCGGACGAAAACGGAACGAATTTCGACGACGCCGAGCTGTTTGTCGTGCGGCGGAGGGATATGTCCTTCATGTCGGATTACTTCCGCCGTGACGCCCGCAGGTATGACAACGGCTTTGAGCTTTATTAGGAGGTGGAGCCATGTTAGCAGCGATGAAATACAGAGATTTCATCTGGCCGAACAACCCCAGGATCTTCGAGGTCGAGTACAGACGCACCCTGCACAGCTATAAGCTGCCCTTTTCGGGCTATGTGGTGCAGGATCTGGGGCTGCAGAACAAGATAATCCGCGGCGAGGGCGAGTTTACCGGCACGGGAGCCTACGAGAGCTTCCGGCAGCTTGCGGAGCTTTTTGAGGAAAACAAGGGCGGAAAGCTGGTGCATCCCGTATGGCCGACTATATACGCGTATTTTGCAAAGCTAAATCTCAGGGAGGAGCCGAGGGAGGACTATGTGCATTACAGCTTCGAATTCTGGGAGTACAAGGGCAGCAAATTCGAGGACATGGCCGACGCCATGGACGATTTTGACTACGACGATCCTCTGGCGAGCCTGCCGGGGCTCAAGCGCTACACCACGGCCGCCGAGGGCGACACCCTGCGCACTCTCGCGGCAAAGTTTGGTGTGACGGTCGAGCAGATGTGCAGCATGAACCCCGACATAGACGACCCGGACGAAGCCCTCGCAAAGGGACAGCTCATAAGGTTCAGGTGACGCCATGACTGGATACATCATAAGCAGCAGCGGCGCCGAGACCGAGCTGCCGCCCTTCCTCTCTTGGGACATCTGCCACGGGCTCGGCGAGCCCTGCGACTGGTTTGAGGTCAGCTTCATCTACTACTCCCACCAGCTTTCAAAGCTTCAGTCAGCCTGCCGATTCAGAGGCGAGCACAACGGCGCGACGGTGTTTACCGGCGTCGTGGACGAATACAGCATCAGTATCGACGAGCATGGCTCCGTTGTCACAATATTAGGCAGATCGCCGGCGGCGCTGCTGCTGGATAACGAGCTGCCCGCAGCGTCATATGCCGCTCTGAGCAGCGAGAGCCTTATCAGCAGTTTTATAACACCCAACGGCATCAGTCAGGTCGTAAGCGGAGCGGCAAAGACCCTTGGCAGCTTCAGCGTCAGCACGGGTGAGAGCGCGTGGAGCGCCGTGAAGCGCTTCAGCCGCTATGCCTGGGGCACTACTCCGTTCTTCACCCCTGAGGGAGTGCTGATATTGAACGGAAGGCAGGGCTCAAATATCACGGTTGATGCCGATAAGGATGCCCACGCCGTAAAGCTGCGGGATGAGCGCTACGGGATAATATCCGATGTGCGCGTGAAAAACCGCGTGACGGGGGCAAGCTACACGGTGCGAAACGAGGATTTTATAGCCCGCGGCGGAAAAAGCCACCGCGAGCTCACCGTTCCGAAGACCACGGGCGCGGACGCCGCCCGATATACGGCAGAGTATCAGATAGCCGAGTCCAAAAGGGGCAGGCATCTCATCGAGCTGACGATCACAAAGCAGTTTGCCTGCTTCCCGGGCGACATCATCGAGCTGAGCTCAACCGCGCTGGGCGTGAGCGGAAGCTACAGAGTGTCCGCCAGCCATTGCTGGGCCGATTCCTTCAGCGCGGGAACTATCGTCACACTGGAGGTGTAGCTATGTGGCTGTCTGAGATAAAAAGAAAAAGCGAGCCTGACGGCGCGCTGTCCGAGATAAGCGTAAACGCTGACGGAGATATAAACCTTGAGACCGCTAATGCGCGTATCTGCATAAGAAACAGCGGCGAGATAATCATTGAAGGCAGCGTGACCGTGAACGGAAGCTCACTTTAATAATAAAAAGAGAGTACCGGCAGGTACTCTCTTTTTTGCAGTTTAGCGTATGTTGGATCAGACAACGCCCTGAGCCATCATTGCTTCGGCTACCTTCAGGAAGCCTGCAACGTTTGCGCCGAGCATGAGGTTGCCGGGCTGGCCGCACTCGACGGATGCGTCGTAGCAGGCCTTGAAGATGTTCTTCATGATGCCCTGCAGCTTCTCGTCGACTTCCTCGAAGCTCCAGCTCATGCGGATGGAGTTCTGGGTCATCTCGAGGCCGGAGGTGGCGACGCCGCCTGCATTGGAGGCCTTGCCGGGGCTGTAAAGGAGGCCGTTGCCGAGGACCTTCTCGATGGCTTCGGGGGTCAGAGGCATATTTGCGCCTTCAAACACTGCCATGCAGCCGTTGTCGATCAGGTGCTGAACGTCGTCGGCGTCCATCTCGTTCTGGGATGCGCAGGGCATTGCGATGTCGCACTTGAGGGTCCAGATGCCCTTGCGGCCCTCGTGGTACTCGGAGCCGGGGACCTCGTCGGCGTAGACGCTGATGCGTGCGCGGCGCTTCTGCTTGATATCCATGACCTTCTTGAGGTCAACGCCGTCGGGATCATAGATGTAGCCGTTGGAGTCGCACATTGCGATAACGGTGCCGCCGAGCTGGGTGCACTTTTCGGCTGCGTACTGGGCAACGTTGCCCGCGCCGGAAACGATGACCTTCTTGCCCTCGAAGGAGGTGTTTGCAAGATGTTTGAGAGCCTCTGCTGCGTAGTAGCACAGGCCGTAGCCGGTGGCCTGAGTGCGGGCCAGGGAGCCGCCGAAGGTCAGACCCTTGCCGGTGATAACGCCGCCCTCGAAGCGGTCGACTATTCTCTTGTACTGGCCGTACATGTAAGCGACCTCGCGTGCGCCGACGCCGATGTCGCCTGCGGGAGTATCGGTGAACTGGCCGATGTGACGGTACAGCTCGGTCATGAAGCTCTGGCAGAAACGCATGACCTCAGCGTCGGACTTGCCCTTGGGGTCGAAGTCGGAGCCGCCCTTGCCGCCGCCCATGGGGAGGGTGGTCAGGCTGTTCTTCAGGATCTGCTCGAAGCCGAGGAACTTGATGACGGAGAGGTTAACTGAGGGATGGAAGCGCAGGCCGCCCTTGTAGGGGCCGATAGCGGAGTTGAACTGTACGCGGTAGCCGCGGTTTACCTGGGTAACGCCGTTGTCATCGACCCAGGGAACACGGAAGGTGATGACGCGCTCAGGCTCGACAAAACGCTCGAGGAGGCTTGCCTTCTCCCACTCGGGGTGCTTATCGACGACGAGCTGCAGGCTCTCAAATACTTCGCGGACCGCCTGAAGGAACTCGGGCTGATCGGGATCGCGCTTCTCGACGGAAGCGTATACACGCTTGAGGTATTCGTTTGTAATCATTTTTTTCTCTCCTAATGAAAAAATAATAATCTCTTCGGCAGGCTCTACCTACCCGCCATTCCGATTTTATTCCTTGCGTTATCAAGTTACAATTGTGAGATGTTATAAATTATCGCTAAAAAATCCGTTAAAATGGCACAATAAAAGTTTTGGTTTTGTCAATCCGCACTAAATGCTTAAAGCGTCAAAAAATTAGCGCTTGACAAATTATGCAAATGCGGGTATTATCTTAATTAGATAATGCAATTGCATATTATATCTTATTCGGAGATATGTAAATGAACAAAAGTCTGTACCTGAAGCAGCGCTGCGGAGAATGTGCGGCGCTGTTTGAAGAAGGGGAGGAGATATATCTTTGGGAGGGCAGCTATGTCTGCGGCGAATGCTTTGACGCGCTGTTCGGCGCCCTCAGCCGATTTGAGAAGGCGCTCATGTCCGGCTGCGAGGTGAGAAACTACCCGCTGTACTAAAAAACCGGCGCCGTAAAGGCGCCGGAAACAATTATAGTCCGAGTATGCGCAGCGTGCGCGTATCGGGGCTGCCGCCGTAGAACTTATCGAGCACGGCGCTGAAAACGGGGTTGTCGCTCACCTGAGCAAACAGCGTCATGGATGAGCGCAGCTTGAGATCGTCGGGATAGCCCATGACGGAAGTCGCGTCGCTGCTGTCGAGCGCGAGCAGCGCCTCTGATATCTCAATGAGCCTCGCGCCCAGCACGGGATGGGCGATATAGTCTTTTGCCTCCTGAAGATCTGCGATTGAGTAGTACTGAGCCGTGGAGCTCATGCCGAGTCCGGCGATCTGGGGGAAGATGTACCACATCCAGTGGCTTCTTTTGCGTCCGCTCCTTATCTCACGCAGGGCGGTATCGTATGAGCGCTCCTGCGCGCTCAGAAATCGGTCAAGTCTGTTTTCCATAATAACCACCATTATTATAAGTTAAAATCTTTACTGCTTACTATTATATCAAAAACCCGAAGCGGAAACAAGACCGTGCAGAGACAGCCATTGGCCGTCAGCGGACGAGCGATGCTCGCCCCTACATCCAAGATCATAATGATGCCATTGGGAAATTCCGATCCGGACTTGAATCCGCAAAAAGCAGGCAGCGGCGCGAGCGCGCTCTGATTTTTGCACAAAAAAATCGGAGCAAGCGATACAAAGCTTGCT
>CAMJGL010000022.1:0-21926 GCA_946405205.1 uncultured Clostridia bacterium
TGTTGGGCGTAGCTTTGCCTTTCGGCTTCGCTACCCCAACATTTATTATAGAACCTTTAAAACAGACCGCAAGGCATTATCTTCGATGCTTTGCGGTCGTTTTCATATCTGCTTTTTGCCGTTTTTATCGCCCATCTGCTTGCCTATCTGATGCACTCCCGTGGCGGCAAGGCCGGATACTATGCCTATCGCCGCCCCTCCTGCTATTCCGAAGTCCATGTTCACCCCTCCCTATATTTTCATATGCACACGCATTGTTTTTGATAACAGAAAGCAAAAATGCTCCCGATGGTCATCTGCCACGGGAGCATATTGTTCAACAGCGTATTATTCATATGTTTCCAGGCGGCGCAGAGATAAATACGGGCGTTTTGCCTTCGTCTTTGCAGTCTGTGCCAGGTCTATATCGGCATACAGAATATGCTCTTTGTCGTCCGCCTTTGCCAAAAGCGCACCGTTTGCGTCCACGGCAATTGATTCTCCGGCGAAGTCCATTGCTCCCTCTAAGCCGGTGCGGTTGCACATGACTATGGGTACGCAGTTCTGGAACGCCTGTACCCTTATCTCCCACTCGAACATCTCCATAGGCTCTGCCTTGGTATTGGCGGTGGGCACAAGGATAAGGTCAGCACCCCTGAGGCTCTCTGTTCTTATGCTCTCGGGATAATGGCGGTCAAAGCACACCACGATGCCGATATTGCCGTAAGGCGTAGGGAACACCAAAAATCCGTCGTCTGAGGGAGTATAGTAATCCTGCTCGTAAAACTGCTCCGCCTGCGCGATGTGTACCATTTTCTGAATGCCCTGGATCTCACCGTCCGGCGTTATCAGCAAGCTTGCGTCATACCGCTTTCCGTCCTCCGACAGATAGAAGTTTGGTACCGCATATATCCTGTTTTCCCTGCACGCATCACAGAATGCGCCGACAGTCTGGCTGTCCGACGTCAATACACGGTCTTCAACGTCCAGCTTCTCGTACTGCGGGAAAAACGGCATCAGCGTAAGCTCGGGAAAGACTATCATGTCGGCTCTGTTTTCGGCCGCCGTCTCGATGGCGGCAAGGCACTTGCTGAGGTTTGCCTCCTGCGTATGCTCCATTTTCATCTGACAGACCGCAATTTTCATAGCGCTTCTCCTAATATAAAGAGTACATAGCCGGCAGGTTTGCTCCTGCACGCTTGAGTTTATTATATTTGCCGCCGTTTTCTTTGTCAATGCAGCTATGGCGCAGGTTACTGTTCACGCGATAATTTCCCGTCTTCGTCATAGCATATCGTTTGTGAATTGTTTTTGTAATCAATCAGCCTCCACTCCTCTCTCTTTACGGACATCGGTGTGAACTGCTCGAATACTACGCCGTTTGAGAATATGATATTAACATCATTTGCTGAGGAAAGGAAGCATTCGGCAACACGTGAACCCTGCATTTTTGCCATGAGCTTCTTGGCATGCACGTCGAAAACACTGCTCTGCTCGTCTGCCCTGCCTATGGGGTCATATTCCCAATTCTCGGGAGCATTATCGTTATACGGTTCATAGACGTCTCCGGATGCTAACAGGATCATTCCGTCATCTCTGAAACGCCATTGTGTCTGAAAATGCAGCGCATACTCAGCAACATCGATCTGCTCCCCTTGGGATGTGAAAGAATAGTCCTCCCCTAAAAACAGGCAAAGCATATCTGCCGCTCGGCTGATGCAGTTAAAGCGCTTATCAAGAATTACGGATAGCATAGCCGTCACCTACCTTTTTTCTCATTATAAAAGAATTGCCATTACTTTTCAATTGCTTATCACTCCTGCGGTATGATATGTTGTTCGTTACTTCGTACGGCGAATGGAGCGAAAATAGGAAAAAGCAACATTTACATTAAAATATGTGAATGGATAATAATTTAAAACTTTAACACTATAGGGGCCGCTCTAAGATGCAACTATAATTTAGTCGTTTTCTCGTCACATTTCATCTTGCGGAATCAAAACTTTGAAATTCATTTGCATCGTATTGCTTGACAGAAATTGAAAGGCTGCATAATCTATAACGCTCTTCTTGCATTCTCTAATTTCATTTTGCGAGAAAAAATAAGGCTTTTGTCTATCAGGCAGCACTACTGCCGAAATAATCCAGTCAACATCTTTCATTGATCCGAAATAATCCAAAAATTCCTTTGACTTTGCCAAACACACTGGGTGTACTTTTTCACCATCGTAAGTAAGTGTTCCAAGCGGAGAGATTTCATCCATTAAAAAGCACACAGTAAACTTTGTGTTTGCATCGGCAATATGTTTTTCCAGTAAGTGCATTTTGTATGATTCAATCTGTTCATAATGGTGATTGAATCGCTCCTTACAATTGGTCAAGAAAGCGTCATAGGAGTTATAAATTCCAAGCGGTTCTGTTTTATGAACTACATTTGTGGTTGCAGGAATCTTATCAAATTCTTTTTGGATCTTCTTTATATTACACATCAACTTGCTTCCGCCATCATCAAAAGTGTCATACCCATCAATGATAAAGTGCTCAATAATCAGGATTTCGTTTCCAACTTTGATGTACGCATCTGGCCGTTCATACGAGACGAGTTCTCCTTGGTTAAAGAAACGGCACAGTTTTAATATTTCTCCTAAGTCACTAAAAACAGTGATTTCACCACATGTATAAATACCATATTTAGTTAAGGTATTATAAACCTCATTGCGGCTCATGCATATCCCCCACTTTGCTTTATAGATTTCAAAAAACTATTTAAAATAAAAATACCTACAGCACTTAAACAGGCCAAAAAAGACTGTCAAATTTACTGTAGGCATTACATTTGGTGGAGATGGGGGGAGTTGAACCCCCGTCCGAAAGCACTTTAACAGGAACTTCTCCGGGCGCAGACGGTCATTTGCATTCCCTCACCTGTGCGCAGGCCGTCATGCTCACAGGCTCGGTAGCTTCATTATGCGTGGTGCGCTCAAAGCTTTGCGCACTCACGGGCACCACTCATCGACGCTCCGTTTCGGGCCGTGGTCCTCCCGAAGGGAACGCTCGCTAATTAAGCAGCGAGAAGAACAGTATCGTTGTTGTTCTTTAATTTATAAGTCGCCCATTTTAAGGATGGTAGGCGCATCCGCCCGCTATTCCTGCCTCCATACCCCCGTCGAAACCGGTACATCCCCTCGTCAGAAGAAACTTGCTCCATTCCGACATCGGCTTTCGCCGATGCCTCCATATCCGCGCCTTCCTTCTTCCTCTTCAGCCGCGACCCGCTTAGCTGGGCTCGCGTCTGATATTTTTCGGAATGCGCTGAAGCTTTGGATCCGGTACTGCTTTGGTTATTATACCACTTGAGTATTCTGCCGTAATATATGAAACTTGCTCCATTCCGGTATTGGAAGCAGAGCTTTTGTTTTCCTCTGCCGCACATAAACTGCGGCAGAGGATTTATTTCATCAGCACTTGACAGGCTCGGGATAGTCAACGCCGAAGGTGTCAACGGTGACTTTCTTCATCGCCTGGCGGTGGATGGGCTTATCGTTGCGGCCGGTCATGCACTTTGCTATCTTATCCACAGCGTCCATACCCTCGATGACCTTGCCGAAAGCCGCGTACTGTCCGTCCAGGTGGGGTGCGTCCTCATGCATGATGAAGAACTGGCTGCCTGCGGAGTTGGGAGCCATGGAACGTGCCATGGACAGAACGCCGCGGGTATGCTTGAGGTCGTTCTTCACGCCGTTCATTGCAAATTCGCCCTTGATGGAGTAGCCGGGGCCGCCTATGCCGATGCCCTGGGGGTCTCCGCCCTGGATCATGAAGCCGCGGATAACGCGGTGGAATATGATGCCGTCATAGAACTTGTTTTTTACGAGTGAAATGAAGTTATTGACCGTATTGGGAGCTATCTCGGGATAAAGCTCCGCCTTGATGATATCGCCGTTTTCCATTTCGATGGTAACTATGGGATTGCTCATTAGTTTCTCTCCTTTAACGTTCTTTCAATGTCGCGTGCGGCTTCGCGCTTTGCGTCGTCATTGCGCTTATCATACAGCTTTTTGCCCTTGCACAGGCCAAGCTCGACCTTTACCCTGCTGTCCTTAAAATAAAGCGACAGCGGGATGAGCGCAACGCCCTCCTGCATAACGCGGGCATAGAGCTTTGTTATCTCGCGCTTGTGCATGAGCAGCCTGCGGGGTCTCACGGGGTCCTTGTTGAAAATGTTTCCCTTCTCATAAGGGCTTATATGCAGCGACCGCACAAAAAGCTCGCCGTTTTTAACTGTGCAGTAGCAGTCCTTCATATTTACCGTGCCCGCGCGCAGGGATTTGACTTCCGTTCCGGCAAGCTCAATGCCCGCCTCGTAGCGCTCAAGGATAAAGTAATCGTGGAAGGCCTTGCGGTTTGCAGCGATCTGCTTTGTGCCCGTCTGCTTCGGCATTTAAGCTCACCTGCCTTTCGATACACTATGATTATAGCACACTTCCCGGTGCAAAAAAAGTATAATCTGTAAAGAGATAAAATACTTATTCGCGGTTAAATTCCCTCAGGCGCAGTCCCTCGTTCTTTGTCAGAGCCCAGTTCACGCACCACTCGGAGGTGAACAGCAGCAGATTATTTCCGCGGAAATCCTGTACCCACTTGGTATCGCTGGTCAGATTGAGGTCATTGGGATTGATATCCTCGTTGTCTATCCAGCGCACGACCTCGTAGGGCATACTGCGGCGGCGCACGTCAACTCCGTATTCGGACTTGAGCCTGTACTCAAGTACCTCCAGCTGCAGGATACCGACGACGCCGACGATGATCTCCTCCACGCCGGTAAAGGGCTCGTGGAAGATCTGTATCGCGCCCTCCTGGGCGATCTGCATGATGCCCTTTTCAAACTGCTTGCGCTTCATTGTATCGACGCGCTCAACAGCGGCGAAGATCTCGGGTGCGAAAGTCGGGATGCCCTCGAATTCGAGCTTCATGCTCTTATCGCATATCGTATCGCCTATAGAGAAAATGCCCGGGTCGAACACTCCGATGATGTCGCCTGCGTAGGCCTCGTTTATTATGGCTCTCTCCTGAGCCATGAGCTGCTGCGGCTGGGCAAGCCTTATCGCCTTGCCGCCCTGAACGTGGAAATACTCCTTGTCGCGCTCGAATTTGCCCGAGCAAATGCGCATGAAGGCTATCCTGTCGCGGTGAGCCTTGTTCATATTGGCCTGGATCTTAAATACAAATGCCGAAAACTTCTCGCTGAAGGGGTCGACGGTCTCGTCTCCCGTCTTTCTGGGCAGCGGAGGCATGGTCATGTCAAGGAAGCTCTCAAGGAATGGCTCGATGCCGAAGTTATTGAGCGCCGAACCGAAAAACACAGGGCTGAGCCTGCCGGCGCGAACCTCGTTGATATCAAACTCATAGCCCGCGCCGTCGAGCAGCTCAACGTCGTCGCACAACGTCTGACGGAGCTTAGGCCCTATGAGCTCGTCAAGAGCCTCTGTATCGTCGAGACTGCACTCGATTGCTTTTATCTTGTTCTGGCCTCTGTGAAATTCATTGAAGGCAAGTATCTCGCGCTTTCCCCTGTCGTACACGCCCTTGAAATCGATACCGCAGCCGATGGGCCAGTTGATGGGATAGGTGCCTATGCCAAACTCCTGCTCCAGCTCCTCCATAAGGTCATAGGGGCTTCGGGCCTCGCGGTCGAGCTTGTTTATAAACGTGAAGATGGGGATATTGCGCATGGCGCATATCTTGAAGAGCTTTCTCGTCTGCGGCTCTATGCCCTTAGCGGCGTCTATAACCATGACGGCGGAGTCGGCCGCCATGAGTGTGCGGTAGGTATCCTCGGAGAAGTCCTGGTGGCCGGGCGTATCGAGGATGTTTATGCAGTAGCCGTTATACTCAAACTGCATGACCGAGGAGCTTATCGATATTCCGCGCTGCTTTTCAAGCTCCATCCAGTCGGATACGGCGTGCCGTGCGGTCGCCTTGCCCTTGACAGAGCCCGCGAGCTGTATCGCCCCGCCGTAAAGCAGAAGTTTTTCGGTCAGTGTCGTTTTGCCGGCGTCGGGGTGCGAGATTATCGCAAACGTCCTGCGGCGCTCTATTTCCTTTCTCATATCAGCCATAAGCGCTTCTCTCCAATCATGAATTCACACGGTTAGCTATGATACCACATATGGCCTGCAAAATCAAAGCTTTTCCGAAAAATTTATTGCGTTTGATGACGCGCCTGCTTACACTGCGTTTTGAGCATGATCAGAATCTGAAATAAATAAACGGATTGTACGATGAGCTTATTATAAACGCGATGCACAGAGCAAGTAGGATCAGGTACCCGAAGTTCACGGCGATCGCCGAGGCCGCTCCGTTTTCTTTCACTTTGAGTTTATTCGCGATCGGGAACGAGAAAGCTATGCCGGGTATGATGAACAGCAGATTGAACACCTTTGACACATCTCCCGTGAGCAGCAGCTCCCAATTTGTAGTGTTGAAGCTGAACATACCGGCAATCACAGCGCTGAGCTGTGAAAAATCGGTAAGATCAAATATCACCCAGCCGATAACAACAAAGAACATAGCGTATGCCCACTGCAAAACAGCCGGCAGCTTTTTCAGCAGTCTGCCGAGAAACAGCTTTTCCGCCAGCAAAAGCACTGCGTAATACAGCCCCCAAAGCAAGAAGTTCCACTGCGCCCCATGCCAGAAGCCCGTAAGAGCCCAGACGACAAGAATATTGAATATCCAGCGCATTCTGCCGACTCTGTTTCCGCCGAGCGGAATATACACATAGTCCCTAAACCAGGTAGAAAGGCTAATATGCCAGCGCCGCCAGAATTCGGTGATCGACTTGGATATGTAGGGATAATTGAAGTTTTCAAGAAAATGAAAACCGAATATTCTTCCTAAGCCTATTGCCATGTCACTGTAGCCGGAAAAGTCAAAAAATATCTGCAATGTATAGCACAGCGCGGCAAGCCAGTATGCTCCGCAGCCGGCGGCTTCTTCAAAGGAATAGATATATTCCGCTATAGCGGCTACATTATTTGCTATAAGGACTTTTTTTGCAAGGCCTACCGTAAAACGGCGCATTCCGCTTACGGCGTCATCCCAGGTTTCCGTGCGGCAGCTTATCTCTTTCTCTACGGTCTCGTATCTGACTATGGGGCCTGCAATAAGCTGCGGGAAGAGGCTGACATAGAGGGTGAATAAAAAATAGTTTCTCTGCACCGCTACCTTGTTCTTATACAGGTCTATAAGATATGACAGTATCTGAAAAGTATAGAAGCTGATGCCGATGGGAAGGACGATCTCGCGGATGCTTATTGCTACGCCGTCGATATTGTTAAGATTATCAACAAAGAAGTTAAGGTATTTAAATACCATAAGGCTTCCAAGCAGCAGAACCAGCGAAAGGACAAGAACAGCTTTTGATGCTCCTCCCCTGCCTCTGAATTTTTCTATTCCCAGACCGCAAAGCCAAGCGACAAGCGTTGACGCGAGTAAGAGGAAAACATATTTCGGCTCACCCCACGAATAGAAAATGACGGAAAAAACAAGCAGTACTCCGTTGCGCCACGCTCTGCTTTTAGCTGCAAAGTACAAAATGAGCAAAAGCGGCAGGAAAAAGTATAAAAATGTCAAACTCGAAAATAGCATACCGTTGTTCCAATCATATCATAAATTCACGCATGATATAGTAATCAATGTTGCCTATAAGCAGCACTTTGCTTATGTCATGAGCTTTCACATATTCGGAAAAATCAAAAGCATGTCCGAAGCTATGCTCATAGTATCTCAGATCTATACTGAAAGTCTTTGAAAAATGGCTTGCGAGTAGCTTGAGGACGGCATTGTCATACGACTCACCTATGACAAGAATATTTTCCCCATCTCTGCCGGTGTCAAATACTATCTCTCCGATGTCTCCGCCGTAAACGCCTCCGTAAGTGGCATCGTACAAAGTTCCCTCAACAAGAAGCCTTTGATTTCCGTAATCCTCGGCCGGCTCCCCGTTTATCGTAATGCTCATATCAGGATAAGTGAAACGATATATGCTCATCTCATCCGTAAAAACGCCGGCAAAGCTCAGGGCTTTGCTGCCGACAAAGCGCATTCCAGAATTGAATACACCGGAAGGCTCCAGCGGCTGATCGTCGCTCAGCATCGACAGTATCTGCTTATACCCGCGGTAGGAGCCTTTATAGTTCCAATGATGATCTGTATCATAGAAATACTCATCAAATTCTTCAAAATTATTTATTCTGAAGCAGCCTTTGTTCTCCTCCGGTAAGTTCAGCATAGACAGCATATAGTCGGACGCGTTGATTTTGCTGCCGCTTAAAAAGTCAATGTCCGTGTCCTTTTCAATATAATATGCATAGAACTCCACATCCGGATGCGCCGCAGCCGCTGAATTAATGTTCTCTGCCTTAGCCATCATATTGTCTTTTACAACAGAAAGGTCATACTGGTTAAACAGCAGCTTTCCCTTATAGAACTTGGCTCCGTTTGAATAAACATAGTGCTGAACATGGTCCTCGAGCGTTCTGATTATCGGGGCTTCAACCAATGCATTTGCCAGGTTATACGATCTCTTGGCGAGCTTTGCAAACTGTATCTGGTCAGAAAGCGCATTTTCCATACCGTCCTGAAAGCTTCCGTCAATATATGAACCGGCCGTCAGCGGCGGCACCTTGTTTGCATATCTGTTTTCATACGAATTGATCTCGTCCGGCATAAAAAGCGTGGTTACGAGGCCTGTTAAAAGTATGAGTACTGTCAGCAGGAAGAACGCTTTTTTAACTACCGCTGCATCTTTTGAATTATAGGTTGTATTATTCATCTTTCTCGATCACACTCACAATCTTTGTCGGCGTAGGGTCTGCCGCGTGGCGTTTCTTGCTTATGAGCATTGCGATAAGCACACCCAGCACAGCCGCGCCGAAGGCCGCCGCTATGCATACGCCCTCGGACAGAGAGAGCGCGGCGGCTATGAGATAGCCCGCAATAAGCGCCGCTATGGGCAGGATGTATATCGCAAAGGCGCCCTTAACGACTCCTGAGGTCGGGGTCTCTATCATGACATGCTGGCCGCGTCCGGCGCCTATGGGGTTTTGCACGACCGACTTCATGAGGTGCTCATACCGGCACTCTTTGCAGCCGTTGCAGTCGCCGCCGCATATGCCGAGACGCTCGACAACGACCTCAGCCAGACCGTCCTCCCTGATTTTTGTTATTACCGCTTCCTGAAGCATACCAAGTCTCCGTTTTCACGTTTTTTCTTGATTATACACTCCATTTCTTCTTGTAGCAAGTATTCATTTATGCTACAATATAAATTGTTAAAGAGCATTTCTATCAAGGGAGGTATTCCCATGCAGAGCGTACTGAAGCTCAAAAAATCAAACTGCAAAAACTGTCACAGATGCATACGCAGGTGTCCTGTCAAGGCGATACGCTTCACCGGTCATCAGGCGCACATCATAAGCGATGAATGCATACTCTGCGGCCAGTGCTTTGTTGTCTGTCCGCAGGACGCAAAGGAGATCGTCGACGACACCGAGAGAGTCCGCGTAATGCTCCGGGGCAGCGCTCCTGTCATCGCCAGCGTCGCTCCCTCTTTCTATGCCTGCTGGGATAACTGCGGCATCAACTCCATACGCAAGGCTCTGAAGGAGCTCGGCTTCACCGACGCCGAGGAGACCGCGATCGGAGCCACGATAGTCAAGCGCGAATATGAAAAGCAGATACGCGAGGAAGCTCAGGATGTTATCATCACCTCGTCCTGTCCCTCGGTCAATCTTCTCGTTGAAAAGCACTTTCCCGATCTCAGACGTTTTCTGTCGCCGGTCGTTTCGCCCATGGTGGCTCACGCCATGGATATAAAGCGCCGTATCCCCGACGCGAAGGTCGTTTTCATCGGCCCCTGCGTTTCAAAAAAGCATGAGGCCATCGGCACCTGCGTTGACGCCGTCCTCACTTTTGAGGAATTTGACCAGATGCGAATTGCGGACAAGATCGAGATAGAGCCCGAATCCGGCGAGAGCTTTCCCGGACGCGCACGAAGCTTCCCCGTCACAGGCGGTATCCTGCGCTGCATGGATCTGCCGGACAACGGGTATCAGTTCATATCCACAAACGGCCCGAAAAGCTGCATGAATGCCCTGAATGACATTCAGAACGGCAATATTCACAAATGCTTTATCGAAATGGCAGCCTGCGACGGAAGCTGCATAGACGGCCCGATCATGGAAAAGTACATAAACTCCCCGATCAGGCATATCTGCGCGGTACTTCAAAATGTCGGCAAGGAGGATTTTGACGTTCCTCAGCCTGAGTCAGAGACTCTTGCCATGCAGCATATCGGGGTCCCTGTCAAAAAACGCATGCCTAATGAGGCGGAGATCAACGCCATACTCGCAAAGCTCGGAAAAAATTCCCACGGCGATGAGCTCAACTGCGGAAGCTGCGGCTATGACACCTGCCGCGACAAAGCGATAGCCATTTACCGCGGCACCGCCGACTACAGTATGTGTCTGCCCTTCATCATGGATAAGGCCGAGCGTTTCAGCAACAAGATCCTCAACAATATGCCCAGCGGCGTTGTTGTCGTCAACGAGGATCTTGAGGTGCAGCAGCTCAACCGCACTGCAATGCAGATGCTCAATATAAGCCATGAATCCGATATCCTCGGCGACAGCGTCGTGAGAGTTCTCGACACCGCGCCTTTCTTCACCACTCTTGAGACGGGAAAGCCCGTAAAGAAGCTTCGCGGCTATTTTTCCGACTATGACCGCTATTTTGAGCAGACCATAGTTTATGACCGCTCCACCAAGATCCTCATTGATATTATCACAGACGTCACCGAGGAAGAGGAGGAGGCCATGCGGCGCAAGACCATAAGCCGCAAGACCGCGGAGATAACAAACGACGTTATTGAAAATCAAATGCGCATCGTCCAGGAGATCGCCTCCCTGCTCGGCGAGACCACCGCTGAGACAAAGATCGCATTGACCAGACTTAAGGAGTCGTTGAGCCTTGAAGAAGAATAATCTTTGCAGCGAAATAGGCTATATGAGCATAAACCACTATGGCGAGCAGCTCTGCGGCGACCATGTTGATATCGTTGAAAACGACAATTCCTCCATCATCGTTCTTGCCGACGGTCTCGGAAGCGGCGTCAAGGCGAGCATACTCTCCACCCTGACGTCAAAGATAATCTCGACCATGCTGGCGGCAGGGCTCGATATCCGCGACGCCGTTGAAACGATCGCCGCTACTCTGCCTATATGCTCCGAGCGAAAAAGTGCATTTTCTACTTTTACTATCATAAGGCTCGTGGACAACATACACGCCGACATTATCCAGTACGAAAACCCCAATGTCATCATGCTGCGCAACGGCGTTCATTACGAATTTCCGCTTATGACCATGACGATAGGCGAAAAAACCATCTACCGCTCCACGGTCGAGCTGGCCGACGGGGACATATTTGTCGCCATGAGCGACGGCATCCTCTATGCGAGCGAGGACGGCGTTCTCAATGACAACTGGAGCCGCGAAAAGCTTATTGAATTTCTCGAGCCGCTCAGCCGCGCAGAGCTTACGGCGAAGCTGCTGACCTCGATAATAGTCGAGGAGACCAACAAGCTCTACGGAGGAAAGCCCTTTGACGACGCCACGGCCTGCGTTATCAAAATACGGCAGCGGCAGACCGTGAACATTGCGATAGGCCCGCCCGAGGATATGAGCGATAACCACCGAATGATGGCTCTGTTTTTCGCCAAGGAGGGCAAGCACGTCGTCTGCGGCGGCACTACGGCAAAGATCGCGGCAGAGTATCTGCGGGTACCGGTAAAGACAAATCCCACCTCACCTGATCCGGATATACCGCCTATCTCCGTTATTGAGGGCGTTGACCTCACAACAGAGGGCATTATAACCGTCGACAAGATCCTGTCCTACGCTACAGACTATGTTAAGGACAACCGGAGCTTTGAACAATGGTGCTATAAGAAAGACGGCGCATCGCTTGCCGCCCGTCTGCTCTTCGAGGACGCAACGGATATAAACATGTTCATCGGCCATGCGGCAAATCCCGCGCACAACGAAATGCCGATTAACTTCAACGTAAAAATGCAGATACTGAAAAAGCTCTCAAAGCGGCTTAAAGAAATGGGCAAAAGGGTAAAAGTTCTTGACTTTTAAGCGCAAAAAGACCTCGGCTTACACCGAGGTCTTTTATTATACACATTCTGCTGTTGAAAATCAGAAATACCATGCTCTGCCCATATACGGACAGAATCTGTAGCCAAGTCCGGGTGCAAGGAGATCGCCGTTTCGGCAGAGCAGCTCATCGACTCTGACAAAGTCGTAGCCCTCATCCAGCAGGATATCAACGGCGCGCAGTACCGCAGGCACCGTCGCTTCCTTTGTATCATGCAGAAGGATAATATCGCCGTCCCTCGCTTTATCGACCAGCCACTTACATATATAGTCCTCGTCGGTATTAACCCAATCCCGAGGCGTTCCCGACCACAAGACTGCTATCATGTCGATCTTATTGAGCTGCGTGCCGAAATAGTATCCGTAAGGCGGTCTGAGAAACTGCGGGCGCTCCCCTGTTATGCTCTCGATAAGGTCGTTTGTCCGGGAAATCTCGTCCGCGATCTCATCAGCGGTACACTTGAGGAAATTTATATGCGACCATGTGTGGCATCCGACAAGATGGCCGTCCTCATACATGGTCTTAACAAGCTCCGTTCGCTTCTCGACCTTGCTGCCCATGAGGAAGAAGCTTGCCTTTACCCCGCGCTCGCGCAGGCCGTCAAGAAGCTCCTGAGTATATTTCCCGGGGCCGTCATCAAAGGTCAGCGCGATCTGCTTTTCGGAATTCGACGTATTCCCGAAAAAATACTCTTTTTCAAACGGCGTCGTTATATAAGTCAGCAGAACGAGCACGAGCAGCAGCGCAAGGACTGCGGACGCTGTGCGTATGATTTTTTTCTTCTTCATATCCTTGCCGCGCCGCTGCTTACCGCGGCATTTTTTACCGCCTCCGCCACGGCTTTGCCAACTCTCGGGTCGAAGGCCTGCGGCAGGATATTATCGCAGCACAGCTCCTCATCGCTCACGAGGCCGGCGATAGCATGGGCGGCGGCTATCTTCATTTCGTCGTTTATCTCGGAGGCTCGCGCATCCAGCGCACCGCGGAAAATGCCGGGGAAAGCGAGTACGTTGTTGATCTGGTTGGGATAGTCGCTTCTGCCGGTCGATACTACCGCGGCTCCCGCCATTTTTGCCTCATCGGGAAATATCTCCGGCGTGGGGTTTGCGCAGGCAAAAACTATGGCATTTTCCGCCATGCTGCTGACCATTTCAGGCGTTAAAACACCGGGGGCGGAAACTCCGATGAACACATCCGCACCCTTTATAACGTCCTTGAGGCTGCCGCGCTCTCCCGCAGGATTCGTTATTTCGGCTATCTCCTGCTTTGCGGGATTGAGATCGGCTCTCCCGTTATATATGGCTCCCCTGCGGTCGGTCATAACGACGTTCTTAGCGCCGACGGAAACGAGCAGCTTTATTATGGCAATACCGGCGGCTCCGGCTCCGGAGGTGACGATTTTTACGTCATCAAGCTTCTTGCCCACGGCCTTGAGCGCGTTCATGAGCCCTGCCAGCATAATGACCGCGGTGCCGTGCTGGTCGTCATGGAAGACAGGGATGTCACAGCGCTCTTTTAGCCTGCGCTCAATCTCAAAGCAGCGGGGAGCGGAGATATCCTCAAGGTTAACTCCGCCGAAGGAGCCGGCAAGCAGGGCGACGGTGTTGACGATCTCGTCCACGTCCTTGCTGCGTATGCACAGCGGGATGGCGTCAACGCCGCCGAATTCCTTGAACAGCACGCACTTGCCCTCCATCACGGGCATTCCCGCCTCGGGTCCGATATCGCCGAGGCCGAGCACGGCCGTGCCGTCGGTAACGACCGCGACAGTGTTCCAGCGGCGGGTAAGCTCATAGCTTTTGCTTACGTCCTTTTGTATCTCAAGGCAGGGCGCCGCAACGCCGGGTGTATAGGCAAGGCTGAGAGCCTCGCGGTCACCCACCTTTGCGCGGGCCGTTACCTCAATTTTGCCTTTGAGCTCATAGTGCAGCTCAAGCGATTTTTCAGCGTAATCCATTGTTTTTCATTCTCCCATGCTTAAATATGCCTCAGGGCCTGTCTCATACAGATCGCGCCCCTCACTGTCGATGGCAACGGTCAGCGGCATGTCCCTCACCGTCAGCTTTCGCACGGCCTCGCAGCCGAGATCCTCCCAGCAGACGAGCTCGGCCTGTTCTATCGATGCGGCCATAAGAGCTCCCGCTCCGCCTATCGCGGCGAGATACACGGCTCCGTTGCGGCGCATCGCGTCCTTCACGGCCTCGCTTCTGCCGCCCTTGCCTATCATTATCTTCAGACCCGCGTCGAGAAGGCGCGGCGAATACGCGTCCATTCTTCCGGAGGTCGTGGGGCCTGCGGCGCCGATACAGCAGCTTTCGGGCGACGGAGTAGGCCCGACATAGTAGACAGCGCTTCCTGCCAGCTCAAACGGCAGCTTCTCGCCCCTGTCCATTGCCTCGCAGATGCGCTTATGCGCGGCGTCGCGGGCTGTGTACACCGTTCCGGACAGCAGGACACTGTCCCCCGCTCTGAGCTCCTTCAGTTTTTCATTGTCCGCCGGTACATTCAATATATGCTCCATCTCACACCTCACAGCTCGGCGCTTGCGCGTCTGGTAGCGTGGCAGCTTATATTGACAGCCACGGGAAGTCCGGCCACATGGGTAGGCATGGTCTCGACAGCAAGGCCGAGAGCCGTCGTCCTTCCTCCGAAGCCCTGGGGGCCGATGCCTGTTGCGTTTATCTCATCCAGAAGCTCTTTTTCAAGCCCCGCGTAATACTCGTCCTTGTTCGGTTCGTTCAGCGGACGCAGCAGCGCCTTTTTCGCAAGATACGCCGCCTTGTCAAAGCTTCCGCCTATGCCGACTCCAACAACGATCGGCGGGCAGGGATTGGCTCCGGCCGAACACACGGTATCAAGCACGAATTTTTTAACGCCCTCGACCCCGTCCGAGGGCTTGAGCATTTTAAGCGCGCTCATGTTCTCGCTCCCGAACCCTTTGGGCATCACACTTATGCGGAGCTTATCGCCCTGCGTAAGATGCAGGCTTATCAGCGCCGGAGTATTATCGCCGGTATTCACGCGGCGCAGCGGGTCGCCCACAACGCTCTTGCGCAGGAGCCCCTCTTCGTAGCCAAGGCGCACGCCCTCGTTTACCGCTTTTTCAAAATCGCCCTCGATATGAATATCCTGACCGAGTTCAATAAATACACAGGCCATGCCCGTATCCTGACATATCGGCAGGCATTTTTCGCCGGCCAGTGCGACATTATCCGAGAGAAGGCCGAGAATACGCCTTGCCTCCGGCCAGGACTCCGATTTTTCGGCATTTTTTATGGCTTCAAGCACATCCGGCGGCAGCTGCCTGTTTGCTTTTATGCAAAGCTGCGCCACTGTTTTTTTAATCAGTCCCGCATCAATAGTTCTCATGGCACACTCCTTCATTTCCCTCGTATTATAAGCACAAAAAAGACAGGAGTCAACAAACTCCTGCCTTATTTTGTACACGGTCATTAAATTCTTCCCGGAGAGTGCTCAATTCCCCGATAATGCATTCAAAACCCGTGTCCGCTGCTTTCCGAATGCAAAGTCCGCACAGTCTGCGTCAGCGCAAACCTTACACCGGCGCTTGACCTTGCGGCATGGAATACTGCGCCACTCGGCTCGGGAAGCAGATAATCGGGTGTGGGCTCCGTCATATCACGATCCGAAAAGGCATCGTACTGCCGTACCGCGGCTATCTCAATAAAAGGTCAGACTAACGTCCCCCCCATTAAATGAAATACGTTTAATGCGCCTGACACCACTCGACGATATCACCGACGCACCAGCAAGCAGGCTCGCCAACGCCGGTCGATGCCATCTTATATGTAGCCTTTTCCTGATCGCTGAGATTTTCTTTTCCCTCGAATCTCGCGGCGATCTCTTTATTTTTCAGTTTCATGATAAGTTTGAACGGCAGAGGAAGCTTATTGATGTTGAAGCCGCCCTGGCGCGTGAAAACCGGAACATCGGGGCAGATATCGTTTTTCTCACGGGCAACAGACTCGCTCTTTGCGAAAACAGGACTCATACCTACCTGCACCACGGCACCGATATCATATTTTCCGGCTGCCTTGGCATATCCCATTATCTTGCCTGCGAACAGCCAACCGATATAGATTATGCGGCCGCCGTCGCGGACATACTCCTTGCCGAGCTTAAATGCCGGAATGTGAAGCTGAGCCGACAGCATTTCAGCATATCTCTGGCAGGAGCCTGTGCATGACTCGTAAACAATTGCGTTGAACATAGTATACCTCCCTGAATGCTATTTTTTGTTTTTTATTTAGCATAGCACAGTTTAATTCCGAATTCAATAGATGAAATTGTACATTTTGTATATATGCAATCAGTTTTGCCGGGTGTGCAGCCATTTTTCAACTCAGGCCGGTGTATATCCCGGCTCGTAAATCACGAACGTATACTGGTTTAATAAGCTTTATTTCTTGATTTCTCCAAAATAATATGTTATAGTATATCAAATATTAATTAACACTCCGCCGTTGCTGCTTCCGTGAATATGGGCTCCCCGCTTCCCTTTTTTAAGGGATAACAGGATACCGCATGGATAATGCAAGACGGAATAGGTATTAGTATCGCATTCTTGAAGAAAGGAGGAAAACTTAATACCATGGTAAAATCGGAAAAACGTGTCAAGCTGGCGCTTACCGTTGTCTCACTGCTTGCGGTCATGCTGTTTTCGATGTTTTTCCTGTGCACTGCCGCAAATGCCGATGAGCCGGAGCCGGTTGAGGAAGCGATCCCCACTGTGGAATCCGCTGACGAGCCGGACGCTGTACCTGCTGATGAACCCGCTGACGAGCCGGCAGATACCTTTGCTGCGGTTTCCGTTGACGAACAGGTGAACATCCCTGACGCGGCTTCCGTTGACGAGGAGCTTCTTGCTCTCTGGAATGTTGAATACGCCGGAGCAAACAAGATCAATTTCAGGCTTTGTCTGCACGGCTATGAGCTGCTTCCCGCCGATGCGACCGTTACTGTTACGGCTTATCTGCCTGTGACCAACACAGTTTTTTACCGTTCCACTTTTACTAAGGATTATCTCGCGCTTAAATCTGTTGCCAATATCACCGGCGGAACCACCGACGGTGCAATATTGAATCTTCCCGCCGACTGCGTCCTTAAAATCGAAGTGAACGGCACTGACATCGACGGTTGGGATCTTATCTACGGCAGTACTGTTGAGGAGGCTATCATCTGGAACCCCAGCAGCGGCTTGACCGGAGTCGCCGCAGATTATGTCCCGGGCAACGCAACATACTTCTTCATGTCCAATATCGGCGGTCACGTTGTGCACCTCGGAATTAACGGTGCAAACCCCAATCCTCCGATCGGCGATAATGACGGCGATGACAACGATCCGAGCGATCCCTCCGGCGGCGATGACGGCGACGGCAGCGATCCGAGCGATCCTTCCGGCGGCGATGACGGCGACGGCAGCGATCCGAACGGTCCCTCCGGCGGCGGCGACGGCAACGATCCGAACGACCCCTCCGGCGGCGGCGACGGCAACGATCCGAACAACCCCTCCGGCGGCGACGACGACAACGATCCGAACGGTCCCTCCGGCGGCGGTGACGACAACGATCCGAACGGTCCCTCCGGCGGCGGCGACGACAACGATCCGAACGGTCCTTCCGGAGACAATAAGGATGGCGGCGAAAAGGAGCCGGCAGAGACCGGTGACAGCAGGAGCATTGCTCTTATGTCCGTAATTGCCGTTATCAGCTTAACAGTACTTGCGGCAAGCTTCAGAAAGAAGGAATACAACTGATCATATGTGGGCGGTCGGTTGACTTATTGCGCAAGTGCATATAAAATAGGAGTGGCTTTACAGCCGCTCCTGTTTTTATTTACATCATGTATTGACTGAGTCAACTCGGCCATTCAGCAGGATATGCCGTTGTATGCAGTATGCGCGGCTGTCCGCTGTTTATTAAGGAGGCGTGTGCATGAACGGCAGGCTCAGAAAACTGATTCGTATCACGGCGGCAGCGGTGCTGGTATTCTCACTCGGAACTCTGCTGTTTTATCTGTACGACGATTATCACAGCAGGAAAACCGAGGATCAGCTTCGGGAACTGAAAGAGCAGACAGAGCTTGAGATACCGGACGTGCTTCCGGAATACAGCTCGATTTATAACGAGAACAGCGATACTATCGGATGGCTTAAAATTGACGGAACGGGTATAGACAATGTCGTCATGTACGCTCCCGATGAGATCGAGAAATACCTGCATGCCGATTTTTACGGCAATTATTCTTACCGCGGCTGTCTGTATGTTGACGAGTACTGCGATATCTTGCGCTCGGATAATTTAATAATATACGGACACAACATGAAGGACGGCTCGATGTTCGGTTCGCTCATGAACTACGTCGATGAGGGTTTTTACGAAAAGCACAAATACATAAGCTTTGACACGATATACGAAAAGCAGACCTATGAGGTTGTCGCCGCCATCAAGACGGCCATCCCCGCAGACGGCGAAGACTGCTTCCGGTATTATGAGTATACCGGCTCTGACGACGTGAAAATGTTTAATGAATATGTTGAGTTCATTGAGGAAAACAGGCTCTATCCAACCGACGCAAAGCTTCTGGAGGGCGACAGTATATTGACACTGTCCACCTGCGCATACCACGCGGATGACGGACGGTTCATCGTAGTCGCAAAGAAAATTTGAATCAGCAGCACAAAGGCCGGCCACATTTGTGACCGGCCTTTACCGCGGCTTTTGGTGAGGAAGAATAATATTAATGTATTACAAGAAAGGGCGCCGCGGTTAGGGGGAAACAAAGTATTATTGTGAGCTGTTTAATTGCTCCTGTCGTATCTTGCAAGGATTACTGCAAGCTGGGCGCGGGAAATAGGCAGGTCAGGTCTGAAGCTGCCGTCCTTATAGCCCTGCACGACGCCGTTTTCTACCGCCCACACGGCGGCGGCGCGGTAAGGCTCAGCAATGTCGGCCGCATCGGTGAACATGCTCAGGTCACCTTCTGCCTCGGGCGAGCCCGCGTATCTGTAAAGCATCGTAACGAGCTGGGCGCGGGTCACTTCTTCAGCGGGAGCAAATCTTGTCGGGGTAAAGCCCTTGATAACGCCCTCGTTGTATCCCCAGATTATAGCATCACGGCACCAGTAATCGTCGGGTACGTCCTTGAACGGCTCCGCAAGGCCGCTCACATCCGGCGAGCCCGCCAGACGGTACAGCACGGTGACGACCTGTGCGCGGGTGCTTGTCGCATCAGGGGAAAACGTCGTTTGGGTGGTGCCCTTCATAATGCCGTGAGCGTACACATAGTACAGCTCCTCGTAATACCACGCATCCTCGGGAACATCCGTGAACGGCAGCGGCTCGCGCTCGGGCAGAGCGTCAAGTATCTGCTGCGCCATATACTCATGACCGGCGATAGTCGGGTGCACTTTCAGGCCGAAATATTCCCAGAAGTAGCGGTCATCGTAGTTCATGTCATAGGTCTCGGTTCCGACCACATCTGCGTAATAGAAATTGTCGTACTTGCTTTCAAAGCTCTTGATGTGCAAGTTTATTGCTGTGACCAGAGGAGCCGCAGCAGCGCTGATATCGAGCTGATTGTCAGCCGAAAGCCTGAAGTGCTTGAAGGGATTGAACACGCCGACGCCTACAACGGTGATGTCGGGATTGAGTTCGTATATTTTCTCCATGACAGCGTCGAAATTGACGACAAACTGATCGTACGCCTTATAGAAGGTAGCAGTCACAACGGCCATGAGCTTGCTCATAGTGCCAGTTGCCTGGCAGAATTCAACGAGCTTCCCGAAGGCTTCGCCAATACTGCCGCCCTTGTCCAGGAAATCCTTTATCGCATTGAGCTGTTCATTATCGGAGTTTGCCGCCATCTCCTCAAAAACCACTCCGAGCGTGAATGAGAAAACATCATTTGATCCGACATTGACGCTCAGAAGATCAGTCTTCTTTATCATCTCCGGGTAGTTTACGGCGGCGTTGATGGCGTCAAGGTCGTCTATGCTGAAGCCGTTGCCGTCAACATCAAAGTAGGTATTGCCCCACAGGCAGCTCTCGTCATAGTCGTTGTACACACCCTCGAGGAAATATCTGAACTCCACGGCTCTCATCCCGCTTCTGGCACACTGCAGCAGCTTCGAGTCAAGTTCGTTAGCCACAAGGCTGTGATATGCCTGCGGAACTACCGAATAGTCATAGCCGAAATAGATATAATCCGGATTGTACACGGTGGTGTAGTCGTCTGTCTCATTGTCGAAATATGTCTCGCTGCCGTCCTTTGTCAGAGCGCAGCCGGCCGCGATACTGTCACCGACGCACATATAATACTTGTATGGGTAATAATCTTTGCTTCCGTCAGCCAGGACGGGCAGACAAAGCGCGGTCAGCATGATAAGTGTGAGCAGAAGGCTCAGTATTCTTTTTAAATTTTTCATATCGCAGTTCCTTTCATACGGCTTCGGTATTGGCCAGTTTCTCTTCATAATCCTCGGCCAGCTTCTTATAATCGATCTTGCCCATTCCCGTATGAGGCATGCTGCCGACAAAAATTATATCATAGGGCTTTGCAGGACCCTCAAGCTGCTGCCTGCACATCTCGTACAGCTCTTTTTTAAGGACTGTCTGCTTTTCGAGCTCCGTCACGTCGGTTTCCACGACTGCGAGCGTGAGCTGTCCCTGGGCGTGGCCTGTGTCCTTAACTCCCACAACGGCGCAGCTCCTGACCAGAGGATGGCCGCCGAGCACACTCTCTATGTGGGTCGGAAAGATCTTGTGTCCGTTAAAAAGGGTTATCATGCGCTTGATCCTGCCCTTTATGTACACGAAGCCGTCCTCGTCCATGTGTCCTATATCACCGCTGTGTACCCATGCGGTACCGTCGGGATGGGTCTTTATCACATTATCCGTCTCACTCTGATTATTGAGATAGCCGAGCATTATCGACGGGCCGCTTATGCATATCTCGCCCTCCTGACCGTAGCCGAGCTCCTCGGTCGTGCCGGGTCTGAATATGCCGATGGTCGTTGTAAGCAGCGGATAGCCGACGGAAAGGCTCTTAAAATTGCCGTTGCAGCAGCAGGACGCCGCCGAGGATACCTCACTCATACCATAGCCCTGTGAAAGCGGATACTTGCAGCCGCGGCTTTCAAGAAAGCTGTTGAGTTTTGCCTCGAGTCCCGCGTTCATCGTATCGCCGCCGGAGCCTGCCGTGCGGAAAAAGCTCAGGTCGAAGCCGTTTGCCATTTCCCTGCTGTTCATGAGCTTCTCATAGTGAGCCGGAACAAGCAGAGTATGCTCCGGCCTGTATTTCTTTACATAGTAACCGACCTTATCGGGGTCAAACTTGGGGATGACAACTACTTCAAGTCCGAGCGACAGCGGCATATGCAGGCTGGAAACTATTCCGTAAGACGAGAACATTGGGATGATATTCAGGAATCTCTGACCTCTGGTATAGGATACTCCGCAGTGCCTGAAATCAAAGGCTATCGCGTTGAAACCGTCGTTGGAGAGTATGACGCCCTTGGGCGAGCCCGTCGTACCGCCGGTAAGCGTTACCGCAGCCAGGTCATTGTCTCCGTAAGATGCGGTCTCAGTCTCTACTCCCTCGCCCGTCGCACTGAATTGAGACCATGTCATTACCTTGCCGCCGGTCTTGATCTTTGAATTGCACCCCATTTGTTAGACAGTATGATATACTATCTAACAAGTGGGGT
>CAMJGL010000023.1:0-21823 GCA_946405205.1 uncultured Clostridia bacterium
TGGTCATGCCGCCGCGAACGGTCAGGATGCCCTGTGCGGCCTTCATGCCCTCGATGTCCTCGGGGGAGGTCTCAAGACGGACAAGAACTACCTTCTCGCCGCGCTCTTTCCACTCCTTTGCGTCCTCTGCGGTGAAGACGACCTTGCCGCAGGCAGCGCCGGGGGATGCGCCGAGGCCCTTGCCCATGGGGGTGGCTGCCTTCAGTGCGGCAGCGTCGAACTGGGGATGGAGCAGGGTGTCGAGGTTTCTGGGGTCTATCATCGCAACGGCTTCCTTCTCGGAGATCATGCCCTCATCGACGAGGTCGCAGGCGATCTTGAGCGCAGCCTGTGCGGTGCGCTTGCCGTTACGGGTCTGGAGCATATAGAGCTTGCCGTTTTCAACGGTGAACTCCATATCCTGCATATCGCGGTAATGATTCTCGAGGGTCTGGCACACGTTCTTGAACTGTGCGAAGGCCTCGGGGAACTTCTCTGCCATCTGAGCGATGGGCATGGGGGTGCGCACGCCGGCGACAACGTCCTCGCCCTGTGCGTTGGTCAGGAACTCGCCCATGAGCTTCTTCTCGCCGGTGGCGGGGTCGCGGGTGAACGCAACGCCGGTGCCGCAGTCGTCGCCCATGTTGCCGAAAGCCATCATCTGAACGTTGACGGCGGTGCCCCAGCTGTAGGGGATGTCGTTATCGCGGCGGTATACGTTTGCGCGGGGGTTATCCCAGCTGCGGAAAACGGCCTTGATGGCGCCCATGAGCTGCTCCTTGGGGTCGGTGGGGAAATCGACGCCGATCTTTGCCTTGTATTCTGCCTTGAACTGGCCTGCCAGCTCCTTCAGGTCCTCTGCGGTGAGCTCAACGTCCTGAGTTACGCCGCGGGCTTCCTTCATCTCGTCAATGAGCTGCTCGAAGTACTTCTTGCCGACTTCCATGACAACGTCGGAATACATCTGGATGAAGCGGCGGTAGCAGTCCCAAGCCCAGCGGGGGTTACCCGACTTCTTCGCCATAACTTCAACGACTTCCTCGTTAAGACCGAGGTTCAGGATGGTGTCCATCATGCCGGGCATGGAGGCGCGGGCGCCGGAACGGACGGAGACGAGGAGAGGATTCTCGAGGTCGCCGAACTTCTTGCCGGTGATGCCTTCCATCTTCTCGATGTACTCCATGATCTCAGCCATGATCTCGTCATTGATCTTCTGGCCGTCTTCATAGTACTGGGTACATGCTTCGGTGGTAATTGTGAAGCCCTGGGGTACGGGCAGGCCGATATTGGTCATCTCGGCCAGGTTTGCACCCTTGCCGCCCAGCAGCTCACGCATCTTTGCGTTGCCTTCGGAGAACAAATAAACATACTTCTTGCTCATTGCTATTATCCTTTCTATTGAAGCAGTATGGGGCTTTTTGCCCCATACTAAATTTTGACTTATTTAAGTCTGGCCTCGAGAGCGTCAAGCTCCTCGGCGAGCTTCTTGGGCAGCCTGTCGCCGAACTGGGCATAGTACTCGCGGATGCCCGCGCACTCCT
Source organism: uncultured Clostridia bacterium (assembly GCA_946405205.1). GTDB lineage: Bacteria > Bacillota > Clostridia > Oscillospirales > Oscillospiraceae > F23-B02. The sequence goes on from CAMJGL010000023.1 coordinate 1,521, forward strand.
CAAGCCACAGCTCCTTATCGACGCCGAGGATATCCTTCACGGTATCCAGGGACACGTCTACGCCCTCAAGATTGATGTCCTCGGGTCTGGGCTCGTAGCCGAGCTCGGTCTCGACGGCGTCCTTCTCGCCGAAGCAGCGGCCGAGGATCCACTCAACGACGCGGAGGTTATCGCCGAAGCCCGGCCACAGGAAGTGGCCTTCGTCATCGGTGCGGAACCAGTTGACGTTGAAGATCTTGGGGGGATCGGTGAGCTTCTCGCCCATATCGAGCCAGTGCTGCCAGTAGTCGCCCATGTTGTAGCCGCAGAAAGGACGCATCGCCATGGGGTCGCGCCTTACGACACCGACCTGGCCGGTGGCCGCCGCGGTGGTCTCGCTGGCCATGATGGAGCCTACGAACACGCCGTGATCCCAGTCTCTGGACTGATAGACCAGCGGAGCGGTCTTGGCACGGCGTCCGCCGAAGATGATGGCGGAGATGGGAACGCCGGTCTTGCTCTCAAACTCGGGGCTGATGCAGGGGCAGTTGATCGCGGGAGCGGTGAAGCGGGAGTTGGGGTGAGCGCCCTTGCTGCCGTCGGTGCAGTCCCACTTCTCGCCCTTCCAGTTCTCGGCGTTCTTGGGGGGATTCTTATCCATACCCTCCCACCACACGGTGTTGTCGTCAAGATTGCGGACAACGTTGGTGAAGATGGTGTTTTTCCTTGTTGCAGCCAGAGCGTTGGGGTTGCTCTTCTCGCTGGTTCCGGGGGCGACGCCGAAGAAGCCGTTCTCGGGGTTTACCGCCCAGAGCCTGCCGTCGGGGCCGATGCGCAGCCATGCGATATCGTCGCCGACCGTCCAGCACTTCCAGCCCTTCTCGCGGTATGCCTCGGGGGGAATGAGCATCGCAAGGTTCGTCTTGCCGCAGGCGGAGGGGAAAGCGCCGCAGACATAGCGGACCTCACCCTGGGGATTCTCAACGCCCAGAATGAGCATATGCTCCGCCATCCAGTCCTCCTTGCGGCCGAGGGTGGAGGCTATGCGCAGAGCAAAGCACTTTTTGCCCAGCAGCACGTTTCCGCCGTAGCCGGAGTTGACGGACATTATCGTGTTGTCCTCGGGGAAGTGGACGATGTATCTCTTCTCGGGGTCCAGCTCCGCCTTGGAGTGCAGTCCCTTGATGTAATCTGCGCTGTCGCCGATGGCGTCGAGCACGGTCTTGCCGATGCGGGTCATGATGGCCATGGACACAACGACATAAATGCTGTCGGTGAGCTCGATGCCATACTTGGCAAAGTCGGAGCCCACAACGCCCATGGAATAGGGGATAACATACATGGTGCGGCCCTTCATGGAGCCGTCGTAGATCTCATAAAGCTTCTTGTACATCTCCTCCGGGTCCATCCAGTTGTTGGTGGGGCCCGCGTCCTCCTGACGCTTGGAGCAGATAAATGTGCGTCCCTCAACGCGGGCGACATCGTTGACGTCGGAGCGGTGCAGCACGCAGCCGGGGAGCTTTTCCTGGTTGAGCTCTATGAGCTCGCCCGTACCGATAGCCTCCTGACGGAGCTGCTCGAGCTGTTCCTCGGAGCCGTCGATCCAGAGGATCTTATCGGGCTTTGTAAGTGCGGCCATTTCATCGACCCACTTCAGGATGTGGACATTATCGGTCAGTTTCATGGTGTTTCCTCCATTTATTTAATAATATTTATCACCAATAATACCTCAATTAAGACTACCATTTCAGGTGCTTCTTAATCAATGCATTTTGCTCACAAATTTTCTTCGTAAACCTCGCAAAAAGCGTCCGCGATTTTTGCAAAATCACCAATACCAAGGACCTCGCCCCTGATTTTTGGGTCAAAACCGCAAGCCGCAATGGTTTTTTCAATGGTTTCTTTGGGAAATTCGCCGAAGCCGGCGGCCAATGCGTTGGCAAGCGTCTTGCGTCTCATGCCGAATGCGGCCCTGACGACGCGGAAGAAAAGCTCCCTGCTTTTTACCTCGACAGGAGGCTTTTTCCTGACGCGCAGGCGCACAACGGAGCTCGTAACCTTGGGCTGTGGGATGAAGCAGCCGGGGGGCACGTCAAAGAGCGTTTCAGGCTCGGCATACCAGTTCACAAGCACCGTGAACGCGCCGTAATCGGCCGTCGCGGGTCTTGCGCATATGCGCCGCGCTACCTCGCGCTGTATCATCACCGTCACCGTATCAAAGCAGCCGGCCTCGAGGAAGGCGCTTATAAGGGGGCTGGTAACATTATACGGCAGGTTTGCGCACACAACGTGTCGCATGCCCGACATTTTCTCCTCCACGAGCGGCGCAAGGTCAAGTTTGAGCGCGTCCCCGAAGACGATCTCGACATTGTCCCGTCCGGCAAGAGTCTCCTTCAGCACCGGTCCGAGAGCCTTGTCAAGCTCAACGGCAAGCACCCTTCCGGCGCGCATGGAAAGCTGCTCGGTAAGACAGCCGATCCCGGGGCCAACCTCCAGAACGCCGGTGTTTTCGTCCGCCTCCGACGCCTCGGCTATCTCCTCTGGCACCCATGAGGCCGTCAGAAAGTTCTGCCCCATGGACTTGGAGAAGCGAAATCCGTGCCGCGATAAAATCCGCTTTATTTCGTTGATGTCTGTAAGGTTCATAAGGCTTTCTCAAATCCCTGCCGCGCCGGGTCGTGCCCGGGCTCGCTGCCGACAAGAACGTTCCCCCTGTAATTATAGCCCATGCGCTTTAAAAGCCCTTGCATGGCCTTGTTCTTCCTGTGAGTATCCACGCGCACGCTGCCGGCGCCCGTTTCGCGGGCAAGGCGCTCGGCCTGCGAAATGAGCATATCGCTCATACCCGTGCCGCGGAAATCCGCCGATACTGCGGCTCTGTGCAGGGTGCAGTACTTTCCCTCGCAGCGCCACTTGCCGTCGGTTATCGCGTCGTAGCAGGGCTCGGGCTTTTCGCTCAGGCAGAACACGCCCGCGACGCGCTCTCCGTAGAGCATGACATGGCACTCGCCCTGCGCCATCGCGTCGATAAAGGCTTTTTCACTGGGGTACTCCCCCTGCCACTGGTCTACCCTGTTCTTCCGCAGGTAATTTCTCGCCTGACGGACGATTAGCATGATATCGCCGAGATCCTTCTCCTCCGCGGGGCGGCAGCTTACAGGCTGCGTGAGCTTCATGCGGCTGCGGTCTTTTTTTATCTCCTCCAAAAGCAAAATATCGCTTTTTTCGCTCAGCTCAAGCCTTTCAAACATATCCGGACGCTTATCCATCGTGCGCTCAAGGCTTTTCTTCCTGCGCCAGCGGGCAACCTTTGCGTGGTCGCCCTGAAGCAGCACCTCGGGCACCCGCTCGCCCTCCCAGACCTCTGGTCTCGTGTACTGGGGATATTCCAGAACTCCGTCCCAATGGCTCTCGCCGGTGAAGCACTCCTCGTCCGACAGCACACCCGGCACAAGGCGGCACACGGAATCGGCCACCGCCATGGCCGCAAGCTCGCCGCCGGTGAGGACAAAATCGCCGATGGAGATCTCCTCGTCGACGCACTTTTCGATAAAGCGCTCGTCAACGCCCTCATAGTGGCCGCACACGAGCACCAGATGGTCATAGTCCCGCCGGAGCCGCTTCGCCGTCTCCTGATCGTAGGGCTTACCCTGCGGGCTCATGTATATAACGCGGCTGCGCCTGTCCTGCGCGGTTGACATAATATCATCGAGGCAGGATTTCAGCGGCTGCGCCATCATCACGCAGCCCCAGCCGCCGCCGTAGGGATAATCGTCCACCTGACACTGCTTATTCTCGGTATAATCCCTGATCTGTATGCAATTTATCTCAATTATGCCCTTTTTTGCAGCCCTGCCGAGTATGCTCTCATGCATTACGGCGTTCATTGTGTCCGGAAAAAGGGTCATTATATCTATTCGCATTGTTGACATAATATTATTACATTCCTTCGATGAGATGCACTCTGATAACGCCGTTTTCGGCGTCGGTGGACAGGATAAATTCCGGCACGGCGGGTATCATGTGCTCGGTCTCGCCCCTTACGATATAAACATCGGAGGCGGGAGTCTCCAGAATATCTTCAAGCGTGCCTATCTCCGCGCCGTTTTCGTCTATGACCCTTGCGCCGATGATATCCTGCAGGAAGTATGCCCCTTCGGGGAGCCCGGCATCAGCGCGGTCGATGAATACAGTTTTGTTTTTAAGGCACATGGCCGCGTTTACGTCCTCCACACCCTCCAGGAGCGCGATGACAAAGCTTTTATGTGTGCGCGAGGAAAGCATTTTCACGGGCTTTCCGTCGATATATACCGTTTTAAATCTGCGCAGGAATTCGGGGCTGTCCAGCCAGACCTGGATCTTGACCTCGCCGCGGACGCCGTGGGTATTGACGATCTTCCCCGCCTCGATATACTGTTTTTTCTCCATTGTTTTCTCCTTATGGGAACCGGAAAGCCGTCCGGCAATAGTCTAAAAGGGCTACCGAAACAAAGGTAGCCCTTTCATATTTCAGTCCATGATATCGACTGATACTTTCTTGCCCTTTCTCTGGGCTACAGCCCGCATGAGTATACGGATCTCCTTGACGATCCTGCCCTGCCGGCCAATGACCTTGCCCATGTCACCGTCGGCGACCCGCACTTCAAACACGGTCTCGCCGCCGGATTCGCGCTCGGTCACAGAGACCTCGTCGGGTTTTTCCACGAGGCTCTGTACGATATAGGTCAAAAGTTCTTTCATGCCGGTAGAATCTCCTTATTAGGCCTCGACCTTTTTAAGCAGGCCGCGTACGGTGTCGGTAGGCTGTGCGCCGTTTGCAATCCAGTACTGTGCACGCTCCATATCGACCTTGATCTTCTGAGCGCCCTCTGCCATGGGGTCATAGGTGCCGAGCTCTTCGATGAAGCGTCCGTCACGGGGGCTGCGGGAATCTGCAACGATGATGCGGTAGTAGGGTGCCTTCTTTGCGCCCATTCTGCGAAGTCTGATTTTGACCATGTGTGTTTCACCTCCATTATTATCCTCGCGGCGCTTTGCGCCGTCATATATTACAAACGCATTTGCGTGAGTAACGCTGATTTACATCCTGAACCCGCCGAAGCCGCCGAGCCCGGGCATTCCGCCGCCGAAGCCGCCGAATTTCTTCTGCAGCTTTTTCATGTTCTTGCCGGAGAGCTGCTTCATCATGCCCTGCATGGCGTCAAACTGCTTGAGCAGGCGGTTTATATCCACGACCGAGGTGCCGCTGCCGGCTGCTATGCGCTTTTTGCGGCTGGCGTTCAGGATCGAGGGATCGTCCCGCTCGGCCTGAGTCATGGAGAGGATTATCGCCTCGATGCGGTCAAAGCTCTTTTCATCCACCTTCGCGCCCTTGAGCGCCTTGGCGTCAAGCCCGGGTATCATTCCGGCGAGGTCGTTTATATCGCCCATGCCCTTGAGCGAGCGCATCTGCTCCAGATAATCCGACAGTGAGAAGCGGTTTGCCTTCATGCGCTCGGCCATCTCGAGAGCCTTTTTCTCATCAAAGCTCTGCTCGGCCTTCTCGATAAGCGTCAGCACATCGCCCATACCGAGGATGCGGGATGCCATGCGGTCGGGATAAAACGGCTCGATCTGGTCGAGCTTCTCACCCACGCCGATGAATTTTATGGGCTTGCCGGTGCTGGCCTTTATCGACAGCGCGGCGCCGCCGCGGGCGTCGCCGTCAAGCTTCGTGAGCATGACGCCGGTCACGCCGAGAGCGTCGTTAAAAGCGTTTGCTGCGTTCACCGCATCCTGACCCGTCATCGCGTCGACCACAAGCAGTATCTCCGCCGGTTCGACCGCGTCGCGTATATTCTGCAGCTCCTGCATGAGCTCCTCGTCAATGTGAAGGCGGCCGGCGGTATCGAGGAACACGAGGTCGTTGCCGTGCTTTTTTGCGTGCTCCACAGCGGCTTTGGCGATATCGACGGGATTTGTCGTTCCCATCTGGAACACGGGTATGTCAAGCTGCCTGCCAACGGTCTCAAGCTGCTTTATGGCGGCGGGACGGTAGATATCGCAGGCCGCGAGCAGCGGGAGCTTGCCCTGCTTGCGCATATAGGCGGCGAGCTTCGCGCCGTTGGTGGTCTTGCCCGCGCCCTGCAGGCCGACCAGCATCACGATGCTGGGCGATTTTGAGCCGATGGTAAGACGCTGATTTTCGCTGCCCATGAGCTTGACGAGCTCTTCGTTAACTATTTTAATGACCTGCTGCGCCGGAGACAGAGCCTCAAGCACGTCCGCGCCCGATGCGCGCTCGGTCACGCTCTTTGTAAATTCCTTTACGACCTTGTAGCTGACGTCGGCCTCCAAAAGCGCCATGCGCACTTCCTTCATGGCCTCCTTGACGTCGGCTGCGGTAAGCCTGCCCTTGCCGCGCAGCTTTTTAAAGGCAGCGGACAGCTTGTCGGACAATGATTCAAATGCCATATCGCGGCCTCCTAAATCTTAAGGTTTTCAAGCTTTGTGCGAATATCCCCGCTCAGCACACCCATATCCGCAAGCTCGTTTTCCAGCTCGTCTATCTGGGCGTTGCGCTCGAGAAAGCGCTTTATGAGCCCGGTCTTCTCCTCGATCTGAGTCATGGCGGCCTCGGCGCGGCGGATCATGTCCCACACGCCCTGCCTTGAAATGCCGCCCTGCTCGGCGATCTCCGCCAGAGACAGATCCTCGTTATAGTGGAGGTCAAAGTATTCGCGCTGCTTTTCCGTGAGCAGCTCGCCGTAAAAATCAAACAGCATCGAACGCATGACCCTGCTGTCGTCCACGGCGCGCACCTCCCCTGTAAACGTTTTTTACTTTACAGAGTATAACATCTGCCGCATTGCCTGTCAAGCATTTTATCTTGTCAGCTCTGCCGAATATATTCGAGTATTTGCGGCAAAACTGTCATTTATAACTATAATGGGAGCTTTCACATGAGTATTCAAGGAAACAACATCCCCAAAGACAAGCTTTACGCGCTGGCAGCCTCCAACGCAAGGCTGAACAAATTTACGGAAAATCTGCCGGTGCGGTATATAAGAGCCGATATAAAAGCCGCCTGCGCGAGCATAAACCGCGCCTATGAGACCGTTGAAAAGCGCTTTGCCTCCGCAGTCAGTATGCCCGAAGCCTGCGAGTGGCTGCTGGACAACCGCTATCTTGCCCTGCGCGAGGCTCAGAACGCCGCGGCCGATCTCTCAAAGCACAGGCAGCTTCGCGCCGGAAACGAGGGCGTCATCATACTCTCGCTGTGCTCCGCCCTGCTTACGGCAACGGATTGCCGCGTAACCGAGGACGACGCGCGAGTATTTTTAGAGGGCTTTCAGAGCGTTTCCGTTCTGCCGCGAAAGGAGCTGTACCTCTTCCCCGCCGCTCTGAGGGCTGCTCTGATAATAAGGCTCGGCAAGCTCTGCGCGGAGCTTAAAACGACCGCTTCTCCGGAGGATCTTGCCGCGGATATGGCCGCGATATTCACCTCGCTCCGGCTCGTTTCGGAGCTTGATATGCAGCCGCTTCTTGAGCGGGTGGACATGGCTGAAAAGGCTCTCATGGCAGATCCCGCGGACATTTATCCGCGCATGGACGATCAAAGCCGCGCACTGTACCGCGAGCGTCTTTCCGCCGCGGCAAAGCACAGCGCGCTTGAGGAGCACAGCATGGCAAACCACATCCTCAGGCAGTGCCGTCAGGCTCAGGGGGAGGACCGTCATGTGGGACGGTACCTGTTTTCCGAAACGGCAGACCGCTCCAAGGGTGGGCTGTACATCGCGGCAAACCTGCTGCTGACTCTGTTTTTATCGCTGCTGTGCGGCTTTTTGTCCCACAGCGTCGCCGCCGCGCTCCTGCTCCTGCTGCCGATATCGGAGCTGACAAAGAGCCTGCTTGACTACATCATACTGCTCACCGTGCCGCCCCGCAGGCTGCCGAGGCTGGAGCTTCTCGGCGGTATTCCCGAAGAGGGTAAGACCGTATGCGTCATATCCGCGCTGCTGAGCGGCCCGGACAGCGGCGCAAAGCTTGCAAAGCGTCTCGAGGCTTTTTACCTTTCAAACCGCAGATGCGGGAAAAACCTTTTCTTCGGCATCCTTGCCGATCTTCCGGAGGCCGACAGCGAGGTGACCGACAGCGACGGGGAGCTTATCTCCTCCGCCGCCGGGGCAATAGACGATCTGAACTCAAAATACGGCGGCGGCTTCTACCTTTTCACCCGTCCGAGGACGGAGGACAAGGGACGCGGAAAATTCAGCGGCCGTGAACGTAAGCGCGGCGCGGTGCTCGCGCTGGCGGAGCTGCTGCTGGGCGAAAAGACCGAGCTTCGCGTCACCTCCGGCAGCAGGAAAAGCCTTGCGGGCACGAAATTTATCCTGACACTCGACAGCGATACCTCTCCCGCTCCCGACTCCATAGCGGAGCTTGTCGGGGCTATGCTGCACCCGCTGAACAAGCCCGTCCTCGACCGCGAAAAGGGCATCGTCGTATCCGGTCACGGCATCATTCATCCCAGAATGTGCACCCAGCTCCGCTCGGCCGGAGCCACTGATTTTTCGCGCATTTTTGCTGGCCCCGGGGGCAATGAGCCATACAGTGCCATCTGCGGCGAGGTATACATGGATCTGTTTGACCGCGGCGGCTTCTTCGGCAAGGGAATAATCGACGCGGAGTCCCTCGTCGTATGCTCAAGGGCGCACATCCCCGAGGGAAGGGTGCTGTCCCACGACGCGCTCGAGGGCGCGTATCTGCGCGGCGGTTACATGAGCGGCACGGAGTTTTCCGACTCCTTTCCCTCTGCCCCTCTCGCCTACTACCGCCGGAGCCACCGCTGGATAAGGGGCGACTGGCAGAACGCCGCGTGGATATTCCGCCGCGGCAGCGCCATGCCGGATATCGAGCGTTGGAGGCTTTTTGATTCCCTGCGCCGCAGTCTCGTCGCTCCGGCGACCTTCACGGCGATATTCCTCGGACTGCTGTTTGCAAAAAACGGGCTTATACTTGCCGCGTGGGCGGCGCTCCTTTCTCTGGCGGCGGGACTTCTTATAGCGCTCACGGAGTTCGGCACGAACAAGACCGCCGACCTTGAGCTCAGATACCACAGCAGGCTTTTAAGGGGCTTGACCGCCGCCTTTATCCAGACGCTGCTCAGACTGTGGTTTTTGCCGTACGAGGCCTGGATAAGCGTCTCGGCGGCGGCAGCGGCGCTGTGGCGCCAGCTCGTGAGCGGCAAAGACCTGCTTGAGTGGGAAACCGCCGCGCAGAGCGAAAGAAAAAGGGGCGGCGCTGCAAGCTATTACCGAAATATGTGGCTTGCACCCGCAGCCGGAGCCGTACTTCTCATCTTCTCGGCGGGTATATTCGCCAAGACCGCCGGTCTGCTGTGGATACTGGCTCCCCTTGCCGCACTCGCGCTTGCTCTGCCTGCCGCGAAAAAAGCGGAGCTTGGCCGCGAAGACAGGCTGTATTTGCTCTCCTGCGCGGAGGATATATGGGGCTATTTTGACTTTTTCTGCACCGAGGAGGATAATTTCCTGCCGCCCGACAACTATCAGGAGCAGCCGCCGGTGGGCATCGCGCACCGCACCTCTCCGACCAACATGGGGCTTGCGCTCGTATCCGCGCTGTGCGCATCGCTGCTGGGCGCGGACAAGGACTGCAGGGCTTTTGAGATCATAGAAAAAATGCTGGGCACCATGGAAAAGCTGCCGAAATACGGCGGGCATTTCTGCAACTGGTACGACACGCGCACACTGCGTCCGCTTGAACCGAAATATCTCTCGACCGTCGACTGCGGCAACCTCTACGCCTGCCTTATCGCCCTGAAAAACGGGCTTTTGAAGGCAGACCGGCCTCAGCTTGCCGACAGGGTGAGTGCACTGCTCGCGCCAATGGATTTTTCCATATTTTACAACGAGAACCGCGGGCTTTTCCATATAGGAATAGACCTTGAGAAGGGCGCGGCCTCACCGGGGCTTTACGACCTCATGGCAAGCGAGGCGCGGCTTACGAGCTACCTTGCCGTCGCCAAGGGCGATGTGCCCCGACGGCACTGGCGCAGGCTTTCAAGAGCCATGCGCTCTCTGGACGGCTATCAGGGCATGGCAAGCTGGACGGGCACCATGTTCGAGTACCTCATGCCTGAGCTTTTCCTCCCGCTCACGCCGAACAGCCTGCTGTACGAGACGGCAAAATACTGTATGTACGTTCAGAAAAAGCGCAAAAGCCGCAGCGGGCTCTGGGGCATATCGGAAAGCGCGTTTTTCTCGCTCGATCCCGCGCTCAATTACCGCTACAAGGCGCACGGCTGCGCTCCTCTCGCCCTGAAAAGAGGGCAGGACAGGGAGCTCGTCATAGCCCCCTATGCCTCCTTCCTCGCCCTGCTGGTCGAGCCAAAGGCCGCCATAGCAAACCTCCGGCGGCTCGAATCCGAGGGCGCTAAAGGCCGCTTCGGATTTATCGAAGCAATTGATTTCACGCCCGCACGATGCAGGACCGACGGCGGCGAGAGGGTGCGCTGCTACATGGCGCATCATCTGGGCATGAGTATGCTTGCGATAGCCGACTGCGTGGAAAACGGTGCCGTGCAGGATATGTTCATGTCCGAGCCCGCCATGGGCGCGTATACGGCGCTTCTCGAGGAGAAGGTGCCGACAAGCTCCGCAGTATTGAAGCTGACCGAGGCCGAGAGCGAAAAGCCGCGCAAGCCAGGCAGCCTGCAATGGGAAAAGCGCGGCAGTCAGCTATGCTTTGAAAACCCCGAATGTACCCTGCTGTCAAACGGCGTGTATAATATTATGTTAACTGAAACCGGCATAAGCTCCGCTTCCTGCGCGGATACGCTGGTGTACAAGTCGCCCTTCAAACAGCTCGGCGGGGGTCACGGCCCCGAGCTGTGGCTCGAAATGGGCGAAAATAGGATATCCCTGCTGCCCGAGCCCGATGACAAAAGCGCATTCATGTGGGAATTTTCAGAGATCTCCTGCACATTTTCACGGGTCTCCGAGGATTTTACCTCCCGCTGCACCGTAGCAGCCGGAGGCGGCGAAAACGGCGAGGTGCGCATCATAGAACTGAGCGCAAAGCAGGATATCGAGGACGCGTCTATCAATTTCTCATTTGAGCCGGTGCTGGCAAATGCTGACGATTATGTAAACCATCCCGCATATTGGCGGCTCGGTCTTGAGCTCAGGCGTGACGGCAACTGCCTGCTGCTCCGCAGGCTGCCGCGAGGGCGGCAGAAGGAGGCGTGGCTATGCCTTGCCTGCGACAGGCCGATGCGCTCCATGGCAGAGCGGCACGGCAATGAGGGCGGCATAGCCGAGCCCTTCGTGACCGCCGCCGCGGACATTTCCATGAAGGCCGGCGAGCGCTGTACACTGCGCTTTGCGCTCTGCGTAGGGACATCCCTCGAGGAGGCCTACGCGGGTGCTCAGCACATGCTGGCGATAGGTCCTGCAGAGTACGGCGCCATGGTCTCGGCCTGCGCGGCGCTCACGCACATGGAGGCTAAGGAGCTCGACGCCGCGATGGGGATGGTCAGGTATCTGTGGTTTATCCGCGCACAACGCCCCTTCCCCGCCAAGCAGCGCCTCTGGCAGTACGGCATATCGGGCGACCTGCCGATAATATGCTGCGAAAGCGCGGAGGAGGCCGAAACGCTGACAAGGCAGTTCTGCCTTATCCGAAGCTGCGGCGTCTGCGCGGACCTTGTGTTCCTCACCGACGAGGGCGGCGAATACTACCGCCCCGTGTACGGCAAGGTGCGCGACACTCTGGCCGCCCACGGCCTCGAAGCGCTCATAGGCACGCACGGCGGAGTAAGGCTACTGCCAACGGAGGCGGCGGATGTCATCAAAAGCGCGGCGGCCTATACCGTTGGCGAAGATAAGCCCGAGAGAGAATGCGGCGCTGTTTACAATCTGCCTGACGTGCCGATGCGAAAACTCGGCTCAATGCCGAAATACGAGTATGCCGACGACGGCAGTTTTGTGTTTTATGTAAACCGCAGTCTGCCCTCCCGCGCATGGAGCAGCATCCTCACGAACGGCAGCTTCGGCTATATCGCTGCCGACTGCGGCATGGGCAATATGTGGTATAAAAACGCAAGGGAGCTCAAGCTCACCCGCTGGGATAATGCCCCCTCGGCCTCCGTCGGCCCGGAGAGCCTTGAATATATCTTTGCAAAAGGCCGCTACAGCGTTTTTGCCGCCGACGACGGCGTGCCCTGCCGCGTGCGCTTCGGCTTCGGCTACGCTGTATGGGAAAAAAGCTTCGGCAGCAGCGGCACAAGATGCACCGCCTTCATACCGCCGGACATTGACGCGAGGGTCTTCATCCTCGAGCTATGCGGCGAGGTAAGCGGGCGCATCGCATGGAAATTGGAGCCGCTGCTCTCGGACAACGACAACGATTATGTGTCGGTCGATATAGATTATGTTAACTCCGTCTTTGTAGCCCGCAGCTCTCGCTCGCCCATCGGCAGTCTTACCTTCCGCGCCGTGTGCTCTGCTCCCGCCCTCGGCTGGACAGGCGACTGTTTTTCCTGGCTGCGCGGAGAATTTGACGCGAAAAGCGAAAAGCTCAGCTATCCGGTTTTTGCCGCCGCATACGACGCGCAGCCGGTCATGGTCATTGCCTGCGGCTGCTGCGAGGAAAAAGCGCTAATTGAATTATGTAAACCTCGGAACGCTTTTGCCGCGCTTGAAAAGACAAAGGCTTACTGGCAGGATATCGTTACGCGCTTTACTCTGTCGGGCGCGGGGCTGCCTGACCGCTATATGAGCGGCTGGGGCGTATATCAGACCCTCGCCTGCCGCCTGATGGGAAGATGCTCCATCTATCAAAGCGGCGGCGCGACGGGCTTTCGCGACCAGCTTCAGGACGCGGTGAACCTCATTCTGATAGACCCTCGGCTCGCTAAGGAGGAAATACTTCTGTGCTGCGAGCATCAGTATCTTGAGGGTGACGTCATGCACTGGTGGCACTCGGTATCCGGCTCGGACAAGGGCGTGCGCACGCGCTGCTCGGACGACCTGCTGTGGCTGGTATGGGCGCTGTGCGAGTACACGGAAAAGACCGGCGACCTGTCGATATGCTCAGAACTCATATATTATGTAAACTCAAAGCCCCTCGACGTCCACGAGCCTGACCGCTACGAAACGCCGGTGCGCTCCTCCTGCGCCGAAACGGTTTTGCAGCACGCAAGGCGCGCCATAGACTGCTGCATCGGGCGCGGCACGGGTCCCCACGGGCTCCTACGCTTCGGCGGCGGCGACTGGAACGACGGTATGGATAAGGTCGGCGGCGAGAGCGCCTGGCTCAGCTGGTTTTTCTCGCACTGCGTGAGGCGCTATGCTGACCTGCTTGTAACATTATGTAAACCTGATGCGGATGAGTACCGCTCACTCGCGGCAGCGTGCGGCAAGGCCGCGGACAGAGCCTGGGACGGGGCCTGGTATCTGCGCGGCTACTGGCCCGACGGGGAGGCTCTGGGCTCGAAGGCCAATGAATGCTGCCGGATAGATTCCATCGTTCAGAGTTGGGCGGCTTTCTGCGCCGACGCTTCAAACAGCAAGGCCGATCTCGCCCTCGACAGCGCATTGCGTCTGCTCTACGACAGAGATAACAGGCTCTTGAAGCTCTTTACCCCGCCGTTTTACGGCGCCGGGCGCGACCCCGGCTATATCCGCAGCTACGGCGCGGGCTTCAGAGAAAACGGCGGGCAGTACACCCACGCGGCGATATGGCTTGCCATGGCCTGCTTCCGCAGGGGCAGGCCCCGCGACGGCTGTGATATCCTGCGCGACCTGCTGCCGGAGGCGCACGATGGTCACAATTATATGGCAGAGCCCTTTGTGATAGCTGCGGATATCTATTCCGCCGCCGGACACGTCGGGGAGGCCGGCTGGACATGGTATACCGGCTCTTCCGGCTGGTACTTCAGGGTATGCGCCGAGGAGCTTCTGGGGCTGAGGCTATGGCACGGCAGGCTTTATATCCGCCCCTGCCTGCCCGATGACTTTCCCGAATGCCGCGTCAGGCTGCGCAGTCCGGGCGGTCAGGAGCACGAAATTTTTATATCATCCGAAGAAATCCGCCTCGACGGCGAAAAATACGACGGAAAAGGTATACCATATGTGTAAAATTTGTGTTATACTGAATTATTAAATAATATGTGGTCTGAAGGAGGTCCTGCCATGGAGACCGTCAGAAAGGAAATACTGCCCGGCGTGCATCTCACCGCTCTGCGCAGTGACAAGTTCAAAACCGGCTGTCTGAGCATCAATCTGCTCACTCAGCTTGAGCGCGAGACCGCTTCGATGAACGCGGTCATACCGTTCGTACTGCGCCGCGGCAGCAGATATCACACGGATATGGAGGCGGTCGCCTCGGCTCTGGACGGGCTTTACGGCAGCTATATCGAGCCCGTTGTTCGCAAGATCGGCGAGATCCAGTGCATCGGTTTTATAGCAAGCTTTGCCGACGACAGATACCTGCCCGCAGGCAGCGGCGTTTTTGAAAGCGTCGCCGGACTTTGCGGCGAGCTGCTGCTGACTCCCAACACCAAGGGCGGCCTGCTGCTCCCCTCATATGTTGAAAGCGAAAAGGAAAAGCTGCTTGAGAATATCCGCAGCCGCATAAATGACAAGCGCTCCTATGCGCTTTTCCGTCTGATCGAGGAGATGTGCTGCTACGAGCCCTTCGCCGTATCGCGCTACGGCAGCGAGGACACGGCTGAGAGCATCTATTACCAGAAGCTGACGAAGCATTACCGCAGGCTTCTCGCCGAGTCTCCCATCGAGATATTCTACTGCGGCAGCCTCGACGGCGAAAAATGCTCCGACATCCTCTCCGAGGCGCTGTCGGGCATGCCCAGAGGCGAGATAAACTACGATATCGGAACCGATATCCGCATGAACTCGGTTGACGAGGGCGTGCGCTGCTTTGAGGAGGAGCTTTCGGTCACTCAGGGCAAGCTCGTCATGGGCTACCGCCTCGGCGACTGCATGGAGGATCCCGACCTTGCCGCGATCTATGTGTTCAACGCCGTATACGGCGGCTGCGTCACGTCAAAGCTCTTTATGAACGTGCGCGAAAAGCTCTCGCTGTGCTACTACGCAAGCTCCTCCGTCGATACCCACAAGGGGCTGATGCTCATCTCCTCCGGCGTGGATTTTGACAAGTTTGAAGCTGCAAAGGCTGAGATCCTCGCCCAGCTTGAGACCGTCAAAAACGGCGATATAAGCGACGAGGAGCTCGAGGCCGCGAAAAAAAGCGTCGCCTCCGACCTCAGGGCCGCCATGGACTCGCAGTTTAATCTCGAGGGCTTTTATCTGGCAAACGTCATTGACGGGCTGGATTTTGACCCGATGGAGCTTGCCGCTCTTGTCGAGGGCGTCGGCAGGGACGATGTGGTGAGCATTGCGCGGAGCCTCGTGCCCGACGCAGTCTATTTCCTCCGCGGAAACGGCGGAGAGGAGGTGCAGCCCGATGAAGCATAAAAATTACAGTAAGATAGGCGAAAACCTTTACACAGCGGAGCTTCGCAACGGGCTCAGGATAAATGTCGTCACAAAGCCCGGCTTCCGGCTCTCCTACGCGGTTTTTGCGACCAATTACGGCGGCGCACACCGCAGATTCTTCTTAAACGGCCGCTGGCACGATACTCCCGCGGGCGTGGCTCACTTCCTCGAGCACAAGATGTTTGATATGCCCGACGGGGACAACGCTCTCAGCGTTCTCTCCGCCAACGGCGCCCAGCCCAACGCCTTCACCTCCAGCGGCATGACCGCCTATTATTTTGACTGCACCTCGGGCTTTGAGGAAAACCTGCGCATGCTGCTGAAGTTCGTGTCCACCCCCTACTTCACCGACGAGACCGTGCAGAAGGAGCAGGGCATCATCGGACAGGAGATATGCATGGTCGAGGACAATCCCGGCTATGTCGTCTACAATCGGCTCATGCGTATGCTGTATGAGCACAACCCCATCCGCGATCAGGTGGCAGGCAGCACCGAGAGCATCGCGCAGATAAGCGCCGATACACTTTATAACTGCCACAAGGCCTTTTATTCCCCCTCCAACATGACCCTTTGCGTGGCCTCCGACTTCAGTCCGGAGAAGATAATCGCGATCGCTGAGGAGATACTCCCCGCCGAGCGCGCCGAGGTGCCCGAGGCGGACATGGGTGCCAAGGAGAGCGATATGCCCGTCAGGACCTTCAACGAGGAAAATATGGAGGTATCCGCGCCGCAGTTTCTCATCGGCGCAAAGGTCGCTCCCGCTCCCGACGGCGATGAGCTGCTGCGTCAGAAGATAGTGGCCCAGCTTGCCCTGCGCGTACTGTTCGGCACCTCGGGCAGCTTCTACAACCGTTTGTATTCCGAGGGGCTTCTAAACCGCGACTATGACTATGAGATAGACTACACCGCCGGTACCGCGACCGTCATCCTCGGCGGTGAGAGCGCGGATCCCCGCCGCGTACTCGACGAGATAAATCGGGCGATAGCCTCGGTTAAAGCCAACGGTCTTGACAAGGCCGCCTTTGAGGCGGCAAAGCGCGCCTCCTTCGGCGCAAGGCTGCGCGGTCTTGAGGATTTTGACAGTCTCTGCCTTGCTCTTGCCGACGGCGTTTTCGGCGGCTACTGCTTCCTTGACTGCTTTGACGTTCTTGAGAGCGTCGGCATTGAGGAATGCGAGGCCTTCCTGACCGAGTTCATGGCTCCCGACAGGCTGGCCATGAGCGTTATATCCCCCGTAAAATAAGTTTTTAAAGGTATTCATATGAATTTTTTAAGCGCGACCATGCTTCGGGGAGCTGAGATCAGCTTCCCCATGCTGGGGGACTGGAGCGTCGATCCCCCCTACAGCTTCACGGTCTTCGGATTCGAGATATATTTCTACGGCGTTATCATCGCGGCGGCCTTTATCCTCGCCGCCCTGTTCTGCGCAAGAAAGGCCGCCGAATTCGGTCTGACCTCCGACGACCTGTTCGACTTTGTGATATGGCTCATACCCGCCTGCATCATCGGCGCAAGGCTCTACTATGTGCTGTTCAAGCTCGACTATTTCATCGCAAACCCCTCAAAGATATTTTCCCTGCGCGACGGCGGGCTTGCCATCTACGGCGGCATCATCGCCGGCGTTATCACCGGTATCATATGGAGCCGGAGGAAAAAGATTCCCGTTTTCGCCGCCGGCGACCTTGCCGCCTTCGGCCTGCTCATCGGTCAGGCCGTCGGCCGCTGGGGCAACTTCATAAACCGTGAGGCCTTCGGCGCGGAGACCGACGTTTTCTGCCGCATGGGGCTCACCATGCCCGGGCAGGAGACACTGTACGTCCACCCCACCTTTCTATACGAAAGCCTGTGGAACCTCGCGGGGCTCATCATACTGTGCGTTCTGTCAAAGCTCGGCAAGAGAAAATATGACGGGCAGTTTTTCTGGACCTACATATTATGGTACGGCCTGGGCAGGGCATGGATAGAGGGACTGCGCACGGACAGCCTGTATATAGGCTCGACCGACATCCGCGTATCCCAGCTTCTGGCCGCGGTGAGCGCGCTTGCCGCACTCATTGTTCTGATAATAAACGCAAAAAAGGCTCACAAGCCCGAGGATATGTTCGTAAACAGAAAAAAACATGAAAACGAATCACCCAAGGAGGGAGAATAACAATGGCAGACTACAAAAGCATCCTTAAAGGAACGATAAACTCCGTAGCAAACAAGGCAAAGCAGTACGTCGAAAGCGGCGCGCTGAAGGACACCTATGACAAGGGCAGCACCGCCGCGAAGTGCTACGCAAACATCGCAAAGCTCACCCTGCAGATAAACGGCGAGCTCGAGGAGCAGAAAAAGGTGTTCATCGAGATAGGCAGGCTGTGCTACGACGAGCACCGCGACGCTCCGGACGCCCGCTACGCCCAGCTTTTCGAGGAGCTGCAGACCATGGACGAGAAGATCGAGGCCATGCGCGAGGAGCTTGAGGCGGCAAAGGCGGCGGTTGAGGCGGCCAAGGCCTCCGGCGCCGATGTCGGCGACAACATTATTATAGATAACGGGAGCGCCGGCGATGAATGATACAATAAATTGTCTTTTAAACCGCAGAAGCGTAAGAGCCTACAGGCCCGAGCAGATAAAGCCCGAGGAGCTTGAGGAGATACTTCAGGCAGGACTGTACGCGCCCAGCGCCATGAACCGCCAGTCGGCGGTCATGCTCGTTATCCAGAACAGAGAGACGATATCCATGCTCTCGCGGCTCAACGCCGAGGTGATGGGGCGGGATACCGACCCATTTTACGGAGCGCCAACCGTTATAGTCGTCCTCGCAGACAAGAACGCCCCGAATCATGTTCAGGACGCCAGCCTCGTCATGGGCAATATGATGAATGCGGCCTTTTCCCTCGGTGTGGATTCCTGCTGGATAAACAGAGCCCGCGAGGTATTTGAGATGCCGGAGGCAAGGGCGCTGCTGCGCGAAAAGGGCATAAGCGACGACTATGTCGGCGTCGGAAACTGCATTCTCGGCTATCGCAGCGGCGAGCTGCCCGCGGCTCCGCCCCGCAGAGAGGGCAGGATAATAAAGCTGTAAAAAACTGAAAAAATCACGGATCCGTCAGATCCGTGATTTTTCATTTTTCAAACATCATATTCAGGTCGCAGTCGCCGTTTATTCCCGGGACGGCGCCGCGGAAGCTGTACTGCCAGACGGTGTGCGCGTAATAGAAATAAGGATAGCTGCCGACGCCTGCGCACCAGAGCATATAATCCTGAAGCCGGCTGAGATCATAGCCGTGATAGCCCGTGTCGTTATACACATACACCCCGGGCCCGAAGCCCGCCGCCTTCATCTCCTCGCAGAAGGTCACGGCGCACTCCGTCAGCGTTTCATTGTCCAGCGCATGGGTGCGCGCATCGGAGTCGACTATCCGCTCCCAGTCGAAAAACACCGGCAGGTCAAGCTCTCTGTCCCCGATGAGCTCCAGCACATACCGTGCCTCCTCACGGGCTTCCTCCACGCTTATTGCCTGGGAAAAGAAATACGCTCCCACCCGGAGCCCGGCAGAGCGCGCCCCCTCAAGGTTTTCGAGGAATTTATCGTCGCTGTAAAGCTCGCCGCTGCCGTAATACCTGCCGCCGGCGCGAAGCACCGCGAAGCGCACGCCGCTGTCATACACGGCCTGCCAGTCGATATCGCCCTGAAACTGCGAAACGTCAACGCCGCGGCTGGCCTTGTATTCGCCGCCGACATAGGTGAGGTTTCCCTCGGGGTCCGCGGCGAAATCGTCCTTTTCAAAGGTGTTTTTCGGGACGTCCTCCTCCGGCACGATCCAGACGTAGCTCTCGCCGTTGAATACCTCCACCATGCCGTAATGGGGATCGTTCCCGATCTCCGCACGGCGGTCAAAATGCTGAACCACCGCATACACGGCCAGCAGCAGGGCGGCGAGGGCAATGATGATATACAGGGGCCTTATGCGTATTTTAGGTTTTCTTTTTGTCTTCATGCCGTCATTATAACAGCTTTTTCCCCTCCTGTAAACCGTCTCAATCTTCCAGAGCCGACATAAGGGCTCTCCCGCCGTAGCGCAGGCAGGTCTTCAGGCGCTCGCGGCCGCGCTTTATCGTGCGGCTGACGGTGGATATATGCAGCCCCATCTCATCGGCGATATCCTGCATCTGCATCTGCTCGATGTAATACATATGCACAAGCTGGCTCTGGCGGGGCGTGAGCTCGCGCTCGAGTGCCCGCCGCACAGCCTCCGTCATCCCCTGACCGCCGGCCCCGACGGCCTTGATATACTGCCGCAGAGCCATGTACTCCTCCTGCTTAGCAAACATATTCAGCTTCTTTTTCTGCATTCTTATCATCTCCGTAGTAGTTTTCAAGATAGCGTGAGGTGGCAATGCTGTCCCGCGCCATGGCGCCGAGTATGTATATCCTCCGCCGCAGCCGGAGCCTGTCCGTTTCGCACAGCTCCTCGCGCTCAAGCATCAGGCTCAGCTCCTCCTGTCTTCGGCGGCATTGCTCCCCGCTTTTTCTGTATTCTGACGACAGCTGTAACAGCGTCATTTTCATCCCTCCGTCCGTGAAAAATATTTGCCGATTTTGAAATTTTATTGTTGACAAACCTTATGCGGTTTGCTATTATATTCAAGCCGGTATCGTGCTGGTGTAGCTCAGTTGGTAGAGCAGCTGATTTGTAATCAGCAGGTCGGGGGTTCGAGTCCGTCCACCAGCTCCACCGAACGTTGAATTTCATATTGCATATGGGGGATTTCCCGAGTGGCCAAAGGGGACAGACTGTAAATCTGCTGGCAATG
>CAMJGL010000024.1:0-21443 GCA_946405205.1 uncultured Clostridia bacterium
GTACAGAATCGGGCTGGCGCAAAAACGACAATCGCCATTTTTAACGCGGATCGCTTTCCGGCAGCCGCCGGGGAGCGAAGCCCGCGAGTCCGGACGCGCAGAAGGTATCCAGCAGGCGGGAGATCTCACAGGCGGGCTCCTGCATGCCGGAATCGAACCAGCACTTGACAACGGAGGCGATGGAGGCTATCAGCATTTCCCTTACGCAGTTCTGCATATACTCGCTCAGGCCGCAGAGCGCCTCCGACTCCTGTTCCATATACGCGGCGGTGTTGGTTCTGATTATCTTCAGCATCGCCTCCTTGGCCCCGTAGGGTCCGGCGAATATCCGGCAAAGCTCCTGATTTTCCTTCAGCAGCTCTAACATCTGTCCGGACGTGAGGCGGGTCGTCACCCCGAGCTCCTGCATACGCGCTCTGACCGCCTCGATCAGCTCCTCCACGAGGCTGTCTCTGAGGTCGTAGGGGTCGTTGTAGTGGGAATAGAAGGTGCCGCGGTTTATCTCCGCCTCGCGGCATATCTCCGTCACGCTTATCTTCTCGATGGGTTTTTCGCTGAGCAGCTTCAGGAAGCTGTCCCTGATGGCCTGCTTTGTGTATTTCACCCGTCTGTCTGTCTTTTTCGGTGACTTCACAAAAATCCCCGCCTTCTTTAATGTATATATAAATTGTACTATATTTCCGCAAAATAATCAACACCGTGATGAAAATTTTGCAGAAAGGGGGCTTTTTGTACGGCGTATGCCGGCGCTGCAATTTTGGTCTTTACTTGCCGTCGGCAAAAGCTTATAATCATCATAAACATAAAACAGCGTTGGAGATACTATGAAAAAAATCGGTACGCTTAGGCTGGGGCTGACCTTTGCCGGCTGCTTTCTCGGTGCGGGCTACGTTTCGGGGCAGGAGCTCTGGCAGTTCTTCGGCTCCTTCGGAAAATACGGGCCGGCCGGCCTGCTGCTTGCCGTCGCGCTTCTGCTGGCGGTGGGCGTTATGATGATACTGCTCGGCCGCATGACGCGGGCGGAGGAGATAGATAAGCTCGTGGTATGCTGGGAGCTGCCCCTGCTGCGGGGCGCGGTGACGCTTTTGGAGCTGCTGTTCCTGTTCGGCGTCGGCACCATCATGAGCGCGGGCGTGGGCGCGCTGCTCGGGCAGCTCATCGGCCTGCCGCAGTGGATAGGCTCGGGGCTTTTCGTCGCCGTGGTGGCGCTTGTTTCGCTCGCGGGCTTTTCGGGCATGGTCTCGGCCTTCTCGGCGACGGTGCCGGTGCTCGCGGCGGTCACTCTCGCCTTCGGAATATGGAGCCTTGCGCAGAGCGGCATAAACATCCCCGAGCCTCAGGGCGGCAGCGCGCTGCTCGGCTCGTGGCCGGTGGCGGCGGTCTCGTTTGCCTGCTATAACCTTTTCGGCAGCATAGCCATGATAGCGCCGCTGGGCCGGTCCGTAAAAAGCAAAAGGGCCGCGGTCGGCG
Source organism: uncultured Clostridia bacterium (assembly GCA_946405205.1). Taxonomy (GTDB): domain Bacteria; phylum Bacillota; class Clostridia; order Oscillospirales; family Oscillospiraceae; genus F23-B02. The sequence continues at coordinate 1,471 of CAMJGL010000024.1, forward strand.
GCATAGCCCTGGGCGCCGCGCTGCTGCTCATCATTGCCGGCAGCGTGCTCGTTTCGGTCGGCGCGGATCCGTCCGTGACGGCGGCGGAGCTGCCCATGCTGGCCTTTGCCCAGGCAAAGGGCAGGGTCTTCGGCTATGTCTACGGGCTTCTGCTCCTGCTGGCGATGTTCGGGACGGGGCTTTCCTCGCTGGTGGCCTTCGTCGGAATGGTAAGCGCAAAGTTCTCCGCGGTCGGGAAAAACCGCGCCGGCTTCACCGCCGTCTGCGCCCTGCTCATGTTCGGCGGCAGCCTCGTCGGCTTCGGCGACCTCATCGGCGTCGTCTACCCGATCTTCGGCTATTGCAGCAGCGTGTTCATCGTCCTGATGGCGGTACATTATTTCAAGCTCAGGCGCACAAGTGCAGAGGTGAATATCAATGGAGATAAAGCTTGAGGCCTTTGAGTCTCTCGATTCGACCAACACATATCTGAAAAAGCGGGCGGCCGGGGGCGCTCCCGAGGGCACGGTCGTCATCGCAAACGCCCAGACCGCGGGGCGCGGCAGGATGGGCAGGAGCTTCGCCTCCGCTCCGGGACTCGGCATATACCTATCCATGCTGCTTAGACCGAGTACCGAAGCCGAATGCGTCCAGAGCCTCACCGCCGGAACCGCCGTGGCGGTCTGCCGCGCGGTGGAGCGCGTATGCGGCGTCGCGCCGGGGATAAAGTGGATAAACGACCTGTTCCTGAAGGGCAAAAAGATCTGCGGCATTCTCTGCGAAAGCTCGCTGAAGGATGAAAAGGCGGAATATGTCGTGCTGGGCATCGGCCTGAACGTCATCACAAGGCCGCAGGACTTCCCCGAGGAGCTGCGCGGCACGGCAGGCTCGCTGTATTCGCAGACGGGCATCGTGTACGAGCGCGGCAAGCTCATCTCCGCGATGATCTCGGAGCTGAGCGCGATGTACGAAGCTTGGAAGACCGACCCGCGAGCGCTTCTGGACGATTACAGGCGGCGCTGCATCGTGCTCGGCAAAACCGTCGAGGTATCGCCCGTCACCGGCGGGGTGTTCACGGCCGCCGCCGAGGAGATAAGTGATGATTTCGGCCTCGTTCTCAGGCTGCCCGACGGCAGCGTGAGTACCGTTCACAGCGGCGAGGTCAGCATTTCTCAGATACAGGAGGACAGATCATGAACAAGCAGACAGCTTATGTTTTTGCGGCATTCGTACTGGTGCTGCTCATAGTGGCCGGCGTCGCCGCGTGGGCGATGGGCTTTTTCGACAGCGGGGAGGACAGGCCCGATGCGACCGAGCCGCCCGTGGAGAGCCTTGACCCCGCCCTGCCTTCGGCGCGCCCGACGGAAACGCCGCTGCCCACCGCGACGCCCTCACCCACACCCACCGTAACACCCACTCCCGAGCCGAGCTCCGCGCCCGCGGGCAAGGTCATCGCCTCCGGCGCGTTCGACTCGGCCACCGGCTGCGGCATCAACACCCGCACCCAGTGGACGGCCTCGGAGAAGGACGGCGGCACGGTGCTGCTGACCTTCAAGGTCTACGCCCGCTCATATTCCGTGGGCATCGGCCAGCGCGCATACACGATAACGGTCAACGGCGCCTCCGCCTCCGGCACCACCCGCGCCGTCGATGTCGATTCGCCCAACGCCGTCGTCGAGACGCTCCTGTTCACCTACACCGCGGAGATATCCCTCCCCGCCGGACAGAGCGCGAGCGTCCCCGTGTCCGTCGATTGGAAGTATCAGGGACAGTACAGCGGCCAGGAGCTCGACGTCATCCACTCCGAATCCGTCATATCCCTCTCCCGTTGATTTTCCCTTTCGTTGCGGCATTTTTAATAATCGTTACTGCGTCAGCCGCCGGCGGACGAGCAATGCTCGCCCCTACAATAAAGCGGCGTTCTATAATTGTGTTGCCGTAGGGGCGGCCATTGGCCGTCCGTCTGTACAAATTTGCAGCAACAGAAACAGCACGCGAGTGCAAAAGCGACATTTTCCTGTATCACCGGTCGAGCACCGGCAAAACAGATTACACAAAGCCTAAAAACGAAAAGAAAAGCTTGACTTTTGAGGAAAAAACGGTATAATGGTATGGCCTGTCGGCATGGGCAGGCTATCCTTGCTCCCGCCGCGAGCGGGGGCCAAAAGACCAGAAGGAGGTGCAAACCATGGCAAAAGCAACTGAGAAGTACGAAGTAATGTACATCATCAACCCGAACTTCACCGAGGAGCAGACCGCTGCCGTCGTCGAGAAGTTCAAGGCACTTGTTGAGGCTAATGGTACCCTGGACGAACTGGAGGAGATGGGTAAGCGCAAACTCGCTTACGAGATCAACTACATTTCCGAGGGCTACTATGTGCTGATGAAGTTCACCAGCGGTGCAGATTTCCCTGCAGAGCTGGACCGTATCCTCGGCATCACTGACGGCATCATGCGTCGCCTTATCACCCTGCGCGCAGAGTAAGGAGACAAGTTATGCTTAATCACATCACGATTATGGGGCGTCTGACCCGCGATCCCGAGCTCAGATACACCCAGTCCCAGACACCTGTGGCGTCCTTCACCCTCGCTGTCGACCGCGACTTCGGCGGCCGCGACGGCGGTGAGAAGCAGACCGATTTCATCGACTGCGTCGCATGGCGTCAGACCGCCGAATTTGTCAACAAGTATTTCGCGAAGGGCAGCATGGCCGTCGTTTCCGGCCGCCTGCAGATCCGCGACTGGACCGACCGCGAGGGCGGCAAGCGCCGCAGCGCCGAGGTCGTTGTTGACAATATGTATTTCGGCGAAAGCAAACGCCGCGAAGGCGGCGAAATGCGCAGCGAGACCCGTCCCGCCTACAACAGCAGCTACGAGAGCGTCAGCCCCTCTATGGGCGCCTCCGCTTTCTCCGAGCTCGGCGACGACGACGGCGAGCTGCCGTTCTGAAATTTTGATAGGAGGATACAGCTATGGCTTTCGATAAGAACAATCCCAAGACCCGCAAGCGCAGAAAAGTCTGCCAGTTTTGCGTAGACAAGGCCACCGGCATCGACTATAAGGATACCGCTAAGCTCCGCCGCTATATGTCCGAGCGCAGCAAGATCCTGCCCCGCCGCACCACCGGCACCTGCGCAATGCATCAGCGTCAGCTCACCGAGGCTATCAAGAGAGCCCGTCAGATCGCTCTCCTGCCTTACGTTACCGACTGATAAACCGATAAAACGAGCAAGCTCCCGTAGTGATACGGGAGCTTGTTTTTTGTTTTGCGCACGGACGAGCGATGCTCGCCCCTACAATGATGAGGTGTTCTAAAATTGTGCTGCCGTAGGGGCGGCCATTGGCCGTCCGCCTGTGATAATTCGCAGCGATGTGAAACAGCCCGCGAGTGCGGAAGAGATTACATCCATTATCACCGGTCGGGCTGGCGCAAAAACGATACATTCCGTTCTAAATGCGAATCGGCCGTGCGCCGAGCACCGGACGAGCAATGCTCGCCCCTACAAACTGTGGTTTATTACAATCTTTCATTTAAACAGTGGTAATATATCGAAAAACTCCGCAGGATATTTTCGGGCTGGCGCAAAGACGATATGCGCCATTCTCAACGCGAATTGCCCCTCCGGCATGAGCGGACGAGCAATGCTCGCCCCTACGGGTGGGGGTTTATTACTGCCCTGTCATTTAGACAATGGTAATGTACTACTGCCTCCGCAGGGTATGCTCGGGCTGGCGCGCGAACGACAATATGAAGCTTCAATTCGGACTGGCCGTGCGCCGAGCACCGGCGAGCCGGATGAGGTGGGCAGGTCAAACCGCGGATATGCATTGAAAAATGGCAGTATTGCAGGGACGGAAATTTTCCGTCCCTGCAACGTTATTCAGAGTGCGGGTGCATTAAAGACGTTTGCCGATCTCGCCGGTCAGTTGCAGGTGAGCCAGCCGCCGTCGGTGGGCAGGCAGACGCCGTTGATATACTTGGCCTCGTCGGAGCAGAGGTAGACCATTGCCCAGGCGGAGTCCTCAGGCTGTCCAAGCTCGGGGAACGGGGTGACGGACTTGAACCAGCCCATCATGCGCTCGTTCTCGTACAGGTAAGCGCTCTTCGGGGTCCAAACGAAGTTGGGAGCCAGGCTGTTGAAGCGGATGCCGGTCTTGGGGCTGACCTGCTTGACCATGCTCTGGGTGGCCAGCTTGATAACGGCCTTGGAGGAGGGGTAGCCCTGGAAGCCGGAGCCGTTCCACGCAAATGCGGTGGAGGAAGCGAAGTTCAGGAAGTTGCCGCGGATGCCGTTGTCGATCATGTATCTCAGCACGGTCTGGAAGGAGTGCAGGAGGGCGTCCACGTTGGGGTCGAAAACATTGTGGAACTTTTCGGTCGTAGTGGTATCCCAGTCGCCGCCGTTTTCGCCGACGGAGAATACCGCCGCGCCGTTGACGCAGATGTCAACAGTGCCGTAGTTCTCAATGGCGGTGGCGAGCAGCTTATCCCAGGTCTCGCGCTTGGAGGCGTCGCCGACAACGGCAACAGCCTGTCCGCCGGCCGCGACGATCTCCGCGCACTTTTCCTCAACATGGGGGTCGATATCGTTCATGACGATCTTTGCGCCTTCCTGGCAGAAAAGCTCTGAAGCCTTGCCGCAGATACCGCCGTCGGCGCCGGTGATGATAGCAACTTTATTAAGAAGTCTGTTCATTTTTTTGCCTCCGTTTTATAAATTATAGGTTTTCCGTTTACTGTTCGTTCTTATCTGCGCAGCGAGCCGAGGAGGACGCCATAGTCGAGCCTGAGCGCCGATATGCGCCACACGCCGTCCTCGCACTTGAGCATATCATCGACATAGAAGCCGTAGCCCGAATAGGTGTCGCCGTTGTCCTTGTAGGTATGGTAGTCATGCATACGGGTCAGGAGCTGGGCATGGGTGTCGTCAATGAAGCGGACGATCTGATTGTGGGCAAAGTGCAGGGGCACCATGGTGCTCTTGTCCGTTGTGGCCTTTGACGATGCGATCTGGGCTTCAATGGACTGTGCGCCGGGTCTGCCGTTCCATGTGGCGGAGAAGCCATTTTCTCCGGCGTCTGTAAACACGTCCCTCAGGATCTCGTAATCGTTAAGATCCACCGCGAGGAAATAACGGCTCTTTGTGTTGATGATACGGGGGATCTCCTTGAGCTGCTCATCCGTATACGGCTTGGCGCCCGCAGCGAGGATCTCATGCGCCATTTCCAGCATTCCGCTTGTGTACTCGAGTGTCATAGTCTTTTTTTCCTTTCATTTATAAATTTTTTTGGTTTGCTTATAAGTCAAATGCTCATGACCGCTTCATATGCTTCGCCGGTCGCGGCGAGGATATTGCGGCACTTGTTGCTGTCTCCGATGGGGATGACCCTGCATATATCCGAAAGCTCTTCGCCCGCCTTTGCGTCGGGAGCCCAGCCCATGGCCAGCAGCACGGTGTCGCAGGCGATCTCTTTCCTGCCCTCGGCAGTCTCAACAACGATGCCGTTGTCATTGACCTCCGCCAGCTTCGTGCCGGTGAGATAGGTGCCGCTGCCGTTTGCCATCATCTCGCGCAGGATGTTGTCGTTCTGGACGAAGGGAGGCTCCGGCATGATCTTATCCGCCATCTCCACAACGGTGACCTCATGGCCCACCGTGTCAAAGTGGATGGCCGCTTCGACGCCGACCTGGCCGCCGCCGATGATGGCCAGCCTCTTTCCGAGAGGTACCTGGCAGCGCAGCGCCGCCTCGCAGGAATAGACGTTGCTCCTGTCAAGACCGGGGATGGACTTGGGGCGGACCACGGTGCCGCCGGCCGCCCAGATCAGCACATCGGGCTTGAATTCGGAAACGGTCTTCCTTGTGGCTTCCTTGTAGAAGCGGACGGGGATGCCCGCCTTTATGAGCTGAACGTTGTAATACTGGGGCAGGCGGATCATATCGGCCTTCATATAGGGCGCGGAGGCCGCCAGGGTCTTGCCGCCGATGGTGCCGGTCTTTTCCCAGAGCTCCACCTCGTGTCCGGCCTGCTTTGCAAGCAGCGCCGCGGTGCAGCCGCCGGGGCCGCCGCCGACAACCAGGACCTTTTTGGCTTCCGCCGCTTTGGGCATGGGCCGCTCGTCCTCATAGCCGGTAAAGGGGTTGAGCGCGCATTCCACATGCCGGTACTTCAGCACGTTGCCGATGCAGCCCTCGTTGCAGGAGATGCAGGGGAGGATGTCCTCCGGCCTGCCTTCAGCGATCTTTTTGGGCAGCTCGGGATCCGCCAGCAGGCCGCGGCCGATGATCGTGAAATCGCATATGTCGTTTTTCAGCGCGGCTTCCGCCTTTTCATAGTTGGAGAGCCTGCCGTGGGTCAGAACGGGGATACCGACATTCTCTTTTACGGCTTTCGCGGATTTGAGCTGCATGACCGCTTCCTGATAGAACAGCGCGGGCATGGACAGCTGCCACTTCTCATAGCAGCCCGCGTCAACGTGCAGGGCGTCCACTCCCTGCGCCTCGAGGTACTTCGCCAGCTCAATGCCCTCGTCGAGCTGACGGAAGCCGGGATAGGGAACGCCGTGGTCGGGGCAGAACTTTACCATCACGGGCACATCGGCTCCGGCGCATTTGCGCACCGCCGCGATCTGCTCCAGCAGGAAGGTGGCGCGGCCTTTGACGTCTCCGCCGTACTTGTCCGTGCGGGTGTTCCATGCGGCGGTCAGGAACTGGTCGTTCAGATATCCGCCGTAGGCGTGCATCTCATAGGCGTCTGCGCCGGCGGCGCGGGTCAGCCTTACGGTCCTTTCCGTCTCGTCAAGAAGTCTCTGTATCTCCTCCGTGGTCAGCTCGTGGCATTTCACGTTGGGCGCGTACAGCCAGCTGCACGCGGAGGCGCTGATGGGAACAGGGTACATCTTGGCCGGACCGGCCATGCGTCCGCAGCCCGGCATGAGCTGCACGCAGACCTTGCAGCCCGCATTGTGCGCCCGGTCGCAGATCTCCTTGAAGTTATCGAAGTTGTCCTCAGTTATGACCAGAGACGAGGACGTGTCCTCGAAGTAGTCCGTGACCATCATGTTCACCAGTATCATGGCCGCGCCGCCCTCGGCGCGCTTGACGAAATACTCCACGGCCTTGCGTCCGATCTCCCCGAAGTGGGGGCCCATCGGCGCCATAAGGATACGGTTTTTCAGCTCAAGCTTGCCTATTCTGCCCGGGCTCGTAATGATTGGCATACTATTCGCTCCTTTACAGATGAATTATTTTTAATGAACGGTGCGCAGCTTCTTGGCAGAAGATACCGCCAGCACCGCGCCGATCGCTATCAGTGCATACACCGCCATGCATACGTACCATGCGGTCTGGTAAGAGCCGACTGCCGTACGGATACCGGAGGTGAGCATCGGGCCAACCATGCAGCCGGCCATAAAGAACGTGTTGCCAAGCCCGTATATACCGCCGAAGTCCTTATGTCCGAAGCACATACCGGTGAGCAGCGGGGGAGCCAGAGAGGTGATGGCAGCGCCAAAGGGCAGGATAGCCATTGCGGCATAGCTGGCCCACGCGCCGGATGCGGGAACCATGGCCAGGAACACCAGGGAGACCACGGCGATGACCGCCGTAAGTACGGAGCCCTTGGAAATGCCGACCTTGTCGATGATGGGGCCTATAACGAGCTTGCCGACTATTCCCGCTCCGCTGAACACCGCAAACACGGGAGCATAATCAATCCCGTTTTCGATCAGGTAGGTGGGCACCTGGGTCGCGATGCCGGCCGCCGCGATACCGCAGCAGATGAGGCACAGCGCATACAGCCAGAAGGATGCGGTCTTTACGGCCTCGCCCTTGCTGAGACCGGCCCAGCTCGGAGCCTGCGACGCCGCCTGCTGTTTCTGCACGTCGGCCGCGCCTTCTTTTCTGTAAGGCTCAAGTCCCATTTCCTCGGGAGTCTTGCGGACGAGAAGCAGCACGACGACCGCGGTGACCGCCACGATGAGCGCAGTCACGCGGAAGCCGGCGCGCCAGCCCATATCCGCGATTATTCCGGCGGCAAGGCCGGAGAACAGCATTCCGCCAAGGCCCGAGCCTGTAAACACGATGCTCGTTACAAGCGCTTTCTTGTCAACGAACCAACGGGAGATGATAAAGTTTATGGGAACATAGGTCATTGCGGAAAACGCAAAGTTTGCTACAAAGAACGTCACATAAAGCTGCCACAGGCTGGTTATATAGCTCTGCGCCAGGATCGCCAGCGCGGCAACTACGCCGCCGACAAACATGAACACACGGGTGTTGCCCTTGGTGATCTTGCTGGCCGCGAATAGGCTGAAGCACATTCCGGCCACAGTCGATGCGATGTTGGAAACGTTGAATTCAACATAGCTGGTGCCGAACTCAGTGCAGATCGGGACCTGATAATAAGAGTAAAAATTGCTCAGAAACACCATGGGGAACATGGCGATCAAAAACAGACACGCGACGACTATCCAGCCATAGAAAAGCTTTCTTTTCTTTCCGGATTCCAAAGTTATCCTCCTCCTTTGATTATTGTTTTTCTTTCTGTTAACGACCCGAAGCCGCATGCCGGCCCGGCGGCTTCCTTTGACTCAATCAAAGCACATTGTTAAACTTGTCGCAAGTGAACTGCATTGTTAATTTTTGAACGCAAATGTACGCATCAGGAAAGCTTGCCGCAATTTGCAGCAAGCTGAAACCTTCAATTTTCTCCGTTTTTTATTGCTCTTGCTTGTTTTGGATGTGAAAATGTGATATTTTATTGTATAAGTTAATAAAATAACTTTATCAATTCTTCAGGAGGGCGGAAAATGACTTTTGGACAAACATTAAGGCAATTGTTGTCCGTTGGCGGCGTGAAGCTCACTCATCTTGCCAACGGCCTCGGCTACGATTCGTCCTATGTGAGCCGATGGATAAATGATATAAAATCGCCCTCCCTGAAAAACAACAGCGAGCTGTTTTTCAAGATATCCGAGACTATAATAAGCTGCTGCACGGACAGCGGCCTTGAGCAGCTCAGACAGCAGTACTGCCCGGACGGCGACGACCTGTATTCCGCGCTCGCGCAGCTCCTGCAGGACGCCTATAAGAATCCGGGGCAGGACGAGCCTTTCGCGGCGTACATAGAAAGAAACGCCTCCTATTTCCCCGGCGGGAGCAGCACTAAGTTTGGATTCAAAAACTTCCGTGATGCTTTTTTCGCCGCCGCCAAGGCCAGCGGGCGGGATATGGTCGAATGTATCTGCAATGTCCGGCTCAGCTTGAGCGGGAATACGCCTGTTGATTTTTTCCCTTCCGTATCGCCTGACGCGGGCGCCAAGGACCGCTTCCGCATCATGATCCACCAGCTGATAGACGTGGATGATTTTGAACAGAACGTCGACCCCTGCTGCGCGGCGATCTGTACATTCACCAGATATAACAAGGACGTGCTTTATACCTTCTATGAGTATGACCGGCAGAAGGAGGAGCATCCTTTCTTTGAAAACTACATGCTCATCGAAAGCAGCATGATGCAGTTTTCCTTCAAAAATCCGCTCACCAAAAGGAATGACACGATCATAAGCTTTGACAGCACGGTCAACCGCAATGATTTTTTACTGTTAAAGTCCAAGCTGGCGTTTATGCCCAAGGTGCTGAAATTCTATTCGCGCAATGAAATGAAGAACAGTTATCAGTTCCTTTATAATTATGTGATGGATGGGAACATCCGCTTTTTCCTTGATTTTATGCAGCCCATCTATATGTCCTCGGAGCTTTTTGAAAAAATCGGCGTGAAGTATTTCCCCGGCTTCGACTGCAGCGGCTTCATGTTCCAATACCACCGTCTCTGCGCCAACACCACAAAAGAGGTCATTTTATACAGCTCGGCGTTCTTAAACTACATTTGCGACGGAGAGATCTTTATTTTCGGAAAGAAAATAGTTCTGGACATATATGAGCGCATCGAGCATCTGGAGCAGATCATCATGAACGCCGAAGAAGGAAAATGTCGGATCACTATCCTGAGTGATATCAACCCCCTGCTCAACCGCGAAGACACCAAGCTGTCGTTCTTTCTCAGCAGCAAATCCGGCTTTCTGGTCGCCGTCGGGGACAGCGAGACGCCCATCATCCGCTTCCGTTCCGTCCGGACCGTCGACCATTTCAATGAGTTTTTCACCCACATCCTCGGGCTGGACAGCAATTACCTCATTTCAGGCCAGCAAAGCCTGGATTTTATAAAGAGAGGGCTGGATATCCTCAAGAGCGATATTTAAAAGACGCAGAACAAGCTCCCGCAGTGATACGGGAGCTTGTTTTTTTATATCCCGCCTGTCGGCGGGCGGACGAGCGATACTCGCCCCTACAATGATGGGGTGTTCTTTAATTATCCTGCCGTAGGGGCGGCCATTGGCCGTCCGCCTGTGGAAATTCGCAGCGATGCGAAACAGAGCGCGAGTGCAGAAGATTGTTTCCCACATCACCGGTCGAGCTGTCGCAAAAATGATACATTCCGTTCTAAATGCGAATCGGCCGTGCGCCGAGCACCGGACGAGCGATGCTCGGTCTTGGCAGACTGCCAATTCGCATTAAGATCGTGCGTTTCTATATTGCGACAGCCCGATTATGTTCTGCGGAGGTTTTCGGTATTTTGCCATTCTCTGAATGACAGAACGGTTTTATAATCGCACCCGTAGGGGCGAGCATTGCTCGTCCGCCGAGCACACAGCCGCCGGTCAGTTGCCGAAGCCGAAGATGCCGGGGAGGGAGCCGTAGCCGCTTTGCTGCGAGCTCTGGCGGTTATCTTCATTGGCAAGCGCCGACTGTATCTGCTCGCCGACGGTGACGTCGACGCTTATTGTCTTGCCCTGGCGGTAGACGGTGAGCGTCAGGGTATCGCCGACGGAGGCCGCGCTCACGGCCTCGGACAGGCCGGTTCTGCCGGATATCTCCTTGCCGTTTACGGCGGTGATGATGTCGTTTACCTGAAGTCCGGCCTTCTCGGCGGGGCTGTCCTCGCTGACGGCCCTGACGGCGGCGCCCGCGGGCAGGCCGTAGCCCATGGTCTCCTCGCTGACGTCCGTCACCGTAACGCCGATGTACGGCTTTGCGACGTAGCCGTTTTCGATGATGCTCTCGACGATGCCGCGGACGTGATTTATTGGGATGGCGAAGCCGATGTTGTCGATGGATGCGCCGGTGCCGGAGCCGGAGTATTTCGCGTTGGTGATGCCGATGACCTCGCCGTAGAGATTAAACAGCGCGCCGCCGGAGTTGCCGGAGTTTATGGCGCAGTCGGTCTGGATGAGGTTCATCGTGACGCTGTTTGAAAGGGTAATCTCGCGGTTGAGCGCGCTCACCGCGCCGGACGTGAGCGAGAAGGTCAGCTCGCCGAGGGGGTTGCCTATCGCAACGACGCTGTCGCCGACGTTCAGATTGTCCGAATCGCCCAGGACGACGGGAGTCAGGCCGTCGGCGTCGATCTTCAGCACGGCGATGTCGCTGCTCTCGTCATAGCCTATGAGCGCGGCGTCGTAGCTCTTTCCGTCGTAAAGCGTGACGCTTATGGAGTTTGACGACTCGATGACGTGGTAGTTTGTCAGGACATAGCCGTCCGCGGTGAGGATAAAGCCGGAGCCGGAGGCCGCCGAGGTGGTCTGGAAGCCCCAGTAGTTGGTCGTGACCGAGGTGGTTATGCCGACGGTCGAATTCACGTTCGCGGCATAGACCTCCGCGGCGGTCATGAGCTTGCCGGTGTCGACCTTGGCGACGTCGATGACGGAGGACTCGCGCTGCCCCTCGTATACCGTGGTGCTGCCCTTACCGAACAGCGAGTTTCCTATCGCCGAGCCCAGAAGCCCCATGAGCAGTGCCAGCACAAGGCCGACCGCCACGAACACGGTCATTTTCTTCTTTCCGCCGGCGGGCGCAGGAGCGCCGCTGTTGTCCGGCTGATAATTCTCGTTATACATATTATCCATAGTTCGTACCTCCCGGTTGAATTATATGCTTTTATCTTAATCTTGAAACGCAGTTCTGCCGCCCATGTCGCTGCTGTCGGGCTTATAGCTCGCCGCAGTCCGAGCCGTTGACGGTGATATAGCTGTAGCTGCACAGGGGCACGTCCGCGGGGCTTATCTCCTGCTTGAGCTCATGCCGGTATCTCGTCACGCCGGTATTCCTCCTATTCAAAGCGAAGCATTTCGCGTGATATCTGGTCTGCCTCTTTTGGCTCACGTCCCGGATGCCAGGGCGGGCAGTTGCCTTGATTGGTTTTTGTGGGGTTTTGCTCAGGAGGATACCCCCCCTTGCCGATAACAGAATATATCCCCAACCTGAAACAAACCCAAAACTGCTCGCCGCAGGGGCAATTCGCGTTGAGAATGGCGGTTGTCTCTTTTGCGCTATCCCGATTATTCTTTGCGGAGGTTTTCGAGATATTTCCATTCTCTAAATGACAGAGCAATTCTAATCCCCCACCCGTAGGGGCGGCCATTGGCCGTCCGCCTGTGGAAATTCGCAGCGATGTGGAAAAAGCGCGAGTGCAAAAGAGATTACATACAATCTCACGGGTCGGGCTGACGCAATAACGACACCCGCCGTTCTCAACACGAATCGCCCCTGTGGCAGCAGCGGACGAGCAATGCTCGCCCCTACGACTTGTGATTTTTTGCGGTAAGGTCATTTTTAGAATGGAAACATAACGACAATTGCCAATCTCACAGGTCGGGCTGACGCAATTACGACACCCGCCGTTTTCAGCGCGAATCGCCCCTGCGGCAGCAGCGGACGAGCGATGCTCGCCCCTACGGGTGCGTAATGATATTAAGAGCGCGAGTGCATAAACGATAATTGCCAATCTCACAGGTCGGGCACCGGCAATAGCGACTATTTGAAGCGTGGCAACGAATTGAAAAAACCTTGATTTTTAATGTATTGCTGATAGAATGATTTCAGGCTGATTTTGACTTGGGGCGCTATGCTGTAGGGTGAGGTGAGAATAATGCGCGTACTAATCGCCGAGGACGAGATCGGCATCGCCAAGGCGCTGAAGCTGATACTTGAGAAGAACCGTTTTTCCGTGGACATGGTGCACAACGGGCTCGACGCGCTCGATTACATGCTGTCGGTCAGCTACGACGCGGTGGTGCTGGACATAATGATGCCGGGGCTTGACGGCCTCGAGGTGCTCAAGCGCGCCAGAGCCGCGGGCGTTAGCTCGCCGGTGCTGTTTCTGACCGCCAGGGGCGAGATCGAGGACCGCGTCGCGGGGCTCGACGCGGGCGCGGACGATTACCTGCCCAAGCCCTTCGCCACGAGCGAATTTGTCTCCCGCGTGAAGGCGCTCACCCGCCGCAGCGGAAGCTACACGCCCGACATCATCAGCCTGGGCGAAACGAAGCTCGACCTGAGCGGCTATACCCTCAGCAGGGGCGACAGGAGCGTGAGGTTGGGCAACAAGGAGTTCCAGCTCATGGAGCTGTTCATGCGCAACCGCGGCAGGGTCTTTTCGACCGAGTACCTCATGGACAAGGTCTGGGGTCTGGACTCGGAGGCCGAGATAGACGTCGTGTGGACGTACATCGGATTTCTGCGCAAGAAGCTCAGGCAGCTTGACGCGGACGTCGAGATAAAAACCATTCGCGGAGCGGGATACGCTCTGGAGGAAAGCTGATGCTCAAAAAAATGCGCCACCGCTTCATCGCCGCGGCTATGGCCGCCATTTTCGCGGTCACGCTGCTGCTTCTGCTGGCGGTGAATTTATGGAACTACAATATAACGACCGACAGGCTCGATTCCACCCTCGACGCCATGTCGGTCTGGGGCGGCGCGGCCGCCTACGGCGAGCCGGATTATCCGCTCTCGGGCATCCTCGGCGACCGCTCGCCGGAGGCCAGGTACATGACGCGCTACTTCTGGGTGCAGCTCGACACGAACCGCAACACCGTGCGGGTGTTCAGCGACTATATCGCCTCCGTCACGGCCGAGCAGGCCGCGCAGTACGCCGCCGACGTCCTCGACTCCGGCAGGCAGCGGGGCTACAGCGGCGAGTACCGCTACGCTGTGCACAGCGGCGGCGGCAATTACACCGTCGTGTTCCTCAACGCCTCGCAGGAGCTGCAGGCGGTGCGCACGCTGCTTATCGTGTCGTGCGTCACGGCGGGGCTGAGCCTGCTGCTGATGTTCGCGCTCGTCTCGGCCTTCTCGCGGCGGGCGATAGCGCCGTATGTTAAGAACATCGAGCTGCAGAAGCAGTTCATAACCGACGCGGGGCATGAGCTCAAGACCCCCCTGACCTCGATATCGACCAGCGCCGACGTTCTCGCCCTCGCGGACGAGGACAACGAGTGGGTCGATAACATCCGCCGTCAGTGCCGCCGGCTCTCAAAGCTGGTCACGAACCTCGTCACCCTGTCGCGGCTGGACGAGGGCGTGCCTCTGCCCGACAAGGCGGAGTTTTCCCTGAGCGACGCCGCGTGGGAGGCCTCCGACCCATTTGTCTCCCTCGCCGACGCACGGAGCCTGCGGTTCGAGCGCAGCATCGAGGATAACCTCAGCCTCGTCGGCGACAGGGCTCTGGTGCAGCAGATGATATCCATCCTGCTGGATAACGCCTTCAAATACTGCGACCCCGACGGCAGCATAAGCCTCAGGATATACAGGCACCGCAAAAACTGCGTTATCGAGGCGTACAACACCTGCGACCCCGCCGCGCTCACGGACATCGACCGCTTTTTCGACCGCTTCTACCGCGCCGACAAATCGCGCTCGGGCTCAGGCGGCGGCACGGGCGTGGGGCTGTCCATAGCCAAGGCCGCGGCCGAGGCCCACGGCGGCAGCATAAACGCCAAAACCGCCGACGGCAAAAGCATCACCTTCACCGCCGTCCTGCCGTGATGCATTGCCATACGGCGGCTGCCGGAGAGCGATCCGCATTTAAAATGGCAAATATCGCTTTTGCGTCAGCCCGATTATATTCTGCGGAGGTTTTCGGTATATTACCATTGTCTAAATGACAGAGCCGCAAAAAAATACAGGTCGTAGGGGCGAGCATCGCTCGTCCGCCGGCTGGCGGAAAGCGATCCGCGTTAAAAGTGGCGGTTGTCGTTTTTGCGCCAGCCCGATTATGTTCCGCGGCGAAAGTCGGTATATTTCCATTTTTCTAAATGACAGAGCCGCAAAAAACACAGGTCGTAGGGGCGAGCATCGCTCGTCCGCCCGCCGCAGGCGGGAAGCGATCTGCGTTAAAAACGGCGGTTGTCGTTTTTGCGCCAGCCCGATTATATCCCGCGACGAAAGTCGGTATATTTCCATTTTCTAAATGACAGAGCCGCAAAAAAATACAGGTCGTAGGGGCGAGCATCGCTCGTCCGCCGGCGGCAGGCGGGAAACAAAACGACAATTTCCATTGTTACCGGTCGGGCACCGGTAAGGTAGATTTTTTGAAGCTTTAATTCGAATTGCCCCTCCGGCGAGGAGCCGGTCGGGCTGACGCAATAACAACACGCGCCATTCTTAACGCGAATCGGCGGTCTGCCAAGACCGGATCGCCCCTCCGGCAGGAGCGGACGAGCAATGCTCGCCCCTACAAACTGTGCTTTTGGGCAGAACGTTCATTTATATATTTATACTATTGCGAAAATTGCCGGCGTCCTGTTATGGGCGCCGGCAATTCTTTTGAGCTAAGTTTTTCCGCACCCGCGCCCTCGTGCCGCCCCTCAGGCTGGGGCGGCGTATTTTTTTAAAAAAGTGAAATATCGCGGGAATTTTGCCGTCTTTTATTGATGAACGCGATTTTTGACGGTTTGCCGGCCGGCTTGGGGGTATCGCGGTCAACTGCCGAATACAAATACGGGAGAATAAAATGACCGATCTTCAAAAGACCCGGGCTCTGCGCGCGCTGAGCGTGCTGCTGGCGATCATAATACTGCTCTGCGCGGCCGTCACGCCCAAAGCCAGCGCAAAGACCACCGACGAATATTACGAAAACGCGGTGCTCTTCTGGACAAACCTTGAACGCACGCGCAACGGTTTTTCCGCGCTGCGGACCACCGACGCGCTTGAGGCCGCGGCAGATACACGCGCCGTCGAGATATCGCGCAGCTTCAGCCACACCCGCCCGAACGGCAGCAAGTGGTACTCCGTGCTGAGCGAAGGCGGCATAAACTACTCAAGCGCCGCGGAAAACATCGCGGCCGGTCAGGCCGACCCCTGCGAGGTCGTCTCGGCGTGGATGAACTCCTCCGGACACCGAAGCAACATTTTAAACAGCAAATACAACTACCTCGGCGTCGGCTATTACTACACCAGCTCCCCGTCCTCAAAGCACGACCGGCACTGGGAGCAGCTCTTCACCAACGGGAACTATTCCGGCGCGCGCAGCAGCTTTTACGTTGCGCCGACCGGCGTTACCGCCGACAAAACGAGCATGACCCTCTCCGTGGGCGGTACCGCGGAGCTCAAGGGCATCCCCGCGCCCATTTACGCCACCTCCGAGATCACCTGCGTCAGCTCAAACCCCAACGTCGTTAAAGTCACGGGCACTCAGGTGAACGTCTTCACCGTCAAGGGCGCCGCAAACGGTACGGCGACCCTCACCGTCAAATGCGGAAGCTATTCCTGCTCCGTCCGCGTGACGGTGGGCAACGGCAGTGTGTTCACCGACACCAACCCCGCAAGCCCCTACTACCCCGCCATCGTGTGGGCGTCGGAAAACGGCATCGCGGCCGGCTACGGCGACGGCAGCTTCCGCCCCAACGAGACCTGTACCAAGGCTCAGTCGCTGACCTTCCTCTGGAGGGCGGAGGGCTCCCCTCAGGTCTCGGGCACGAACCCGTTCTCGGACGTATCCTCCTCAAGCCCGTATTATAAGGCCATACTCTGGGCATACCGCAGCGGCATAGCCGGAGCGGAATACGGCAGCTCCTTCAAGCCCAACAGGCAGTGCTCGCGGGCCGACATGGTGCTGTACATATGGCGCAGCGCGGGCTCCCCTCAGGGCTTCAAAGCCGCGGGCTTTTCCGATATATCCGGCCTTGACGCCGAGCACCGCGCCGCGATAGGCTGGGCGGTATCCGAGGGCATCGTCACCGGATACTCGGACAGCATCTTCAAGCCCAATGAGACCTGTACCCGCGCCCACGTCGTGACCTTCCTGTACAGGTACTATAATTAATCTGCTTCATACAACCAATTTTATATTGTTTGTACTCCTTTCTCCATCTCACCCCTGTATCCGGTGTCCCCCCCAGACACCGGATACTATTTTTTTCTTTCCGTTTCTTTTTCTTATCGTTTTTTCGCTTCAAGTTATCGTTTTTGCCGGTGCCCGACCGGTGACAATGGATGTAATCTCTTTTGCACTCGCGTTCTTAATATCATTACGCACCCGTAGGGGCGAGCATTGCTCGTCCGCCCGGCGGCTGCCGGGAAGCAAATCGGTTTGAGAATGGCGCATATCGTCTTTGCGCTATCCCGACCGGTGAGATTGGCAATTGTCGTTATGTTTCCATTCTCAAAATGACCTTACCGCAAAAAATCACAAGTCGTAGGGGCGAGCATCGCTCGTCCGTGCGGCGGCTGCCGGAGAGCGATCCGCATTTAGAATGTGCATATCTTTTTTGCGTCAGCCCGGTTATATCCTGCGGAGGCAGTCTGTACATTTCCGCTGTCTAAATGACAAATGAGTTTTCAATCCCCCACCCGTAGGGGCGAGCATCGCTCGTCCGGTGCTCGGCGCACGGCCAATTCGAAATGAAATTGGAATGTGTCGTTTTTGCGCCAGCCCGACCGGTGATATTGGCAGTTATCTGTTTTGCACTCGCGCTCTGTTTCACATCGCTGCGAATTTCTACAGGCGGACGGCCAATGGCCGCCCCTACGGGTGCGATCAAAAAACCGTTCTGTCATTCAGAGAATGGCAAAATACCGAAAACCTCCGCAGATAATAATCGGGCTGTCGCAATATAGAAACGCACTATCTCAATCCGAATTGGCGGTCTGCCAAGACCGAGCATCGCTCGTCCGTGCGCAAAGCGCCATATAGCCTTCCCCTTGAGGGGAAGGTGTCGGCGGAGCCGACGGATGAGGTGTTTATTAAGATCTGCTGCCGCCTATATCATGTTGCAACGATATAAAAAATATGTTAAAATGATTTATTAATGGTAAATCTGTCTTGAAAGGGTTCGCGGCATGAGAATAATAATAATCGGCGGCGGCAAGATCGGCTTTTCCCTCGCCGAGGAGCTCGCCAACGAGGACCACGACGTCACCGTCGTGGATAACGACAAGGAGAAGGTCAAGTTCATATCCGACACACTGGACGTCATGACCCTCTACGGCAACGGCGCGGCCATCTCCACCCAGCGCGAGGCCAACGTGAGCGACTGCGACCTGCTGATCTCCGTGACCGCGCAGGACGAGCTGAACCTCCTTGCCTGCATCGTCGCCCGCAAGCTTGGCTGCAAAAACACCATAGCCCGCGTGCGCAACCGCGAATACACCGAGCAGCTTTATGTCCTCAAATCGGAGCTGGGGCTTTCCATGGCCATCAATCCGGAAATGCTGGCCGCCAAGGAGATATACCGCCTGCTGCAGATACCCGCGTTCATAAAGCGCGATACCTTCGCGGAGGGCAAGGCAGAGATAGTGGAGCTGAGCATCAGCGCAGAGAGCCCCCTGAACGGGCTGCGCCTTTCGGATATGCCGTCGAAGATAAAAGTCCGCGTGCTCGTGTGCGCCGTTACCCGGGATGAGCGCGTATTCATCCCCGACGGCAGCTTTATGCTGCGCGAGGGCGATAAAATATACGTCACCGCCCCCGCCTCGACGCTCGTCGAGCTCACGCGTGAACTCAGGCTCCGCAGCAGAAAAAGCAAAAACGTGCTCATTGTCGGCGGCGGCAGGATCACCGAATACCTCGTGCCCATGCTGATAAAATCCGGCACGAGCATAAAGCTCATCGAGATAGACCGCAAACGCTGCGAATACCTTGCCGAAAAATTTCCCGAGCTGAACGTCATCTGCTCCGACGGCTCGAGCCAGTCGGTGCTGAAAATGCACAACATCCAGCACATGGACGCGGTGCTCCCGCTGACGAACATGGACGAGGAGAATATCATCATCGGAATGTTCGCGCGCAAGGTCGGCGTGCCTCAGCTCCTGACGAAGATCAACCGCTCCGAATACGGCGAGATCCTCGGCGACAGGGGCGCGGACAGCCTTATAAGCCCCAAGCAGATAAGCTCCCACGCCATAGTGCGCTATGTAAGGGCGATGGAAAACACCGGCGGCAGCGCGGTCCTCACCATCCACCGGCTCGCCGACGGAAGCGCGGAGGCGCTCGAGTTCGCCGTGACAAACGCCACGAAGCATCTGGGCGAGACGCTCAGCGATATAAGGCTCAAGCCCGGCATCCTGATAGCGTGCATAAACCACATGGGCAGGATCATCATCCCCGGCGGCCAGGATACCCTCGCCGCGGGCGACACCGTCGTCATCGTCACCACCGCCGGCCGCGAGATCATCGATCTCAACGACATCTTCGCCTGACCGGCGGCTTACGGAGATCTGTTTGCGTTAAATCGAGCGTATCGTCACTGCGGTGTTGGA
Organism: uncultured Clostridia bacterium; assembly: GCA_946405205.1. Lineage (GTDB taxonomy): Bacteria > Bacillota > Clostridia > Oscillospirales > Oscillospiraceae > F23-B02. Next base: position 21,047 of record CAMJGL010000024.1, read on the forward strand.
ATTGAATGACACCTCATCCGTCGGCTCCGCCGACACCTTCCCCTCAAGGGGAAGGCTATATGCACCGCACGAGGGTGCAGAGCACCTATCTGAAAAACGCTCGCAATATAAATCACCGGTAAGGAAAGAGTTTTTGCCCCTTGCCTTCCCCTTGAGGGGAAGGTGGGTCGCCGCCTGCGGCGAGCCGGATGAGGTGTTGTTAAATTACACTTCCGTAGGGGCGGCCATTGGCCGTCCGCCTGTGAAAATTCGAGCAACGTGAAACAGCACGCGAGTGCAAAATAGAATTTTTCATTGTCACCGGTCGGGTATCGGCAAAAACGACAACTCGAAGATTCAAATCCGAATCGGCCGTGCGCCGAGCGCCGGACGAGCAATGCTCGCCCCTACAATGATG
>CAMJGL010000025.1:0-21434 GCA_946405205.1 uncultured Clostridia bacterium
CCTGAATAATTTTTTGAAAATTACCTATTAAACCTATTGACAAAGTAGGTAATTAGTGCTATTATTCGATCATCCCGTAAAAAAGGAGCAAAAATTAAGGAGGATCTGACCATGAAGAAGCTCTGCAATATGATGATGACCCGAATGTGTATGCCTTGGCGCTGTACTGTTAATAAATGCAAGCTATCGTCCTGCTGTTTCATGTAGATCGAAATCCCATGACCGTTTTTTAAGATCCGGGAGCTTACAGCCATCGGGTCGTTTTATTTTTCAGGGCGCTGAGCCCGTATGAATTTGATTTGAAAGGAATAATTATTATGTCTAAAATTTATAAAACCGCCGATCAGCTTATCGGAAAGACTCCTCTGCTGGAGCTGACCCATATCGAAAAGGAAGAAGACCTCAAGGCTACCATTCTGGCAAAGCTTGAATATCTTAACCCCGCAGGCTCTGTTAAGGACCGCATTGCCAAGGCGATACTTGATGACGCCGAGGCCAGGGGAGAGCTGAAGCCCGGCGCTACCATAATCGAGCCCACATCCGGCAATACCGGTATCGGACTTTCCTCCGTTGCTGCGGCAAGAGGCTACAAGATAATCATCGTAATGCCCGAAACGATGAGCGTTGAGCGCAGACAGCTTATAAAGGCCTACGGAGCCGAGCTCGTCCTGACCGAGGGCGTGAAGGGCATGAAGGGCGCTATCGCAAAGGCAAACGAGCTTGCTCAGGAGATCGAAAACAGCTTCATTCCCGGGCAGTTCGTCAATCCCGCAAACCCCAGGGCGCATTTTGAGACCACAGGCCCTGAAATATACGAGGACACCGACGGCAAGGTGGATATATTCGTAGCCGGCGTCGGCACGGGCGGTACGGTCACGGGCGTAGGCGAATATCTCAAGAGCAGGAACCCCGACGTCAAGGTAGTCGCCGTTGAGCCTGCCTCCTCGGCCGTGCTCTCGACCGGCGTTGCGGGCAGCCATAAGATCCAGGGCATAGGCGCGGGCTTCGTTCCCGACGTGCTCAATACCGAAATTTACGATGAGATAATCACCGTTACGAATGAGGACGCATTTGCCGCAGGCAAGCTTGTGGGCAAGAAGGAGGGGGTCTTGGTGGGAATATCCTCGGGAGCTGCGGTCCATGCGGCCATAGAGCTTGCAAAGCGCCCCGAAAATCAGGGCAAGACCATTGTGGCCCTGCTTCCCGATACCGGCGACAGATACCTTTCCACTCCGCTTTTCGCTGACTGACGTTTCGTGCCTCCGCATCCGGACATCCGGATGATAAACTGTCCGGCAGAGGATATTCCTCTGCCGGACTTGTTTTTGAAAATGTTGATAACAGTAAAAAAGCCTCGGTATTGACCGAGGCTTTTTTGGCAGTACGGCAAGCTGCGGTTTCAGCGACGGCGGCGATGTGTCGTCGACGGGATGTTGAGCTCGCTGCGGTATTTTGCAATAGTACGGCGGGATATGTTCAGACCGAGCTCGGAAAACTTTGCCCTGAGCGATTCATCAGACAAGGGGTGTGCTTTGTCCTCTCCGGCAATGAAATTCTGAAGCTGACGCTTTATCGCGCCGGAGGCGACAGCCTCGTCCCCCGAGAAATTCAGACCGACCACGAACAGGCTTCTCAGCGGAAGAAGCTTTTCACCGAACAGGATATATTTATCCTGAACGGCGCGGCTCACGGTGGATACGCTGCAATCGAGACGGCGGGCAAGCTCTACCATTGTCAGAGGCTTAAGGTCTTCGCCGCGAAGGAAAAAGCCCCGCTGATACTCGGTCAGAGCAAGGATCAGCTTATGCAGTGTTTTTTCACGCTCGCCCAGACCGTACAGCACGTCCTTTGCCTCGCTCATCGCCTTTTTCAGATATGAGTGCGCATCGCTGAACTCTTCCTGCCCGAGCATCGCGCAGTAATCCTGCTGCAGTGTAACGCGGGGAAGCGACGAGCGATTCATCTGGACGGTGAGCTTTGAGCCTTCGCGGTAAACGGTTGCTTCGGGTACGATATACGTCAGGCCCTCGCCGCTTCCGAAGCCCTGTGACGGGATGGGATTAAGGCTGCGGATGGTGTCTGCCGCCGATGCGATCTGTTTATCGTCGGCGTCGAGAAGCCTGCACAGCCCGGCCATATCGTTTTCTGCGAGCAGCGGAAGTCCGACACGGACCAGCGCGACATTAAGAGCATTGAATTTGCTGCTTTGCGCAAGCTGTACCAGCAGGCATTCCGATAGATCGCGTGCTCCGACACCGGGAGGATCGAGCATCTGTATAACATAGAGCGCCTGCTCGACATCGAACAGGCTTATCCCCAGCTCCCCGGCAAGCTCCGGAAGAGGACAGTCCATATAGCCGGCGGAATTGAGACAACCGACCAGATAGCGGCAGAGCTTGAGCAGCCGGTCATCGAGCTCCGGCATCTGACCAAGCTGTTCGAGCAGATACTCGGGCAAGCTCTTTTCAGTTGTATAAAGGGCGGTGAAATCGGTAAATAAACTGTCTGAAGCTCGGCGTCTGCCTTCCGATATAAAAACGTCCTTAACGAGTATCTCGTCGTTGTCGTAGAGTAAAGTGGGCTCATGGGGGTAGGGTTCGCCTATTGGAGGCAGCTCCACCTCCAGCAGCGGATTTTTCATCGACAACTCCTCAAGATACGAGCCGAGCTCCTGTATCGGAAGCTGCAGATATTGCAGCGACTGCTGGATAGCTGTTGTCAGATTCAGTCTTTGTGATTGCGTTATACTGTGTTTGATCTGCATAAGTCAAATTCTCTTTCGATCATCGCGGTGTGTTCCGTCGTCTTCAAATGCAGGAAAAGCTAACATTTACTACAGCTATTATAGCAGATAATGCCGCGTTTGACTACATCAACAAGCAGTTGTATTTATTCATAAATGCAGTAATTGAAAAATAGTGCAGCCGGCGTAACAGGACGCCGGCTGCTTTGAAGGGGGTGTAAAAAATGTCCGTTGAGGGAAAAAAGTCAATAAGGAAGAATAACATATGGGAGTACTGGGAGGATGAATAAGGAAGGGGGGAGAACTCAACGAACAGTTTTTAATAAGGTTATTCGGCAGGCGCTGCCGCTTGCAGGTATTCGCACATTGAGCGAGGCACGAATCTCGAAATATCCCTGCCGTATTTGAGCACGTCTCGGACCATTGAAGATGAGATCGCCGCATTGTTCGTCCGGAGATAAATCGTCTCCAGCTCCGGGCATATCTCACGATTGATCGTCGCCATGTTTTCTTCATACTGATAGTCAATGCTGTTGCGCAGGCCGCGCACGAGGTACTTGATCCCGTGCTCAACGGCGTATTCCGCAACAAGCATATCGCAGACTCTGACTATGCAATTTGTTATGCCGGAATATTCAAGATCACGTTCAATGACGCCGATCATATCTTTGGACGGAAAACTCCGGCTCTTTTCGGCGTTGTCCGCGACGAGGATATGGACTTCGTCAAACAGATCCGACGCCTTGCGGACAATGTCCCGGTGGCCGTTGGTGTAGCAGTCAAAGCTGCCGGCATACAGTGCTTTCATCGGTTTTGATCTCCTTTGCCGGCCTCTTTGCGAACATAATATCTGTTTATACCGACCCCGTCGCTGCGCCGCTCGATGCGGCCTTCACGCACAAGCCTGTCAAGATGGGCGACGGTCTCGCTGTGAGCAAAAAACTGCTGATTCGGCGGGAATTCAAGCCAGTTGCCGGCGTGGACCTTCCAGCGCATATGCTGTGCTATCTCGTAGGCGTTCAGCCCGGGGTTTTCGGCAATTATGCGGCATGCGTCGTCCAAACGCCTCTCATGGTGGGCAAGCAGCGCGTCAATTCGTCCGGCGAGGTCGCACGTTTCATTTGCGCGGTGCGCCGGAAGCGCCAGCTTAACGTCGATATTCCGCGTCCTGCGCAGACTCTCCATATAAGTTCCCAACGAATCATACATGCAAGTCCATGCACAAATGTTCGGCGTTATATCGAACAGAACATGGTCGCCGAGCAGAAGAACACCGCTTTCCTGCGCATACAGGCACATATGTCCCGGGGAATGGCCGGGCGTCAGCATACATTCGAAGCCGAAGTCTCCGTATTGGAGCCTGTCGCCGTTGTAGACCTTCCTTGCCTTGAACATTCCTGACGTGTAAACGACCGAGCTGTCGTTTTTACGCATTCTGTTGAACATATCCGGAGACAAGCCCTCGGCACACAGAAGATTCATATTCTCGGCCCAGCGTACATCAGGGCCCATTGAATGCAGATCGTAATCCAATGCGCCCATGACAATGCTGAAGCCGAGCCTTTCAAGGTAGGCAGCGTTGCCGACGTGATCGGGGTGCAGATGTGTGAGGAACACATCAGTGTTTTCAGGCCGCAAGTGCAGAAATTCTATGCCGTGCATAAGATCGTCAAGGCACTCGGGGCGGTAAAAACCCGTGTCCACCAAAAGCTCGCGTCCGCCGCTCGGGTCTTTGACCGCATAGCAGTTAAGACAGCGCAGGGGGTTATCCGGAAGGGCTATGGGGAAGGTCCACAGCCCTTTTATGATCTCTCTCGGCTCGGTCATGATTTGAGAAGCTTGAGCATCTCGTCACAGACCTCGTCCATGTCGCCCACGATACCGTAGTCGCAGTAGTTGAATATGGGTGCGGAGGCATCCTTGTTGACAGCGACGAATTTTTCCGCATCAACGCCGGTGACATGGTTGACGGCGCCGGATACGCCGAAGCCTATATAGAGCTTGGGCTTTATCATAACACCGGACTGACCGACCTGAAGCTTATAGGGGAGAAGCTCACGGTCGACCACAGGTCTTGTACCGGCGAGCTTGCCGCCGAGAAGCTTTGCAAGCTCTCTGTATTTGTCAAGGCTTTCGTCCTTTACGCCGTTGCCGACGCAGACGATAGTCTCGCAGCTGCCGATATCGAGCTCAGGATCAAATTCGTTTGCCCTGTAGCCGAGGAGCTTAGTCAGGATCTTTGCGGTGTCAAAGTCGATGTGCTCCTCGATGAGCTCAAAATCATCCTTTTTGCCGGTGGGGATGGCCTTGAAAGTGCCTGGGCGGATAGTGCCGACCTGCGGACGCAGAACGGGAATGGTGATGACTGCCATGATCTTTCCGCCGGCGGCGGGCTCGACAAATTCGATATCGGTGGTTTCGGGGTTGTAAATAAGCTCGGTAGCGTCACTGGTGCAGCCGGTTTCAAGACAGGCTGCGAAATGCGGAGCGAAATCCCTGCCGTTTGCCGTTGCGCCGATAAAAATGGCGGAGGGATTGTACTTCTTTGAAAGCTCAACATAGAGGTTTGAGAAAGACTCCGTATTGTAGCGCTCATATCCGGTGCCGGACACCACTATAGCTCCGTCAAGACCGCAGTCCCTGAGCTTATTGAGCTCAGACTCAGGAATGCCTCCGGCGATGACGCCGATGAGCTTATCGCCTGACCGGTCGCAGAGCTTGCGGATCTCGCAGCACAGTTCAAAGGCAACAGGGCATACCTTGCCGTCAACGTGCTCTATGTGCACCCACATATTTTTGTAATCGTGTTTATCCATGTCCGAACCTCCTTAGTCATTGATAAGCTTCATGAGCTTTGCGACCGAGGCTTCCAGACTGCCCTCGTCGATTATCATACCGGGTTCGGGCATGGCGGGCGGGAACATACGGGGCACCTTGGTGGGGGAGCCGGGATCGCCTATACGTCCGCGGTCAAGCCCGGGGATATCGTCGGCCGTTATCGTTGTGATGACGGCTTTTTTCGCGGCGAGTTTGCCCTTGAGATTAGGTATACGCACGGGATAATTGATCTTTTCCATGGTGAAAAGGCAGGGCAGCTTAACTTCAAGAGTCTCAACGCCGTCCTCGAGCTCGCGCTCTGCAACGACGGTCTTGGCCTCTTCGTTAACGTCTTTTATCAGCAGCGTGCCGGTGACCTGAGCGGTTCCGAAACGCTGGGCAAGCTGCGCTCCCATCTGACCGGTCGCGCCGTCAAGAGATTCCTTGCCGCAGAAGATCATGTCGTACTTGTCCTGCGTGTTTGCAGCCGACAGTATCGAATAGCTCGTTGCAAGAGTGTCGGCGTTGCCGAAAGCGCGGTCAGTGACGAGCACCGCCTTGTCGGCTCCGACTGCGAGGCACTCGCGCAGGGCAGCCTCGGCATTGGGAGGCCCCATGGTTATAAGGGTGATCTCACCGCCGTAGGTTTCCTTCACCTTCATTGCCGCTGAAAGGGCGTTTGCATCCTGCGGGTTGAGTATTGCGGGCACTCCTGCACGGATGAGATTACCGGTCTCGGGATCCATGCGCATCTGATCAACGTCGGGTACCTGCTTTACACAGCACAGTATTTTAAGCATCAGTCTGCCACCTTTCCTGGATTGAGTATGCCTTGAGGATCAAGCTCGGCCTTGACGGCTGCAAATTCACTGCGCGCCTTTTCGCTGAGGAAGGGCGCCTTTGCGTAGCCAATGCCGTATTCGCCGCGGATATCGCCGCCGAGCGCGGCGCACTTTGCGTACACTGCGGGGGTGAATTCATTCAGTATGGCGGTGAACTCATCCCTGGTTCCGTCAAATGCAGCGTGGATATGCATACCGCCGCTTCCGACATGTGCATAAGCCATGACCTTGAGACCCTTTTCTTCGCCGCATGCCTTGACCGAATCGACCATTTCAGCAATATTCTCGGCCGGAACAAAAATGTTGTACTCGAAGGAGTTTTTTGCTCCGCTTTCCATTGAAGTATGGAATGCGTCGTGCGCGGCCCACATATCGCGCTTCATAGTGGTAGTGTCGCCGACAAGAATATCAAGGCATTCGAGCTCTTCTGCAAGCTCTGCAACGGCCTCCATCTGCTCCATGACGTTATCGTCGTCCTCGCCCTCAAGAACTACCATAAGGGTCGCTGCGACTCTCTCTCCGTCCATTTCTACGGGGAAAACGGGGGTGCCGGTCACATTGCCGGAAAACTCCACGATATCGGTGTCCATGTATTCAACCACCGCAGGTGCGCAGCCCGTGCCAATGACGGTGCCGGCAGCCTTTATGCAGGTCTCTGTGTCCATAAAGGGCAGAAGAAGGATAGCGTCGGCCTTGGGCTTGTCTATGAGCTTGAGCGTCAGCTCGCAGATCACCGCAAGGGTGCCCTCGCTGCCGATGACGGCTGCGTACTTCTCTTTTCCGGCGATGGTGTCTATGCTTCCGTCGGCGGTCACTATGACAGCGTCAAGGATATAGTCGCGTGTGCTGCCGTATTTGACTGCACAGGGGCCGCCAGCATCGGTCGCCGCGTTGCCGCCGATGGTTGCGGTCTTCTCGCCGGGATCGGGGGGATAGTACAGACCGTGGCTGTCCGCCGCTGCCTTGACATCCTGAAGCAGAACACCGGGCTGGACGCGAATACTGCGGTCTGCCTCGTTGAACTCCATGATCCTGTCCATACCCTTGAGTGACAGGACGATGCCGCCCTTTACGGGGACGGAGCCGCCGGACTGGCCGGTGCCCGCGCCGCGGACGGTCACAGGGATCTTGTTTTCGCTGCAGATCCTGAGCACAGCCGCGACGTCCTCAGTGCTTTTAGCCTCGACGACTGCTTCCGGTGCGAAGCTGCCGCCGGGGTATTCATCATGGCAGTAGTCTGCACCTATGGCGTCTCCGGTAAAAACCTGATTTTCACCTAAGACAGACTTCAGTTCGCCTATTATATTGCTGTTCACTTAAAATTACCTCACAAATAACGATTATGCGTCAAATCTGCCGAGAGCTTCAACGCAGTCAGCCATCATAGTATCTATAACTTCTTTTATTGAAATTACGTCGTGGACCAGGCCGCCGGACTGACCGTAGCTGATAACGCCGCAATTTTCAACATCGCCGTTTTCGTAGAACATCTTCTTTGCGGTAGCGCCGGCAACATCCTCTGCTATGGCAGAGAAATCGCATCCGGCTTTTTCCTTCTCAAGAGCGTTCTTGACAACATTGCTCTTGTATAGACGGGTGGTGTTTCTGAATGCACGAAGCAGGTACGAAGTGCAGGTCTCGTCCGCGTTCTCTGCAAGGTAATCCTTCACCTTGTCGAGTACGGGGCACTCCTTGGTCAGCAGCATGCGGGTGCCGAGGTAGACGCCGTCCGCGCCCATCATGAGAGCCGCTGCCATCTGCTTGCCGTTTGCGATGCCGCCGGCGGTGATGACGGGGATGGTGAGCTCTTCAACACAGCGCGGGGTCAGAACAATGGTGCCGATGTCGGTTTCGCCGGAATGGCCTGCGCACTCGCAGCCGTCCGCAACGACCATATCGCAGCCGATGGACTGTGCCTTGAGAGCGTGCTTGACAGTAGTGCACTTATGGATAACGATCATGCCCGCTTTCTTCATTGCCTCCATGAGAGGGGGCTTTGCAGGCATACCGGAGGTTTCGATTATCTTAACGCCCTCTTCGATGCAGACCTTCAGGTAGGAAGGATAGTCGACGTTTGCCAGCGAGGGCATGAAGGTGAAGTTTACTGCATAGGGCTTGTCGGTGAGCTCTTTGATTCTCTTGAGCTCTGCGCGGAGCGCTTCGGCGTCTGCACAGGTGCCGGAAGGCAGGATGCCCAGGCCGCCCGCTTCAGCTACCGCCGCTACCATTTCGGCGTTTACTATCCAGGCCATGCCGCCCTGGAAGATGGGGTACTTAATACCGAGCTTTTCGGTTACCGGGGTTTTGATAACTTTTGACATTCCGTTTTCCTCCTTAGCATGTCTGCTGCAGCGGGGACAGATATTTCCGCCCCCGCCGTAGCTTTTTCATTTGATTACTCGATTCCGAACTCTTTGAAAACTTCCTCGTTATCCGCACCGGGAACGCCGCAGGTGGTGTGCGGACGGGGGCCGATGCCGTTGAAGCGGAGGGGAGGCTTGGGGATATATACGGATTTGCCGGACTCATAGGTGAAGGGAACGATATCCTCGTTCTCAATTGCCTGCACGTTGGAGTAAACATCGGCAAAGTGAGGCATCTTGCAGTGAACAAGATCCATCTCGGCAAGGCGTCTCATGACGTCCTCGGTCTTGCACTTTACTGCGTGCTCTGCGATAGCCTGGATGCAGGCCTTGCGCGGCTCGAGTGCGATAGTGGTAGCCTGATGGCTGAATACGGGGTGATCCTTGAGCTCCTCCATGTTGTAAACATAGCAGAACTTGGGCCACTGCTCGTCGTACTTGCTCATGCTGGTCATGATGTAGTCGCCGTCTGCGGTCTTGTACGGGCAGTTCGTGGGGGGCATCTGATAGTAGTTGCGCGGCCACTTGTAGCCGTACTGGGTGCCGATGCTCATCTGGGAGAATGCCCAGATACCTGCGCCGAACAGAGGGCAGGTGACATAGCTGCCGGCGCCGGTCTTCTCGCGCTGGTACAGTGCCGCGCAGATGCCGCCTGCAACCCAGCCGCCGACCGCGGTGTCGCCGCCGCCGACAGGACCGTTGATGGGAAGGCTGTCGCCCGCTTCGTTCTGGATGACCATATCCATGAGGAAGCCGGTCTCCGCCCAGTAGGTGGTGTTGTCATAGCCGGGGTCTTCGGCGCGGGGACCCTTTTCGCCGTAACCGGTTATGGAGGCGTAGACAAGACGGGGATTGCGGGCTTTGAGGGATTCGTAGTCAAGACCCATGGCCTTGAGTGCGCCCATACGGTAGTTCACGAGGAAAACGTCGGCCTGGTCGATAAGCTTTTTGAGCTTTTCAAGCTCGCCGGCATCCCTGAGGTTGAGCTTGACGTGCTTTTTGCCGGAGTTGAGGCTCTCATATACCGGACTTTCGGCGGGAGTTATGGGGCTTGCGTACACACGGGGAGTGGTTCTCCAGTTGTCGCCTCTGTCGTTGGTCTCGACCTTGATAACTTCGGCTCCCATTTCGTAGAGGGCTTTGCCGCATGAGGGTGCGGAGATGACCATTGACAGCTCAATGACTTTTACTCCTTCGAGGGGTCTGTTCATAAATTATTCTCCTTTTTTGATGATTGGATATTATTATCCTGATTCTGAGTTTTGTGTACCCGCATGGAGACCGTCCGCGCTGCACCCCCGCGCAGTGCGGACAGATCATGCGTACAAAAATACTACCCGATAAATAACAAGCAAAATCCTTGCCAACTTTTCGGGACACTCACAAAAAATCGGCGCACTCGCCTTTTTCGAGTGCGCCGTACGCTGTTTATACAGGTCAGTCGTCGGCAATATTGAGCTTCTTGAGACGCCGGTAAAGAGCCGGACGCGATATGCCAAGCTCGTCTGCAACCTTGCTCTTGTTGCCTTTGTATTTATCCATTAGCTCCATTATCTGGCGGGTCTCCGCATCCGCCTCATCGATAGCGGCGCCGAAAAAGTCCTCCTCAGGCGCGCAGGCAAGACTGGCGATGCTGTCGGGGATATCGTTCACGGTTATCTTCTGCGCTGCGGCAAGATTAACGCCGTATTCCACTGCGTTTCGGAGCTCGCGCAGGTTGCCCGGCCAGTTGTACTGCATAAACGCCTGCAGGACGCTCTGCGAGATATAGGTCACATTTTTTCCGAGTGCTTTGCTGCACTGGGAAAGGAAGCAGTAGGCGAGGTCGGGGATATCCTCCATGCGCTCACGCAGAGCAGGCAGCCTTATGGAGAATACGTTGATGCGGTAATACAGGTCAAGGCGGAATTTGCCTTGATCCACAAGGGATTTAAGATCCTGATTCGTGGCGGCGATTATGCGGACATCGATCTTTCTCGGCTTTGAGTCGCCGAGCCTTGTAACCTGCCTGTCCTCAAGGACCTTGAGCAGATGCACCTGCAGATCCAGCGGCATATCTCCTATTTCATCGAGAAACAGCGTTCCGCCGTCGGCAAGCCCAATTTTGCCGGGAGAGCCGCTCTTTCTGGCGCCGGTGAAAGCGCCCTCAACGTAGCCGAACAGCTCACTGTCGATAAGCTCTCTCGGCATCGCCGCGCAGTTGAGCGAAACGAACGGCCTGCTGCGCCTTGGGCTCGCGTTATGGATCGACTGGGCAAACAGCTCCTTGCCCGTGCCGGATTCACCGAGGATGAGCACGCTGCTGTTGCTTCCGGCGACACGCTGCGCCTTATAAACGGCATTGGTAAAGCTGTCGGAAAAGCCGACGAGATTATTGAAGCTGTACTTTGCGACATAGGCGCTTGCTTTTGCCGAGGAGGAACGTCTCTCGGGGATCTCGGTGTCGGTCAAATGGTTGTAAGCCTCAAGGTTTTTTGCGAGCAGGTTAGGGTCGCGGGACATGAAGAAAACGTGTCCTATGATCTCGTCGGAGCTGTAAACTTCCTTGACTTTTACATAATAGGGACCGACCTTGAGCATGACACGGTGAAACTCATCGAGTGCTTCATCGGAAGGATCAAGTTTCAGCAATTCGAAAAGGGAGCCGCAGAAGTCCTGAAGCGGTGTTCCGACGACCTGATTATACTTGAGATTCTGGCAAATCAGAACATTGTCGCTGACGTCAACGATGGTGTCATTTTTGTCCGTCGCTATATAGCACAGTCCGTTCTGAGCGATGAAAAAATTGATGACCGCGTTGTACATGAGGTAGTTGGAGTTTAAAACACTGTTCTGCCTGTACATATGCGTTTTGAGAATATAGCTGAAAACGGTGCGCATTTTCTCGTTAAAGCGGGAGAGCGGACAGATTATCATGCAGGGGAAAATGATGCCCACACGCTCGGATTTGCCGAACTGAGGGCAGGAAGCGACGCAGACATAATCCTTGAGCGCGTCGATATAGTGCTCACTGCCGTAGACCCACTGCTCCTGACCGGACAGGAAGGAGAGAGCCATTGCGTTTGTGCCTATCCTTGACTCGGCGAGGTTTGAACCGAAACGGAAGTTTTTTGCCCTCAGCTCGTCCTTGAGAGTACGGCTGCCGCGAATGGCGAATACGTCGAAATGCTCGTCCATGAAAACGATCGCAGCGCCGATGTCGTCGAGCACCTTTGCCTCGGCGTCGTAAAAATATGAGTCTCTGGTGTTAAGCTGAACTATGACATTGGTCAAAACGTCAAGATTGAGCTTGCCGGGCAGAGCCTTCAAATTGGGGTCAACTCCGTAGTCGGCAGATCTCTTCCAGGATGCGGCGACCTCTTCCGGAACCGTATCGTCGGTTTCACCGGTGGCGATAAACTTTTGCCTTGCCTGCTCCATGTGCATGATTTCACTTAAATTTTTCAAAGCAGTTCCTCTTTCTTTTATACAAATGGGGCGAAATGTAAAAGCATGACTCGAAAACGGTCAAAAAAGTGTCCGCTCAGCGTACGATGTTCGCTAAAAGTGTAACGCTCTTGGGCGGAGTATGTCAAGCTTTTTCGAGAAATCTGTCAAAAAACATAAAAAATTTTTATGACCGGCAGCGGTCTTACGGCCGGCACTTCGGGCATGACACTATATCTATAATAAAATTGTTAAAAAAATAATTTAATAAAAAGCTTAAAACGGTTTTGAAATTATAAGCGGCCTGATACGGAAACTTTATACAGGGCAGCTTTACAGTGATATTGGCACGGCTTTTGCTTGAATATTAACGGAGGGCTTTTCCCAAACGTGTACTATCATGAAAGGAGACACATAATGATTGATTTCAAACTAACTGAGGAGCAGGAGCTGCTGCTTGAAAGCGCAGAAGAGTTTCTCAAACGCGGTAACTACGATGAGTATTTCAAAGAGTGTGACCGCGAGCACAAGTACCCCGAGAAAGCCTGCAAGGATTTCGTAGAGGCAGGCTTCCACCGCATAGACCATCCCACCCAATTCGGCGGCGACGGCCTTGACCTCGTCACCACCGTTCTGCTGAAGCTCAAGTTCTATGAAAACGGCTGGCCCGCACTTGCTATCCCCGGCGGCAGCCTCGAGATAGACAACATCATGGCTTACGGCACCCCCGAGCAGCAGGAGAAGATAATCAGCTATGCTTCCAAAGGCATCAAGTCCTACACTCTCGGCTTCACCGAGCCTCAGGCCGGTTCCGACAACAGCGGCATGACCACCAGAGCGACCCACGTTGACGGCAAGGTATACATCGACGGCCACAAGACCTTCAATACCGGCGCAACCGTTGCACCCTACATGATGTGCATCGCCCGCGAGTATGAAAACGAGAATCCGTATAAGGACATGTCCTGGTACCTCGTTCCTCTGGATGCCCCCGGCGTCAAGATCTCCGTCCTCGATAAGATCGGCTGCCACTGCATGCCCACCTGCGAAGTTTACCTCGACCACGTCGAGCTTGAAGAGTCCGCACTCGTCGGCACCAAGGGCAAGGGCTTCTACCAGCTCATGAAGAACTTCGAGACCGAGAGACTTTTCACCTGCGTTTCCAACGTCGGCATGGCAATGTGCGCGTACAACGACGCTCTGGCATATGCGGCCACCCGCAAGCAGTTCGGCAAGGCGATCGGCGAGTTCCAGATCATCCAGCAGAAGCTGTGCGACATGAAGATCAAGTGCGACAACATGTACAACATGCTGCTCCGCTGCGCATGGAAGAAGCAGAACGGCGAGCAGCTCGGCGTTGACGCATCCCTGCTCAAGAGATATACCGGCAAGGCAGGCTTCGAGGTCATCGACGACGCAATGCAGGTCATGGGCGGTATCGGCTACACCAACGACTGCCGCATCGCACGTCTCTGGCGTGACCAGCGCGGCGCCAGGATCTACGCCGGCACGGAGGAAGTCATGGTACACTCTTCCGCCCGCGCTCTCATAAAGGCAGGCCCGTCCTCCTTCTGCAAATAATAATTCCTGCTCATAGTATTTACCTAACGGAAAGGAAACCATGATGAAAGTAGTAATCTGCTATAAACTCGTACCCGACGTGTCCAATGTCAAGGTAAAGGCAGACCGGACACTTGATCTGACTGAGTGTGAGTGGTCCATCAGCCAGTATGATCTAAATGCTGCGGAAGCGGCAAACAGGCTTGTTGAAGCCAACGAAGGCAGCACGCTCACCGCGCTGACCGCCGGAGGGGAGATCACCGAAAACTCCAAGCTTCGCAAGGCGATCCTGGCAAGGGGCCCGCACGATCTGACCATCGTCAGAGATGATGCCGTCGCATCAGCCGACAGCTTTGCCACGGCAAAGGTCCTCGCCGCTGCGATCAAAAAGCTCGGCGACGTTGATGTTGTCGTGTTCGGAGAAGGCTCGGGCGATATGTATGTTCAGCAGACAGGCAATATGGTAGGAGCAATGCTCGGCTGGAGCACCGTTAACTCCGTAAATGCTATGAGCCTGTCCGACGGCAAGCTCCGGGTTGGCCGCCTCATTGAAGAGTGCAACGAAAACCTCGAAGTCGAGCTTCCCGCCGTTATCAGTGTTACCAGCGATATCTGCCCGCCGAGGATCGCCTCCATGCGTGATATCCTTGCTGCAGGCAAGAAGCCCTGTCAGGTATGGACCTGCGAAGAGATCGGCGCCGGCGTCGAGAACAAGTCCGAAACCGAGAGCATCCTGGCACCCGTCCAGACCGACAGAAAGAAGATCGTCCACGGCGTCGGCGATGAGGACCATGTAAACGCAGTAGCCGCACAGCTTCGCGCACTTATGTAAGGAGGAAGATAAAATGAGTTTAAATAATGTTTTTGTTATCGCCTCCAAGCTCAGCAGCAGCTTTGCCCTTGGCACGGCAGCCACACAGTACGGCGAGAATGTAACGCTCGTCTACGCCGGAGAGAGAGACGGCGCGGTCAATGCCGATAAGGCGTATTACCTCGGTTCGCTGGAGGATAACACTTTTATTTCTTACATCCCCGAGATCGTCAGGCTCGTAAAAGAGAACAAGCCGGAGCTTGTGCTTGTTGAGCTTACGAAGAACGGACGCCTCGCGGCGGCACATATTGCGGTAGCTCTCGGTACCGGTGTACTTACCGACGTCAGCGAGCTTTGCGCGGACGGCGGAAAGATAACAGGCAAGAGAATGGTCTACGGCGGCAGTGCGATCAAGACCGAAACAATAGCAGCCTCCGCTGTTGTGTGCATGTCCGCACAGGCCGAGAAGGATGCACAGCCCGTTCCGGCAGGGGAGGTCATTGACCTCAGCCCCGAAGGCTGCTGCGGAGTGAAATTTGAAGGCAAGACCTGCCGCGTGGTACAGGCGGTAAATCTCAATGCAGCTGCAAGAGTCGTGGGCGTCGGCCGCGGCTTTGCAAGCGAAGAAAGCCTGAGCATTGCAAGGGACTTCGCGGCTGCCTTTGAAGCAGAGATCGGCTGCACCAGACCCATCGCGGAAGAAGAACGCTGGCTGCCCGCGGAACGCTATATCGGTGTTTCCGGCGTTATGATCAAGCCCGCTGTTTACGTTGCCGCCGGCATTTCCGGCCAGGTTCAGCACACCGTCGGAGTAAATGAGGCAGGACTCATCGTTGCAATAAACAAGGATGAGCACGCACCCATTTTCAGCAACTGCGACTACGGCATAATCGGTGATGTTGCGGAAGTACTTCCGCTGCTGACCGAAAAACTCAAGGCATAAATTAAGGCACAGGAGGCGGGAAGCGGCCGGCAGACGGCCGCCCCGTACTCCGGGCCTGACATACTACCCAACCCCACAAAAATACCACTTATTGTTAAAGTTTTGGCTTTAACAAACACCCCCACCCAAACCATCAGCCAATCGAAAACTTTACCCCACCCGAACAATCATACACCCACAAACTTTAACCGAATTTTTTAAGGAGAAATAATATGTTAGGAATAATCGGAATTATTCTCGCGGTTTCACTGTTCGTATTTATGGCCATCAAGGGCTACAACATGATTCTCGGCGCTATTCTCGCAACAATCGTTATGGTAGTTTGCAACGGCCTCCCCATTTACGATACAGTCATGGGAACTTACGTCGCGGCAGAAGGCGCGCAGGCTGCCGGCTTCATGACCTTCATGGCCGGCTTTATCAAGAGCTACCTGCTGCTGTTTGTCCTCAGTTCTCTGCTCGGCAGGATCATGGCTGACGGCGGCGCGGCGCGCAGGATCGCACTGAGTGCGGCAAAGCTCGTCAACAATGCCAGCGAGGCAAACAAGAAGTTTGCGTGCGCAGCACTCGTCCCCGTACTTTACTTCATCCTCAGCTATGTGGGTATCTCCGGCTTCGTTCTCGTTTTCACCATCATGCCCATAGCCAAGGAACTGTTTGAGAGCACCGATACTCCCTGGCGTATGTACTGCTTCGGCGGTCCCCAGGCTGTCGGCGCCACCTTCCTGGTAGGCTCTCTGCAGGCAGGCAACATCTATGCTTCCGACGTTTGCGGCACCACCACCATGGCAGGCGTTCTGCCCTCCCTCGTTGCTATCGCGGTTTGGATCGTAGTCACTATCTTCCTGCTCCGCTTCATGCTCAAGAAGTCCGTTGCAAAGGGCGAGGGCTTCCTCACCGACGGCGCGGCGATCAAGGCATCCGCAAGCGCCGCTCAGCTTCCCGATGATCAGCTTCCCAACTTCTGGGTGTCCATCCTGCCCCTCGTTCTCGTCATCGTACTGTCCGCAGCATTCAAGGTTCCCGTTATTCCCGCACTTCTCTACAGCTGCATCCTCGCAATTCTCCTGTTCTGGAAGAACATCTCCAAGACCCTCAAGAGCACTCTCACCAACGGTATCACCAGCTGCTTCGGCGCAGTCTTCACCGTTGCCGCGACCTTCGCAATGGGCTCTGTTATCAAGATCCTCCCCGCATTCGGCTCCATCATGACCGCATTCAACGCTCTGCCCGGCCTGCTCGGCGGCGTTGGCCTCACCGTTCTGTCCGCATTCATCATGGCTTCCGCATCCTCCAACATCGCTGCATTCGGCTCCACCATCCTTGAGAGCTTCACCAATGCAGGTCTGGAGAACGGTGTTGCTCACCGTCTGATGACCATCAACGGCTTCTCCTGCATGGGACCGCACAACGCGGGCATTGCAAACGCGACTGCCGTTACCAAGATCCAGTACAAGCGCTGCCTGACTGTTTACATGCTCGCAACATGGGTACCCGGCGGCTGCGCGGCTATCGTCACTGTGGCACTTGCAGCCCTTGGCGTGTTCGGTTAATTGCCCTCTGAAAGCAGGCACTGATTCTGCTTGAAGCGCATCGGCCTGCTTGCGGTAATTGCTCTGTAAGCAGGCTTTTTTAAAAACATTTCTGAAAGGAGAAAACCTATGAAGCCTCTGGAAGGCGTTAAAGTAGTTGATCTTTCGACCTATGTCGCTGCATCCTCCTGCGGAAGGATGATGGCTGACTGGGGTGCTGACGTAATAAAAGTCGAGTCACCTTCCGGCGACGGCTACCGCAACTTCGGCCGCGCCTATAAGTGCCCCATTGATGATGACTGCAACCCTCTGTTTGACTCCCTCAACGCCAACAAGCGCGGCATCGTTCTTAACCTCAAGACCTCCGAAGGCATGGCGATCATGCACAAAATGCTCGAAACGGCTGACGTGTTCCTCACCAATACGAGAAACCAGTCTCTCGTTCCCCTCGGCCTTGACTACGAGACCCTGATGCAGAAGTATCCCCGACTTGTTATCGCGAACCTCTCCGCATACGGCGAGAAGGGACCTGAGGTAAACCGCCCCGGCTATGACACCATGTCCCTTTGGACACGCTGCGGCTTCACTCATGACATATCCCTCATTAACGAGGGACACTATGCACCCACTCTGCCCCTCATGGGTACGGGCGATATCCCCGTTGCCATGGGCCTTATGGCAGCAATAAATGCGGCACTGCTGGCAAGAGAAAAGACCGGCAAGGGCGACCGCGTTGCGCTCAGCCTGATGGGCACCGGCCTCTGGATGGGCTCACAGATGATAGAGAGCACCCAGTTCGGACACGTTTACCCCAAAAACCGCTATACCCAGTCTCCCGTAGGCGCTGCATATGAGTGCTCCGACGGTACCTGGTTCAACTGCAATGTTGTAAACTTCCCGAAGGATTACCCCAACTTCCTGCGCCTTATGAACCATACCGAGCTGCTTGACGATCCTGTCTACAACAACAGACCCAGCATGAACAAGCCCGAAGTAGCAGAGCATCTGTACAAGACCTTCGCAGCCGAGTTCATCAAGCAGCCCGCTTCCTACTGGAAGGAACAGTTTGAGCTCAACGACCTGTGCTACGAGGTCGTCGGCACCTTCAAGGGCGCCCTCGAAGACCCCACTGCATGGGAGAATGACTTCCTGTTCAGAATGAAGCACGACAACGGCACCGAGAGCACCCTTGTGCGTCCTTCGATGACGAGCGTTAACCTCGGACTTCCCGAGTACAACAGAGCGCCCAAGCTCGGCGAGCATACTAAGGAAGTTCTGGCTGAGTACGGTTACACGGCAGAGCAGATCGAGGAGTTCTGCACTTCCGGAGCCGCGAAGCAGCGTGCGTGATCTTAAATAGTAACCGATAATTATTGGAGGATAATACTATGGCAATTAATGGACCTCTTAACGGAGTAACAGTGGTCGAGCTCGGCAACCAGGTCGCAGCCGCAACCTGCACCCGCATGATGGCGGATCTCGGCGCAAACATCATCAAAGTCGAAAACACTGCCGGCGGCGACACCTACCGTGCATGGCCGCGTGCCATCGGCGCACCGATCGAAGATGACTTCAACCCCATATTCGACGTTCTCAACGCAAACAAGAGAGCGATCTCGCTGGACCTCAAGAGCGCCGACGGACTGAAGGTCATGAACAGCATCCTTGAGAAGGCTGACATATTCATCACCAACGTCAGGACCAAGGGTCTGAGCCACATGGGTCTTGATTACGACTCTCTCAAAGTGAAGTTCCCCAAGCTCATCATGGGTCAGCAGGTCGGCTACGGCGAGAAAGGCCCCGATAAGGACAAGCCCGGCTATGACAACACCGCGTTCTGGGCAAGAAGCGGCTTCCTGTACGGCCAGAAGGTCAACTTTGACGATTCGGACGTCGAGTCTTACCCCGTATACATGCCCATGGGCATGGGCGACACCGCCTGCGCGATGAGCATGATGGCAGGCTGCATGGCGGCACTGCTGCACGCACGCGCCACCGGCGAGGGCGACAGGATTGTTATCCCCCTCTACGGCACAGCAATGTGGATGGCAAACATCCAGATCGACGGCACCCAGTGCGGCTATGAGTATCCGAAGACCCGCAACAATTCCAGCCCCTTCGGCGCACCCTACAAGTGCAAGGACGGACGCTGGTTCATGCCTCAGGTCGCAAACTTTGCCAAAGACGTGCACAAGTTCTTCAAGTGCATCGGCGTAGAGGATATGGAAGAAAACCCCGCATACCTCGTGCGCCCCAACTACAACAAAGTGGAGTTCAACGCACCGGTCATCGCACGCTTTGAGAAGATCTTCGCCCAGAAGACTGCCGACGAGTGGTGTGACGAGTTCAGAAAGTACGACCTGTGCTTTGAGAAGCTCTACACCTATGAGGAAGTCCTCGTTGACGAGACTGCCGTTGTGAACGACTACGTATACACCATGCAGTATCCCAACGGCAAGAGCTTCAAGATGGTTCGCCCGAACATCCGCTCCGAACGCACCGGTATTGTTGAGATAAAGCAGGGACCCATGCTCGGCGAGCATACGGTCGAGCTTATGAAAGAATACGGCTATTCGGATGAAGAGATCGAGAAAATGCTTGCCGAAGGAGCCGTAAAGCAGCACGACTGAGTTCCGGCAATACCCCTGTGATTTGCCGCTGCAGTTTTTTCAAACTGACGACATAAAAAAATAAGAGGCAAGGACATGGAAAATAATCATATCTTTTCCAAGGCAACAGGCTTTGGCCAGATAGCGGACAGTACGATCGCACGATGCCCCGAGCGTGAAGCTATCGTATATAAGGACTGGCGTATCACTTACGGCGAGATGGGCTCGCTTATAAACAGGACGGCCCGCTATCTTCAGGCCGAGGGGCTTAAAAAGGGCGACCGCATTTCGGTCATCTCGCGAAACTGCCCCGAGTGCCTGCTCATAGAGCTTGCTGCGCTGAAGCTGGGCATAATCCCCGTCAGGATCAACTGGAGACTTGCACCTGAAGAGATGGAGTACATCATCGACCTCAACGACGTCAACATGGTGTTTTACCGTCCCGAGAATCCCGAATGGGGCAGGGCTCTGCGCGAGCACTACAGCCAGCCCGGACATTCTCACAAGACTTTCATAAATCTTGATGACACAAAGCAGCAGTCAATTCTGTACGACCTTGTCATGGGATACTCCGACGGGCACATCGAAATGCAGATCGATCCCGAGGATGAAGCCGTGCGCATGCATACGAGCGGAACGACCGGCAAGCCCAAGTGCGTCGTTTACACGCACGGCGGTATGATAGGCGAGATAGAGAGCGTAAAGCATATCTATGAGTACACCGACGGTCAGCGCTATCAGTTCATAGCACAGCTTTTCCACACTGCATGCATCGGCGCATACCTGTCCCTGTGCACCGGCGGCACGCTGGTGCTGATGGACAGATTTGATCCAACAAATTACATGCAGACCCTTATTGATGAGCATATCACCGCTATAAGCGTAGTCCCGACGGTACTCAAGTGGATACTTGACGAGGCGGAAAAGCACGATTATGACCTCAGCGAACTGCGCGTGATCCGCTATTCGACCTGCCCTATACCGCCGGAAACTCTGCGCCGTGCGATGGAAAAGCTCAACTGCAATTTCTATCAGTCCTACGGCATGACGGAGATGGGAAGCATAGTGACCGCACTCGTGGCCGAGGATCACCTCAGCGACAACGGCGCACATCTCGACAGCGTAGGCCGTCCCATCCCGGGAGCCGAAATGATGATAGCCGACGATGACGGGAACGAGTGTCCCACGGGCGTTGTAGGCGAGATCTATGTTAAGGGCCCCGGCCGTATGAAATTCTATCTCGGCCAGCCGGAGCTCACCGAAAAAGTGTTCCGGGGCGGATGGTATCACACCCATGACATGGGATTTATCGACGAATACGGTTATCTGCACATATCGGGACGCAGTGACGACATGATTATCTCCGGCGGAGAAAACATCCATCCGGCAGAGATAACGAATGTCATCATGGCGCTGCCGGGCGTGTCAGAGGCGGCCGTATACGGACTGCCCGACGATACATGGGGCGAGCGTGTCAAGGCGAGCGTGGTCATCTATCCCGACAGCACTCTGACGCCCGAAGATATCCGCGCTTACTGCAAGAAGAAGATCGCAGGCTTTAAGGTGCCCAAAGAGGTAGAGATCATTCCGGAGCTTCCCAAAACGCCGAGCGGCAAGGTGATACTTGCCGAACTGAAAAGGCGTTCACTTGAAAAGTAACGGAGCGTAAACAAATGATAAAAACAAAACTTACCGAACTGCTTGGCATAGAGTACCCCATCGTACAGAGCGGTATGCAGTGGCTGGCCGTTCCGCAGCTGGCCGCGGCGGTCTGCAATGCGGGCGGCA
>CAMJGL010000026.1:0-20930 GCA_946405205.1 uncultured Clostridia bacterium
CTGCTTGAACAATTTTTGCTCTTAATTATTGTCTAACTTTTTGGGGTCACTTCAGGGCTTATTTTTTCGGGATATTAATATATCACTTTGTATTCAGCTTTTCTTCCTTGCCGGTTTTTGCGCTGGCCGCAACGAGTCCGCCCAGAGCTACGAGGGCAATGACGTTGGGGATTACCATGAGCTGGTTGAACATATCGGTCAGCTCCCAAACGAGGTCGTTGGAGAGCAGAGAGCCGAGGAACACGAACACAACGGCGATTATCGAGTAAGGCAGAACGGCCTTCTTGCCGAAGAGATACTCAACGTTGATGCGTCCGAAGAAGTTCCAGCCGATGATGGTGGAGAAGGCGAAGAACAGCAGGCAGATAGCAACGAACGCACTGCCGATGCTGCTGCCGAACACGCTGGAGAACGCAAGCTGAGCAAGGTTGGTCTTTGCAACGCCCAGAGCGGAGAGATTATCGGAGGTGGTCATAACACCCGCAAGGATGCCGTCGCCGGTGTACATGGTGGAGATAACGACAAGCGCGGTCATGGTCAGGACGATAAAGGTATCGATGAACACGCCCATCATCGCAACGACGCCCTGCTCGTGAGGGGTCTTGACCTTGGCCTGAGCGTGAGCATGGGGAGTCGAGCCCATACCGGCTTCATTGGAGAACAGGCCGCGCTTTACGCCCTGGCTGATGGCCTGCTTTATCGCATAGCCGAGGCTGCCGCCGACGACTGCGGTCGGATTGAAAGCATACTTGAAGATGAGGCCGAAGGTCTCGGGGATGTACTGGATGCGGCAGACGAGAACAACAAGTCCGCCGACAATGTAGATGACAGCCATGATGGGAACTATCTTCTCCGCAACAGCGGCAACACGCTGAACGCCGCCTATAAAGATCACAGCGGAAATGCCTGCTATCACAAGGCCGATGATCCACGTGGGGATACCGAAGGCGGTGTTGCAGGATTCACCGATGGAGTTAGACTGCACCATAGCGCCCATGAAGCCGAGCGCAAGTACGATAGCGACTGCGAAGAAACCGGCCATGAACTTGCCGAATTTATTGTTGAATGCATGCTTTATGTAGTACACCGGGCCGCCGGATACGCTGCCGTCAGCATTGACGACGCGGGTCTTCTGCGCCAGCACAGCCTCGGCGTAGATCGTTGCCATGCCGAAGAAAGCGATTAACCACATCCACAGGATCGCACCGGGGCCGCCGATGAGGATAGCACCGCAGGCGCCGACGATGTTGCCGGTACCGACCTGGGCCGCGATCGCGGTAGCCAGCGCCTGGAAGGAGCTGAGTCCGCCGCGCTGCTTGCCGCCGTGCAGGGAAATGTTGCCGAACACGCTGCGCCACGCTTCACCGAAGCAGCGAACCTGAACGAACTTCGTTCTGATAGAGAAATACAAGCCGCAGCCGACAAGCAGTATAATGAGAATGTAGTCTGACAGGTAGCTGTTGACGGTCTGCACGATGCTGAGTAGGGTCTGTTCCATTTTCTTTTCCTCCAAATAAAAAAACTGCTGAAAAAATCAGCAGCTCCGGAGACTTATCAGAAAACATATTAACACTTATGCTTTCTCTGTCCTTTTGCCTGAGAGATTCGGCTTTCGCCTTACACCTTCGGCACCCTTTCGGGATTCTCCAGAGCATCCTCCACCTCCAGTCTCTTGCGATTCTTGAGGTTTCTGCGGATTTAATGTGCTAAGATTAGCACACTAATAATATAATGTCAATAGTCTTTATACGTTATTTTTCAAACTATCAGTTTGCCGATGCCGGTACATTTAATAGTTCGTTAACACAAAATCCCTCTGTATATAATACAATCAGAGCATCTTCCGGAAAGGACTTTTTAACATGAAAAAAACAATTTCACTTATCCTCGCGGTCCTGATGCTGGGGAGCTGCCTGTGCTTTGCCGACAGCATCGAGGACAGCCGCGTCGTCATCGGCGCAGACCTGAACGAGGACGAAATCGCATACGTTTACGACTCATTTGGTATCGACCGCAATGATGTCAAGGAGCTCACCGTCACCAACTCCGATGAACGCGAATACCTTGAGGGGATCGTGGACGAAAGTCTCATCGGATCAAGATCCATCTCCTGCATCTACATCGAGGCTCTTGACGAGGGCGAGGGACTTGACGTTTCGGTCAAGAACATCACCTGGTGCACTCCGGATATGTACATGAACGCCATGGTCACCGCCGGTATCACCGACGCGAACGTGCAGATCGCGGCGCCCTTCAATGTATCCGGCACCGCCGCCCTTACCGGCATCTACAAGGCCTATGAGGATATCACCGGCAAGAAGCTCGACGAGGACGCAAAGCTCGTCGGTACTCAGGAGCTCGCCATCACGGCGGAGCTTGCCGATGAGATCGGCAGCGCGGACTCCACCTCCATCGTCAACGAGCTCAAGCTCATACTCGACGAGACCAAGGACATGACCGACGACGAGCTTCGCGATGAGATCAAAAAGATCGCCGCAGAATACGATGTCAGCCTCACCGACAATCAGATCGATCAGCTCATCAAGCTGTGCCGCTCCATGGAAAAGCTCGACACCGACGCGCTCAAGCAGAAGGTCGAAGAGGTGCAGCAGTACCTCAAGGACATCGTTAAGACGCACGGCGAGGTAAAGCAGTTCCTGGCCAACGTCGCCGATACAGTCACCGAATTTGTTAATAAGGTCATCGATTTCTTCAAAAGCATCTTTGAATAAGCTGTCCTGAGCAAAAAATCATCCTGCACGTTTTAAACGTACAGGATGATTTTTTTATCGTTTATTACCCGATCACAGCGGGCGCTTTTTTATCTGAGCCCACTTGCGCGGATACATCGGATGGGTGGGCTTGACCTTTTCAATTATCACGGCTGCGTGGCTTATATCCGTGCCGGGCACATTGTATATCACCGTGTCCCTGAGCTCGGCTCCGAGAAGCTGCATCGCACTGTGCGCCTCGGAGACCTCCTGTGCGCAGTCGGGCCCCTTCATGGCGATAAACACTCCTCCTGTTTTCAGAAACGGCAGGCAGAGCTCGCAGAGGGTGTTCAGCCGCGCCACGGCTCGGGATACGGCGATATCATAGGCCCCGCGGAGCTCCGCCGGAGCTTCCTCCGCCCGTGCGTGTATGCAGTCAACGTTCTCAAAGCCGAGCTTTTCGCAGGTCTCCCGAAGGAAATCCACCCGCTTGTTAAGACTGTCAAGCAGTGTAAGTTCAAGGCTCGGCTCGGCGATCCTGAGCGGAAGACCGGGAAATCCCGCGCCCGTTCCCACATCTATGAGCCTTTTGCCCTTGAAATCACACATTCCAAGCAGAGCGGCGCAGTCAAGAAAATGCAGCCTTGCCACGTCCTCAGCGCCGCTTATGGCGGTGAGGTTCATGACCCTGTTGCGCTCGTCAAGGTATTCATAGTATATCCTGTACTGCGCGAGGGCGCGCTCGCTTATTTCAATGCCCAAGCGGGCAAAGCCGCTTTTCAGTATCTCTTCCATATATCCTCCGCCGAATGCTTATAAACAGAAAAATGAGCCGTAACTTACGGCTCATTTTATCATATTCTTTTGTTGTTGGCAATCAGATAAAGAAGTTGTGGTCGCCGATTCTGGTGACCCACGTCGTGGAACTGTTCATTCCGCCTTCCCAGTATCTTCCCACCTGGAAAAACAGCGCGTCACCGACGGTGTTGTAGCCCTCATACACGAGCTTCGCGCACACAACGCTTATCTCATATGGATCGCGGTAAATGACGCCGTTCTGCGCGGGGCCAAACTGCCCGGGCTGGAAAATGACTCCCTTGAGGGTATCGGCAAAGCGGCTGTTTCCTATGCGGTTGAGTATCACGTTGCCTACGCCTATCTGCCCCGCAACAGGCTGATTGCCGGATTCCCATGTGATGATCCTGCTCATCCAATAGATATCATCTTCGTTATAGTACTCGTCTCCGCTCTGGAGGATCTGTTCGTTTGCCGTGCCGAAATCATAGGCCCCAAGCTCGTCATTCCATGAAACGCTGAGCGTGAATATCTTCGCCACAGCATCGATCGGAACGATGAAAGAGCCGCCGACTTCCATATAACCGTCGGGCAGGTAAAGATATCTTCCGTTTGCGCTCATGTACTGATCCGAGCTGCAGACCTCGATAACTATACCTCCGACCTCAACAGTCAGTGTATTTATCTCATTGTCAAAATAGGAAACGGTGTCATACCCCAAAACGGCGCTTACCGCTTCAAGGGATACATATGTGTTGCTCCCGACGGTATAGCCGCGGCAGGAAAGAAGGCCGTCAACATACACGGGAGTCTCTGTGCAGCCGACACCGTTGTCAGTCTCCTCGGCAAATGCAGAGCAGCAGAGGAAAACGCACAGCAAACAGATAACGAATACGAGTGTGATGCCGTACTTTTTGAACTTACTCATATAACGCTCCTGTCAAATTGATTCATTCGGCAAAACACCGAACGTTCACCTAATAACTATCAGGCATATTAATTATAACGGAACATTAATGAGTCGGTAAATAGTTATATTGCACAAATGGACTTGTGTCGATTTGTGCTAAATATACATACATATGCTTCAAACCGCAAGATTTAGAGTATTGAAACGGTTAAAACACAGCATTTTGTGGCTTCAGCAAGTTGCACAAAGTTTTAATTTCGACGACATTTTGCAAAAAATCTGTAAAAATTATTACAAATAATAATCATCTATATAACGTTATGTAAATCTTTTTGCTTATGCAGAATTATTATGTAAACTAAATCGACGTTTTTATATGCACTTTTTGAGCGCTTTTGCAAGTTGGTCAGGGCATGATGTGGGCTTAAATCCGCAGCGAATACCCTCCATGCGTGCAATGGCATCCTCCACGCTCATCCCCACCAGAAGTCTTGAAATCCCGCTGAGATTGCCGCTGCATCCGCCCGTGACCTCCACTTTTTCAATGCGCCCGTCTTCGACATCGATCTCCATAAGTCGGGAGCAAACGCCTTTGGGTTTATATGAAATATGCATTTTTTCACCTCATTTTTGAATATTGTTTGGTTTACATAATATAGTTGACCTAAGTCAGGGAAACCCCGGCTCCCTGTGCTCATATAAGCTACCACACTTTCCGACATAAGTACAGAAATATTTTTTCTTCGGGAGAAATATGCTGAATCACAGGGGGGGTGAGGACAAGGTGAAAAAGCTCAAGCTCATAATATTGGTAGTGCTTGCCGGGCTGTGTCTTTATCTCTTTGCCCTGTATTTAGGCAATGACAGCGGCAGCATTTTTGTAAGCACCATGTCGCTCGCAAAGCCCGATTCGGAGGAGATATACCCCACCGGAACGCCGCTGGACTCCCCCGCTCCCTCCTCGACCGACGCTCCGGTCAGGCCTACGATAGTGCCGACGACCATATCCGGCGGGCTCGTCATTAAAAACTCCTCGGATCATGACGTGGACGTAGAGGAGCTTTTGGCGCAGGGCTGCCCGATACGGCTCGAGGCCGGAAAGCCGCAGATACTCATTATCCACACCCATTCCAGCGAAGCGTACTCCCCCGCAGGACTGGATAAATACGAGGATCTGGGCACCAATCGCACGCTTGATACTGATTATAATGTAATAAGGATAGGAAACGAGCTAACGGAGATATTCCAAAGCTATGGTCTGAACGTGATACACGACACGGGAGTTTACGATTATCCCAGCTACACCGGCTCATACAACCGGAGCTGTGAGGCCATTGAAAAACATCTTGCCGACAATCCGAGCATCCAGATCGTCATCGACCTGCACAGAGATGCGCTGTGCTCGGATGAGATCACCTACAAGACCGAGGCCGATGAGGACGGTGTCTGCGCCTCTCAGATCATGATACTCGTCGGGAGCGACTCAAGCGGGCTCGAGCATCCGGACTGGCAGCAGAATCTGAGGCTTGCACTGTACCTGCAGAACGCTGTGTGCAGCGAATATCCGAGCCTGATGCGGCCGGTGCAGCTCGTATCCTACCGTTATAACCAGCACCTTACCCACGGCTCCATGATACTTGAGGTCGGCAGCAACGGAAACACGCTTCAGGAAGCGCTGGCAGCCATAAGGCTTTTCGGAAACTCCGCGGGACCTGCACTTGCAGCGCTTGTGGGCTGAATAATACTCTTGCAAACATTATACATGTTTTGATATACTGGCAATACCCGGCATACATCATATAAAAAAGAGAAATATACGGAGGATAAGGTATGATAGGTTCAGGTCTCAAAAAACTTGCACGGGAAAACGGCATGAGCATCGCTTCGGGAGTTGCCTACGGTAACTTCAGAGGCTATGCCGCCACCTTTTCCGAGGGTTCAGGCTACAAGCTCCTTGCGGTCACGACAAAATTTCCCGACGAGCTGGCTGAAAACAGCTTCATGGGTGAGCTCCACCGGCGCGATCTTAAAAAGGAATTTCGCGTTCAGGAGCTCGTGATGTCGGACAAATGCATATTTGTCAATTTCTATGACAGCATAGGCACCATGAAATACATAAACTCTTTCTGCGACCTCTTCTTCCCGCTGCTTGTGCAGTACGGCGCCTCTGGCGTCAATTTCTGCTCGGAATGCGGCGGAGAATTTTTCGGCGACGGAAACTGGAAGCTCATTAACGGCGCCGCGTATCATCTGCACGAAAGCTGCGCTGAAAGCATCGCCTCAGGCGCCGCCGCGCAGGAGCAGGCAGTCCGCGAAGCCGATACCGGCACCATCGGCGCGGGTATCATAGGCGCTCTGCTGGGCGCGCTCGTCGGTGCGATACCCTGGGCGCTCCTTCTCTACATGGGCTATATCGCAGCCGTTGCGGGCCTTCTCATCGGCTGGCTCTCCAAAAAAGGCTATGAGCTGCTCCACGGCAAAAGATGCAAGGCAAAGCTTTACATTGTCATCATAGCAAGTATTCTGGGCGTTCTCATCGGCAATATAGCCGTGGATTATTACAGCTTGTTCAGCCTTATCCGCGACGGCCTGCTGCCGGAGCTTACATACGGCGACATCTTCCCCTCCCTGCTGTATCTTTTCTCCGGCGACGACGCCTACAGAGCGGCTACCCTCAGCAACGTCGGTCTCGGCCTTCTGTTCGCGCTGATCGGCACCTACGGCGTCTTCAGGGATATCCGCCGTGAGACCGCCGGTATGAAGATGAGCACACTTAAATAACACATAAGCATAAAAACGCAGCCTGTCTTGCCGATGACAGGCTGCGTTTTTCCGCAAAATACATGGATGGTGGAATTAGGGGGATAGAAGAATTCATATGGAGCTGCTGTGCCGTCAGCAGCTTACGTTTATTATATTAACTTATTTACTTTTGAAAGTCAAGTATTAATAATTATTTTATTTATTAAACTTTTTGTTAATAAGGCAGCCCTCAGGCTGCCTTACAATTTCAAGCTATATGATCCGCTTGGCTCCCGTGTAATGATTTATGTAGTAGCTGGAGCCCTCAAGCGCGGTTATGCACACGCAGCCCTTGCCCGAGGAGGCGTGGATGAAGTATCCGTCGCCGATATACATACCCACATGTCCGATAGGATCGACGCTGTCCGAGAAGAACACAAGGTCGCCGGGCTGGAGCTCGCTCTTGGATACCGACACACCGTTGTTGGCATACTGGAGGCTTGCCCTGCGCTGAAGCTGATAGCCGTACTGCTGATAGACGTAGTACACGAAGCCCGAGCAGTCAAAGCCCTTGGGCGATGTCCCGCCCCATACATAGGGCGTGCCGAGGTATTCCTTGGCGGTGGCGACTATCTGGTCAGCCAGCGCATTGCTGGTGCCGATCTTTACATAGTCGGCGCTGATGTAACCCTTGAGGCCCTTATATGTGACGGCATACCAGTTTCCGGTCTTTCCGGTGACACTGACCTGGATACCCTTATTGTAATAGCCTATGACCGAATAGGAAGTGCCCGGGCCGCTTCTCATGCGTACGCCGTTGCCGGTGATGGTGCCGACGCTGTCCATGGTCTTTTCGGGTTCTGAAACGGCGGCGGAGCCAACTTTTATATAGTCCTTTTTCATGTAGCCGTACTTGCCGTTTACGCTGATCTCGTACCAGCCGCTGTATTCGCCGCTTATCTTGACCTCGGTCCCCTTGTTGTAGCTGCCGATGACCGCAAAATCAGTGGATGGGCCCATCCTCATCCGGACGGCGCTTCCGTTGACGCTTCCGCTTTTGGCGGTGCTGTAAACGTTATCGGGGCTGATGCGCATATAGCTTGCGGAAACATAGCCGGTCTTGCCGTTGTAGCTGACCTTGTACCAGCCTTCAACGGAGCCCAGGACCGTCATTGTGACGCCGTTTGAGTAGTAGCCGAG
This sequence comes from uncultured Clostridia bacterium, assembly GCA_946405205.1. Lineage (GTDB taxonomy): Bacteria > Bacillota > Clostridia > Oscillospirales > Oscillospiraceae > F23-B02. Next base: position 8,359 of record CAMJGL010000026.1, read on the forward strand.
GATACTGCTGCTTGTGTTCGGCTGGCTTCTCATGCGCACGCTGGTGCCGATGATCGCGCCCTTGAAGCCGTCAGTGCTCGGGGAAGGTGCAGGCGTCGGAGTCTCCGCAGGCTTTGACGTATCCGCGGAGGATGTGACGGAAAGAGTCATATAGTCCGCGCTGACGTAGCCGGTCTTGCCGCTGTAGGAAACTGCGTACCAGTTGCCCGAGGCGCCTGTTATCTTCATCTGAGTGCCCTTATCGTAGGTGCCTATGATGGAATAGGAGGTGCCCGCGCCGCTTCTCATGCGCACATCGCTTCCGCTTATGGTGCCGGTGCCGAAGGAGCCGGTGACCACGCTTGTGCTGCTGAGATACTGCGCGGAAGCATAGCCGACGGTGTTATTATATACGACCTTGCTCCATCCGTTTGATGTGGATTGAACGATGACCTCCGCGCCCTTGGGCATGGTCATTATTATCGAATTGTCAGTACCCGCGCCGGTGCGCATATTCAGCGCCGCCGTGGTCGTGGCTCCGCTTACTCCTGCCGCGCTCGCAGGGACAGCAAGCAACGATACGCTCAGCAACACCGCAAGCACTATGCTTATAACTCGTTTTTTCATGTTGAATTCTCCGTAATTTTTGCTTAATATGTCAAAACGTAATCAAATTGTAACATAAAGGGCGAATTATGTCAACAGCATATGCTTACCAATGCAGTTATTTGCTGTAAATATTCTATGAATACGGCCAAAACCCGCCGAATTACAACATATTGTGCTGAAAGCAGCATTTTACAAACAGTTATTGTATTTGGGGCGGCGAGAGCATAATTAACGGTTTTCTTTTGCCGATTTGTATGCTATACTGTCTGCATAGAATACAGTATTGACGCGGCAAAGGGCTTTCGCTCAGCACTTATGAGGCAAGCGTAAAAATGCCGATACTGAAATTATCCCGAGGGGTCAAGAATATGAAGCATACTGAATTCGGCATCAAGCTGATATCAATAATCCTGTGCATTACGATGGCGCTGCCTCTTTGCGCCTGTTCCGGCAATGAGCCTGAGCAGAAGCAGATTTTTGCCATGGACACCGTCATGACTCTCACCGCTTACGGCAAAAACGCCGACGCGGGGCTCGACGGCGCCGCTGGTATCATAAACTCCCTTGACAATATGCTCGACCCCGATTCCGCGGACAGCTACACGGCGCTTTTGAACAACGCCGAGGGCGCGGACGTCGTCGTCACTCCTCAGATCGCGGAGATGCTCTCCACCGCCCTGAGCGTGTGTAAGCTCTCCGGCGGTGCGCTCGATCTGTCCGTCTATCCCATTTACGAGGCATGGGGTGAATTCAAAGAGGAGACCGGCAGGATACCCGACAGTGATGAGCTGAGCGAGCTCAGGAAAAATCTCCACTTCGCCGAGATGGAGATCACTGATTTCGAGGGCGAGTCCAACTACTCGGTGCGCATGCCGGCCGGCACTCAGATAAGCTTCGGAGCGGTCGCCAAGGGCTGCGCTTCTAAATATGCCGTCGACGCCATGCGTAAGGCCGGCGTTGAAAGCGGCATAGTTTCCCTCGGCGGCAATGTTCAGACCCTCGGACTCAAGCCCGACGGCTCTAACTGGACGATAGCCGTGGAGGATCCTAACGACACCGGCTCCTATATCGGCACTCTGAGCGTCGGCGAGACCGCCGTTGTCACCAGCGGCAGCTATCAGCGCTATTTCGTCGGAAGCGACGGCGTTAAATATCATCATCTTATCGATCCCGCAACGGGCAAGCCCGCAGAAAACGACCTCGTTTCCGTCACCGTCATATGCTCCGACGGCACTCTGGCCGACTGCCTTTCCACCGCCATGTTCATACTCGGCGAGGATGCGGCAATCAAATACTGGCGGGATAACGGCGGCTTTGACATGATAATGATCACCGATGATGACCGCGTTATCTGCACCAGCGGACTTATCGAGGTGTTTACCCTCACCAATAAGGAAAACTACACCGTCAAAATGGTGGAGTGATATGACAGACCGCGAATTTTTCCGTCAGGACGCTCTGACGCTGGCTCCCGCGCTTTTGGGCAAAATACTCGTCAGACGTATGCCCGACGGCAGCGAAATACGGCTGCGCATAAGCGAAACGGAGGCTTACTGCGGCGTTGAGGACACGGCATGCCACGCCCACAAGGGCAAGACCGCCCGAAGCGAGATCCTATGGCGCGACGGCGGTACGATCTACGTCTACCTCTGCTACGGCATGCACAATCTCATGAACATCGTTTCCGGCCGTGAGGGCGAGCCGCAGGCTGTGCTGATACGCTGCTGCGAGGGCTATGAAGGTCCCGGCAAGCTGACGAAAGCGCTTTGTATCGACCGCAGCTTCAACGGCGCAGATATCCTCGCCTGCGACGGGCTGCGCCTTGAGGATGACGGTGCAGAGGTTAACATAACATTGGATAAGCGAGTCGGTATCGCCTATGCGGACGAGGCCGACCGTGAGGCTCTCTGGAGATTTAAGCTGACGTAATATGGCATATTTGGATACTGACGTAAGATACTGCAAGGGCATAGGCGAGAAGAAGGCGCAGCTTTTGAACAAGCTCGGCGTCTTCACCGTCCATGACCTTGTTTCTTATTTTCCAAGAAAATATGAGGATCGCAGCCAGTTCAAGCCCATCGCTCTGACCTGCGACGGGGAGGTCGCCTGCATCAAGGCTCTTGTTGCCGACACTCCGCGTCTTATGCGTATCCGCAGGGGCATGGAGCTCGTTAAATTCCGTGTGGTGGACGAGAGTGGTTCGGTTGACATAACATATTTCAATCAGCCGTATATGAAAGACGCCGTGCACCGCGGCGGCTGCTACAATTTCTACGGAAAAGTAATTTTCGCAGGTTCAAAGCGCACCATGGCAAACCCCGTGCATGAGCCGGAGGACGCGCCCTGCGGCGTTACAGGCAGGATCATTCCCCTGTACAGGCTCACAACGGGGCTTTCGCAGAAGCTGGTTATGAACGCGGTGCGGCAGGCTCTTGACGCCTGCGGCGACGAGCTGCCCGAGGTGCTCCCCGAGAGTCTCAGAAAAAAATACCTGCTTGCGCAGACAGGCTACGCATACGAGAACATCCACTTCCCCGCCGATTTTGAGGCGCTTGAGCTTGCCCGCAGGCGGCTCATATTTGAGGAGCTTTTCCTGCTGGCCTGTGCGCTCGGCAAGATGAAGGGCGGACACAGCAAGGCCGAGGGCATAAAAATGCAGCCCGCGGAGCTTCGGGAGTTTTTTGATTCTCTCCCCTTTTCCCCCACGGGAGCACAGCTTCGGGCGGTAAACGATGCGCTTGGCGATATGCAGTCGGGAAAGGCCATGAACAGGCTCGTTCAGGGCGACGTCGGCAGCGGCAAGACCCTCGTGGCCGCGGCACTTATATGGTATACATGGAAAAACGGCTTCTCGAGCGCCTTTATGGCGCCGACGGAAATACTCGCGCAGCAGCATTTTGACACGCTCAGCAGCTTTCTCGCTCCCTTCGGCATGAGACTCGGAAAACTCACCGGAGCCATGACCGCAAAGCAGAAGCGCGAGGTCAAGGCTCAGCTCAAAAACGGCGAATTAGACCTTATCATCGGCACCCACGCCCTGTTTTCCGAGGATGTTGAGTACAGCCGTCTCGGCCTCGTCGTTACCGACGAGCAGCACCGCTTCGGCGTTAATCAGCGCTCCAGCCTCATCTCCAAGGGCGACAGGCCGCACGTTCTTGTCATGTCCGCGACGCCCATACCGAGAACGCTGGCGCTTATAATCTACGGCGATCTGGACATCTCCGTCATCGACGAGCTTCCCCCCGGCAGGCAAAAGGTCGACACCTTCACCGTGGACGAAAGCTATCGTACTCGCCTGAACGGCTTTATCCGCAAGCTCGTCGGCGAGGGTCGGCAGGTATTTGTCGTTTGCCCCATGATCGAGGATAACGAGGAGCTGCCGCAGAACGTCAAATCGGCACAGGAGCACGCTGCCGAGCTGCAGAGGTATTTCCCCGATCTCAGGGTCGCCTGCGTCCACGGAAATATGAAGCCGAAAGAGAAAAATAATATTATGTCAACCTTTGTTGCGGGCGACATAGACATTCTCGTATCAACGACGGTCATCGAGGTCGGCGTCGACGTTCCCAACGCGGCGCTCATGATAATCGAAAACGCCGACCGCTTCGGGCTCAGCCAACTACACCAGCTACGCGGCAGAGTTGGACGCGGCAAGCACAAGAGCTATTGCGTTCTGGTCTCCGACACCGATAATCCCGACTCGGAGGCACGGCTCAAGATCTTGACAAAAACCAACGACGGCTTCAAGATCTCCGAGGAGGACCTGCGGCTTCGCGGCCCCGGCGATTTCTTCGGCTCGAGGCAGCACGGTCTGCCCGCCATGCACGTTGCCGACCTGTGCTCGGATATGAACGTCCTGCAGACCGCTCAGACCGCCGCGCAGGAGCTATTAGCGCAGGATCCTGAGCTTGAGCTGCCGGAGCATGCGGCGCTCAAAGCTGCCGTTGAACGCTTGTTTGATCTCAGCAGCGACACTCTTAACTAATATTATGTAAACTTGATATCAAGCAAAAAACCGGCTGTTCTAAACTGAACAGCCGGTTTTTTCAGCCCAGAGACTCGTCGATAAATTTGTATATTATGTAAACTAAAGCAATAATTATGAGGACAGCCGCAATATGTGGCCTCATGAGTACGGCGGTCGTTGAATCAGGTATCAGCAGGTACGCTGCCGCGGCGATGCACAACACAGCAATGATGGCAATAATGAGCTTCAGAGGTCTATCAGCAAAGACGTTCTTTGTTATGTAAACCACTATCAGGACTGCCAGCAGTACTATACTTACGCCCGATATCAGCTCTGATACGGTCAGGGGAACATGGAGCCAATCCCCTCCTTTGATAAGCTGTCGGATAACTGAAAACACTGCCCATATGCCGCAGCCTGCGCAGATCGCGGGCAAAATATCTCGAATTCCGGTCAGAACACGCTGTATCGGGCTCAATTGGGGCATTTCACTTATAACCGCATCGCAGAAGGCCTTGTAATCCTCCCCTACGATCTCAGCGGCAGAAAGCCCTCTGTTTTCGCCGTCAATCAGCATTTGTGTTATATCGCGGCGCACAAGCTCCTGACTGTAATCGCTTATGTTTCCGTTTCTTATGTAAACCACAATATCAGTACATCGTTGGTCTCCTTACTCAGATTCTTATCTGCCTCGTTGTTTTCTTCGCGCAGCAGCTTTGAGCGTTTACTCATCGCACTTTTCCTCCTTGAGCAGTCTGTTGACTGCGTTTTCCATCTCACGATAGCTCTCAACAAAGCCCGCAAGCTCCTTCTTCCCCGCCTCGCTTAGAGAATAGTACTTGCGCTTGGGGCCAAGCTCCGATGCCCTGTACTCGGTATGCACGAGGCCGTTTTTTTCAAGCCTGAGCAGCAGCGGATATATCGTTCCCTCGGCTATCCTTCCGAAGCCGTAGCTGCCGAGAGTTTCGGCTATCTCATAGCCGTAGGTCACGCGTCGGCCGATGATCGCCAATATACAGCCCTCCAGGGTACCCTTCAGCATCTGCGACGGTATCAAATGACCACCTCTATCTTGTTTTACATAGTAGCTGAGTATATTGTAATGCATAGTCTGTTTGTCAACAAAAAACTGCGGAAATAATTTCCGCAGTTTTGATTTCATATAAATCTCTTCAGTCTCAGCGCGTTTGACACGACCGATATGGAGCTGAGCGCCATAGCAGCGCCCGCAAACATCGGGCTAAGCAGCGGGCCGCCGAAGGCATAGAACAGTCCTGCCGCGAAAGGTATGCCGATGCAGTTATAGAAAAATGCCCAGAACAGGTTCTGCTTTATATTGCGCATCACTGCCCTGCTCAGGCGCAGAGCCGTTACAAGCGAGCCAAGCTCCGAGCCCATGAGCACGACATCCGCCGACTCTATCGCAACGTCAGTGCCGCTGCCTATAGCGACGCCTATATCCGCCGAGGCGAGCGCAGGCGCATCGTTTATACCGTCGCCCACCATGCATACCTTTTTTCCAGCGGCCTTGAGCTTTTCGATCTCGCCTGCTTTGCCCTCGGGCAAAACGCCGGAAATAACATTCTCTATCCCCGCCTTGTCGGCTATGGCATGGGCCGCTTTTTCGTTATCGCCAGTTAACATAATAGTTGTTATGCCTAGATTATGCAAATCTTTTATAGCTTCCGGACTGTCGGGCTTTATGGTGTCGACAGCGCCGAAAAGCCCCGCGAAGCTGCCGTCAAGGGCGGCGAACATGAGCATACAGCCAGAGCTTTCAAGCTCGCTTATCTTATCCTCCGCCGAGACCTCTATGCCGTTTTCCTGCATAAGCAGAGCGTTTCCGATGAGCAGCTCCATGCCGCTCACCCGCGCTTTTATACCCCTGCCGGGTATCGCCGTGATGTTCTCGGCTTCAGGGAGCCTGATCCTGCGTCTTTGCGCTGCCTCGGTTATTGCCCTTGCGATGGGATGCTCTGAGCCGGCTTCCGCCGCCGCGCACAGGCATAACAGTTCTTCCGTCGCACCGTTCACTGCGTAAATGCTCATGAGCTTGGGCCTGCCCTCGGTGACCGTGCCTGTCTTATCCAGCACAGCGGTATCGGCAAAGGCCATTGCCTGCAGAGCCTCGCCGCTTTTATACAGAACGCCCAGCTCCGCTCCCCTGCCTGTTCCCACCATGATGGCGGTCGGCGTTGCAAGGCCCAGCGAGCAGGGGCAGGCAACTACCAGCACGGACACGAACACGTTCAGCACAAATTCCGCGTCCTTTCCCGCGACCGCCCAAATGATCGCCGCAAGCAGGGCTATCGCCATTACTACCGGCACGAAAATGCCCGCGACCTTGTCGGCGATCTTGGCTATCGGGGCTTTCCTGCCCTGTGCGTCCTCGACCATGCGTATTATCTGGGCAAGGGTCGTATCCCCACCCACCTTGGTCGCTGAAAACACGATCAGTCCCTCGCCGTTTATGCTGCCTCCCGTGACGCTGCCTCCCTCTTCGAGTGTGACGGGGAGGCTCTCTCCTGTGAGCATACTCAGATCCGCGCTCGAAACACCGCTCGTGACCACGCCGTCGCAGGGGAATCTCTCTCCCGGGCGAACAGTTATTACATCTCCCTCGCGCAGCTCGGATACCGGCACCTCGCCGGTCTGGCCATGTCGGGTGACCGTGGCGGTCTCGGGAGCAAGCTCGGTGAGGGCTCTTATCGCGTCGGAGGTATGGCGCTTGCTGCGGGCTTCGAGGTATTTTCCCAGCAGTACAAGGCTTATCACCACCGCCGCGCTCTCAAAAAACAGATTCTGCGCAAAGCTCACATCACCCATGGCGATCCTTATAAGAGAATATACGCCGTAGGCAAGCGCCGAGAACGTCCCGATCGCGACCAAAGTATCCATATTCGGATGGCCTTTTATCAGGCTGCCGAAGCCGTTTATATAGAAGCTCCTGCCGCCTATAACTATCGGCAGCGTCAGCACGAGCTGCACGAGTGCAAAGGCAAGCGGAGCATGATGCGGATCTATAAAGCCCGGAAGCGGAAGCCCGATCATGTGCCCCATAGACACATACAGCAGCGGCAGCGCAAAGCATATGCAGAGTATGACGCGCCTTTTCATGCTCTCAAGCTCCGCGGCCTTTTCCTCCGCCTCCCTTTTGCGCGCCTCGGCCGCCAGCGCATCCGCCGACACATATTCCTCCGCGCCGAAGCTAAGGTGCGAAACGAGCTCGCATATCTTATCGGCATCAAGGCTGTCGTCATACGCGATATTCATTTTCTCCGTCGTCAGGTTTACCGACACACTCTCAACGCCCGGCTGCCGCCTCATGAAGCGCTCAATGCTCGATGAGCACGCCGCGCAGTGCATCCCGCTTATCTTAAATACCTTTTCGGTCATTTTATCACCCTTTTGGTTAGTCATTACTAACTGATTATTATACACGAAAATGCCAAAAAATAAAGATGTCTTTTAAAAAAGACATCTTTATTTTTAACTGCATCATATAAAAAACAGCATCATCAGAGCCGCGGCAAGGCCGCTGCCGAACAGCGAGGACAGGATTATTACAAGCACCGTATGCTTTTTCGCCGCTTTTTTTGGCTGCATCCTTCCCACATAGGAGTCGGCGGCCTGCCTTGCCTCGCTCAAAAGCTGCGTGCGGCTCACGCCCGCTGTCTTCATATAATCCTCGCGGACGATGAATATTGCCTCCTCGAACACACGCGGGTCCGGTGATTTCACCACTATTACTCTTTTCGCAACTCCCTTTACCACGTCTGCGGCCTCCCGATATTTTGTATCTTGTGCATAGTTTAACCGTTTTTGCATCGTCATATACTCTATGAACGCTCCTCAACTCGCACTGCCAGCACAGTCATGTCGTCGCAGTTCCCGCAGGTCTTTTCCGCCTCGCGCAGGGTATCCCTTGCAAGCTTTTTCATGTCGGAGCCGGCAGAGCCGAGTATGTCCCGCAGCCATGTGTCGTCTGCGTCGCCGACAACGCCGTCCGAGGCGATTATTGCCGTGCTTCCGGGCTTTAAGCGCATCCGTACAACGTCCGGCGCGGCTCCCGCCGAGCCGCTCAGCCCCGGTGCGAAGGTCTCGCACTTTATGCGGCGTATGCTTTTGCCGTTCATAACGTAGCTGGGCGCGGCGCCGTATTTATAAAAGCAGGTCTCGCCGGTGAACAGGTCGACGCACATCAGATCCACGGTCGCAAAGCCCCAGTTGTCGCCGCATTTGAGCAGCATGACCGAGTTTAGTGTTTTCATTGCAACGGCAGGGTCTATGCCCGCTCGAAGGAATTTTTCCAGAATGTCTATGACCTCCTGGCTCTCCTTCGCGGCCTCGGGGCCGCAGCCCATGCCGTCGGAAAGTATCACGCACAGCACTCCCGCATCGGTCTTGAAATATGTTCCCCTGTCGCCGCTTACCTTCTCGCCCTTTTTCTTCATCGCGGCAATGCCCACTGATACCGCCAGAGGCTCCGCCTCCATGAGCGTCAGCTTGGCGCTGCTGTCGGCGTTGGATCTCGGCCTGCACAGTCTCATCCCCAGCACCGTTGACAGCTTTTCAAGGTAATCGGGCTCTTTGAGAAGCTTTGAAAGCGTTCCGCTCTCGATGACCGCTCTAAGTCTGCCCCGTCCGTCGCGGTACACGGCCGCGTCCGCGTCTATGTCCATGGTCAGCAGATAGCGTATGAGCCGGCGCTCGGCGAGGTGGTCGGCGCCGTTGCTGCCCGCAAGCTCGCGGGATACGGTGTCAAGTATCTCCGCCATGTCGGAATACTGGCCCCAGGCAGTATCGCGGCTCTCCCGCAGGCGTGCCGCAAACTGCCTCCTGTACGCCGCCGCCCGCAGCTCACCGTTTACAGCCGTTACGAACGCCTCGGGCATCCTGCACTTTTCGGAAAAGCGGCGGGGTATGTCGTCCAATTGCAGGGTCCCGCGCCGGAGCATCGCGTCCGTTGCGTCGTTCAGAGCCGTCAGTGTGTCGAGATAATCCCTGTTCCAGCAGCGGTTTTTCTCCTTGCAGCTTATGCACACCGTATCCGCCGCCCGGTCAAAGACCTTGGCGGGGTCTGAGTCGTTATGCGGCTCCTCCACATTGCGCCGCACGATCTCGTAAAGGCTGCTGTAAGCGGTGCTCAGGCTCATCACCCTGCGGGCTACATAGCGCCGCAGTCCCGATTCGCCGCTGCCGCTGACCACGGGCTGGAGTATCGAGCCGGCGCGGTTTAAGAAGCTGGAAGGCAGCAGTATAAAGATAACGGAGGCGCAGAACACCTCGAACAGCGAATATATCTGCGGCCCCGCACCCCATGTGCAGGCTACCGCGGAGGCGTTTGCCAAGATGAACGCCAGCAGGAAAACGATCCTGCCGTGGCGGTTGAACAGACCCGAAAGCAGACCGGCAAAGGCATATGCCATAGTGTAGAAGGGTATCCCGCCCTGCACCATATCCATCGCAAGACCGAAGGCAGTGCCCACGGTACAGCCTGTCAGCATACCGCAGCGCAGGCTGCAGGTCATCACCATGAGAAGGGACAATAGCCTGCCCACCGATATCGCGTCAAATATTTTCAGTCCGGACAGGGCCATAAGAAAGGCCGCCACGGTGATGAGCACGGAGCTTGCGTGGCGTATCTCCTCGGCCTCTGTCGTATTCTCCTGCTCCGACAGTGCCTCACGGAAGAACCAGCAGCCGCCGAAGGCAAATGCCGTTTCAAGGAATATCACCGCCGCTGCCGGAGCTTCGGACAGCAGGGTCATAAAGCTCGACAGAACGCCGGTGGCCAGCGTCACCACACCCGCGGTGACCGGCGCAAAGAGCCGGTTTTGGAAGATCTTTGAATCCTGAAATGCAAACTCTATGGTGTACACGAGCACCACAGAGGCGAGATAGCGTATCCCCCATGACAGGCCGCCGCTCACTATGTAGCCCAGCGCCGCCCCCGCGAGACAGCATACGCCGTTTAGTCCGGCACCCGACGCCGCCACAGCAGCGATACCGAAGGGTCCCGCCGCACCGAGCAGCCTCGCCCCGGCGAGGACAAATCCGCTGACAAAGTGTATCACCGCCCACGCGCCCGCAATGACCTCCGGAGAGCTACGCTCCGCCGCACTCCTCCTGACCGCCGTTCTGAATGCCGCGATCGAGCCTTTTACATCCATATTCATCCCTCCATGAGTTTACATAAGATAATAATTATTATACTTATGTAATTCTCCGAAGCCTGTCACAAGGCGCTGTTGATAATTGTTGTTTGCAGCGGGGAAATACGGAGAAATACTAAGGCAACAAAAAATGCAGGATCAAGATCCTGCATTTTTTACTTATCTATTATCTCACAAAATTTGTTTTTACGCGGGGCTCGGTCTCGGGCCGGGCAAGCCCCTCCCGTCTTCCCGCGTCTATTGATTTGAGCAGCCACGCCATATTACGGCCGAGAGTGCGCATCATCTGCATACCCTCGAGGTCCTGAGCGACCTCCACGGGATTTGTGCCGTGTACCATGTTCCAGTAGCCTGAGGAGACAAGCGGCATTTCGGCGATAGTCATGTATTTATTAAGCCCGTCCAGAGCCGCCGTCGCGCCCGCCCTTCGGCAGGATACGACTGCCGCGCCCGGCTTCAGGCGATGCCTGCCAGCCCAGAAGAAGCGGTCGAGAAAGCTTTTCATATCACCGGGTATACCCGCGAAATGCACCGGCGCACCGAAAACGTAGGCGTCGCAGCCTTCGGCGATTTCAAGGGCGTCGTTGACCCTGTCGTCAAATATGCAGCGCGAGCTGCCGTAGCAGCCGTTGCAGCCCGTGCAGCCGGAGAGCGGTTCCACTCCTATATGGAAAAGCTCCGTGTCTATCCCCTCTGCCCTCAGTGTTTTCTCGACCTCGCGCAGAGCCGTCCAGGTGCAGCCGTGCTCATTCGGGCTTCCGTTAATCAGCAGTACCTTCATAAATCTTCCTCCTTTGGGAGCTTTCAGCTGTATTCTAAATTATAATGCAGTCTTCGTCAACATATCCGACTGTCAAATATCATTGTGCACAAAAGCAGGGGCTGTTCTTCGTAGAATATATACATAAAACAGCACCCTGCTTGTCGTACCAGTCAACAAGCGGGGCGCTGCTATTATTTGGCAGATGCTATTCTATCAGAGCTGCTTCTGGGCGTTGATCTTAACGCCGGGGCCCATGGTGGAAGCGGTGACGCAGGACTTGATGTACTGGCCCTTTGCCGCTGCGGGCTTTGCCTTGATGATGGCGCCGATGAGAGCCGCATAGTTTTCATACAGCTTGTCTGCGCCGAAGGATACCTTGCCGATGGGGCAGTGGATGATGTTGGTCTTATCCAGACGGTACTCGACCTTACCGGCCTTGGACTCCTTGATCGCCTGAGCGATGTTGGGAGTTACGGTGCCTGCCTTGGGAGAGGGCATCAGGCCCTTGGGGCCGAGGACCTTACCGAGACGGCCGACGGTGCCCATCATATCGGGGCTGGCGATAACGGTATCGAACTCGAACCAGTTCTCCTTCTGGATCTTCTCAACGAGATCCATGCCGCCTGCATAGTCGGCGCCTGCTGCCAGAGCCTCTTCCTTGCGCTCCTCCTTGCAGAAGACCAGAACGCGGACGGTCTTGCCGGTGCCGTTGGGAAGGACGATAGCGCCGCGGACCTGCTGGTCTGCGTGACGGCCGTCAACGCCGAGCTTAACGTGCAGCTCAACGGTCTCGTCGAACTTTGCCTTGCTTGCCTTAATTACCAGGCCGAATGCCTCCATGGGATCATAGAGGGCCTGCTTATCAATGAGCTTTGCGCTCTCTTTATAATTTTTACCTCTAAACAATTTCGTTTCCTCCTAATAATGTGGTTGAGTCGGAATTAATCCTCCCACTTTGCCTTTCCTCAGTCGCCTACCAAAACGCCCATGGAACGGCAGGTGCCTGCGATCATGCTCATTGCAGACTCGATGTCGGTGCAGTTGAGGTCGGGCATCTTCTGCTCTGCGATCTTGCGGA
>CAMJGL010000027.1:0-20874 GCA_946405205.1 uncultured Clostridia bacterium
CAAACTGTGCGGCTGCGGAAATTGCGCACCGCCTTCATCTGCCACAGGCAGCGGCAGCCCGCCTCGAATTAGATAAATAGCCATCAAAAATGCCTGATTTATCAGGCTTTTTGACGAGCATGGCGAGGTTTTTCGTGAAATGAAATTTCACAAAAAACTTGGCGTTTTTGAAGCGTGCAAAAAAGTCCGGGAGGACTTTTTTGACACGCTGAAAGGTCATCTTGCATTGCAAGATGACCTTTTTAACAAACAGATTTAAGCTTTGAGAAGGCGGGATATCAGCGCCGGCCTGATAGCGGCCTCCTCCGCGGAGGGGGCAAAGTACAGACGGCTGAAAGCGATCGCAAGAACGAAGTACTGTCCGCTCGTAACGGTGAAGAGCACATGGCCGGCAAGCGCGAGGTAACCGAAGGACATGCCCAGCCCGATGAAAAGCGCAAAGCTTATAATATCAAACTGCTTCAGAAGCGATCTTATAAACTCTACCGCGAGCCAGACGTACAGCCACAGCATTGCGGCGGCGCCCACGAGCCCGTAGTATATGACGACCTCGAAGATATCCATCTCGATGATATTGCTGACTGTGCTCCGGCCAATGCCGAAGAGCCATGTCAGTACGCCCCCCTGACGGAAAAGCCCGAACTGCTGGGCCAGCTTATCGCTGCGGCCGCTGAGCACGGCTACCTCCATACTTTCGGTATCGGCATACACGGAGGGAGCCTCGAAGCTCATAACGATGTTGGAAACAAGGCGGTCAAAGCTTACTATGCAGCCGAGGATAAGCAGCAGAAGGAGGATGGTCAAAAGAAGCTTGAACATTCTGACAAAATAGCTTGTACCGTGCCTGCGGATCGAGAACAGAGCGAAAATGAGCAAGAATCCGAAGGTGCCAATGGCGGCGATGAATGCAGTCTTGGAGCCGATAAGAAACAGGGCGATGACAGAAAGTGAGGCCGCGAGCAAAGAAGCAACGGATCTTCCGGAGAAAAACCGCTCCTTCAGAGAAAGGAAGTTCGCGGCGGCGAGAGGCAGAAGCACAGTGAACACCGCGGTAATATCATTGCCTGAGTAAAAATAGCCCTTGCAGCCGCGGTAGCCCAAACGATCGGCATAGGTGTAATATCCGAGCGAGAAAATGTAAGGGATTATGATGCCCAGAGCGCAGACAATGCAGGTATAGCGGACTATCACAAATATCTTTTCGATAAATTCATCCTTGTTTTTGCACATACTGCGAATGAGCGACATATATGCAAACAGCATGACGATATTATAGCAGTATTTGACAAAATACTTAACGTCAGTTCCGAGACTGAGCTGTGCGCCGGTGAGCAGCAGAACGCCGATGGAGGCGCAGAAGGCCGCGCCCATGATAACGAGCGTGCCAATGGCGAGCTTTTCCCGGCGAAGCAGCAGATATACGGCGAATACAAGCAGCATTGCAAGCCTTATATAAAGGCTCGGCGTGCTTGCGAAAGAGGAGCTTTCGATATCAAGCTCCGTAGCTCCCACAAACTCGCGTATATAAAAACCGGTCGCGTAATCTATCAGCGGGTTTATGATGATATATATTATCAGTATTTTGTCCATCAGCGCAGCGATGGAGGAACGCTTTTCGCCCATGTCTACCTCCGGAATCAAATGCAGAAGAATAAGGTGTTGTCCATAAAATATAAACTATTAAGATGCATTTTTCAAGAACGGAATAATTAATTGTATATTTCAACAAACAGCATATCAGGAGCGGAGACGTTTTTTATACCATATCCAAACCGCGGTGTACGCGAAATACCGCGCCTGACCTTTCGTGCTGATTAAATATACAATGCACGGACGATATTTTCAACAACAAAAATGTAACCTTATTTAAAAATAATGTCGAAGCCCCTTAGTATAAGCGGATTTATATCAGCCGCCGCTGCATCTCCTTCTTCGCAGCAGCAGCCGGAAACGTCAATAACGCAGCTCATCATCCCCACTCTGCCGAGAACGGGGCAGCGCTGCCCGCGGACCTCCACCCACAGACTGTCACGCCTTAGCAGCGCAAAAAAGGCGCCGAACAGTCTGCGCAGCATTAGCGGAAGCTGCATGGCCCCGCAGCCTCGCTCAAGCCCGAAGCCGTTATAGTATCCGATACTGCACAGTGCCACCCTGGTATCCCGCGGCGCCCTCCACGCCGAGCCGTAGCCGACTCCGTGCCCCTTTGGCAGGACACGCAGCTCCGATATGCTGCCGATGCAGCGCACTGCGTTTTTCAGCCTGCACCCGCCGACGGACACGCGCCCGAGAAAGGCCGAACCCAGACGCACCGCCCCGCAGCGCATCTCGGGATATCTGAGAAAGGCCTCGGAGCCTGCGCAGTGCAGCAGCCCCGGGTCAAAGCCTGCACGCTTTATCCTTTCGGCGGTGCGCATGAAGCTTTTAAACTGCGATTTTGTGCTTCTTCTGCTCTGCGGCTTGCTGAAGTGGGTGTACAGCCCGCTTATGTGCAGCGCCTCCGAGGCGGTGTAAAGCGGCAGGAACTCGTCAAGCTGAGAGGGGAGAAAACCGCAGCGGCCCATGCCGGTATCGAGCTTTATGTGCGCCTCGGCAGTAAGCCCGAGCCTTTCAGCGGCCTTAATAAGAGCATTGGCTTCCTCCGCAGTGCCGACGGTGAATATAACGCCCAGCTTAAGCAGCTTTTCTGCTTCCCGTGCATCCGAGACCGTCTGCAGGAATAATACTTTAATGTCACCGACTCGCAGTGCCGTCAGCCGCTCGGCCTCATCAGGCTCCGAGACAGCAAAGCGCCTTATGCCGCAGTCGTAAAGAAGCCCCGCCATGGCCTCGAGCCCCAGTCCGTAGCCGTCGCCCTTGACCACTGCCCATATCTCACTGCTGCCCGCAAGCGATTTGAGTATCTCCGCGTTCCTGCGGATAGCAGCGGTGTCCACAATGCATTTTTTCATCTCAGAAGCCCCCTCAGCCCGCGGTAAAGACGTATCGACGAGCCGATAATAAAGTTCATGCACCGGTCAAGTACAAGATCGTATTCTCCGACAAACTCCGTAAACTCGCCTCCGAAGCCCTTTTTGAAGCGATACAGCCCGTACAGTGGGTCGTCCTCCCGCAGCTCGCCGGATACACCGCGAAAATCGTAAATGCGGCTTCCGCGCTCCAGCGCCCAGCAGATCATGCTCCACTGGAGCAGGTAGTTGGGCATCTTATCCCGATGCTCGTTTGCGCTTGCGCCGTACAGATACCATACCTTGTCTCCAAAGGCGACGGCTATGGCTCCCGCTATGGGAACGCCGTCGTAATATGCCATGTACAGCCTTGCGTTTTCGCCGAAAATTTCGAGCATGCTCCTGAAGTATTCCGCGCCGCGCACGGTGAAGCCGTCGCGTCTGCCGGTTATGAGCATCAGACGCTCGAAATCATCCACGTCCTCAGGGCCGCCGAGCCTTATCTCGACCCCGCTGCGCTGAGCCTTTCGCAGGTTATAGCGTGTCTTTTGCGAGAAGGAGAGAAATATCTCCGATGCGTCCCTGTTCTCAAGATCAAGGCGGAACACGAACCTCGGCTGTGCGCCTTCAAAACCCTTTCCCCGGCTGACACATTCAAAGCCGTGCCGCTCGAGCATGGCGGTAAAGGCGGTGTTTTCGGCGGGAACGTCGGGATCGATTTTTATAACATAGGCCTTGAAGCGCTTGGCAAGTATCTTTGCCGCCGCCATGAGCCTTGAAAAGGTCTCCTCGTCGCCGGTATCGCATACAGGGCCGCGGCAGGAGTACATCATGCTGCAGCCGAACAGCGGAGCTCTGCGGATGAGAAACGCCATGGAGCCTTTAATTTTTCCGTCTGTTCCCCGCACGACTGCGGCCCTGAACTCCCATGCGCTCTTCTGCCTGCCCCACAGGTGGGACTGGGCGAAATGCCCTTTAGGGTGCGATGCGATGAAGCTTTCGTATTCTGCCTCGGTGCTTTCGTTAATAAACTCTATCATTGTCTGACCTTCTTTCGCCGGGAAGCATATACCGTGCGAACATACGAAGAGCAAACAAAAAGCATCAAAACGAAAAAACTATACACAGTCGGAAAAATGGCTAATAGTTTAAATACTGTATGAAATTGACTTATTATGCCTTGTGTTGTATAATGTGTATAGATTAAACAACGTGTATGGTGATCGGAGCTATGAGAATTGAAAGCATAAACAGAAAACTGTACAGGAAATTCGGCGGCAGGGTCAGAGCCGAAAAGCGCGATGACTGCATTTACCTCAGCGGCGAGCTCGACAGCTGGGACGACGTGGTCGATGCGGGCATGACGGCGGCGACCAAAAACTCCCGCTGCCATGTGGTGAACGACATTGTTTTCACCGGCGCCGAGCCCGAGCCGATGCATATGCCCGGCATAAGTGACGATGTCCTTGAGGGAGACAGTCCCGACGTTCTGATCATCGGCGGCGGCATATCCGGCTGCACTGTTGCGCGGGAGCTTTCGCGCTATAAGCTCGATATCCTGCTGATTGATAAGGAAGCGGATCTCGCTCTGGGCGCATCGGGCAGGAACGACGGCGAGGTACATCCGGGCGTCGATCTGTCCAGGGGCTCGCTCAAGCACAAGTACATCCGCAGGGCGAATCATATGTACGAGGGCATATGCCGCGAGCTTGATGTGCCGTTCAGACGTACGGGGCAGTATGCCTGCTTTACGCACAGATCGTGGCTGCCCTTCGTGTGGCTTTATGCCATGAAACGCAGATATATTGACGGTATTGAGGATACGCGCATCGAACTGGGCGGCAGGATCCGCGAAAAGGAGCCGAGCATATCTCCCAAGGTCGCGTTTGCGCTTTCAAGCCCCTCCTCGGGAAGCGTGAGCCCGTATAATCTCGTCATCGCATATGCCGAAAACGCGGTGCATAACGGCGCGAGGGTATCACTGAACACAGCAGTGACCGGAATGGAGCTTGACGGCGGCAGGATAAAGGCCGTTCACACCAACCGCGGCACGCTGCACCCGCGCATGGTCATAAACTGCGCCGGCGTGTATGCCGACAAGGTCGCAGAGATGGCGGGCGACAGGTTCTTTACCATCCATCCCCGCCGCGGAACAAATTCAATACTTGACAAAAAGACCGGCGCACGCTTTGCCTCCATCGCATCGGTGGTGGGCGCAAAAAGTCCCGGGCATACCCACACCAAGGGCGGCGGCATCCTGCACACGGCTCACGATAATCTGCTGGTCGGGCCCGACGCCGTTGAGACGTGGGAGCGGGAGAACACCGCAACGAGCCGCGAGAGCATAGAGCGGGTCTTTGCAAAGCAGAAGCACACCATGCCCACGCTCTCGGAAAAGGATATCATAACCTATTTCACCGGCGTCCGCGCCCCTACATATGAAGAGGATTTCATAATAGAACCAGGCCGCAAAACGGAAAATATCTTCCACGTCGCCGGCATACAGTCCCCGGGACTCACCACCGCTCCGGCGGTCGCGGAGGACGTGGCCAAGGCTGTAGCCGAGACCCTCGGCGCGGATAAAAACGAGGGCTTTGACCCCGTGCGTCACGCGCCGCCGCATCTTGCCGCCATGAGCGACGCCGAGAGGGCGGAGCTTATCAGGGAAAACCCCGATTACGGCGTTATCGTGTGCCGCTGCGAGGAGGTAAGCCGCGGCGAGATACTGGACGCTCTCCGAAGCCCCGTATGCGTCCCCACGCTCGACGGCGTAAAAAAGCGCGTAAGACCCGGTATGGGCAGATGCCAGGGCGGCTTCTGCTCCCCGCTGGTGACTAAGATAATTGCGGAATACCTCGGCGTACCGCTGACGGAGGTAAGAAAATCCTCGGCTGAGTCCGCCATAGTGTTCGAGAGCAGGAAGGGAGGCCGCTGAGATGGAAGAGTATGACGTGATCGTGATCGGCGGCGGCCCGGCGGGACTTGCCGCGGCAATATCCGCAAAGGAAAACGGCGCTCAGGCGCTGATTATAGAGCGCGAGGAGCGCACGGGCGGAATGCTCAAGCAGTGCATCCACGACGGCTTCGGTCTCCAACGCTTCGGCGAGAGGCTGGCAGGACCGGAATATGTCGAGCGCTTTATCGACAGGGCCGCCGAGCTCGGAATCAACGTGATGTGCAGCACCTTTGTGACGCGCGCGGAGAAGCTGGATGAGGGCTTTGCCGTGACGGTGGTCAACCGCGAAGGCTTAAAGACCCTTAGAGCTAAAAGCCTCGTACTTGCAACGGGCTGCCGTGAGCGCAGCGCAAAGCAGGTGTTTATCCACGGCACCCGACCCGCCGGCGTGTTCACCGCAGGCACCGCGCAGCATTATACGAACCGTCTCGGCGTTATGCCGACAAAAAAATGCGTTATCCTCGGCAGCGGCGATATCGGCCTTATCATGGCGCGCCGCCTGACCCTTGAGGGGGCCGAGGTGCTCGGCGTTTATGAGATAAACCCGACGCCCTCAGGGCTTACCCGCAATATACATCAGTGCCTTACGGACTATGACATCCCCCTGCACCTGAGCCACACCGTCACCCGCGTGTTCGGAAAGGACCGCCTTGAGGCCGTGGAGGTCTGCGCGGTGGACGAAAGCTTCAGGCCCATACCCGAAACGGCGGAGAGGATAGAGTGCGACGCGCTCATCGTGTCCGTCGGCCTTATCCCCGAAAACGAGCTTGCCGAGAGCATGGGTGTTGAGCTGGATAGTCATACAAAGGGCCCCGTCTGCGACGGCCAGCTCATGACGAGCGTACCGGGCATATTCTCCTGCGGCAACGCCCTTCATGTGAACGACCTTGTCGATTACGTCTCCGCCTCGGGCGAGGAGGCCGGAAAAAACGCGGCGCTGTATGCTGCACGCGAGCGGCGGAGCGTGGATATACATATAGGCAGTGAGTTCATGTACCTTGTACCGCAGCGGCTTGACCTTAACGCGGATAATTCAGGGCTCAGCTTCTATTTCCGCTCAAGCTCGGTGCTGGGCAAAAGCGTCCTGCGCCTGAAGGTCGACGGTGCGGAGGTCTGGAAGCGCGGCTACCCCTTCCTGCGCCCGCCTGAGATGCAGCAGCTCGTGCTGGACATGACGAAATTCGGGATAACGGACGCTTCCGACGTGCGTTTTGAAATTGAGGTGGCGGAATGAAAGAATTTAGCTGCATAGGCTGCCCGAGAGGCTGCCTGCTCCATGTTGAGGAGGAAAACGGCGGCTTCACCGTGACGGGAAACAGCTGCCCGAGAGGCCGTGAGTTTGCGATAAGCGAAATGACGGCCCCCAAGCGCACGATCTGCTCGGTGGTGAAGACCGTGTTCGCCGACGCTCCTGTACTGCCGGTCAGAGTATCGGCGGATATTCCAAAGGAAATGATATTTGACGTGATGGGCGAGATAAACTCCGTAACGCTCACCGAGCGCATAGGCCGCGGCGATGTCGTCATCGAAAACGTGCTGGGTCTGGGCGTTGACGTCATATCCACAAGTGATCTATTAAAACAGAATATATATGCATTATCGGAGGGATAAGAAATGAGCAAGCCTTTGATCCTCACCTACGATGTGGGTACCCAAAGTACAAGGGCGATCCTTGTGGATAAGGAGGGAAACATCGTTGACAAGGAGCAGGTAAAGTACGCGGAGCCGTATTTCAGACGGCGTCCGGGCTGGGCGGAGCAGAAGACCGACTTCTACTTTGAGCATATGTGCACCGCCAGCAGGGCGCTCATGGCGCGAAACGCCGACAAGGCGGGGGACATTATCGCCTGCGCCGTCACCGTCATAAGGGATACGCTCGTGTTCCTTGATGAGAATTATAAGCCCACACGCGATATCATCCACTGGCTCGACGCACGCAAGTGTCTGTACGACGATCCCTTCCCGCTGTGGAAGGAGGCAGCCTTCGAGCTCATCGGCATGGGCAAGGGCACAAAGATCGCTTACAGGACTTCAAAGGTCAACTGGGTGCGTCAGAAGCAACCGGAGATATGGAAAAAGACCAAAAAGATCGTCTGCCTGCCGGCCTATCTGAATTACCGCATGACCGGCCGCCTTGCCGACACGCCGGCGAACACCATAGCCCATATCCCCATGGACTATAAGAAAAAGCGCTGGATGAAGGAAAACGACCTTACACGCTGCCTGTATGACGTGCCGCAGGAAAAGCTGTATGAGCTCATACCCTCCGGCGAGGTGCTCGGATACATAACAAAGGAGGCAGCCGAGCTCTCCGGCGCTCCCGAGGGTCTGCCGCTCATCTCGACAGGTGCGGACAAAGCCTGCGAGACGCTGGGACTTTCCGTTGCGAGCCCCGATAAAGCCTCGATATCCTTCGGAACGAGCTCTACCATAGAGATGTATTCCGAAAAGTATTTTGAACCTCAGACCTTCCTGCCCGCGTACCCGTCTGTTATAAACAAGGCGTGGAACCCTGAGATACAGGTGTTCCGCGGCTTCTGGATGCTGAGCTGGTTCATAAAAGAGTTCGGCGATAAGGACAGGGAGGAGGCGGAGCGTCTGGGCGTCTCCCCCGAGGAGATACTCAACAGAAAGGCCGCCGC
Organism: uncultured Clostridia bacterium; assembly: GCA_946405205.1. Classification (GTDB taxonomy): domain Bacteria; phylum Bacillota; class Clostridia; order Oscillospirales; family Oscillospiraceae; genus F23-B02. The sequence goes on from CAMJGL010000027.1 coordinate 8,544, forward strand.
GGTCCCTGCGGGCTGTCAGGGGCTCATGCTCCAGCCCTACTGGACGCCGGATGTGCTCAAGCCCGATTCCTACGGCGCCATCATCGGCTTTTCCGATTACCACACCCGCTATCATATTTACCGCGCCATCATCGAGGGCATCTGCCTTGAGCTGTATATGTCCATGAAGAGCATGGAAAAGCGCGGCGGCATGAATATAAAGGAGATATTCGTGGGCGGCGGCGGCTCTAAAAGCGACCTTGCCTGCAGCATACTTGCCGATACCTTCGGCCTGCCGGTAAAGCGCATACATACCCATGAGGCCTGCTCGATAGGCGCGGCCATGGTCGCCTTTGTCGCGAAGGGCGAGTTTAAAAGCTATGACGAAGCCATAAAGAGCATGGTCCACGAGAAGGACGTGTTCACGCCCGACCCCAAAAACCATGAGATCTATATGAATATGTACAACAAGGTCTACCGCAAGATCTATAAGAATGTCAGACCCCTGTACGCCACAATGAATAACCTGAAAGAAAGGAATATGCTGTAATGAGCCATAAGCCGTACAAAGGATTTGAGCCCAAATGGGTATCCACTCCCGCTCCCAAGGACAGCTACCGCTCCATCTTCCGCTGGGGAGATCCGGAGTTCTTCAAATTCCCCAAGGAATCGCTGTACAAGATGATGAAGGAGGTCTTCAAGCTCACAGACGATGACTTCAAGGAATACTCCGACGATATCGGCTTTGACCCCGTCGACCTGTCCGACCATCCCGTGAAGCTTGCGCAGGAGCATCTTGACGCGCTCAAGGCAATAGTGGGGGAGGAGGGCTTCTCCGTTTCCGACTACGACCGCCTTGCCGTCGCCTACGGCTTCACCGCGTATGACATCCTCCGTCTGCGCCATAAGATAATCGACTCCGTGCCCGACGTCGTCCTGTACCCGGACACCACCGAGCAGGTCGAGAAGATCGTTGCATATTCCACCGAGCATGACATCCCCCTGTATGTCTACGGCGGCGGCAGCTCTGTCACCCGCGGCGTTGAGCCTGTTAAGGGCGGTATCTCGCTTGATATGCGCAAGAGATTCAACAAGGTGCTGTCCTTCAACGAGATCGATCAGACCATCACCGTTCAGGCCGGTATGTCCGGCCCCGACCTTGAGAAGACGCTGCAGAATGCGCCCAAGCTGTTCGGCGCAAAGCGGCAGTACACCTGCGGCCATTTCCCCCAGAGCTTTGAGTATTCCTCCGTCGGCGGCTGGACGGTCACCCGCGGCGCCGGTCAGAACAGCACCTATTACGGCTGCATCTCCGATATCGTGCTCAGCCAGAAATACGCCACCCCCATCGGAACGATACAGACCAGCCACTACCCCAGAGAGGCCTGCGGCCCCGATCTCAACCAGATCATGATGGGCTCCGAGGGCACCTTCGGCGTCCTCACCGAGGTAACGCTGAAGATCTTCCGCTGGATGCCGGAAAACCGCAAGCGCTTCTCCTACATCTTCAAGACATGGGACGACGCCATGAAGGCCGCCCGCGAGATGATGCAGCATGAGTGCGGCTATTCCTCCGTTTTCCGTCTGTCCGATCAGGAGGAGACCAGCATGATGCTGCGGCTGTACAATGTCGACGATACGCCGCTGTACCCGCTGCTCGACAAGCTCGGCTATAAGGATATGGAGCGCTGCCTCTTCCTCGGCTTCACCGACGGCGAAAAGGGCTACTCAAAGAACGTTGCGAAAAATATCGGAAAGATCGCAAGACAGCACGGCGGCCTGCCTCTCACCGGCTATGTCACAAAGAGCTGGGAAAAGGGACGCTTCAACGACCCGTATCTGCGCGATACCCTCATGGACTTCGGCATCACGACCGATACCCTTGAGTGCACCGTCAACTGGTCGAACATGGAGCAGGTGCATCTTGACGTCCGCAAGGTCTGCCACGCCCTGCCCAACACCGTTGTAACGACCCATATGAGCCATTGCTATCCGCAGGGCGCGAACCTCTATTTCATCTTCCTCACGAAAATGCAGGATGAGAAGGCCTTCAAGGCGTATCACTCGACCATTCTCGATGCGATCCAGCGCTCCGGCGCCTCCATCAGCCATCATCACGGCATAGGCAAAATGTTCGCGCCGTGGCTCGAGGGCTATATCGGGGATAAGGAATACGGCGTGTTCAAGGTGCTGAAGAACTACTTTGACCCCAAGTACAACATGAACCCCGGCGGCACCATCGGACTCGACCTCATGCCCGAGGAAAAGAAGTTCGACCGCCAGTATACCGACTACGAAGCCCAGCAGAAATTCGATTGATAATTATTTGATAATTATGATGAAAAACAGCTCCGTCCGCGGAGCTGTTTTTCTGCGCAAAAATCACAAAAATCCAAAAATGCGGGAAAATTACCATATCGTGTCTATTAATTAGGTAAATTTGCATAAAAATCTTGAATAAACCTTGCAATCGGCGTTAATTTGTTGTTAAATATTAATGTTGTGAATTTTGCTCAATGCATAATGTTTAATGAGGAATACGGATGGAATGGTATATATATGTGCTCTCCGCTGTCGGGGGTGCAGTGTTCGGACTTGCCGCGGCATATTTAAATATGCGCATCAGCAGGGCAAGTCTCGGAACAGAGAGCTTGGCGGGCATAATGGGCGTTAACATGCTCAGACTGCTCATTGACGTCATAGCACTTACGGCGATCTACTTCGTGTGCAAAGCCCTGAGTCTGCCTCTGGCTGTGCCGCTTATTGCCGCCGCGCTGGGGCTATCGGTGGGTGGTATGCTTTTCCTGAAGCAAATGACAAAGAAAATTCAGTCGCAGCGTGACGATGCCGCGAACGGAGGTGAATAATATTGGCGGAATTTTTTGAAAACTTTCTGAAGCCGACCTCGACGATTTACTCAATGTGGATAATAATGGCGGCCATTCTGCTGGTCAGCATACTGGCGACCCGAAATATGAAGACCATACCCGGGCCGCTGCAGAATATAGCCGAAATGGCGGTGTCTTCGCTGCTGGGATTTTTCGGCGGAGTGCTCGGAGAGAAGAAGGCACGGCAGTATTTCCCGCTGCTGGCGACGTTTTTCATACTTATAATCGTATGCAACTACTGCGGACTGATCCCCGGTGCGGGCGAGCTGTTCACGGTGCCGACCTCGGTGCTGACGGTCACGGCAGCGCTGTCTGTAATATCATTTGTGGTGATACAGTCGTCGGGCATCAAAAAGCACGGGCTGGGCAAGTATCTGCTTACTTTTTTCAAGCCTGTGGTTTTTCTGTTCCCGATCTTGATACTTGAGCAGTTCATTCGACCGCTGTCCATGGCACTGCGACTTTACGGCAACATATACGGTGAGGAGCTGGCGGCGGAGACGCTTTTCGAGCTGTTCCCCGTGGGACTTCCCATCGTAATGCATATACTCAGCCTTCTGTTCTGCTTCATTCAGGCAATGGTGTTCACTATGCTCCTTGCCGTGTTTATTAATGAAGCCACGGAAGACGAAGAATAATTAAGTATACACAATTTAGGAGGAAATAAAAATGACAATAGCACAGGGTCTTATTGCAATAGGCGTTGCGCTGGCCATCGGCCTGAGCACCATCGGCGTCGGTATCGGCCAGGGTCTTGCCGCGGCAAAGGCGCTTGAGGGCATGGCGAGACAGCCCGAGATGAAGGGTCAGCTTCAGTCCGTTATGATCCTTGCCATGGGCTTTATGGAAGCTCTGGCGATCTACGGCCTGGTCATCGCATTCATGCTTATCGCAAAGATATAAAAGCCGGAAACGGCTCTGAGAGGAGGATATCTGATTGGTTTTAGACATAGTTGGACTTCAGATCAGTGTACCTGAGTTCATCTGGACTATCATCAGCTTCTTCCTGTTTATGTTCCTGTTGAATAAATTCCTGTTTAAGCCCGTTATGACCTTGATGGACGAGCGCAAGGCCCGGGTCGATGCCGGCCTTGAGGAGGGCAAAAAAGCCCGTGCGGCTCTGGATGAGAACGAGGCGCAGCTTGCTCAGGAGCTTGCGGAGAAGAGCGGCGAGGCCCGCAGAGTTATAAGCGAGGCCCGCAGCGAAGCCGAAAAAGCCAAAAGCGAGACTTTGGACGCCGCCCACGCTGAGGCAGAGAGACTGCACAAAAGTGTTCGTGAGCGCGTGAAAGCCGAGGAAGCAGCCGCCGTCAAGGAGCTTGACGGCAGTATGCCCGAGCTGGTCGCCGTCTTGTCCGACAGACTGCTGGGCGGCGAGGTATCAGGCGAGGCGGCTCTCATAGAAGACTGCATCAGAGAAATAAAGGAATAATTCCCCGAGACTGACAGGACTTACAGGAAGGGAGGGATAGTTCTCAGGTGGAACTCGTATGGAAAATAGTTAACTTTATCATACTGTTCGGCGCACTGTACTTTATCGCCCGGAAGCTGAACCTTTTTGACAAGATGTTCGGCAGCCGCAGACGCGGGATAAGCGAGGAGATAGAAAACTCGGAAAAAGCGCAGGCCCAGGCCAAAGCCCTCGGCGACGACATTGAGAAGGCGAAAGCTATCAATGAAGAACGCAAAGCCGAGCTTATGCGCGGAGCTGCCGAGCAGGCCGAGATAAACAGCGCGGCCATAATAGCCTCCGGCGAGGAAGAAGCAAAAACGCTGATATCAAACGCCGAGAAAAGCGAAGAGCAGCTCATGGAGGAAATGCGCAGCCGCGTATCCGCAGACGCTGTGCGCCAGGTCGCGGAGATAACCGGACAGGTGCTCCGCCGCGGCAGCTTTGAAAGCTCCAAGCAGGCGCTGAACGAGAGATTTATCGAACAAATAAAACAACTGGTATCGGCAATGCCGAGTGACATTTTGACTATGAATGAACTGAAGAAACTTGACATTTCAATAAAGAGCGCAGAGCCCCTGAGCGAGGAGGAAATGAATAAGCTCACGCAGATAATCTGTGAGACCTTCATCTCCTGCCACAACGAGGTCGATTCCGGGCTCATCGGCGGCGTGCGTATGCAGGTCGGAGATACTGTCTATGACGGTACCCTGTCGCATACTCTTGACAGGCTCAGCCGGGACGTTGAGATAAACACCGGCAAGAGCGATAAGGAGAGACTGTCCATAGCCGAGAGTATCAGGCATCAGCTTGAAAAGGTCAGCGGCGATATCGACGTATTCCAGACCGGTGAGGTCGTGACCCTCGGCGACGGTATCTGCCGTGTATCCGGCCTTGCCGACGTCATGGCGGGTGAGATGCTTGAGTTCGAGGGCGGACTCAAGGGCATGGTACAGGACCTTGAAAAGGATAACGTGGGCGTTGTCCTGCTCGGACCCTTCGGCCACCTTCAGGAGGGCGACAGTGTACGCCGCACCGGACGTATAATCGAAGTCCCCGTTGGCGAGAGTATGATAGGACGCGTTGTCGATGCAATGGGCAATCCCATCGACGGTAAGGGCCCCATCAAAAACGAAGGCTTCAGACCCGTTGAAAGCCCCGCGCCCAGCGTGCTGTCCAGAAAGCCCGTGTCCGTTCCCATGCAGACGGGCCTCAAGGCGATCGACGCGCTCGTGCCCATAGGCCGCGGCCAGCGCGAGCTTATCATCGGCGACCGTCAGACCGGCAAGACCGCCATCGCGCTGGACGCTATAATAAACCAGAAGGGGCAGGACGTCATCTGCATCTATGTCGCCATAGGTCAGAAGGAGTCCACCATCGCGGGAGTCGTTGAAAAGCTGCGCAGCTTCGGCGCAATGGACTATACCATAGTCGTGGCCGCAAACGCCTCCTCACCCGCGCCTATGCTCTACATCGCACCCTATGCGGGCGCGGCAATGGGCGAATACTTCATGTACAAGGGCAAGGATGTCCTTATAATATACGACGACCTCAGCAAGCAGGCCGCCGCTTACCGCGAGCTTTCCCTGCTGCTCCAGAGACCGCCCGGACGCGAGGCCTACCCCGGCGACGTGTTCTACCTGCACTCCAGGCTTCTTGAGCGCGCCGCACGCCTCAGCGATGAAGCCGGCGGCGGCAGCATGACCGCCCTGCCTATCATCGAGACGCAGGCAGGCGATATCTCGGCGTACATCCCCACCAATGTTATTTCCATCACCGACGGTCAGATATTCCTTGAAAGCGATCTGTTCCACTCCGGTGTGCGCCCGGCCATCAACGTGGGCCTGAGCGTATCGCGAGTGGGCGGCGCGGCGCAGATAGGCGCGATGAAGCAGGTCGCGGGACGTCTGCGCGTCGATCTTGCCCAGTACCGCGAGCTTGCGTCCTTTGCGCAGTTCGGCTCCGACCTCGATAAGTCCACGCGTGACACGCTGCACCGCGGCGCCCGCATGACCGAGATACTTAAACAGAAGCAGTATGCCCCCATGAACGCCGCCGATCAGGTCATTGAGATCTTTGCGGCCTCCGAGGGCTATACCGATGACCTTGAGCTGGACGATATAGCACGCTTCGGAGAGGAGCTCGTGGATTATGTAAACCGCAGCTATCCCGAACTCAGGGGAGAAATACTCAGCGGCAAAAAGCTCAGCGCCGAGCAGCAGTCAAAGCTCAGAGCCTGTATCGAGAGCTTCAAGAAAACATTCTGATAATGAAGACAGAGGAAAGGAGGGGCTCAGATGGCTAATATGCGGGCAATAAGGACGCGCATCAAGAGCGTAAAGAGCACGCAGCAGATAACCAAGGCCATGAAGATGGTCGCTGTATCCAAGCTTCGCAGGACCCAGAGCAGCATGCAGGCTATGCGCCCCTTCGCGGAAAAAAGCCAGGAGGTCATGAACACCCTTCTCGGCAGCTCCACAGGTCTTGAGAACAGATTTATCACGCCCCGCAAACAGGTGAAAAAGGTCTGCTACGTCCTTTTCGTGGGCAACCGCGGCCTGTGCGGCGCGTATAACAGCGCCATCCTGCACTATGCAAACGAGCTTGTGAAAGCGTCCGGCGTGGAATACGGGCTCGTGGTATGCGGCCGCTGGGGCAAGGACGTTATCGCCAACAGCAGGCTGAACGTCATAAAGACCTTCGCCGAGGTGAGCGACACGCCGAGCGCCGATGAAGCGCTGGAGATAGCGGATTATCTCAAATCGCTGTTTCTCAGCGGCGGGTATGACGAGGTGCATCTCGTGTATCAGCGTTATATAAGCGCCCTGCGTCAGGAGCCGAGCCATGTGCAGTTCCTGCCGGCGGCGCCGACGGCTGAGGAAAAGGTAACGGGCAAGGTGTTCATTTTCGCTCCGGACGCAAACAGCGTTCTTGAGAACGTGATGCAGCTGTATCTGAACAACAAGGTGATGAATGTACTGCTGGACGCCAAATGCGGCGAGCACTCGGCCAGAATGACGGCAATGACCGCCGCTGCCGACAGCACGAAGAGCCTCATCAGCGAGCTTGACCTCAAGCTCAACCGCGCCCGTCAGGCCGCAATCACGACGGAGATATCCGAGATCGTGGGCGGAGCCTCGGCGCTCAAAAAGAAGAAAAAGTAAGTTGAGGGCAAGCCCTCTTAAAACCCCTTCATAGGAGGTAATTTAATGGAAAACGGCATCGTCAGAAGGGTCATAGGCCCTGTCGTTGACGTACAATTTCCTTCCGGCAAAATGCCGGATATCTATAACGCAATAGAGGTACAGCTTGAAGGCCGCAAGGTCGTCATGGAGGCTGTGCAGCATATAGGCGAGAACAGCGTCCGCTGCATATCCCTGTTCTCCACCGACGGTATGTACCGCGGCTGTGCCGCCGTCGATACGGGCGCTCCCGTGAAGATGCCCGTAGGCGAGGCCACTCTCGGCCGTATGTTCAACGTCGTCGGCGAGCCCATAGACGAGAAGGGCCCTGTCAACGCGAAGGAGTATATGCCCATTCACCGTGAGGCTCCCGCCTTCACGGATATCGCCCCCTCCACGGAGATACTGGAGACCGGCATCAAGGTCGTAGACCTGCTCGCGCCCTACTCCAAGGGCGGTAAGATCGGTCTGTTCGGCGGCGCGGGCGTCGGCAAGACCGTGCTTATCATGGAGCTTATCCGCAACGTGGCCTACGAGCACGGCGGCTACTCCGTGTTCGCTGGCGTCGGCGAGCGCAGCCGTGAGGGCAACGACCTATGGCACGAGATGACCGAGTCGGGCGTTATAAACAAGACCGCGCTGGTATTCGGCCAGATGAACGAGCCGCCAGGAGCGCGTCTGCGCGTGCCTCTGTCCGGTCTGACCATAGCGGAGAACTTCCGCGATGAATCCGGTCAGGACGTTCTGCTGTTTATAGACAATATCTTCAGATTTACTCAGGCCGGCTCCGAGGTCTCGGCGCTTCTGGGGCGTATGCCCTCCGCCGTCGGCTATCAGCCCACGCTGGCAACGGAAATGGGCGCTCTTCAGGAGCGTATCACATCCACCAGAAACGGCTCCGTAACCTCGGTACAGGCGATCTACGTCCCCGCCGACGACCTTACCGACCCCGCTCCGGCGACGGCGTTTGCCCACCTTGACGCGACCACCGTTCTGTCAAGAAGCATTTCGGAGCTCGGTATTTATCCCGCCGTGGATCCGCTGGAATCGACCTCCCGAATCCTCGACCCCAACGTGCTGGGCAAAGAGCATTATGACACCGCCCGTGCGGTGCAGGCCGTGCTCCAGAAGTACAAGGAGCTGCAGGATATCATCGCCGTCCTCGGCATGGATGAGCTTAGTGTGGAAGACAAAGCCACGGTCAACCGCGCAAGAAGGATACAGCGCTTCCTGTCCCAGCCCTTCCACGTTGCCGAGAACTTCACCGGCGTCAAGGGCGCATATGTCAGGATGGAGGATACCATCCGCGGCTTCCAGGCCATCCTCGGCGGCGAATGCGACGATCTGCCCGAGCAGGCCTTCCTCATGTGCGGCACCATCGACGAGGTGCTTGCCAAGCGTAAGGATCTGTGACCATGGCTGATAAGATTCATTTTCAGATCGCCACGGCAGGCGGAGTCGTCTGTGATGAGATGATAAGCTACGCGCTTGTACCGGTTGCTGACGGCGACGCGGGCATCATGGCGGGTCACGCGCCGATGATCGCGGCTCTCAAGGAGGGCGTCGTTAAGTACGTTTCCGAGGGCGGGGAACACTTTGCCGCATTGAGCGGAGGCGTTCTGAGCATGGCGGACAATGAACTGATACTCCTTGCACGCACGGCGGAAAAGGCAGAAAATATCGACCTTGCCCGGGCTCAGGCTTCCGAGAGCAGAGCAAGAAAGCGTATCGAGGAAAAATCTGCGGATATTGACTTAAAGCGCGCCGAGCTCAGCTTACACAGAGCTCTTGCAAGAGAAAAAGCATACTCGATGCTTCATAAATGATAAAAGCCGGACGTTAATCGTCCGGCTTTTATCATGTCTCTGCGGAATAAAAACAGGCTCCTGCGGCAATGATTGTAACAGGAGGGATCATTATGAAAGTATTTGACATCATGAGCGACCATATCATAACTGTGGGGCAGAGCGAGCCGGTGGCCGCCGCCGCGAGGCTTTTAAAGCAGTATAACATAGGCGCAGTACCCGTGTGCGACGACAGGGGCAATCTGCGCGGCATGATAACCGACAGGGACATAGCAGTGCGCTGCGTCGCAACGGGCTTGTCGCCGACGGAGACGAAGATAGGGGATGTGATGACTCGCGGAGCCGTCACAATAAACGACAATGCCCATGTCGGGGAGGCGGCCCGCCTCATGGCAGATGCGCAGGTAAGGCGGCTTCCCGTGTGCCATGACGGCAGACTGGTCGGCATGCTGTCGCTTGCGGATCTTGCCCGAAACACCGACTGCGATACCGAGGCCGCCGAGGCACTCTGCGAAATATCAAAAAATATCAGAAGAATGTAAACGATGTAGTAAATGCTACATTCAACTTACTTCCTATCGTTTATAATCAATGCATAAAGTCAAAATTTAAGAAATTTTTACTTGAGTTTTGCGCTGAAAGTGATATTATTTGATTGTTAAGAGTATTATTCAGGAGGTAATTATTATGGCAAAATGGGTATGTCCCGTATGTGGTTATGTTCATGAGGGTGACACTCCTCCCGAGAAGTGCCCCATCTGCAATGTCCCCGGTGAGAAGTTCACCATGCAGGCAGCAGAGAAGACCTGGGCCGCAGAGCACGTCGTAGGCGTCGGCAAGGTATTCGGCGCTGAGGTTCCCGCCGAGGTTCAGGAAGAGATCATCTGCGGTCTGCGCGCAAACTTCGAGGGCGAGTGCTCCGAGGTCGGCATGTATCTGGCAATGGGCCGCGTTGCAGCCCGCGAAGGCTATCCCGAGATAGCAATGTACTGGGAGAAGGCAGCCCTTGAAGAGGCCGAGCACGCGGCAAAGTTCGCAGAGCTCCTCGGCGAGGTAGTCACCGATTCCACCAAGAAGAACCTTGAGATGCGCGTAGATGCCGAGAACGGCGCTACCGCCGGCAAGTTCGAGCTGGCAAAGCTGGCAAAGAAGTACAATCTCGACGCTATCCATGACACCGTTCATGAGATGGCCCGCGACGAGGCCCGTCACGGCAAGGCGTTTGAGGGTCTGCTGGCTCGCTACTTCAAGTAAGATATAAGAGGTATAATGCTATGAAATATGTATGCGTATGCGGCTATGAGTACGATCCCGCTGTCGGCGATCCCGATAACGGCGTCGCTCCCGGCACTCCTTGGGAGGAAGTTCCCGAGGATTGGACCTGCCCCGTCTGCGGCGTGGGTAAGGATGGCTTTGAAAAAGCATAATCGAGCTTAAAGCATTCAGAAGGGAGCCACTTTGAAGTGGCTCCTTTTTTCTTCTGCGTAAAAATGCAGTTTCCTCAGAAAAATCAAGAGGAAATATGCAAAAAGCTTTGGAAAATACTTGACCTCTGAGCCCGTGTATGGTATATTTATCAGTACCTGTCGGATGAGAGGTCTTTTTTCGTGCGCAAATTTTGCGGAAAAATTACCCTGATTCCCATACAGGGAGGCAAATGTCCGCACCGTAACGCGGATAAATAATATAGGAGGTGCCGAAAAGTATGGCTGACAACAGAGTCAAGATCACCTTGAGATGCAACGAGTGCAAGCAGAGGAATTACAACACTGTCAAGAACAAGAAGAATACTTCCGAAAAGCTTGAGAGAAGCAAGTATTGCCCCTTCTGCAGAAAGCACACCAAGCACGTTGAAACCAAGTAACTTTCTGAAAGGATGAGTGCAAAAATGGCTGAAGACAAGAAAAACAATGCTCCTGTCAAAAACACCGCCGCCGTTAAGAAAGAAGATAAAAAGCTTGGTTTCTTCCAGCGCATAGGCAAGTGGTTCCGCGAGATGCGAAGCGAGCTCAAGAAGGTCATATGGCCTACGCCCAAGCAGCTTGCTACCAACACCGGCGTGGCGCTTGTCGTTATGGCGGCTGCCGCAGTCGTCCTCTGGGGCTTCGATGAAGTCGCGGGACTGATTGTTAACGTTATCTTCGAACTTGCGGGTTAACAGTTATGGCAGAAGACGCAAAATGGTATGTGATCCATACCTATTCCGGTTATGAAAACGCAGTCGCAGCCGCAATTATGAAGGCTGCGGAAAACCGCAGGATGCAGGATCTGATCCACGAGGTCAACATCCCCATGGAGACCGTCACCGAGTATACCGACGCCGGCGAAAAGACCGTTGAGCGCAAGGTGTTCCCCGGCTACGTTCTCTGCAAGATGGTGCTGACCGATGAAAGCTGGCATCTTATCCACAATGTCCGCGGTGCGACCGGCTTCGTCGGCGCGGGCGGCAAGGCCGTTCCTCTTACGGAGCAGGAAATTTACGATCTCGGCGTCGAGCGCCATGAAATCGTTACGGGCTACCAGATCGGCGATACCGTCAAGGTCATTGACGGCCCCCTCGCAGGCTTCCTCGGCGTTGTTGAGGAGCTCGAGCCCGATAAGGACAGAGTCCGTGTCGTGGTCTCAATGTTCGGCAGAGAGACCCCCGTCGACCTTGAGCTGGATCAGGTCGAGGAAATAAAAGAATAATAAGAAAGAGGTGCTGAATTATGGCACAGAAAATAGTTGGATATGTCAGATTCCAGGTTCCCGCAGGCAAGGCAACTCCGGCTCCCCCTGTAGGTCCCGCACTTGGTCAGTACGGCGTAAATATCGGCCAGTTCACCAAGGATTTTAACGAGCGCACCAAGGGCGATATGGGCATGATGATCCCTGTCGTCATCACCGTTTACTCCGACCGCAGCTTCACCTTCATCACCAAGACCCCCCCTGCAGCACTGCTGATAAAGAAGGCGTGCGGTATCGAAACTGCTTCCGGCGTTCCCCAGAGGGACAAGGTCGCAACCATCAGCAAGGAAGATCTCCGCA
>CAMJGL010000028.1:0-20707 GCA_946405205.1 uncultured Clostridia bacterium
CGCCGAAGGTCTCGCAGATCTCATCGACGAGCTCCTTGAGCTCGAGAACGGAAAGGGCCTTGATCTCGTCGATCATGGCGGTGATTTTTTCGCTTGCCATTATTGTTTTCCTCCAAATTTAATCTTTGTCAGCAGCCGATCATTCTGCTGCTTCTGCGGGTGCGGCCTCTGCTGCGCCGCCCTTTTGTTCGATGACCTCCGTCAGGCATACTGCCAGACCGCCCATGATGGCGTTCAGGGAACCTGCCAGCTTTGCGTACAGGTCGTTCTTGGAAGTCAGTGCGGAAAGCTCCGCGATCTCCTGCTCATTCAGGATCTTGCCCTCAAGGAAGGCCGCCTTGACGTTGAACTTTTCGTTCAGCTTCTTGGAATAATCGCTGATGATGCGGAAGGGTGCGATAGGATCGCCGCTGCTGGTAGCCAGAGAAGTGCTGCCGTTCAGGATGGGGTCGAGCTCGTTCATGCCGACCTTGTCGATGGCGATTCTAGTAAGGGTGTTCTTGACGACGGTGTAGTCGACGCCCTCCTTGCGCATTTCGGTACGAAGTGCGGTATCCTCTGCCACGGTGATACCCTGGTAGTCCACGAAGATACCGGAGCTTGCGCCCTTTATGCGCTCGACGAGTGCTTCCACGACCGCCTGCTTCTCGCTGAGAACTTTTGCGTTAGGCATGTGTGTTTTTTCACCTCCACACGTTTGATCCGCGCCCGTTAGAAAAAGAAAAGCCTCCCTGTCCGCAGACATGGAGGCTGTAAGCATTCAAAGCTGATGCCTTCCTCGGCAGGATTTACACTAAAGCTACCTGCTGTCTTCGGAGCGCTCGAATAAAATATCAGATTTTCGCCTGTTTGTCAAGGGTTTTCGGCAATTTTTATGAACGCAGCTGCATTAATTTGCCGTACAGCGTGTCCGAGCGGCTTATCGCCGTCATGACAAGGGTCTGGATAAGGAGCATCACGCCGAACTCGGCAAGCCGCGTGTAAAGCAGCGGCCAGAAATCCGGCCCGAACACCAGCGATATCATCGCCGTGTTCAAAACGAGCGTCACGACAAGGCCGTTTGTCAGCGCGGCAAAAAAGCACTGCCTGAGCCCCGGGCGCTGTTTATACAGAAACAGCCCGTAGATGAGCCCCGTCAGAGCCGCCGTCGCGGTAAAGCCCGGGAAAAAAGCTCCCGTCGGGAACAGCAGCGCGCCTGCAAGGTCGCCCAGCGCCGCGCACAGCGCCGCCCACGCGGGGCCGTAGAGCATGGCGCAGACCGCGATCGCGGCAAAGCCCAGCCCCACCTTGGCGATGAGCACGTTGATGGCCAGCAGCCGCGAGAAAACGACTTCTATGGCTATGAGCATGGCGCTTATCACTATCATTTTCGTGTTTATTTTCATATCATCACCACACCTAAAAGATTGACTGCCATATGGAAGAATATGCTCGTCCACACCGAGCCGCTCTGCTCATATATCCAGCAGAGCGTGAAAGCCGCGGGGATATACTGTATCGCCATGAGCAGATAGCTTATATCCCACAGAAGGAGGGCGTACTGCCACACATGGTAGATGCAGAAGACGAAAACGCACACGCCGTAGGCCAGCCAGCGTCCCCTGCGGTAAAGCCCGCAGAACAGGCCGCCGCGGAAGATCGCCTCCTCGGCGACAGGCGCGAGGAACACCGTCATTGCGATAATCATGCCGCGGTTTTCCTCGAACATCCCGTTTATGGCCGCCTGATTGAGATTGTCGTCGGTCAGGCCGAGAGTGCCCATGATAAGGCCGGCGGCCATGCTCAGGACAAAGAACATGATGATGCCGAGGCCGAAGCTCCTCAGGCAGCCGAAAATGTTATCTATCAGCGAGTCGAAGCTGCGGCGCAGGTAGCGGCCCAGAAGGAGGAACACCAGCGTCGTCGTGACGGCGTAGTACAGCAGGTTGGCCTCGGTTTCCGTCAAAAGCTGCGGATACAGCGACAGCAGCACGGAAAGCGCTATCGGGAACAGCACCATGTGCAGCAGCAGCAGTATCATGGCGCTCCAGAATTCGGTTTTTTTCAGATGATCGCGCATCAGCCTCTCGCTTTCTGCTGAAGCTCGCTAAGCAAGTTCAGCGCCTCCAGGGGAGTGAGTGAATTGATATCGGTGCTTCTGAGTATCCTGCCGACCTCGTCCGTGCCGGCGTCGGCAAGGCTTATCTGACCCGAATCGTCAGTTTTTTCGGCCTTCGGCCCGCCGCCTCCGGCCTCGAGCTCTTTGAGATAGCCTCTGGCCTTGCTTATGACGTTATCCGGCACGCCGGCGAGCTTTGCGACCTCGATGCCGTAGCTGTCGTCCGCCGCGCCGGGCATGATCTTGCGCAGGAACACAAGGCTGCCGCCCTGCTTTTTTGCGCTTATCGAATAGTTGTGCACGCCCTCCACCGAGCCCTCGAGCGCCGATAGCTCATGGTAATGGGTCGCAAACATCGTCTTCGCGCCGAGCTTTTTCTTATCCGCGCAGTACTCCAGCACGGCGCGGGCGATGGCCATGCCGTCGTAGGTGGAGGTGCCGCGGCCTATCTCGTCGAGGATGAGCAGGCTGCGGTTCGTCGCATAGCGCAGGATATCGGCGACCTCGCTCATTTCGAGCATGAAGGTCGACTGTCCCGAGGCAAGGTCGTCCGAGGCTCCGATGCGGGTGAACACCCTGTCGACCACGCCGACGACGGCGCTTTTTGCCGGAACGAAGGAGCCTATCTGCGCCATGAGGACTATGAGCGCCGTCTGGCGCATATAGGTGCTCTTGCCGGCCATGTTGGGGCCGGTGACGATGGCGGCGCGGCTGCCCTCGCAGTTGAGATTGGTGTCGTTTGGCACGAACCTCACGTCGCTGAGCGTCTGCTCGACGACGGGGTGCCGCCCCTCGCATATTATTAGCTCGCCGGAGGTGTCGATCTCGGGCATGCAGTAGCCGTTGCGCACCGCGACCTCGGCAAGGGAGCAGAACACGTCCAGCCTCGCGACAGCGTCCGCCGAGGCCTGCACCTGAGCGACCTTTTCCGCGATGGTGCCGCACAGGTCCATGAAGAAGCTGTACTCAAGTTCCTTTATCCTGTCGGCTGCCGTCAGCAGGCTCGTTTCGAGCTCCTTGAGCTCCTGAGTGAAATACCGCTCGTTTGAAACGAGGGTCTGTTTTCTTATGTAGTCGTCTGGGATATTGACCTCGCCGGCGGATTTGGGCACGTCGATGAAGTAGCCGAACACCTTGTTGTAGCCCACCTTGAGCTTTTTGATGCCGGTGCGCTGGCGCTCACGCGCCTCAAGCTCCGCGACGGCCTGCGCTCCGTTATCGCGTATCTGCCGGAGCTTGTCCACCTGCTCGGAGTAGCCGGTCCTGAGTATGCCGCCCTCGCGCACGGAAAAGGGAGGATCGTCGCAGATGGCCCAGTCGATGCGCATGAGTATCTCGTCAAGAGTGTCCATGGCGGCGATATCCCGCAGCGCGGCGCTCTTGAAGCCGCCGAGAAGGGAGCATATCTTCGGCAGCGCCCTTGCGCAGTCGGCAAGGCTCAGCAGGTCGCGGCCGTTGGCGGTGCCGTAGACGATGCGGCCAATGAGACGCTGCATATCGCTTATGCCGCGCAGAAGCTCGATGAGCTCGCCGCGCGTGACATTGTCGCGGAAAAGCTCGTCCACAGCCGCAAGGCGGCGCTTTATCGCAACGGGGCTGAGCAGCGGGCGCTCGAGCCATGCCCTGAGCAGCCGTCCGCCCATGGGCGTTCTGGTCTTGTCCAGCACCCACAGCAGCGAGCCGCGCTTTTCGCCCGTGCGCAGGGCCTCCGTCAGCTCGAGGGAGCGGCGGGTCGCCCAGTCCATCTCCATGTATCTGCCGCCGCTGAAAAGGTCGATGCTGCGGATGTGCGCCATGTCCATTTTCTGCGTTTCGTCGATATACCGCAGCAGAGCCCCGGCGGCGGAGACCGCCTCGGGCGCGCCGTCAAGCCCCGCGGCTGCGATATCCGGCAGACCGAGCTGGCGGCATATGCGCGCAGCGCAGGCGGCATATTCATAGTCGTCGCCGCCCATCTCGAGCATACAGCCCAGCTTCTGGCGGGCAAAATCGGGTATGGCGCCGGTCTCGGCGGCGGCCTTGTTCATGACAAGCTCACGCGGGGCGAAGCGGCCGAGCTCGTTTAAGATATGGCTCAGCGCGTCGCCCTCGAAGGCTGCGGCGCAGAACTCGCCCGTGGATATGTCGCAGAAGGCCGCGCCGCCGCGTCCGGCCTCGTAAAACACTGAGCCGAGGTAGTTGCTGCGCCCCTCCTCGAGCATGGACGCGTCCGTCACGGTGCCGGGGGTGATTATGCGTATAACGTCGCGCTTGACGAGCCCCTTCGCGGCGGCGGGGTCCTCGATCTGCTCGCAGATGGCGACCTTGTAGCCCTTGGCGATGAGGCGGGCGATATAGCTCTGGCTGCTGTGATACGGCACGCCGCACATGGGGGTGCGCTTTTCCGGATCGGCAACGCCGCGGTCGCGTGTCGTGAGCGCGAGATCAAGCTCACGCGACGCTATCTTCGCGTCCTCGTCGAACATCTCGTAAAAATCGCCGAGGCGGAAAAACAGCAGGCAGTCGGAGTGCTGTGCCTTTATCTCGTTGTACTGCTTTTTCATCGGCGTAAGCTCCGCCGTTTTCTCTCCTGTCATTTGACCGCCTTTTCTTCCTTTTCCTTTTCAAGTCCGGCGCGGAAGCGCTCGGGGACGAATTTCATGAATTCCTCCCATGTATTGTCGGCGTAATTGAAATAGAAAACGCCTTTTTCAACAAATTCGGGGAACTCTCGCCGCTCCTTGTCGGCAAGCTCATGGTCCGAGGCGTAGCACCACCACGACCGGCGGGTCTTTATAAATCCGCAGCAGCGGACATCCTCCCAATTGAGCCGGTATTCGGCGCCCTCCTCGCCGCCGGTACGGAAGATCATGCCCGTTCCGGTGAAGGAGATGTTTGCAAGTCCGAAGTTGTTGGCCGAGATGAAATGGGCCGAGATGAGCCATATGGCCGACAGCACAACGACGATGGCCGAAAGGCCGCGCAGGCTCGCAAGCGGGGTGAAAAAGCCCAGCGCCAGCACCGCCGCGCCGAGCACGAGCAGCACCGAGCCCGCGTAATACATAGCCTTAATTATGTTCGAGGGAAACCTCAGGCTCTGCGTGACCTGATATCTTTTGAGCTTTTCTTCCTTCATGCCTTTTCCACCTCTCCGTAAAGTGCCCAGGTATTGCTTGAAGTTATTATGACGTCTATGAATTTTCCGATGAGCTCCGCGCCGCCCTTGAGATGCACGAGCCTGCCTCCGTTTGTGCGGGAGGAGAGGTTGTACTCCGGCTTTCCCGTCTCGCCGTCGACGAGGACGCGCACCGTCTTTCCCTCATATTCGGCGTGTTTTCGGGCCGATACGCGGTTTGCCGCCTCAAGAAGCCTGTCAAAGCGGCGCTGCTTATCCTCGCGGGTCGCCGCGTCGGGCATCGCGGCCGCCGGAGTCCCGACGCGCTTTGAGTAAATGAAGGTGAACATCGCGTCGTAGCCCACCGCGTCGCAGAGCTTAACGGTGTCCTCAAACTCCCCGTCGGTCTCGCCGGGGAAGCCCACGATGATATCCGTCGTGATGACGAGATCGGGCATATACTGCCGCGCAAGCTTTACCTTCTCCAGATATTTTTCCGCCGTGTAGTTGCGGTTCATGGCCTTCAGGACGCGGTCGTTTCCCGACTGCACGGGCAGATGGAGCTGATGCGCGCATTTTTCGCATTCGGCCATGGTCTTAAACAGCTTCTCCGTCGCGTCCTTGGGGTGGCTGGTCATGAAGCGGATGAGAAACTCGCCCGGGATGTCGTTTATCATTCGTATGAGGTCGGCGAAATCCGTTTCGCCGCCGAGATCGCGTCCGTAGGAGTTTACGTTCTGACCCAGCAGGGTTATGTCCTTGTAGCCGTCGGCTACGAGCTGCCGCGCCTCGGCCACGATGTCCTCCGGACGGCGGGAGCGCTCCCTGCCGCGGACGTAGGGCACGACGCAGTAGGTGCAAAAATTATTGCAGCCGTACATGATCGACAGCCACGCCTTGACCTTCCCGTCGCGCTTTAGGGGCATGCCCTCGGCGACGGAGCCGTCGCTGCGGTCTACGGCGAAAACGCGCTTTTTGCCCGTCACGGTCTTTTGCAGAAGCTCCGGAAAGCGCCACAGCTCATGCGGCCCGAACACCAGATCCACCACGGGGTAGGACTTCTTCAGCTTCTCGGCCATGTGCTCCTGCTGCACCATGCAGCCGCACACCGCGATCACCTGACCCGGGCACTGCTTTTTGCTGTGGTTAAGCTGCCCGACGTTTCCCAGAACGCGCATCTCCGCGTGCTCGCGCACCGCGCAGGTGTTCACGACGATGACGTCCGCCTCAAACTCATCCTGCGTAAAGCCGTAGCCCATCTCGGCAAGATAGCCGCGTATCTTCTCGCTGTCGGCCTCGTTCTGCTGGCAGCCGTAGGTGTCCACCATGGCGAGGTGCTGCCGCCCGTCCGAGGCGAGCCCTTCGGCTATCTGCGCGCAGATATCCTCCTGCCGCCGAATTTCGTCAATTCCTATTTCTTTTCTCTCGTAAGCCATTATCCGTGCTTCCTTATGCTTTGATTATTTAAGCATACCAAAAACGCCCCTGACTTTCAACTAAAATCTCCCCGTGCCGGCCCCGCCGCAAAAAGTTTTGACGCTGTTAACAAAAGCCTGTGGTTTTTTCCGCAAAAACAATGTATAATAAGATATTCCGCATAAGGAGACCTTTGCGATATGACAAAGATAAACATACTGCCGCCGCTGGTGGCGGACATGATAGCCGCGGGCGAGGTGGTCGAGAGGCCGGCGTCCGTTATAAAGGAGCTCGTGGAAAACGCGCTTGACGCGGGCGCGGGGAAGATAAGCGTCGAATTTAAAAACGGCGGCGCGACCTTCATCCGCGTCACCGACGACGGCTGCGGCATGAGCCCCGAGGACGCGGGCGTAGCCTTCCTGCGCCACGCGACGAGCAAGCTGCGCGACGAAAAGGGCCTTGAGGCCATAGGCACGATGGGCTTTCGCGGCGAGGCTCTCGCGGCGATATCCGCCGTGAGCCGCGTCGAGCTCGTCACCCGCGAAAAGGGCGCGGCAGAGGGCGTCGCCGTGACGGTGCAGGCCGGTGACATCATCGACATGGTGCCCTGCGGCTGCCCCGAGGGCACGAGCATCACCGTGCGCGATATTTTCTTCAACACCCCCGCAAGGCTGAAATTTTTAAAAAGTGACCGTGCGGAGGCCTCCGCCTGCGCCGCCGCCGCGCTGCACTGCGCGCTGGGCAGACCCGAGGTCTCTCTGCGCCTTCGCCGCGACGGCGAGGAGCTTTTCTTCACCCCCGGCGACGGCAGAGCCGAGTCGGCGGTGTATTCCCTGCTGGGCAGGGAGCTTGCCTCAGCCATGCTGCCCTGCCGCGCCGAGAACGAAGGCATGACCGTCGAGGGCTTCGTGTCCTCCCCCGCGGCGGGGCGCGGCAACCGCAGCAGCCAGCATTTTTACTGCAACGGCAGATACATAAAGTCCGCGCTCCTGCAGGCGGCGGTCGAGCAGGCGTATAAAAACACGCTGCTCACCGGACGCTTCCCCTCCTGCGTTCTCTACATCAGCCTGAGCTGCGGCGCGGTGGACGTGAACGTGCATCCTGCCAAGACCGAGGTCAAGTTCTCGGACGAGAAGAAGCTGTTCGACCTCGTGTATCAGGCCGTGCGCGCAACACTTGAGCAGGAGAGCGGGCCGCTTGAGATAAAGCTCTCGGAGAGCACGCGCCGCCTTGCCGCGGCACCCAAGCCGGACTTTTTCAAGACCGTGAGCGCCGCCGATTACCGCAAGACCGCGCCGAAGGCCGAGCGCCGTGAGACCGAAAGGCCGGTGTTCAGATCTGCTCCGACACATTCCGCGCACAGTCCGTCGAGGGAGGTCTTTCCCGCCCGAAGCATGCCGCAAGCAGTCGAAAATACGCCCCCGAAAACCCCCTCATACACAGGAAAAAGTGTTGAAAATTCAGTTGAAAATGTTGAAAGCATCACGAAAAACGCCTGCCGCGTGATAGGCGAGGCACTCGGCACCTACATCCTTGCCGAGCAGGACGGGGAGCTGCTTCTTATCGACAAGCATGCCGCACACGAGCGCATGATCTTCGACCGCCTCAAGGCTCAGGGACGGGAGATCATGAGCCAGACCCTGCTGAGCCCCGTCATCATAAAGCCCACGGCGGCAGACGCGGAGCTCATCGAGAAAAACGCGGAGCTTTTATCCTCGCTCGGCTTTGAGATAGAGCCCTTCGGCGCGAGCGAGCTTGCCATACGCGCCCTGCCGGACGACATCGACCCCGGCGAGGCCGAAAGCGCCGTTGAGGAGCTTTGCGAAAAGCTCAGGCGCGGCGGCGTGAGCGCGCAGGACGCACGCGATGAGCTGCTGCACACCGTCGCCTGCAAGGCGGCGATAAAGGCAGGCCGCCGCCACGACATATCGGAGCTTGAGCGCATCGCCGCGGCGGTCGCGGCGGGTGAGGTCAGATACTGCCCCCACGGCAGGCCGGTATCGGCAAGGCTCACAAAAAAAGAGCTGGACAAATTCTTCAGCCGCATCGTTTGAAAGGAGCGCCCATGCCCCCGAAAATCGTTGTTGTAACAGGCCCGACGGCAACGGGCAAAACGCGGCTCGCGGTTGCGCTGGCAAAGGACTTTGACGGCGAGATCGTCTCCGCCGACTCCATGCAGGTCTACCGCCGCATGGATATAGGCACAGCGAAGGTCACTCCCGCCGAGGCGCAGGGCGTGCCGCACCGCATGATAGACGTCGCGGAGCCTTACGAGAGCTATTCCGTCGCCCGCTATGTGCGTGAGGCCTCGGCCTGCGTTGACGATATCCTCGCACGCGGTAAGCTGCCCATCCTCGCCGGCGGCACCAATCTGTACATCGACTCTCTCGTATCCGGCAGGGATTTTGCCGAAAACGAGGGCGACAACGCGCTGAGGGAGCGCCTCGGCGCGGAATATGACGAAATTGGCGGCGAGGCGATGCTCGAAAGGCTTCGCGGCTTCGACCCCGAGCGGGCGGCAAAGCTCCATCCTGCCGACCGGCGGCGCATCATCCGCGCCATCGAGGTGTATATGCTCAGCGGCAGGACCATCACGCAGCACGACCTTGAGACGAAGGCCGTCCCGCCGCGCTATGACGCGCTGCGCATAGCCCTCGACTTTGAGGACAGGGCGCAGCTTTACGGGCGCATCGACCGCCGCGTTGACGGGATGGTCGCGCAGGGGCTTTTCGAGGAGGTCGAGTCGCTTCTTAACGAGGGATTATCCCCCGACGCCACCTCCATGCAGGCCATCGGCTACAAGGAGCCGGCCGCCTTCCTGCGCGGCGAGATAACAAGGGAGGAGGCCATAGAGCTCATAAAGCGCGAATCGCGCCGCTACGCCAAGCGGCAGCTCACATGGCTGAGGCGGGATGAGAGCCTTTTCCGCATCCGCTGGGGCGACCCGCCCGATTTTAATGAAGCCCGACGGCTTTCGACCGAATACTTGCACTCACGTGGTTTATGATGTTTTCGTACCAAGGGTACGAAAATACATACACAGGAGCTGCAATCATGCAAAAGACACAGAATTTACAGGACGCATTTCTCAATCAGGTACGCCGCGACAAGACAAACCTCACGGTTTTCCTCATGAACGGCTTTCAGATGCACGGCATCATACGCGGCTACGACGGCTTCACCGTCGTGCTCGATTCCGACGGCAGGCAGCAGCTTATTTATAAGCATGCCATCTCCACCATCATCCCGCCCAGACCCGTGGAGCTCGGCTCGGACGACTGATGCGCGGGGGAGGCTACCTTCGCTTTGCCGCGGCGGCGCTTTTTCTCGCGCTGGCGGCATACCTCGGGGCGGGCTTCCTGCGGGAGAGCGAGGCTCCGGAAACGCTCAGGGCAGAGCGCGTCACCGAAAGCCGCTCGCTCTGCCTTGAGGGTACCGTCATACGCGATGAGCGCTATGTCACCTGCTCGGACGGGGAGGCCTATCTCCCCGCCCGCACGGGCGAGCGCGTCCGCGGCGGCGAGATCGTCGCCGTCAGGCAGGAGGCGCTGGAGGACTATTTGAGCTGCCTTGACGCGAAAAACGGCGCCCAGCCGGAAAAAGGGGAGCTGCGCGGGCTCATCTACGCGCCCTGCGCGGGCTTTTTCAGCAACTATCTGGACGGCTTTGAGGAGCTGAGCCTTGAAAATTTCGACGATTTCACCCCCTCGGTGCCGGAAAACGCCGTGGGCAAGATCGTGCAGGGCGGCTGGTTTTTCGTCGCCGAGACAAAGGAGGCGGAGCTGCTCCGGCCCGGGCAGCGCGTCACGCTCACGCTGCTTGACAGCTACGGCGCGCAGGTGCTCTCAAACCGGGACGGCAGGCTCGTCATCCGCTGCCGCGAGGGGCTTTCGGACATTCTCAACGCCCGACGGCTGACGCTCACCGTGACGCTCTTGGAAAGCAGCGGCATAAAGGTCCCGCTGAGCGCTGTGCGGCATGAGGAAAGCGAAGCCTATGTGTATGTCCTCAGAGCGGGGCTTGAGGAAAAATGCCCCGTCGAGATCATTTTTCAGAACGAAGACTACTGCCTTGTGCGGGAGGATAAGCTCCGCGAGGGCATGGCTATAATATTGCAGACAGACAAAGAAATATAAATACAGGGTGATAACATATGAGCATTGCCGAAAACGTTAAGCAGGTAAAGGAAAACATGGCCGCGGCGGCAAGGCGCTGCGGGAGGGAGCCCGACGGCATCCTCCTTTGCGCGGCGACAAAGATGAACGACGCCTCCAGAGTGCGCGAGGCAATAGCCGCAGGCGTTGACGTCTGCGGCGAAAACCGCGTTCAGGAGCTGACGGAAAAGCTCGAACAGGGAGCCTACTCCGGCTGCCCCCTGCACTTCATAGGGCATCTCCAGAAAAACAAGGTTAAGTACATCGTGGGCAAGGTCTCGCTCATCCACTCGGCCGACAGTCTTGAGCTCATCGGCGTCATAGATAAGCGCGCCGCCGCGCTGGGCCTCACGCAGGATATCCTGCTTGAGGTGAACATCGGCGGGGAGACGGCGAAGTCCGGCTTCGCGCCCGAAGAACTCGGGGAAGTTCTGCCTCGGATGGCAGATTTTCGGGCGGTCAGAGTGCGCGGACTCATGGCAATACCCCCAATTTGTGAAAATATGGAGGAAAACAGGCCATATTTTCGCACAATGAAGCAGCTTTTTGTTGACATCGGGGCAAAAAAATACGATAATGTCACCATGGACTTTTTGTCGATGGGCATGAGCGCCGATTACGAGGCCGCCATCGAAGAGGGCGCGAACATAGTCCGCGTAGGCACCGGGATCTTCGGAGCCCGCGATTACGGCGCAAAATAACGTAAGGAGGATACATTATGGCATGGTTCGACAATATTAAAAACGCAATGCATCCCTACGATGATGATTATATAGAAAACGAAGAAAGAGCAGCCGAGGACGAGCTCGCCGCCGAGGAAGAGACCGCGGCAGACGAGAGCTTTGAGGAAAGGCAGCCCCGCCCCGTGTTCTCCCGCAGGGAGAGCAAGGCCCCCGCGCCGCCTCCCGCTCCCGAGAAGAGCAAGATGAAGCTGCATCTCGTCAACCCCTCCGAATTCGGCGAGGCAGCCGAGATAGCCGACAGCTTAAAGTCCCGCCAGGCGGTGCTCATGAACCTCGAGATGGCCGACGATGTGACCGCCCGCCGCATGATAGACTTTCTGTCCGGCGTCGCCTACGCTCTGGGCGGCAAGATAATGCGCGTTTCCGGACAGGCGTATATCGTCACGCCCACCAACGTCGATCTCGTGGGCGACGCAGTTTCCGATTTTGAAAGCGCCGGCCTGTATTTCTGACGGCGCGGCAGACATAAACAATCAATCAGCAACTACTGAAAGGTGGATTTAGATATGACTACTCCTCAGGAAATCCGTGAAAAGAGCTTTGACAAAGCCAGAAGTATGTTCGGCGGCTACGATATGGGCGTTATCGACGACTATCTCGAAGAGCTGGCAGACGATTTTGAAGCTCTTCAGAAGGAGAACTCCGTCCTCAAGGGCAAGATGAAGGTCCTTGTCGACAAGATCGAAGAGTACCGCGCCAACGAAAGCGCGCTGAACGCTGCCATCCTCTCGGCGCAGAAGCTCAGCGTCCAGATCGAGAACGACGCACGCGCCCGCAGCCAGGCCATCGTCTCCGAGGCCGAGGCCAAGGCCGCTTCCATCCTCGGCGGAATCGACGACCGGATCGCGCAGGAGGAGTCGCGCCTTCAGGCCGCGAAGCTCAGCACCGCGAAGTTCTTCGAGACCGTCCGTGAGATGTGCCAGAAGCAGCTGGACACCCTTGATACCATCAGCGCCGCCTCCCGCCTGAGCGCCGAAAATGACGCCGAGGCCATACGAATACCTGCCGAGCCCGCCGCTCCCGCTTCCAAACCCGCTTCCGTGGACGCAGGCAACACTCAGGTATTCAGCTTTGTAAAGGACGAGCTCTGAGTTTTTGCCGAAACGATGGTTTCGGCTTTTGCTGCGTGATAACAGAAGGCGTGCGTATGGAGAAAACCGTCAGCGCGCCTTCTTGATTTTTTATAAAATATAAACATTGAGATAGAGGAGAAATATAACATGGCACAGAAATACGATGCTACCCTTAACCTGCCCAAGACCGAATTCCCCATGCGCGCCGGCCTGCCCAAGCGCGAGCCGGAGATGCTCAAGCACTGGGAGGAGCTGGACATCTATAACGAAATGCTCAGGAAGAACGAGGGCAAGCCCCTTTTTAACCTCCACGACGGACCTCCGTTCTCCAACGGAGCCATCCACATGGGCCACGCGCTCAACAAGACGCTGAAGGACTTCATCACCCGCTCCTACGCCATGCGCGGCTACTACACGCCGTACATCCCCGGCTGGGACAACCACGGCATGCCCATCGAGAGCGCCATCATCAAGGAGCAGAAGCTCAACCACAAGGCCATGAGCGTCGCCGACTTCCGCTCCGCCTGCGAGGCTTACGCGAACAAGTATATCGGCGTCCAGATGGAGGGCTTCAAGCGCCTGGGCGTCATCGCAGACTGGGAGCATCCCTACAAGACCATGGACAAGGGCTTCGAGGCCGACGAGGTCCGCGTGTTCGGCAAGATGTATAAAAACGGCCATATCTACAAGGGCCTGAAGCCCGTCTACTGGTGCGCCCACGACGAGACCGCGCTGGCAGAGGCCGAGATCGAGTATCAGGACGACCCCTGCACCACCGTTTACGTCAAGTTCCCCATGAACGACGACCTCGGCAAGCTCCCGCACCTTGACAAGTCGAAGCTTTTCTTCGTCATCTGGACGACCACCATCTGGACCCTGCCCGGCAACCTCGCCATCGCCCTGCACCCCGACGAGAGCTACGCCGTCGTCAAGGCCCCCAACGGTGAAATGTATATCATGGCCGAGGCTCTGACCGAGAAGGTCATGGGTATCGGCGGCTTCACCGAGTATGAGATCCTTGAGACCCATTCCGGCAGCTTCTACGAGAATATGCTGGCCGACCATCCCTTCCTGCCCAAGACCAGCCGCCTGCTGCTGGCCGACTACGTCACCATGGACTCCGGTACCGGCTGCGTCCACACCGCTCCCGGCTTCGGCGCCGAAGACTACCTGACCTGCAAAAAGTACGGCATGGAAATGGTCGTTCCCGTTGACGATCAGGGCCGCCACACCGATTACGCCGGCAAGTACGCCGGCATGGGCACCGAGGAATCGAACCCCGTCATCCTCAAGGACATGAAGGAGAGCGGCGTCCTCTTCGCCTCCGAGGATATCGTCCACAGCTATCCCCACTGCTGGCGCTGCAAGAACCCCATCATCTTCCGCGCAACTCCGCAGTGGTTCTGCTCGGTCGATTCCTTCAAGGACGAGGCCATCGCCGCCTGCGAGGACGTGCGCTGGCTGCCCGTCTGGGGCAAGGAGCGCATGGGCGCGATGATCCGCGAGCGCGCCGACTGGTGCATCTCCCGTCAGCGCCGCTGGGGTCTGCCCATCCCCGTGTTCTACTGCTCGGACTGCGGCAAGCCCGTCTGCACCGACGAGAGCATCGAGACCGTCGCAAAGGTGTTCGAGGAGCGCGGCTCCAACGCATGGTTTGAGCTGGAGGCCGGGGAGCTTCTGCCCGAGGGCTTCAAGTGCCCCCACTGCGGCGGCGTACACTTCACCAAGGAGACCGACACGCTCGACGGCTGGTTCGACTCCGGCTCCACCCACTATGCCGCGATGAAGCGCGACCAGGGCTTCTGGCCGAGCACCATGTATATCGAGGGCGGCGACCAGTACAGAGGCTGGTTCCAGTCCTCACTGCTCGTGGCCGTCGGCGCACTGGGTCAGGGCGCACCGTACAAGGAGTGCCTCACCCACGGCTGGACGGTCGACGGCGAAGGTAAGGCCATGCACAAGTCCCTCGGCAACGGCGTCGATCCCGCCGACATCATCAGCGAGTTCGGCGCGGACATGATCCGCCTGTGGGCAGGCTCTGCCGACTACCATGTCGATGTCCGCTGCTCGAAGGAGATCTTCAAGCAGCTTTCCCAGAACTACCTCAAGTTCCGCAACACCGCCCGCTACTGCCTCGGCAACCTCGCCGGCTTCGACGCGGACGACCTCGTCAAGCCCGAGGACATGATGGAGCTCGACCGCTGGGCGCTCACCCGCCTGAACGCCCTCATCGAGAAGGCCGCCGCGGCATACAACGACTATGAGTTCCACGTCGTATCCCACCTCATCAACGATTTCTGCGTTGTGGAGCTTTCAAACTTCTACCTCGACATCATCAAGGACAGGCTCTACTGCGAGGAGGCAAACGGCCTCAAGCGCCGCTCGGCCCAGACCGCGCTGTTCCTCATCCTCGACACCCTGACCAAGATGTTCGCACCCATCCTTGCCTTCACCTGCGATGAGATCTGGCTGGCGATGCCCCACCGCGCCGAGGACGACGCAAGGAACGTCGTGCTCAACGAGATGAACAAGCCCTTCACCGAGTACGCCCTCGACGAGGCCGCCATGGCCGATTGGGACGCGCTCATCTCCGTCAGGGACGACGTCAACGGCGTTCTTGAGCGCGCCCGCGCCGACAAGCGCATCGGCAAGCCCCTCGAGGCCGCCGTCACCCTGCGCGCAAAGGGCGAGAGCAAGGCTGTCGTCGACAGAGTATCGCGCATGAATCTTCAGGAGCTGCTGATCGTCTCCGAATGCCTCATCGCCGAGGATGACGAGGTCGATCCCGAGGCCGTTACCGCCGTCGGCGCGAACAACAGCGGCCTGACCGTGTCCGTCAAGGAAGCCGCCGGCGTCAAGTGCCCCCGCTGCTGGATGCACTCGACAGCCGCCGATCCCGAGACCGGCCTGTGCCCCCGCTGCGCCGCCGTCGTGGCCAAGCTTGACTAATCGCAGTTTTTGGTGCATTATATAAGCGCAGGGGTTTTCCTCTGCGCTTAAAATGCAGTATCAGGCGGCAAAAATCATACCCGCCGCCGAAAGGATAGAGATATGCTGTACGCCATAATCGCCGTGATAATACTCATCGCGGATCAGTGGCTCAAATACTGGGTCACAGTAAACATCACTCTTGCCACCGGCTCCGAGGCCCTGATACCCGGGGTTGTCAAGCTGGTCAATATCCACAACTCCGGCATGTCCTTCGGCCTGCTGGACAATGTGCCCTTTGCACGGTGGCTCCTCATCGGCCTGACCGCCGTGATGGTCGCCGTCATCGTCATCCTGCTCGTGCGGCGCACCTTCGATTCTAAATTCGCCGTCTGGTGCGAGGTGCTGGTTCTGGCCGGCGCACTGGGCAACTGCATCGACAGGGTCCTCTACGGCTACGTTGTGGATATGTTCAAGCTGGAGTTTGTTAATTTCGCGGTGTTCAACATCGCGGATATCGTGCTCGTTGTCTCCTGCCTGATGTTTATCATCTACCTGTTCGTCAGCTACAGGGAGGACGGCGGGAAAAAGCCCGCGAAAAAGCCCGCGCCCAAAGCTCCCGCAGATAAGTTTGAGGAGATCTTCGGCATCGAGAGCACCGACCCCGCGGCCGCCGTGGCTCCGAGCAAAGGCTCCGCCGATGTTTTCGGCTTTGATACCGCCGCCGCGGAATTTCCCGCCGGGGCGACGCCCATAAAGGCGGGCGGCTCCGCACGGGTGAGCAGCGATGAGTTCTGGAACTCCTTCAAAACGGAGCTCCACGCCGAGCCTCCGGCTGACGCCGCGCCCGAGGCGCCCGTCCGGGCGAAACCCGCCGAGACCCCCGGGCCCCGTCCCGCTAAAAAGCCCGCACCCAAGGCCGAGAGCTATGATATAGAGGATATCCTCGCGGAATTCAGAGATATTTAATGGATAATATAATAGTAATAATTGCACAGGAGAGCGCCGACAGGATCGACGCTCTTCTTGCTCAAAACGTGCCTGAACTCACCCGCAGCGCCGCCCAGCGGCTTCTGGACGCGGGCGCCGTGAGCGTGGACGGCAGGCCGGTGAAGAAAAATTATAAGTGCTCGGCGGGCGACAGGATAGAGCTACGCCTGCCGGAAACGCGGGAAGCCGAGCTCGTGCCGCAGGATATCCCCCTCGATATCGTGTACGAGGACGGGGACGTCGTCGTCGTGAACAAGCCGCGGGGCATGGTGGTGCATCCCGCGCCCGGACATCCCGACGCAACGCTCGTCAACGCGCTTATGCACCATTGCGGCGCTTCGTTGTCGGGCATCGGCGGCGAAAAACGCCCGGGCATCGTCCACCGGATAGACAAGGACACCTCGGGGCTTCTGATAGCGGCGAAAAACGATTTTTCGCACCTTAGCCTCTCGGCTCAGCTTGCTGACCGCAGCCTCTCCCGCGTCTACGAGGCCGTCGTCAGGGGCAATTTCCGCGAGGACAGCGGCACCGTGGACGCCCCCGTCGGGCGGCATCCGACTGACCGCAAAAAGATGGCGGTCACGGATAAAAATTCCCGCCCCGCCGTGACCCACTGGGAGGTGATCGCGCGCTACCGCGGCTATACGCACATCCGCTGCCGGCTCGAGACCGGCCGCACGCATCAGATAAGGGTGCATATGGCGCATATCGGCCATCCGCTGCTGGGCGATCACGTCTACGGCGCGCCGAGTCCCGACAAGGGGCTCGAGGGTCAGTGCCTGCACGCGAGGGAACTCAAATTCATCCACCCGCGCACGGGCGAGCCTGTGCATATTCAGACCGAGCTCCCGCCGTATTTTCTGGACGTATTGAAAAAGCTTGCTCCGAATGGGAAATGAGTCTGCATCGCGGGTGTTTTCTGCCGAAATGATGCAGTTATGATGCGATTCGGTGTCGAAAAAGACGCTTTTTTGGGGTAGTATCCTCCCGAACGAACCCTTTCGGAGGCACAGCACATGAATAATAAAACAAAGCACAAGTCGGGCATCGCAGTCTTTTTCATCTTCGCGGTGCTGCTTATCGGCGCTGCCGCGGTACTGCACATTCTGATAAGCGGAGCGCTTCAGGACAGCGGCAAAGCGCCCTCCGCACGGAATGAGGTGCGCAAGTCCGCGCTTGCCGCTGACCCCGAGCCGACGGCGAGCGCGGCTCTGCCCGACGCTTCGGAGGCTCCCGAGGCCGCATGGAACCTCCTGCTCGTAAATCCGTGGAACGAGCTGCCCGAAGACTTTTCGGTGGAGCTCAGGGAGCTTGGCGACGGAGAGGCCGTCGATGAAAGAGCCTATCCCGACCTGCAGGCTATGCTGGACGACGCCCGCGCCGAGGGCCTGTCTCCAATAGTCTGCTCATCATACCGGACGCGGGAAAAGCAGCAGGAGCTTTTCACCAGAAGAGTCGGCAGGCTTACAGCCGCGGGCTATTCCGAGCAGGAGGCCGTGATCGAGGCCGGAAAGTGGGTAGCCGTCCCGGGTACCAGCGAGCACCAGACGGGTCTTGCCCTTGATATCATTTCCTCGTCCTATCAGGTGCTCGACAGAGATCAGGAAAACACCGCCGAGCAGCGATGGCTCATGGAAAACTCGTATAAGTACGGCTTTATCCTGCGCTATCCAAGCGACAAGAGCGAGATAACGGGCATAAACTATGAGCCCTGGCATTACCGCTACGTCGGCAAGGAGGCCGCGAAGGAGATATACGAAAAGGGCCTTTGCCTTGAAGAGTATTTGGAGTATCTAAACTGAGAAGATACGGCGAAAAGCCGAATCAATGCTTGCGCAGACGGCGGCAAAGGAGTATAATGAGCTTACCGGCACGACCGGAATAAATTTATTGGAGAACGCTGTTTGAAACTGAACAACACCTTGGAGATTGTGGGCTGACCCGGGAGGCCGCACACAATTCCGCACCTCCCGAAAAACATACTGCAATTTTCAGGAGGAACAAAACATGAAAAACATTATCATTCGCAATGAAACCCCGGCTGACTACCGTACCGTCGAAAATCTGACCCGAGAGGCATTCTGGAACGTCTACCGTCCCGGCTGCCTTGAGCACTATGTCCTGCACACCTTCCGCACCGACCCCGCCTTCGTCCCCGAGCTTGATCTCGTGATGGAGCTGGATGGAGAGATCATCGGCCATGTGATGTATGTCCGCTCCGCCATCAAAGCCGATGACGGCAGGATGATACCAATCATGACCTTCGGCCCCATAAGCATCGCGCCGCAGTATAAGCGGCAGGGCTATGGCAAGAAGCTTCTGGATCACTCCATGGAGAAGGCAAAGAGTATGGGCGCGGGCGCGCTGGCCATTACCGGCAACATCGACTTCTACGGAAAAAGCGGCTTCGTGGTTTCAAAGACCCGCGGCGTTCGGTATGAGGACGATCCCGATGCGGATTATTTTCTCATCGCCGAGCTGGAGCCGGGATTCCTGGACGGGATCTCCGGCACCTACAAGGATCCGGAAGGCTACTTCGTGGATGAGAAAGAGGCCGAAGAATTTGACGCCTCCTTCCCGCCCAAGGAAAAACTGAAGCTCCCCGGACAAATATTCTAAGCAAAAACCGACGCTCAGCGATTGCTCGCTGAGCGTCATTTTTGCGCCCGCCCGTGTAAGACCATCGGTGACTTTTTCACCATCCAAGGCGGGAAGCGTTTCGCGTTTCAGGCTTGTTGGATCATAACTCTGAGAACAGGGCTGTTCAAGAGTTTTCTTAGGAGGAAGCAGCGCAAAGCTTGCGGGGCTATAAACAAAGAAAAGCCGATTTTTCTCAAAGTGCCTCGAAATGATACCTGGGCTTGCCGAGGCTCTTTTTGCCGTACTCGATGGCTTGGGCAGGGCAGCGGCAGATGCAGGCCATGCAGTGGGTGCAGTCGCCGCCCCAGACTGGCTTGCCGTTTTGGATCGTGATGCTGTTCGTCGGGCATAGCCTGGCACACTGACCGCAGCCGGTGCAGGTGTCGCCGGCCGTAAAAGCATTTGCTTTGACGAAGAAAGAATAGAAGATCGGATTCACCGGACCGCTCAAGAAGCGGTAGTAGAGATTATTGCGGGGCGGCGGGAACGCTTGATTTGCCGCGATGGCAGAGATGGCGCGGTCAATGTCCGGCTCCGCCCCGGCAACGATCTGCCGTGCTTCCTCGGCCTGCGGCGCGTTGAACATAGCAATATAGTTTTCAGGCATGATGATCTGCGCCGTGCCCATATAGGCGAGTCCTTTATCCCGGCAGAGCGCGCGGTTATACCCCGCGGCATTGCCGATCTCACTGCCACAGGTCATGACGAACCATGCCTGCGCCCCACTGGGAAAGTCCGTTTCCGCCAGCCAATTCCGCACAATGCGCGGAATACGCCAGCCGTAAGTGGGCGTGACGATGATCAGGCGCTCGTCGGATGTGACCGGCGAAGTATCGCCCGCCTTGATGCGGTCGTTCATGCTGAGAAGCTCGTCGCCGAGAGCTTCGGCGATGCGCTTTGCGATGTACCGGCTGTTCCCGGTACCGGAATAATATAAAATCATATCAAAATTCCCTCACAATGGTCGATTTCGTGCTGGATGATCTCCGCCGTCCAGCCGGTAAAGGTCTTGAGCCGTGTCTGGAACTTCTCGTTCTGCCACTGTACCTTGATGGTCTTATAGCGTTTCGTTTTTCGCGTGCCGGTGAGGGACAGGCAGCCCTCCTCAGCCTCATACGCCCCGGACTGCTTGACGATGACGGGGTTGAACATGACCATGTATTCGCCCTCGTTGTCAAAG
Organism: uncultured Clostridia bacterium; assembly: GCA_946405205.1. Taxonomy (GTDB): domain Bacteria; phylum Bacillota; class Clostridia; order Oscillospirales; family Oscillospiraceae; genus F23-B02. The sequence continues at coordinate 20,317 of CAMJGL010000028.1, forward strand.
GCGATAATGCGTTTGTTGACGCGGATCATATTCGCCGCCATGCCCACGCAGCTATCTTTGTGGGCGGCCAATGTGTCCAGCAGATCCTGCGCCACGCCGAGATCGTCTGCCGTGGCGGGTTCAGCCTTCTGGGCGAGAAAAGCCTCGTCCTTGCAAATTTCACGAACCATGTGTCCTCCTTATCCGTTCTTCACCTTATAGTCCGCGCCCCAGGCCCACATAGCATCCAAAACCGGCTTCAGGCTGTATCCGGTCTCGGTGAGGGTATACTCCACACGCGGCGGCACCTCGGCATAGACCTTGCGGGTGAGCAACCCCTTCTCCTCCATGTCCCGAAGCTGGGCGGTCAGCACCTTCTGGGATACCGTACCGATGGACTTTTTCAGTTCGC
>CAMJGL010000029.1:0-20536 GCA_946405205.1 uncultured Clostridia bacterium
AGCATGCCCTTATAGGGCTGGTGCATGCCACCCGTTTTACGGGTGGTCATGACTAAGTTTTGCGAAATACCTGCCGGTATCAAGCGTCCAAGATGATCGTCCAGCATTTTGCCAGATTTTCCGGCATTGCATTTTTAAAGATCTCCGCATCTCTTTTAAGATTTGCATTATTAAAATGGAAAAAGAAAAACTCGCCTGCTCCGTCATTATACCCTAATTGAAACTCCAGCTCTTTCTTGAAATAGGGAAAAACGGGCTTAATGCGTTCATCGATCGCCCAAACGACATCCATCCCGTTTGTATTAACATTTTCTTTGATCCATTCTTCGTTTTCCTCAAACCATTTCCAAAAGTCCTGTAAGGCAGTCAGATCGATAGCTTTCTTGCTGAACAATCCCATAGTATTTCTGTCCTTTCCGTTTTTATGGATTATATCATAATCCTGTGGCATGTACAATAGATATCACCAAACAGCATCGGCATTATAAAGACAAGGCTGAGTCTTGTCTTGATTTGCCATTTTTGCTATAATGGATAGCAGCACAAAGGAGGGAGCATTATGAGCGATAGTTTGAAAAGAATAATTGCTTTTATCATCGATTGGACCCTCTCCATTTTTCCGGCGTTTTTCATGCTTCTGCCATTGGCGGTTTTATCAATACAGCTGACTTGGCTTTTGGTGGTATTGATAATCCTTATTGGTTTTTCGCCTATCATTCTGTTCGTGTTAAGAGATGTGATATTTAACGGCCGCAGCCTGGGTAAAAGAATTTTCGGCCTGTGTGTTTACGATAAAAAATCTCTTGAGGCCTCGAGCACCAAACAGAGGCTCCTGCGAAACATCTTTTTATTTATATATCCCATTGACGGCATCATATTGCTTTCCACCGGTGAATCGATCGGCGACAGAGCCGCAGGCACCGTCGTGCTCTCAGAAGCTTCTCTTGAAAGATGCAAAGAGGAACGCACAAATGCAGGCATTCCGGCGCCGCTTTCCAAAAAAGACAAAAGGAAAATAGCACTAATAATTACCGCAATAGTTGTTTGCTGCCTGCTCGTTTTCATAGTACCCGTTCTTATCGCACTGAATGCAACAAAGAACACCGAAGAATATAAGCTTGCATACGACTATTTGATCTCAAGCAATGCCTATAAGGAAATGGATGCCGACGAATCCGATATACATATCAGCAGCTTTTCCTTGCAATCGCACTCCTCGGCAAACAGCGATCATGTGTCAAAAACGGCCAGTATAGGCTTTGTTGTTAGATATAAGTCATTTGAGGTCGTGTGTCACTATGAGGACGGCGTTTGGCTGGTGTGCGACGAATGCACAGACTTTGACTGAACCGTCACTTCTTTATTTGCCCTGCCGCATATAAATCCGCTTTTTGCACAAAATACCTCCGTACACAATTTTACGGAGGTTTTGCTATATGAGAAAGCATATCGCTGTTTCGGCGCTTGCACTTGCACTGTGCTGTGTAATGTGCCTGGGTTTTGTTCCCGCCACCGCTGCAAATTCCGCACCCGTTGCGGAAAACTTCGAGTTTGAGACGTTCCGCGGGGTATCCTTCGGCGGTCAGCTTGCCGCCATCGATCCCGAGGGCGACACCCTGAGCTTCGAGATCACCACCCAACCCGTCAAGGGATCGATCGAGCTTGATGAGGACGGAAGCTTCGTCTATACCCCCACCGAGGGGAAAAAAGGCAAGGACTATTTCGGATACAAGGCCACGGACTCCGAGGGTAACTCCTCTCAGGAGGCGACCGTTATCATCCGCCTTGTTAAAAACAAGAGCGTCAGCTACGTCGACATGGACAGCAGCGGAAGCTATCGCAGCGCGGTCAAGCTCGCGGAATGCGGCGCGTTTATCGGCAAGCAGATGGGCGGCGAATACTATTTCGAGCCCGAGCAGACAATGAGCAGAGGCGAATTTCTTAGTTTGTGCCTCAATGTCACCGGCACAGACCTCCTGAGCGGCGTTGTCAGCACCGGCTTTACCGACGACGGCGATATCCCCGACTGGCAGAAGGCCTGTGTCGCAAGCGCCGTTAAATGCGGCGTCGTCAAGGGCCGCTGCTGCGACGGCGGTGCGTATTTTGACGCAGACAGCCCGATAAGCCGCGCCGAGGCAATGGTCATGCTCGACCGCAGCCTGAAGCTCAGCGATGTAAGCTACCTCAGCGCCGGAGACACGGTGCCCTCGTGGGCGGCTCAGGCCGCGGCAAACCTCACGGCCTGCAATGTCATCAGCAGCTTCGGCTCAGGCTCATCCGCCCTCACCCGCGCAGAAGCGGCGGATATGCTCGTTGCGGCAATGGAGCTCATCGAAAACAGATAAGGAACAACAGCTTGATCGGCGTCCGCAAAATACGGACGCCGATTCTTTTTCGGACTATCATGCTTGCATGCATATCCGGGCAGGATGTCTTCCGATTGAAGGAATGATACCGCAAGTTTTATTTTCCTGTATTGACATATACAAGGTATTGTGATATTATTTTGATATCACAAAGAAATCGGAGGAATTATCATGCAGGAAATAATTCTTGAAAACAAAAAGAACGGCATGCTGTTTATGCTGCTTTTCACGGCGCTTTATCTGCTGGCGATGCTGGGAATTATAGTCGGGATATCTTACTCGGGCTTCGTTCTCGCTGTGAGCATAATATGGCTTGTTATCGGCTGGATCCCTTTCTGCGGGCTCAAGGTGCTCAAGCCGCAGGAGGCTCTTGTGCTGACCCTGTTCGGAAAGTACGTCGGAACACTCAAGGACGCAGGCTTTTACTTTGTCAATCCCTTCTGCACCGCCGTTAATCCCGCGGCAAGGACCAAGCTCAACCAGAGCGGAGACGTTGACAGCGGAAATTCCGGAAACGCGCTGATGGCGGCCGCTATCAAGGGTGCAAACGCTGCCGCATCCGTCGAAACCACGGGCAAAAAGATATCCCTCAAGGTCATGACGCTCAGCAACAGCCGCCAGAAGATAAACGATTGTCTGGGCAATCCCATCGAGATAGGCATCGCCGTGACATGGCGCGTCGTCGATACCGCCAAGGCGGTCTTTGACGTGGATAACTACAAGGAATACCTCTCGCTCCAGTGCGACAGCGCGCTGAGAAACATCGTGCGCATCTATCCATATGACGTTTCACCGAATGTAGACACCACAGGCGACGGCGTTGCCGACGAGGGCAGCCTGCGCGGTTCAAGCGAGCTTGTTGCCGAACGCATCCGCAACGAGATACAGCTCAAGGTCGCCGACGCGGGCCTTGAGATAATCGAGGCTCGCATAACCTACCTTGCCTATGCTCCCGAGATCGCTGCCGTCATGCTGCAGCGCCAGCAGGCAAGCGCGATAATCGACGCACGCAAGATGATAGTTGACGGCGCGGTCGGCATGGTCGAGATGGCTCTCAGCCGTCTGAGCGAAAAGCAGCTCGTTGAGCTTGACGAGGAACGCAAGGCGGCAATGGTCTCAAACCTTCTTGTGGTGCTCTGCGGCAGTCACGACGCGCAGCCCGTCGTGAACTCAGGCAGTCTGTATTGACATGGCAGAGAAAAAGCAAATACCCCTGCGCCTCTCGCCCAAGCTGTACGACGCGATCGCCGCGTGGGCCGAGGACGATTTCCGAAGCGTAAACGGGCAGATCGAATATCTGCTGACCGAATGCGTCCGGCAGAGGAAGAAAAATGGGAAGTATGTTTCCGAGACTCTTGACGAGCCGATAGAACTGGATATTTAAAGCTTTTGGACGACTGTCTGAGAAGACAGTCGTCCAAAAACTTATTTTCTGAGTCTTTCGCAAAGGGCTTCATCGGCTTCGGCCATCACGGTGCTGTAGTCGGTATAAACTACCTTGCCGGGCATGGAGCCCGAGGGCTTGCGCACAAAGCGCACCATAGTGTGGTCCACCGCGGTCTTGCCGCCCTCACGCGCCTGTGAATAGTAAGCGGCCAGAGACGCCGCCTCCTCTATAGTCCGCTGCGGCGGCTCGAGTCCGTCGCAGGATATGATGACATGGCTGCCGTGCACGTTCTTCGTATGCAGCCAGATATCCGTTCGGCGGGCAATTTTTGTCGTGAGCTCGTCGTTCTGGCTGTTGCTGCGGCCGACGAGTATCAGAAATCCGTCGGAGGAGACAAACTCCATCGGCCCCTGCTTTTTTAGCTTATCCGGCTTTGCTCCGCGCTGCTTTTTTATATAGCCGGTCTCGGTGAGCTCGCGGCGTATCTCCGCAAGGTCGCGCTCTGTCTCCGCCCGCTCGAGCTCGTCAAGGACGCTGTTTAAATACTCAAGCTGTTTTTCGCCCTCGGCAACGAGCGCCGTCAGATGTTTTTCGGCGGTCTTGAGCTTGTTATACTCCTTGAACATGGCGGCGGCATTCGCCTGAGGCGTCTTTAAGGGGTCGAGCTCTATCTCGAACCGCGGGCAGCCCTCGGCGTAGTAATCCTCCACCGTCACGCTGCCGTCGCCCTTTTTGATGCGGTACATATTCGCGGTCACGAGCTCCGCGTTCTTGCGGATATCCTCGCGGCAGTAGGTGCGCTCAAGCTCCTCCTTCTGGCTTGCCAGCTTTCTTGCGATGCGGTCACGGGCTGTCCTGACGCTGTGGCTGAGCTCGCGGGCCCTGCGGCGGCGGCGCTCAAGCAGCTCGCGCTTTGAATAATAAGCCTCGAGCAGTTCTGAAAAGCTGTCAAACGTGCGGCACTCGTACTCCGCGCCGTACTGGTGCAGCACCATGAAGGAATACTCCCTCGGCCTGCCGTTTTCCAAAAACAGCGTCGGCGTAAACTCGCCCGCCCTTACGCTTTCCAGAAACGCCTCTATCACGGCGGGCAGAAGCTCGGGGTCATTGCCGCAGCGGCAGGCAAGCTCGCGGCATATAAGCGGCGACAGTCCCGAAAAGCTGTCCATCAGGCGCTTATCCAGCGGCTTTCCGCCGTCCGAGGCCGAAACTGCGGCGGCTATCTCCTCCCTGCCGAGCTCGAATATCATCGGCTTTTTCTGCCTGGGCGGCAGGCGGTATATCATACCCGGCAGCATCCTGCGCTCAGCGTCCCCGCCGTAATCCATGCGGCGCAGGCAGTCGATTATCCTGCCGTCATCGCCTATGAGCACGAGGTTTGCGCTGCGTCCCATGAGCTCGACGGCAAGCTTCAGCTTAACACTGTCGCCGAGCTCGTTGTGGGATGTTATGTCAACTAAAAGCAGGCGTTCCCACTGCGGCTGTGTAAGCTTTTCTATGCGCCCGCCGATCAGATGCTTGCGCAGAAGCATACAGAACATGGGCGGCTCGGCGGGGTTTTCAAGGCCGGCGCTTATGAGCTGCAGCCTGCCGCTGCCCGCGCCCGCGTTTATGAGCAGGCGCATATTCTCGCCCTTATTCCGCAGGGATATTATCACCTGATCCCGCTCGGGCTGCTGTATCTTGTCTATCCTCCCGCCCTCAAGCTTAGGGGCAAGCTCCTCCATGAGGGCCGAGAGAAGTATTGCGTCAAGCGCCATCGTGTTCCTCCACGCATTCCGCGAACAGTTGGTTTATTCTTTCCGTATTTCCCTGAAGATACAGCCAGCCGAAGAGAGCCTCAAGCCCCGTTGCGGCATGGTACTGGGAGATATCGGCCTTTTGCGGTACGGAGTTTACCTTTGCGTTCCGGCCGCGCCTGAAAACGCTCATCTCATCCTCCGTCAGCAGTGGCAGCAGCCGCTCGGCGGCCTTCGCCTGAGCCGGAGCATTCACTATGGCCACCGTTTTCCTGTGCAGATCGGTGGCCTTTCTGCTGCCGTCCGAGCATAGCATAGTGCGGGTCAGAAGCTCATACACGGCGTCGCCGATATGCGCAAGCCCCAGCATACTTATATTATTTATATCGCGCATCTCCATGTGGGGGCAAAAATGGTCCTTCATTCTCTTCTCCAATCAAAAAGGGCGGTGTTCCGCCCTTTTTACAGACAATAAAACCGCTCATAATATGCGCAGTTTTGAGCAACGCACGGGGGAGCTCGAGGGGGCGGCAGCCCGCCTCGAATCGGATAATAGTCATCAAAATCGTCTGATTTATCAGGCGTTTTGACGAGCGCAGCGAGATTTTTTGTAAAATTCCATTTTACAAAAAATGTGACGTCTGAAGCTTATAAAAAGTCCGACGGACTTTTTATAAGCTGAAGGGCGGGAAACCGCCCTTTTTCATTCCTCTGTTTCGTCGGAAAACTCAAGCTGGGTCTTGAGTACCTCCGTGGGTGCGGTGCCGTGGGTGGTCTGCATCTCCATCCACTGCTCGCGGGTGATTATTATCTGGCGGGGCTTTGAGCCCTCAAAGGGGCCGATGATGCCCAGCTCCTCCATCTGGTCAACGATGCGGGCGGCTCTGGAATAGCCGAGCTTGAGCCTGCGCTGGAGCATGGATACCGAGGCCTGCTTGGTATCGAAAATAACGTCTACGGCCTGGGGCAGCAGCTCGTCATAATCGGCTCTGCCCTCGGTCTCCTCCTCGTCGGAGTGACCCTTGCCGTTTGCGTTTTTATCCTCGGCGGCCTTTTCGATCTGAGCCATGACATCCTCGCTGTACTGCGCGGTAGCCTGCTTTTTGATAAACTCGACGATCGCGTCGCGCTCCTCGTCGCTGACGAAAGCGCCCTGAACGCGCATGGGCTTTCCGCAGCCTATGGGAGCGTACAGCATATCGCCCATGCCGATGAGCTTTTCGGCTCCGGCATTGTCGAGGATGATGCGGCTTTCAAGCGCGGAGGACACCGCAAAGGCGATGCGGCTGGGGATATTGGCCTTCATAAGGCCGGTGATAACGTCCGCGGAGGGACGCTGGGTGGCGATGACAAGGTGCATACCGGCGGCTCGTCCCATCTGGGCGACGCGGCAGATGCTCTCCTCCACGTCCTTCGAGGCGACCAGCATGAGGTCTGCCAGCTCGTCTATAACGACGACGACGTTGGGGATCTTCGGCTGTCCGTTTTCAATAAGGTGCTGGTTATACGCCTCAAGATTCCTGACGCCAAGCTCGGAGAACAGACGATAGCGCTTGAGCATTTCGGTGACCGCCCACTGCAGCGCGCCCGCCGCCTTCTTGGGGTCGGTCACAACGGGGATGTACAGGTGCGGGATGCCGTTATAAACTCCGAGCTCGACCATCTTGGGGTCTATCATGATGAGCTTCACATCGTCGGGGTCGGACTTGTACAGCAGACTTATGATGAGCGAGTTCATGCACACGGACTTGCCGGAGCCGGTCGTTCCCGCGATCAGCAGGTGCGGCAGCTTCGAGATATTGCCGACAACGGCCTCGCCCGCGATATCCTTGCCGATGGCAAAGGAGAGCTTGGACTTGGACGATGCAAACTTTTTCGAGTCGATAATATCCCGCAGGTACACGGTGCTTATGAGCTTATTCGGCACCTCGATGCCGACGGTCGATATTTTATCGGGTATGGGCGCTATACGGACGCTGACGACGCCCAGTGCAAGCGCTATATCCCCCGCGAGATTTGTCAGCTTGCTGAGCTTCACGCCCTGCTCAAGCTCCATGTCATAGCGGGTGACTGTGGGGCCGTGGGTCGTATCGACTATCCGCGCATCCACACCGAAGCTCTGGATGGTGCTTTCAAGGCGCTCGCGGTTCGTGCGCAGCTCCTCATCGGCGTTTGCGGCGGTGGCATGGCCCTTCTTGAGCAGGAATATGGGGGGCTTTTCGTACTCGCCGTCCTTGGGAGCGGCCTCGATCTCGCCCGCGATCGCCTGCGTCTCGGCGGCGACCTCCGCGGCGGTAGCCTTCTTTGTCGGCGGGTCGGAGACCGCGCCCGTCTGCACGGAGCCGCGTCCGCTCAGGGTAACAGGCGCAACGCCGGCCATCGCCTCGGCCTCCTCAATGGATATTGGCTCAACATCGTCGGTGTGAGCCGCGGCGCTCTTTCTGCCTGAGCCGCCGCGCTTTTCTGCGGCCTCGCGCACCGTGGGCTCGCCTTTGCCGCCCTTTTTCCCGAAGGTGGGCTCGTCATCCATGGGTATGTCTATGGCTCTGCGCTTTGCGGTTTTTGCGCGCGCCTTCTCATCCTCGTCGGGCTCTTCAAGAGCTTTTGCCCTGCTTTCGGGCTCGGGCTTTTCCTCCTGCTCCGGCTCATATCTTGCCGGCTCGCGGCTGCCGAGCCACTCGATAATGTCACGGATGCTTACATTGAACGCAGACAGGGCAAAAAACACAAAGGCGAGTAACAGTATTATCGCAGCGCCGTAGATGCTGAAGGCCTTCTGGAGCACGAATGCCATCAGGCCGCCGATAACGCCGCCGCACTTCATGGCTATGCCGCCGCCATACATGGTCCTGAACACCGCGACGAAGCCGTCGATATTCTCAACTACCACGTTGGACAGCAGTATATCGGCAAGCGCGCCCACCATCATCGGGAGCAGCAGCGCCGCGGTCGTTCTCCAGGCGACGGGTCTGCCCTTATGGAAGCCGAGTATCACCGCGGCCAGCACGAACACCGGCGCGCATACCCAGAAACCGTAGCCAAACAGGCCTTTCAGAAGCGTGCAGAGCCAGCCCACCACGAAGCCGTCGTGAGCGAACATGCCTATTATCACGAGCATGGCCGCGAACACAAAGCATATCGCCGCGACCTCGCGCCGTATCGGCCTTGGCTGAGCTGCGGCGGCAGCGGTTTTTGCCTTGCCGCCGGACTTAGCCGTGCTTTTTCCCTTCGTATTGGTTTTTTTCTTGTTTGAGGTCTGTGCCATTACTCAGGTTCCCCTGCCTTTTATCAGAATATCAGTGAAAGTATTATCGTCAGCACGCCGACTACCCAGCAGTAGTATGCAAAGCCGCCGAATCTGGTCTTTTTCGCGATTATCCTCAGAAGCCCGATGGCCAGCACTCCCGACACCATGGCGGCTATCATGCCGAAAAGGTAGGCCGGGATGAGCGAGGCGTCTACGCCGGCCTTTATCGCGTCGACAAGCTCAAGCAGCGTCGCGCCCAGCACGGCCGGGATGCTCATCAGCAGCGAAAACTTAACCGCGTAGCTGCGGTCATGGCCGGTGGCAATGCCCGCCGTTATGGTCGTTCCCGAGCGGGAAAGACCCGGCAGAGTCGCCACGCACTGGCACAGGCCGATGATAAGCGCATCCTTGAACAGCATGTTTTTTTCCGTCTTCGTGCCCTTTGCCATTTTGTCCGACACGAAAAGCATGCAGCCCGTGAGTATGAGCGCTCCGCCGACAAATATCGTGGAATTTGACAGCAGCCCGATATATTTATGTACCGGAAGTATGAGCACCAGCGGGAGCGTCGCCGCTATAATAAGCATGAACATTCTCGCCGCGGGGTACTGCCTGCGCTGTCCCGAAGGCGCGGGATTGCGTCCGGTGAACAGATCCACGGTCTGCGTGAACATTGATTTTATATCCGGCCAGTACATAAAGCATATGGCGACCAGCGTTCCGAAGTGCAGCAGCACGTCAAACAGCATGTGACCGCCCTCTATGTCGGACATATTGAAAAGATTCTGAAGTATTGCCAGATGTCCCGAGCTGGATATGGGCAAAAATTCCGCTATACCCTGCACAAGTCCGAGAATTATGGCTTCGAGTATGCTCATAGCCCGCTCTCCTTTGTATTCTTCGGATATTATGTATACCTAACTTAGATATATTATCATATAATGTAAAAAAGCACAATACCCAAAAAAGAAGACGGGGCAGAGCTCCCTTTGCGTTTTCAGACTGCTGATTGTCGTTTTTTAATAAGTCCGATTATATCCTGCGGTAGTGTTCATTACCTTATCATTTTCCAAATTACCGTTCAGCAAAGAATCATGTGGCGTAGGGGCGAGCATCGCTCGTCCGCTCCTCGCCGGAGGGGCAATTCGATTTGACGCTTAAAAGAATCGTTTTCGCCATGACCCGACCGGTGACAATGGTAATAGTCGTTTTGTTTCCCGCCTGTCGGCGGGCGGACGAGCAATGCTCGCCCCTACGGGTGCGGAATTAAAACCTGTTTGTCATTTAGAAAATGGAAATGTGCCGAATACCTCCGCAGGATATAATCGGGCTGACGCAAGATAGAAACGCACTATCTTAATGCGGATTGGCGGTCTGCCAAGACCGGATTGGACGTGCGCCGAGCAAGGTTTTATTATCTTACGGCTCTGTTCCGTCTTCTTTTCGCGGTCATTTGCTGTTTTTGTCTATCTCGCCGTGGAGGTAATCCAGAGCGTCGGACAGGGTGCCGATAGCGTCTATCAGGCCGCAGGCTACCGCCTCCTCGCCGTAGATCACGCTGCCTACGTCGTTTGCTATCTCGTCAGTCGTCATCATAAGCTCCGTGTATTTTTCCCGGCTGACATTGGAGTGTCCTATTACGAAGCCTACGATGCGCTCCTGGATGCGGGCAAAATAGTTATAAGTCTGGGGAACTCCTATAACGACACCGTTTAGTCTGACCGGATGTATCGTCATGGCCGCCGACGGGGCTATGAAGCTGCGCTTTGCCGCCACGGCAAGAGGCACTCCGATTGAGTGACCGCCGCCGAGGACCAGCGATACCGTGGGCTTTTTCATGCCCGCGATGAGCTCCGCTATGCCGAGCCCCGCCTCCACATCGCCGCCGACGGTGTTCAGCAGGATAAGAAGCCCCTTTATCTCCTCGGACTCTTCAACGGCAGCGAGCAGCGGCATGACGTGCTCGTATTTCGTTGTCTTGTTGTCATCGGGCAGCAATTGGTGCCCCTCGACCTGACCGACTATCGTCAGGCAGTGAATGATGCCTTCCTTGCCATTGGGACGAACGCTCCCGAGTTCCTTCAGCTCTTCCAAAAAAAATCACCTCATACCTATTTTGGCTGGTATGAGGTGGTTTTAGTCTTTTATTTGTCGGTATACGCCGCCAGAACGCCGCGATAGGTCATATAGCAGTCGAACTTGGCTACGACCTCGAAGGGCGCGTGCATGCTCATAACGGGAACGCCTGCGTCAATAGTGTCGATATTGCGGTTTGCCATGTACTTGGCTATGGTGCCGCCGCCGCCCTGATCGACCTTGCCGAGCTCGCTCATCTGCCAGACAACGCCGTTGTCGGCAAACAGCCTGCGCAGATACGCCACCACTTCTGCGGATGCGTCGCTCGTGCCGCTCTTGCCGCGTGCGCCGGTGAATTTGCAGATGCCCATGCCGTAGTTTAGCTTTGAGTCGTTGCGCTTTTCCGATACCTCGGGGAAGTTAGGGTCAAAGGCCGCGGTCACATCCGCCGACAGGCAGAAGCTGTTTTCAAAGCAGCGTCTGAGGGGGACCTGCTGAGTTTCGCAAAGCTCCTCCATGAAGCACTCGAAGGCGCTGCTCTGCATACCGCTCACGCCGTCCGAGCCCGTTTCCTCCTTATCCGCGAGGATGCACACGCAGGTCCTTGCGGGCACGCCGTCAATGTCCAGCATGGCCTTCAGCTCCGCATAGGCGCAGACGCGGTCGTCGTGACCGTAGCCGCCGATAAGAGAGCGGTCAAGCCCGATCTCGCGCACCTCAAAGGCGGGCACAGCCGTGAGCTCCGCGGAGAGGAAGTCCTCCTCAACGATGCCGTAGCGGTCGTTGAGAATGCTCATCACCGCGAGCTTTACCCTGTCGCTGCCCTCGCCCGCGTAGGGCACGCTGCCGATCAGGAGGTTCAGGCCCTCACCGGTTATGCCCTCCTCCATGGTCTTTTTCATCTGCTCCTTGCCGAGATGCGGCAGAAGGTCCGTTATGACGAGCTGGGGGTCGGCGGGGTCTCGGCCGATGCACACATCGATGACCTCGCCGCTTTTGAGCGCCACGACGCCGTGCAGCTCAAGCGGGATCGTGACCCACTGATATTTCTTTATGCCGCCGTAGTAATGCGTCTTGAAGAAGGCCAGCTCATCAGACTCGTACAGGGGGTTCTGCTTTAAGTCGATGCGGGGAGCGTCCACATGAGCGCCCGCGATAACGCAGCCCTCAGCAAGGCTTTTTTCGCCGATGACGGCCAGCATCAGCGCCTTGCCGCGGTTATTGCGGTATACCCTGCTGCCGGCCTCAAGGCTCATACCGGCCTTGTACTCAACAAAGCCCGCGTCCTCTGCCATTTCGATGGCTGTCCTGACGGCCTCGCGCTCGGTGCGGTTGTCGTTCAGAAACTCCATGTAGCCGCGGCAGTAGTCCTCCATGGCGATGCGCTGCTCGGTATCCATGGTGTCGTAGCCGTTTTTCTGCTTGTAGAACAGTTGATTTTTGATCTCATCCATTTTTCAGTACTTCCTTAAACAGTTTGTTGCACTCTTTTTCAAAGTCTTTTTCGCTTCCGTCGTTGCGGAGTATATAGTTACAGTTTGCCTCAAAATACTCGTTCGGATACTGAGCATTTACGCGCATCATGGCATATTCGTAACTTATGCCGTCACGCTTCATTATACGCTCTATCCTCGTGCTTTTATCCGCGATAACGCCGATAACGGCCTTGCATCTGCCGCCGAGCCCGCTTTCAATGAGAGCTATCGCGTCAATCGCGGCGAGGGCGCCGCCCTGCATCGCCCAATCCTCGAGAAGCCGCTGCACCTCAAGGCCGATGTAGTGGTGGGTTATGGCGTTGAGATCCTCCAGCGCCGCCTCGTTTGAGAACACCACGGCGCCCAGCGACTTGCGGTCAAGCTTTCCGTCTGTAACGCTCCCGGGAAATACGCGGTCTATCTCATTGAGCATTTCGGCGTTTGTTTCCAGCATCTCGTGGTACAGCGCGTCGCAGTCGATTATCATCGCGCCCTTTTTCTCAAGCTGCCGCAGAGCGGTAGTCTTGCCGCAGCCTGTGCCGCCGGTTATTCCGATGACGGTGAGCCTGTCGGCAAGGGCGGAGCGTATGCTCTCCTCGGGGAGAGCTCCGCGGCGGAGTATTTTATACGGCGCTGTGCTCATGTCGATGATAGTGGATTCCGTGCCGATGCCGCACTGTCCGCCGTCGATGACTGCGGCGATTTTGCCGTCAAAGTAATCCATGACCTGCCGCGCCGTTTTGGGGCTTTCGGCTCCCGAGGGATTTGCCGAGGGCGCTGCCAGCGGCAGCTTTGCCTTTTTAAGAAGCTCCAGCGTCATGGGGTGATCCGGGCAGCGCAGCGCCACCGTCGCCCCTCCCGCCCGAACTATCTCCGGAACGGCGGCCTTAGCTCTGAGCACGATAGTCAGCGGCCCGGGCCAGAATTTTTCGGCGAGGTACTTTGCCTGCTTCGGGACACACTCGCAGTATTTTGTCATGGCGGCGGCTCCGGGTACCATAAGCGCAAGCGGTTTTACCTCCGGTCTGCCCTTGACTTCATATATCTTTTCCACCGCCGCGGCGTCGAGGCCGTTTCCGGCGAGGCCGTACACCGTTTCGGTGGGCACCGCCACCAGCTTGCCCGCCGCGATGAGCTTTGCCGCCTCGCTGAGTTTTTGGGTGATTATCTTCGTTTCCATCAGCTTTCCGCCTGATTTCTTAGTTTTTCCGCCTGATCGGCTGTCACGAGCGCGTCTATGATGGGGTCAAGGCCGCCGTTCATGACGCTCGAGATGTTGAAGTTGCGCACATCGCCTGTGAGCCTGTGGTCCGTGACGCGGTTCTGCGGGAAATTATAGGTGCGCACCCTGTCGGATCTGTCGCCGCTGCCGACCTGGCTTTTGCGCTCGGCTGCGATGGCCGCGGCCTGCTTTGCCTGCTCGGCCTCGTAGAGCTTCGAGCGCAATATTTTCATTGCCTTGTCCTTATTCTTGTACTGGCTGCGCTCGTCCTGACACTCGACCACCACGCCGGTGGGGATATGGGTTATGCGGATGGCGCTTTCGGTCTTGTTGACGTGCTGGCCTCCCGCGCCGGAGGAACGGTAGGTGTCTATCTGAAGATCGTTGGGGTTAATGTCAAACTCGACTTCCTCGGCCTCGGGCAATACGGCGACCGTTGCGGCCGAGGTGTGTATCCTGCCGCCGCTCTCGGTCTCCGGCACGCGCTGCACGCGATGTCCTCCGGCCTCGAACTTGAGCCTTGAATACGCGCCCGCGCCCTCGACGACGAAGCTTATCTCCTTTATACCGCCGAGCTCAGTCTCGTTGATGTTCACAATGTCAATCTTCCAGCCCTTGCTCTCGGCATACATGGAGTACATCCTGAACAGGTCGCAGGCAAAAAGCGAGCTCTCCTCGCCGCCGACGCCGCCGCGTATCTCCATGATGATATTGCGCTCGTCGTTGGGATCCTTCGGCAGGAGCAGTATCTTCAGCTTTTCCTCAAGACCGGCGCATTTTGCCTTTGCCTCGGCATACTCCTCCTGAGCAAGCTCCTTAAACTCCGGGTCGGACATGAGCTCCTCCGCTTCCGCCATTGCCGAGCGGCACTTCTCATATTCCCTGTATGCCATTACGATGGGCTCGAGCTCCTTCATCTCTCTGGCGCATTTTGTGTATGCGGCGGGGTCTGCGTAGATCTCCCCGTTTTCCATGCGCTGCCCGAGCTCGGCATATCTGTTGTCAAGCTGCTTCAGTTTCTCAAGCATAGTAATCTCCTGTGGTTTTATATCAGATGATTTTACCACACTTTTAAGTCTGTGTAAATCAAAACATCGGCGCAAATGCGCCGATGTTTTTGATACCGCTATTTATTTGAGTGTCACGGTCACATAGATAACGTGGCCGTCTATCGCCGCTATGATCTCGTTTACAAGGCCGGTGAACAGCTCGATGTTGCCCGCGTCGGCACTCAGCAGCTTGCTGAGGATGCCGTCGAAGTCCGCGCCCGCGCCGTTGGCGGTCACGGTTATGTCCTTGAGAAGAGTGACGGTGCCCTTTTCGGTGGCAACGCTGGTGCCCTTCTTTATAACCATCGTAAACTCATTGCCGTCATTTGCAACTCCGGTCTTGAGCTCGATGCACTTTTCAACGGCAGCAGCCACTGTCTCCGCATCGGCATTATTGTCAATGGTGAGATTGTCCTTAACGCCGTCCTTGAAGCCGAGCTTCTCTGTGCCTATCTGGATATATGAGCCGTTTGCTATCGTGACGGAGTTGCCGGTCTTAAGCAGGTTCATGAAGAAGTTATTTACGCTTGTGAGCTCCTGCATCGCGGCGTCGGCCTTGGAGCTGTCGGTGGGAGTGGCGGTGATGAGCCGTCCGCCCTCGGCATCCTGACCGTAGATATTGAAGGTGCATTTCTGATTATTCACGCTGGCCTTGACCGTTGCGAAGTTATAGTCATACGCCTCGGAGAACATCTCCCTGGGGCTGAATTTGCCGTCAACGCCGGTCTCGTACTCATCGCTTGTTTCGCTCATGCCGAGCTTTTTCAGCTCCTCGCCGGGTACGATGCTGACGGATACCTTCGCGGTGCTTACCTCGGCATCCGGAATGTACAGCAGCGAGCTGTAATCGGCGAGCACGTCAAGGCTGAGGCTTGCGTCGCCCGCGGAGGCGACGACGGATATCACCTTCTCATCGGTGGTGACGAGCAGGCGGCTTATCATGACCATCATCTGAGCGCGGGTCAGGTTTGCCTTTGGCTTGAAGCTGCCGTCGGGGTAGCCGGCTATGACCTCGGTGAGGTTCATGGCGGCAACGGAGGCCTTGAACACATCGGCAATGCTTGCGCTGTCGGTAAACTGCGGCTGCATACCTTCAGTATCGAGCTTGAAGGCGCGGCAGAGCATAGTCGCCGCCGCTTCGCGGGTGATGTTCGCCTTGGGCCTGAACGTACCATCGGAATAGCCGCCGATGACTCCGGCCTTGACGCACATTGCGATGTAGGGCGCAAGATTGCTGTTGGGGTCAACATCGGAGAATTTGAGTTCCGCCTTCTCGGTGTAGCCCATGAAGTTTGCAACTACCTTTGCAAACTGTTCGCGGGTAATGCAGTTTTCGGGTCTGAAGGTCCCGTCGGGGTAGCCGCCGACAATGCCCGCGTCGGCCACAAGATAGATGGCATTCTTTGCCCAGTAGCCGTCCGGCACGTCGCTGAATTTTACGCTGTTATCCGCAAAAGCGGGCACGGCGAGCGCAAAGATCATAATTGCGCACAGAACAAGGGCTATGGTTTTCTTTGCTTTCATTTGTTCGCACTCCTTTTTTAATATGCCCCAATAATACCATCTGTGAGGCGAAATGGCAATTCCTTTACCATGTTTTTTCAGCACAAATATTTCCGCCCGAAAAGATTGTGAATTTTTTGTTACTATGTATTGACATTCCATAAAGTAATTGTTATATTTTTATCGAATTACGATACGTTCGACTGCGACCGGACTGATCCGGTCTTATTTTACAGGAGGTAACACCTATGGCAAATCGTATTATTCTCAATCCGGTATCCTACCACGGCGCGGGAGCAATCGCCGAGATCCCCAACGAGCTCAAGTCCCGTGGCTTCAAAAAAGCATTTATCTGCACCGGCGGCCACACCGCCAAATCAGAGGGCATGGCTAAGATCCACGAATATCTGGACAAAGCGGGTATCGCCCACACCACCTTCAGCGAGGTCAAGCCCAACCCCACCATTGAAAACGTTCAGTCCGGCGTTAAGGCCTTCCATGAGTCCGGCTCCGACTGCATCGTCGCCGTGGGCGGCGGCTCTGCCATGGACACCGCAAAGGCCATCGGCATAATAGCCGCAAACCCCGAATTTGCGGACGTGCGCAGTCTTGAGGGCGTTGCCCCCACCAAGCGTCACGCCGTGTTCACCGTAGCCGTACCCACCACCGCCGGCACGGCCGCAGAAGTAACCATCAACTATGTCATCACCGACGTGGAGAAAAAGCGCAAGTTCGTCTGCGTAGACGCAAACGACATCCCCGAGGTCGCGGTGGTCGACCCCGATATGATGGCATCAATGCCCGCAGCCCTCACCGCCTCCACCGGCATGGACGCTCTGACCCACGCCATTGAGGGTCTTATCACCAACGCCGCCTGGGAGATCACCGATATGTTCCATCTGGAGGCAATCCGTCTCATCTCCGCCAACCTGCGCGACGCCGTCAAGAACGATCCCGACGGACGCAAGGGCATGGCTCTGGGCCAGTATATCGCCGGCATGGGCTTCTCCAACGTCGGACTGGGCATCGTTCACAGCATGGCCCACGGTCTGAGCGCACTGTACGACACTCCCCACGGCGTGGCCTGCGCCATCCTGCTGCCCCTGGGTCTGGAGTACAACGCCGACTACTCCGGCGAGAAATACCGCGATCTTGCCAAGGCCATGGGCGTTGCCGATGTTGACTCCATGACTCAGGCGGAATACCGTAAGGCAGCCATCGACGCGGTGAAAAAGCTCAGTCAGGATGTAGGCATCCCCGCCGATCTCAAGGGCATCGTAAGAGATGAGGATGTCCGCTTCCTTGCCGAAAGCGCATACGCCGACGCCTGCCGCCCCGGCAATCCCCGCGAGACCAGCATCGAGGAGATCGAGGCTCTCTACCGCAGCATGCTGTAATAATTATCGTAATTTATAAAATATCTCCCGCGATCTGCGATCGCGGGAGATATTTTCAGCGTGCAAAAAAGTCCTCCCGGACTTTTTTGCACGCTTCAAAAACGCCAAGTTTTTTGTGAAATTTCATTTCACGAAAAACCTCGCCATGCTCGTCAAAAAGCCTGATAAATCAGGCATTTTTGATGGCTATTTATCTAATTCGAGGCGGGCTGCCGCCCCCTCGAGCTCCCCCTGTCCGTCGCTTCATTCTATGCATTCATTTTTAGTTCTTTGACAGTCTGAAAATATCTCCCGCGATCTGCGATCGCGGGAGATATTTTTGTTCAAAAATTGATATTCGCCTTTCTCGCCTGACTGCACAAGTCGCGGGTATTCAGGGTATAGGTCCTGCCGTCCTTGATAAAATGCGTTCCGCACTGCCTGAACTCGAAGTGAGCGCCGCCCGCCGCGCATTGCTCGCGTATTTTAAGCACCCACGCATAGTCAAGCGGCCTGGCGTTTTTGTCCGATTCGCCGCCGACCACGACCAATTCGACGTCTTTCAGATACGGCGCAAGGTCAACGCTCTCGATAAGCGGCTGACAGATAATATTCCTGTGTTTTATCGGAAGCTCTGTAAAGATCGGCAGCCTGTGATCTGCTCTGTCCTGATTTTCAACGGTGCAGCCGACCGTGACGTTATCGTACCCGTCGCCCCAGTCGTCCGGTATGCACTGCATGAAGCGTTCGATCCGTTTCGTCAGAAATATAAAATGCAGGTCGGAGCGCTCGCGTATCATCTGCCAGCATTCATCACGCCAGCCGTCGGCTTCTTCAATGAAAAAGTCTGTCGAAAAGCAAAGGTACACGGTCTGTCCGGATTTCATCCTGTATTCTCCCGCCTTGTTCCTTGCAGCGGGAGCATAAAAATTATCGGTTTTAACGATTTTGTCGGTATCTATGCCGCGCCTTGCGTCGCCCTTATGAATGTAGCAGTATCTGCACCCTGTGCTGTACTTGTGGCAGCCGCGCCACGGGTTCCACATTGCCATACATTTTCCTGCCTTTGTGACTTGGTTTTTATGATGAAATGATTATTCTCTCATATATATCGTACATCAAAAAGGTCGGAAAGTGAAGTGAAATAAAGCTCCACACGCCAAAGGAGCTTTTTACGCAGAAACCAAGCGTAGTAAAAACGGGGGAAAAGTAATTATTGATTCACCAATTCGCATCCAAAATAAATCATATTTCCTTAATGATAATATCACGGTTTCTCACATCTTTCAATCATGTGTCCCCGTTCCGACAGGCACAAATATCATTCAAAAAGGACACATTTGTCCGGTAGACAAATGTATCCTTTTTCGTGTCAAAGAGCAGAATAACGGTGCGTAGAAAGGGGTAAGAAAAGCGATTAGGTGCGTAGCCAAGCGTGTTCCCGCGAAAAATGTAATTGTAATCTATTTGGCTGATGGTTTCGTGGTTTTTCAAGAGGTGATTCGTACACCATTCTAACCCCACAAGAGGAGCTTCTATCACGAACGCAGCGATCTTATTCTTGCCATATAAAATAGCTAAGAATACGCTGTATCCAGCCCAGATAGGCGCATACAGCGTATTCTTTATGAAATACTATGCTTTTTCACCCCTACGGCCGGGGGGACAATCAGAGTTCTATGCAAAAGGGGAATCAATAATTTTCCTTGCGAACTTCAAAATATGCCTGAGGATGCTTGCAGACCGGGCAGACCTCAGGTGCCTTCGTGCCTACTACCAGATGGCCACAGTTGCGGCACTCCCACATGGTGACACCGCTCTTCTCAAATACCTGCATGGCCTCCACGTTGCTCAGCAGCTTGCGGTAGCGTTCCTCATGTGCTTTTTCGATGGCGGCAACGCCGCGGAACTGCTCAGCCAGCTCATGGAAGCCTTCTTCGTCAGCTTCACGGGCCATACGGTCGTACATATCCGTCCACTCGGCGTTCTCACCCTCGGCGGCATGGAGCAGGTTCTCGGCGGTATCGCCCAGCTCACCCAGAGCCTTGAACCACAGCTTGGCGTGTTCCTTCTCATTTTCAGCAGTGTGCAGGAACAGAGCGGCAATCTGCTCGTAGCCCGCCTTCTTGGCAACAGAGGCAAAGTAAGTATATTTGTTCCGGGCCTGGCTCTCACCGGCAAAGGCTTCCCACAGGTTCTTCTCAGTTTTAGTACCAGCATAGGGGTTCTTGGCAGGAGCCACAGTATCCTCAATCTTCACAAACTTATCCGCAGGCTGCTTGCAGATGGGGCACTTGAAATCCGGGGTCATGGGGCCTTCATGAATGTAACCGCAGACAGAACATTTCCACTTTTCCATTTTTGTTTCCTCCGTTTTTTCATTGAATTGAATGGTATGTAACAGGGATTCTACAGCATCCACCGGGATGCCAGGATATGTTTTAATACTTTCCAAAAACGCTTTGGTGTTGCCGCTTTGGGGCAGCATAAAGCCGGCTTCCCGGCACAGATCCTCCGCCATCAGGCGGGAGGATTTCTCAACAGCGACGCTCAGAGCATCCGGCAGCTGGGAAGCAACTGCCTCCGCCTGTGCCTTACTCTGAACCAGCCCCCGCAGGGCTTCCACCACCTTGTCCTCCTTGGGCTGCTGCATAGGGAGGGACTTGGGAACCATGGAGATGGCCGAAGACGGACAGGCTTCGGCACAGGCGCCGCATCCGATGCATTTTTTCGGATCAATGATGCTGTTCTCGGTATCCGTTGCCCCAGTGGGACAGACATAGAGGCACAGGCAGTCCTTGGTGCATAAGCGCAGATTTCTCACCGCGTATTTTTCAGTCATCATCAAGCCCTCCCTTCCGCTTTTTCAAATTTCCAACTGGGGACCTTGCATACCGGACAAAGCTCCGGGGCCGCATCTCCCACATAGACGAAGCCGCATACCGAGCAGACCCAGACACCGGTGTTCTCCAGCATTTTCTCGCCCTCAGCCTGGTAGCGGGTCAGCAGGGATTTCAGCATCCGGGTGACCTTTTCGCTCCATACCTGACAGCGGAGCGCACCCCGATCCGGTTTTTCGGCAGCCACCGCATTACC
>CAMJGL010000030.1:0-19391 GCA_946405205.1 uncultured Clostridia bacterium
ATAGGTATAACCTTTTTTGAACCACGGGCACAGCCCGTGGTTTTCTTGTGGACAAAAAAAGCCGCCGCGGACGATACAAAGTCCGCGGCGACATGGTGGACCTGATCGGATTCGAACCGACGACCCCCACAATGCGAATGTGGTGCGCTCCCAGCTGCGCTACAAGCCCGTGTTTTTCAACTGCTCTAACATTATAGCACACTTTTTGAAAATGTAAAGAAAATATTTGTTGATTATATACTTTATTTGAGTTATAATAATTTCGCGGCTTTTGACAAGGCTGCACTAGTTGGGGAGCCAGCGGTGCCCTGTTACCTGCAATCCGCTACAGCAGGGATGAATTCCCAACCGAGGATTTGTCATGTGTCGTCTGACCCCGGTAAGCAGCGTTGACGAGTCGGTCTCGCGCAACGGAAACCCGTGAACCATGTCAGGCGGGGAACCGAGCAGCATTAAGCGGTGCTTTTCGTGTGCCGCGAGGGTGCCGATTCCGAGCCGGCTGCCGGCGTAACGGGCATATGGCATTATTCAGAGCTGGGTGTGCAGTCTTGTCAAGAGCCGCTTTTTATCGCAAAAAGGACGATCTGCTATGTATCAGGCATTGTACCGCAAATGGAGGCCAAAGACCTTCGACGAGGTCGTCGGCCAGCAGCATATAACCGAGACCCTGAAAAATCAGATAATCACAGGCCGCCTGTCCCACGCGTACCTGTTCATCGGCACACGCGGAACGGGTAAGACCACCTGCGCGAAAATACTTGCCAAGGCGCTCAACTGTCAGGCTCCCGTAAACGGCAATCCCTGCTGCAAGTGCCCCGCCTGCCTCGGGATCGACGACGGCAGCGTACTGGACGTTGTGGAGATCGACGCCGCGTCGAACAACGGCGTTGACAATGTGCGTCAGCTTCGGGAGGAGGCTGTGTTCTCCCCCGTTTCCGTTAAAAAGCGCGTGTATATCATCGACGAGGTGCACATGCTTTCACCAGCGGCCTTCAACGCTCTGCTCAAGATCCTTGAGGAGCCGCCGGAGCACCTTGTTTTCATTCTCGCGACGACGGAGCTCAACAAGGTTCCCGCGACGATACTCTCGCGCTGCCAGCGGCACAGCTTCAAGCGTCTCGACGCCGGCGTTATCGCCGAACACCTTGAGCACGTTGCAAAATGCGAGGGTCTAAGGCTCGACCGTAAGGCAGCAGAGCTCATCGCCGGACTTGCCGAGGGCGGGATGCGCGACGCGCTCTCGCTTCTTGACCAGTGTTCGGGTGCGGAGCTAATCGACGCCGACGCCGTGTACTCGGCGATGGGGCTTACGGGCAACAGGCGCACGGCAAAGCTTCTGGACTGTACCGTCAGACGCAATACCGACGCGGCGCTAGGGCTTTTCACCGAGCTGTGGAGTGACGGAAAGGACCCCGCCACGCTGTTGGGCGAGCTCAACACCCTGCTGCGCGACTGCCTCATGCTGTCGGTCGCACCAAAGGCCAGCGACGGGCTGCTCTCCGGCCGCTTCAGCAAGGATATGCTCGATGTCTTCTGCAAAAGGCTCACGAAGGCGGAGATACTCAGCCGCATAAACACGGTCTCGGACTACCTTATTAAAATGAAAGACTCCAAGAGCCCGAGGCTCACCGCGGAGCTGTGCATAATAGCTCTCTGCGACCCCACTCTTATCGAGGGCATGGACGAGCTGCGCGCAAGGGTCTCCCGCATTGAGGCCGATCTAAGGCACGCGCCCCGCGCAGTTATCTCTGATGATGACGATGAGGATGAGGAGTATCACTCCACTCTTTCGGAGATTCCCTTTGATGAGGAGCCGCCCGCGAGACGCGAGCCTTATTCGGAGGAGCCAGAGGACGAGCTTGACGTTTCCGCCTTCGCGGAGTATCAGCCGGAGGACGATCTGCTTGACAAGGCTTCGCCCGCGGAGCTAAACCCCGACGCCGCTCCTCAGGCGGCAGACGCCCCCACGGACAATGCCTCGCTTTGGTCGGCAATAATTGAAACCGCAGAGGATAATTTGCCGATAGGTATCACACACGTACTGACAGACCCGTCGCAGATCGTCTGTGAGGTAGGGTACGACACCTTGCATTTGCGTGCAGCGCCCGGTTTTTCTTACAACACAATAAACAAGCAGGATATTCTTATGCGCCTGCGGGAGGCGGCAAACCTCGTGACCGGCAGGAGCCTCAAGGTTCAGCTCAGCGAGCTCGGCGACGAACCGGACGAGCCCAGACGCAGTCTTGAAGAGCTCAGAAAATTCAAAGAAACAAGATTTGTTTAATTAACAGTACAGGAGGAAATAATAATGGCAAAAGGCGGATTTCGCGGCGGTATGCCCGGCGGAAATATGATGAAGCAGGCCCAGAAGATGCAGGAAGAATTCATGAAGATGCAGCAGGAGCTCGAGAGCAGGGAGTTTGTCTCCACTGTCGGCGGCGGCGCAGTAAAGGCCACCATGCTCGGCACCCGCATGCTCAAGAGCATTGAGATAGACCCCTCCGCGGTCGATCCCGATGACGTTGAGATGCTGCAGGACATGATCGTCGCTGCGGTAAACGAGGCCATCACCCAGAGTGAGGACGCCACCAACCAGGCGATGAGCAGACTCAGCCCCATGGGCTTCCCGTTTTAACGGCCGCAGCTCTGCCAAAACTTAAATGAGGATACTTCTATGAAAAAATCTATCACACTTATGCTCGTTCTGGCCTTTGTCATAGCCGTTTTTTCCGGCTGTGCATCCACGTCAAAGACAGATGGCCTGAGCCCCGAGGAGCTTGAAAAGCTCTATGCCAAGGCGATCACCGATGCAAGAGACGATGATCTGAACAGCGCGTTTCCTGTCATGCTCGGCAGTGAGGAGAGCGAGGACGAGGTCGTCGCCGAGATGCTGCATGAGCTTCTCGGATTCAAGGCCGACGACGTGGAGGCCTATGCCATGAGCATATCGCTCATGAACGTCAAGGCCTACGGCATCGTTGTCGTAAAGCCTGCCGACGGCAGGGCGGAGGCCGTTAAGGACGGTCTGCAGGGCTTCATTGACCAGCAGTGCCAGAGCTTTGAGCTCTACCTTGCCGATCAGTATGAGATCGCAAAAAATGCGCGGCTGGAGACTCTGAATGACGGCACGATCGTAATGGTCATGTGTCCCGATCAGGACGCGGTATACGATTCGATAGCCAATTCCATCCAGGGCGATTAAATCAGAAAATAGTTAATGCGAGAGTGAATACTCTCGCATTTATTTTATTCAATGATGAAATCAAATTCTCTCCCGCTTCTTAGCTTTTCAAAATACCGGTGCTCCATAGGTATCCAGAGTTCAAAAAAGCTCTCGTGAAGCTGCGCGGGGCGCTTTAGGATGCGCTCGCGCTGCAGGGCTTCATCAATGCCGATAAAAACGGAAAAATCGATGGCCGCCGCGTTATACGGATGCAGGCTGTAGGTCCCCTCGATGATATTCAGCGCCTTGGGTCTGACCTCGACCGGCGCCGTCAGCTTCATCGTATGGCAGTCGTACGGCCGGTACGAAAAGCTCTCGTTTTTAAGAAGCGGAATGATGACCTCATCGTGAAATCGCTCGTAGTCCACGTTGCCGCCGACTTCGGCGAGGCGCTCCGGCGTCCTCTGTCCGGGGCGGAGGAAAAAATCATCCATGTGAAACACATTGCAGTCAAAGCTCCGCGAGAGCCTGTCTGCAAGTGTGGTCTTTCCCGAGGCACAGAAGCCGTCGATACCGGCGATGAGCCGCTCTTTCTGCGAAAGCAGCTCCGATATCTTTTCTTTAAGCGCCTTTAACTGCACATCGTTCATACAGCCGCTCCCCGTTTCATTTCATAAATCCGCCGTCGGATGTGATGACCTGCCCCGTTATGAACGAGGCCGCGTCGGAGGCGAGAAATGACACGAGCGCCGCAATATCCTCCGGCTTTCCGAGCCTGCCCAGCGGGGTATCCTCAGAAAGAGCTGCAAGGGTATCGCTCCCGAGCACCTTGACCATATCGGTGTCGATAACGCCGGGCGCCACGCAGTTTACCCTGATGCCGGTCGGCGCAAGCTCCTGCGCAAGCGAACGTGTCAGCCCGACTATCGCGTGCTTTGTGGCGGAATACGCCACCTCGCAGGAGGCCCCGTGCAGGCCCCAGATGGAGGAGGTGTTTACTATGCAGCCTGAGTGCTCATGCAGCATATTCGGCAGCACCGCCTGTATGGCGTTGAAGGCCCCGTTGAGGTTCACGTCGAAGATGCGCTTCCAATACTCATGGCTCATGTCCTGAAACAGGCACTGCTTTGCGATGCCCGCGTTGTTGACCAGCAGCGTCACCGGCCCGAAGCGCTCCTCCACGGCCTTCACCATTGCGTTCACGGCCTCGGCGTCCGCCACATCGGCCTGAAAGCACATGGCTTCGCGTCCCTCTGCCTCCAGCTTTTTCACAAGCTCCTCAGCCTTATCGCGCCTTTCGATATAGTTTACGCACACGGCATAGCCGTCACTTGCGAGCTTTGCCGCGACGGCTCTGCCTATGCCCCGGGATGAGCCCGTAATAAGCGCTGTCTTTTTCATGCTTTTCTCCGTCATACGTTTTCAAACTGGCTGTTATACAGCTCCCTGTACAGGCCGTCCTTCGCCAGAAGCTCCTTATGCGTTCCGCTTTCCACCACGTCGCCCTTATCCATTACGAGGATGAGATCCGCGTCGCGTATGGTGGACAGCCGGTGGGCTATCACGAAGGACGTTCTGCCCTCGGTGAGCTTATCCATGGCGCGCTGGACGAGCGCCTCGGTGCGGGTATCGACGGAGCTTGTCGCCTCGTCGAGTATTATCATGGGCGCGTTCTCCACCATGGCCCGCGCTATCGTCAGGAGCTGGCGCTGGCCCGACGAAAGGCTGCTGCGGTCGCTGAGCACCGTGTCATAGCCGTCCGGCAGGGTCATGATGAAATGATCCATGCCCACGAGCCTGCACGCGGCCTTAACCTGCTCGTCGGTCACGTCCTTGTTGCCGTAGGCGATATTCTCGCGGTAGGTGCCCTCAAAGAGCCATGTGTCCTGAAGCACCATTCCGAACATGGAGTGTATCTCGCTCCGCTTCATCTCCGAGATCGGCACTCCGTCGATTTTTATGCTGCCGCTCCACAGCTCGTAAAAGCGCATCAGAAGATTCACCATTGTGGTCTTGCCGGCTCCGGTGTAGCCAACGATAGCCACCTTCTGCCCCGGCTCGATCTTTGCCGAGAAGTCGTTTATTACGGGCTTATCCTCCTCATAGCCGAAGCGGACATGGTCAAATTCCACCTCGCCCTTTATATCATCGAGCTTGGCGGTGCACATACTGTCATCGGGCATTTCCTCCTCATTGAGGAAGCCGAACACGCGCTCGCCGGCCGCTCCCGCCGACATAAGGCTGTTGGCGGCCTGGGATATCTGGGTCAAAGGATTGGTAAAGAGCTTTACATAGCTGATAAACGCAACTATGGTTCCGAAGCGGATGTCTCCGCTCATGGTGAGCGCCGCGCCCACCACGCAGACTGCCACATAGCCGAAATTGCCTATGAAGCCCATTAACGGCTGCATGAGGCCGCCGAAGAACTGGGACTTCCACGAGCTGCTGTACAGGTTTTCGTTTATCCTGCCGAACTCTTCCTTGGCCTGTCCGACAGCGCCGTAGACGCGCACGATATCGTGTCCGGAGTACATCTCCTCGATATGTCCGTTCATATCACCGAGGTTTTTCTGCTGCTGCCGGAAATACCTGCGCGAGCGCTTAATGATGCTGAACATCAGCACAAAGCCGAGCAATGACGAGGCTATCGCCGTGAGGGCGAGGCGGCCGCTCGTTGCAAACATTATTATAGTAACTCCGATAAACTGCACCACGGCCTGCACAAGGGTCGTTATGCTTGAGTTTAACGCGGAGCTTACTGTGTCGACGTCGTTTGTGATGCGGCTGAGCACGTCGCCCACGCTCACCTTGTCAAAATACTTCAGCGGCATGCGGTTTATCTTTTCGCTTATGCTGCTGCGCATATTCCATGCAAGCTTCTGCATGACGGTTATCATCACATAGTTTGATGCGCAGGTCACCAGACTCGCACTGACATATATCGCAAGAACGATGATGATCGCCTTAATGATGGCGGCCATGTCGATGCCGACTGCAAGGCCGTCGCTGATGGTATTCGTCAGATCCGCCATTTTGTCCGGCGCTATGAGATTCAGCGCCGTTCCCGCAAGAGACAGTATCAGCGCCGCTGCGATGGCCTTGTACCATGGTTTGAGATATTTAAAAAGCTCTGCCATAGATGATTTTACGTTTCTGGGCTTTTCATCGGGAGCTCTGCCCGGACCTCTCATTCCTTTCATATGGCAAGCTCCTCCTCGGAAAGCTGGCTCAGGGCGATCTGACGGTAGACCTCGCAGGACTTGAGCAGCTCCTTATGGGTGCCCATGCCCGCTATCCTGCCCTCGTCAAGGACGATTATCCTGTCCGCGCTCATTATGGTGCCTATGCGCTGGGCGACGATGAGCTTGGTCTTTCCCTCGGTCTCGGTTTTCAGAGCGTCCCGAAGCTGCCGGTCGGTCTTGAAGTCGAGCGCCGAGAAGGTATCGTCGAATATAAGTATCTCCGCATCCCTGCAGAGGGCGCGGGCTATGGACAGACGCTGCTTCTGGCCGCCGGAGAAGTTCGTGCCGCCTCGGGCCACATAGGAGTCCTTACTCTTTTCGAGCTCGGATACAAAGTCCTCCGAATGGGATATCTCAATGGCCTTGTCAAGCTTTTCGGGCCTCGCGTTGGCACCGAAGGCGATATTGTCCGCGATAGTACCGGAGAACATCACCGCCTTCTGGGAAACATAGCTTATCTTGCCGTACAGAGCATCAAGGTCATAATCCCTGACGTTCACGCCGTCAACGAGCACCTCGCCCTTGCTTGCGTCGTAAAACCTCGGTATGAGGTTGACGAGCGTGGTCTTGCCGGAGCCCGTTGAGCCGATAAAGGCCACGGTCTCTCCCTTGCTCGCCTTGAAGCTTATATCGCTGAGAACCTCGCCGCTGCCGCCGGGATAGGTGAAGCTGACATTCCTGAACTCGACCTCGCCGCTCACATCTCCTGCGTCTGAAAGGCTTCCGCTGACGACCTTGGGCTCCGTTTCGAGCACCTCAAGGATGCGCTTTGCCGCTTCAAGGGCACGGGGCAGAACTATGGCTACCATGACTATCATGAGGAAGGACATGATCACCTGCATCGCGTAGGACATGAACACTATCATATCCGCGAAAACATCGACTCTCGCCGCGACGGACGCCGCCGATTCGACGGCAATTGAATTTATGAGCACCGCGCCTATCCAATATATGGACATGCTCAGGCAGTTCATGCTGAGGCTCATGAAGGGACTGAGCATGGTCATCGTGCGGTTGGCAAACAGCTGGTTTTCCAGAAGCTCGGTATTGGCCTTTCTGAATTTCTTCTCCTGATAATCCTCCGCGTTGTAGGCTCTGACCACGCGGATACCGGTGAGATTTTCCCGCGCCGACTGGTTGAGCGCGTCCTGCAGCCACTGCACCCTGCGGAATTTCGGAAAGGTGAGCACTATCGCTATGCTCAGGATGATGATGAGAAGCGCGACGGTTATTCCCGTTGCGAGCGACCACTGCCAAGCCTTGCCGGCTATCTTCATGACCGCCCACACCGCCATGGTGGGGGCCTTTATGACTACCTGCAGGGAAATGACGATTAGCATCTGCACCTGGGTAACGTCATTCGTTGAGCGGGTTATGAGGCTTGCTGTGGAAAACTCGTTTATCTCCTCGAGGGAAAAGCTCTCGACCTTGTTGAACATCTCGGCTCTGAGCCGCTTTGAATAGCTTGCCGCGATGCGCGCTGCAAGAAAGCATACTATTATCGAAGCCGCGAGGCTGCCCAGCGAGCACAGCAGCATCATGCCGCCGGCACTCCATATATCGCCCATGGCGCTCCCCGCCGTCTCGACCAGTGTCGTGATGCGGGACATATAGTCCGGAAGCTTCAGGTCAAGGAACACCTGCACTACTATAAACACAAGGCTTATCAGGAAAAACAGCCATTCCTTCATCTTTAAGTATCGAAAAAGTTTAATCATTTACCGCGACCGCTCTCCTCTTTTGCCGCTTCAGAATCAAGCTTTGCCTGAATTATCCCCTGAGCCAGCTCCGCAGTCTCTCTTGTACTGTGGTTTTTGACAAAATCGGCATCTATCACTTCGAGTATGTCAATATAAACATTCGTCTTCCTGAAGGGGAAATTATGCTGCACGTTTTCCGTATTTCTCACCGCTGTGCAGACGACCGGCACACCCGCCTTCTGGGCGATCTTGAAGGAGCCGGCGTGGAAGGGCTTGAGCTTTTCGCCCTTGGTCCTTGTCCCCTCCGGGTATATAACAACGGAGGCATAGTCCTTATTAATATACTCCGTTGCCTGCTTCACGGTTTTGAGCGCTTCCCTGTTGTTCTCTCTGTCAAGGGACAGGCAGCCGCACTTGTGCATGACCTTGCCGGCAATGGGGATCTTGTAATTGCCCTTCTTGGACACATACACGAGTTCCTCGTCCCAAAGAGCTTTTGCTGTGGTTATGGGGTCAAAATACGACCTGTGATTGCAGACCATGAGATAGCGGCTGTCCTTGGGCAGTTTCTCTCTGCCGCTGACCTTGACATCCATACGGCCGTAGAAGCAGAGTGCGTTGGCAACCTCACGCAGATGCCATTGCCAGAATTTAGACGGTTTCTCCTGCGGCTTATCCAGTCTCACAAAAGCCTCCGTGCCGGCAAGCATCAAAACCGCGTATGCAAGATGCGCGGCGACAAAATATTCGGCAAAACGCAGCAGCATGAAGCCAGCGAGCTTAGCTCCTCCGTAGCCGTGATCAGCAATAAGCGTATTCAAAACTGCGCCGGCTGCGCCGATATAAGCAAAAATCCTAAGCAGCATTTCTTTTCTCCTTCGCCATGTTCAAATATACATATATTTATACATTTTATCACGAGTTTTCGATTTTCCAATACGGCAAATTGAAAAATCAGAGTAATTTTCAGTTTGTTAACATCTTTGTACGCTTTGGTCAGCTCTTAATCTCATCGGCCGCAGAAAAATCATTTTTGTTTCCTTTTTCTGATTCTTTGTCTAAAAAACAGCTAACTCCGTCAATCAAATATCAATGTTTTTATTGCTGCAAGTGCATTTTTGTCTGTTTTGCACACCTTGAGGCCATAATTCTCTTATCTTTCGTAAATTTTGATAAATTTGTTTAATTTGACCGAAAGACTCTGATTTTTTAATTGATTTTTCATTCCCGATAGTATAAAATACATAAACAGACTCTATGGCATGTAATAAATATTATTAGGAGTGAATTTTTATGGAATCTCTCATATTCCTGGCGCCTGCACTTGCGGTCGTCGCACTGCTGTTTGCTGTCTACAAGATAGCTTTCGTTTCAAAGCAGGACGCAGGTACGGACCGCATGAAGGAGATCTCCGCCTCCATCAACGAAGGCGCAAAGGCTTTCCTTTTTGCGGAGTACAAGATCCTTGCTATCTTTGTCGTCGTACTGTTCCTGGCTATCGGCCTGTTCCTCGGTGAGAACAGCTGGATCACCGCGGTATGCTTCCTCTGCGGCGCCATATTCTCCATTCTCGCCGGCTATGTCGGCATGAATGTCGCCACCAAGGCAAACGTCCGCACCGCGAATGCGGCCCGCACGAGCGGTATGAACAAGGCACTGTCCATTGCCTTCTCCGGCGGCTCGGTCATGGGTATGTGCGTCGTGGGCCTCGGCCTTCTGGGCGCATCTGTCCTGTATATGATCATCGGTAAGCTCGACGTTCTGTTCGGCTTCTCCCTCGGTGCTTCCTCCATCGCGCTGTTTGCGCGTGTCGGCGGCGGTATCTACACCAAGGCTGCCGACGTCGGCGCTGACCTCGTCGGTAAGGTCGAGGCCGGCATCCCCGAGGACGACCCCCGCAACCCCGCTGTTATCGCCGATAACGTCGGCGACAACGTCGGCGACGTTGCCGGTATGGGCGCAGACCTCTTTGAGAGCTATGTCGGCGCCATCATCTCCGCAATGACCCTCGGCGCAGTCGCTGTCTCCGGCAGCAACGGCGTTATCTTCCCCCTCATCATCGCCGCCTGCGGCATTCTCGCCTCCGTTATCGCCACCTTCTTTGTGCGCGGCTCGGAAGGCGCAAATCCCCATAAGGCGCTCAAGATGGGCTCCTATGTTTCCGCTCTTCTCGTTGTTATCGCCTCCGTCATCCTCAGCAAGGTGATGCTCGGCGGCTTCGGCGCAGCGATCGCCATCGTCTCCGGCCTTGTCGTCGGTCTCGTCATCGGCATCGTCACCGAGGTCTACACCTCCGGCGACTACAAGTTCGTTAAGAAGATCGCCCAGCAGTCTGAGACAGGCTCGGCGACCACCATCATCTCCGGCACCGCAGTCGGCATGATGTCCACCTGGATCCCCGTCGTCCTCATCTGCGTCGGTATCTTCCTCGCATACAGATTCGCCGGCATCTACGGCATCGCTCTTGCAGCCGTCGGCATGCTCTCCACCACCGGCATCACCGTCGCCGTTGACGCATACGGCCCCATCGCCGACAACGCCGGCGGCATCGCCGAAATGAGCGGCCTGGATCACTCCGTCCGCGAGATCACCGATAAGCTCGACGCTGTCGGCAACACCACCGCGGCAATGGGCAAGGGCTTTGCTATCGGCTCCGCTGCTCTGACCGCTCTGGCTCTGTTCGTATCCTTCACCCAGGCCACCGGCCTGACCGCCGAGTCCGTCGCTCTGACTAACCCCAACGTTGTCATCGGCCTGCTCATCGGCGGCATGCTTCCCTTCGTCTTCTCCGCCATGACCATGGACTCCGTTTCCAAGGCCGCTTACAGCATGATCGAAGAGGTCCGCCGTCAGTTCCGTGAGATTCCCGGCGTCATGGAAGGCACCGCAAAGCCCGATTACAAGACCTGCGTCGCCATCTCCACCACCTCCGCTCTGAAGGAAATGCTCGTCCCCGGCATCATGGCCGTTGTCGTTCCTCTGCTGGTCGGCATCGTTCTCGGCTCCACCGCTCTTGCTGGTCTGCTCGCGGGCGCTCTTGTCTCCGGCGTTATGCTGGCAATGTTCATGTCCAACGCCGGCGGCGCATGGGATAACGCGAAGAAGTACATCGAGGAAGGCAACCACGGCGGTAAGGGCTCCGAGGCTCACAAGGCTGCCGTCGTCGGCGATACCGTCGGCGACCCCTTCAAGGATACCTCCGGTCCTTCCATCAACATCCTCATCAAGCTCATGACCGTTGTCTCCACCGTTTTCGCTGCTATTTTCACGGCAACCGGTCTGTTCTGATAACAAAATAGTATTTATGCCCCGGGAGCTTCTGCTTCCGGGGCTTCGTCTTTGTTTAACACTTTCCTCACACTTTATTAACAAAATTTCCGCCGACGCGGTGTATAATGTTGCTTGCATAAGGGTTCACAGTTTGATTATATTCAGACTTGACATATGGTATATAATATTATAGTAAGCTTCCTAACCCTACGAAACGGAGATCACTATGCTAAAGAAAAAAATCAGAACGATACTGGCATTTGCCCTGGCCGTCGTAATAACGATGAGCGCAATGCTTTCTGTTATGCCCTCCACGGCTTTTGCCGTTACGCAGTCCGAGATCGATTCTCTGCAGTCGCAGAAAAACGCCCTCAAGGACCAGAAGAACGACATTCAGGCGACGATCAATTCTCTGCAGGGACAGCAGAACGCTCAGATCGAGCTCAAAAATGCCCTCGATGAGAAGAACGCCATCACGGTAAAGCAGATACTCAATCTCAACGAGCAGATCGATCTGCATACCGAGCTGATAGCCCAGAAGACCGAGGAGGTCGAGGAGGCTCAGAAGGTCGCCGACGAGCAGCTTGAGAAATACAAGGTCCGTGTGCGCGCCATGGAGGAGAGCGGCAGATACAGTTATATCGAGGTTCTCTTCGGAGCAAACAGCATCGGCGAATTCCTCAGCCTTATCGATGATATCGGCGATATAATGCGCAGCGACAAGGAGCTTGAGGACTCCTACCGTCAGGCTGTTGCCGACCTCAAAGCGGTCAAGGCCGAATATGAAGAGGCCAAGGCCGAGATGGAAAGCAGCAAGAAGGAGCTCGAAGCTCTGAAGGCTCAGCAGGAAAAGGATATCGCGGAGGCTGCCGCGGTCATCTCCTCGCTGCAGAGCGATATCAGCTCCAACTCCGCGTTCCTCTCTCAGCTTTCCGCTCAGGAGAAAGCCCTCCAGGACGAGATAAACAAGAAGGTCAACGAACTTAACTCGCAGCAGAAGCCCGGCAACGGCGGCAGCAGCGGCGGCAGTGCCACCGGCACCGGCAGTCTTGTGTGGCCCAGCTACTGCACCTACATAACCAGCCGTCAGGGTCCCCGCATCCACCCCGTGACCGGCGAATATAAAAACCACGGAGGTACCGATATCGCCGCAAGCTACGGCACCGCCATCTGGGCGGCCGACTCCGGCACCGTAGTTCGTTCCTCAGACGGCTGGAACGGCGGCTGGGGCAACTACGTCATGATAGACCACGGCAACGGTATGCAGACACTTTACGCTCACATGAGTTCCCGCGCAGTCTCCGTCGGACAGACGGTCTCCCGCGGTCAGGTCATCGGCTATGTCGGCTCGACCGGAATGTCCACAGGCGCTCATCTGCACTTTGAGATATGGGTCAACGGCTCGAGGATTGATCCTGAGACCCGTTACCCCGGAATGAGCTTCACCTATTCCCCCTCCGCCTGATCATAAAATTTTAATAAAAAACGCAGAGGTAAAACCTCTGCGTTTTTTAGACTGTCAAAGAACTGAAAATTAATGCATAGAGTAAATCGACGGACAGGGGAGCTCGAGGGGGCGGCAGCCCGCCTCGAATTGGATAAATAGCCATCAAAAATGTCTGATTTATCAGACTTTTTGACGAGCATAGCGAGGTTTTTAGTGAAATGTAATTTCACTAAAAACTTGGCGTTTTTGAAGCGTGCAAAAAAGTCCGGAAGGACTGTTTTGACACGCTGAAAAACGCAGAGGTAAAACCTCTGCGTTTTTGTTTTTTCAGGGGTGCGGCTTGTTTTCGCGGTAGGCTGCCATGATATCCTTGAATATCTCGCCGTTGGATGGCGGAGTCCATGTGATGGCATTGGCTCCCGCCTCGATCGTTTTGATGATGCTCTCATCAGTCGGGCCTCCTGTGGCTATGATCGGCACATCGGGGTGGCTCTGCCTTATCTTGCGCACTATATCGGGGGTCTCGGCCGCCGCGGAAACATTGAATATGTCCGCTCCCGCAGCGAGCCGCGCCTCGATATCGGTATCGCTGCGCGCGACCGTCACGACGACGGGGATATCCACGATGTTATGCACATGCTCGAGCACTTCATTGGACGTAGGCGCGTTCAGCACAACGCCCGTCGCGCCCTGCATCTCCGCGAACATAGCAAGGTTTACGGCTCTCTGCCCCTGCGTAAGCCCGCCGCCGACTCCTGTGAATACCGGGATATCGGCTGCCAGCATCAGCGCCTGCGTTATAACGGGCTGCGGCGTAAAAGGATACACCGCGATGATCGCATCCGCATTGACGTTCCTTATGATGCACAGATCCGTCGAAAACACAAGCGATTTGATACGCTTCCCGAACACCAGTATGCCGCTGGCCTTGTAGATACACTCCGGCACCCTAAGCGCAAACTTGCGGAGAGTACCGTCGACCGGAGTCGGCCTTTTCTTTGCCAAAGATACTTCCTCATGCATAGTCTTCACACTCCAATATTCTTTTAAAGATTTCCGTTCCTGTGAGCAGCACATCCTCGTCGAAATCGAATCGGCTGCTGTGAAGAGGCTCGCCGCCTCTGCCTCCGTTGATGCCGAGGAACATGAACAGTCCCTCCACCTCCTGCTGATACTCCGCGAAATCCTCGGCCGCCATTACCGGCTCGACCAGCATTACGTCTTCCATGGAATCGAGCACCGTATAAAACTTCTCGACCAACGGCCTCGGGTTTGCAACAAAGGGGTAATGCACAATGGTCTGCATGGATATGCTCGCGCCCGTTGCAAGCTCGAGCCCCTTGAGAAGAGCCTTTATCTGCTGCATAAGCTTATCAAAAAGCTCATTGCTGAACACGCGCAGCGTTCCGCTCATGACCACCTCTTCGGCTATGACATTGTGCGCCGTGCCGCCGCTGATCTTTCCGAGGGTCAGCAGTGCGTCCTGATGAGGGTCGACGTCACGCGTTATTATCGACTGTATCATGGTTATGAGCTCAGCCGCGACGACTATCGCGTCAACGCCCATCTGCGGCGTGGACGCATGGGCGCTCTTGCCGCGCACCTTTATCTCAAAATCGCTGGTCTGCGCCATAAGGTGATCCCAGCGTATGCCTATCTTGCCCTTGGGCACCGTCGGCCAGAGATGCAGGCCGTAAATACGGTCGACCTTAGGCTCTGTGAGCGCACCTTCGTTTATCATTCGCCTTGCTCCGGCCCAGCCTTCCTCGCCGGGCTGGAAAAGCAGCACCACATTGCACCTGAGCTTATCCCTGTTTTCTGATATCCATTTTGCCAGCAGCAGCAATATGGTCATGTGGCCGTCGTGTCCGCAGCCGTGCATAACGCCTCTGCTGCGGGAGCGGAAGCGCAGTTTGTTCTCCTCATGGTTGCGCATTCCGTCCATATCTGCGCGAAACGCGATGGTCTTTGAGGCATTTTTCGCATAGAAAACAGCCTTGAGCCCCGTCTCGGCCAGCGTTTTGAGCTCATCCGGACAGCAGCGGCTCAGCAGCGTTTCAACATACTCGTGAGTTTTGTGCAGCTCAAAGCCGATCTCGGGTATGCGGTGCAGATCGCGCCTTATTCTGACGCAATCGTCCTTCATATTCAATATCTGTTCACTAAGCTGCATCCTTATCCTCCGGTATCATTGATTTCGGCTCCATATAGTTATGGAGGTCACATCATCCTCTATCCGCGCATCCTTTTTCATTTTTATAAGCTTATACGCGATATACACCTCGCCGGCGGCGCCGGCGAGGTTGATTATTTGTATTATGTAAACCTGCCAGAAAAATTTTGCGGGAAGTATCAGCGTCAGCAACAGGAGGAGCGCTCCCGGCACCAAAACAGGCGCGAAGCTGACTTTAAGGTACTCTTTGACTGTCAGGCATCGGGCCGGCGCGGTAAACACGCAGGGCTTTTTGCGTACTGCCTGCGCAACCTTGCCGGTCACCTTTTCTATCATAAACCGGCGGATATACTCATTCAGGAAGAAATATACCCCCATGCAGACTAACAGCAGCGCAAAGCGGAGCAGCAGCCTCCACGCTCCCGCCGCGTCGAAAAAGCGCGTGACCGGCACATACAGGCAGCCGAGCAGCGTAAGCACAGCGGCGGCGGCCAGAGCCGCTCCGTTTATACTAAGCCGCAGCTTTTTATCTGCCCTAAGGTCGAGCGTTTCTTTGTCATTGAAGTCCTCCGGCTTGCATTTTTGGGCCGACATCTGCTCACCTCTTTTCCGGCAGCGGTATGCTCTTATCAAGCAGCACCTTGCCGAAGCACATAAGTGTTATCCCCGAGGAGGCTTTGATCTCCACATCCGCGTCGCTCCTTCTGCGGTTGGCGGAGAACAGGTACACATTGCCGGCATAGTCCTGGCAATACTGCTTGCACTTCATATCCCCGTCCACGAAGAACAGACCCACGTCGCCGTCATGGATGATAGCCCCGCGCTTGCACAAGGCGATGCTTCCGTCATGTATATACGGCTCCATACTGTCGCCGTCAATGCGCACGGCAAAATCTGCCGCGCTGCTCTGGCTGACGGTATAGTCCTCGTAATCGTCGCCGAGTGCGGGTGAGGCGTAGCCCGCCGCCGCCGGGGTCATGTACAGGGGGATTATCTTTGTGCCCTCGCTCGGCGCGGCTTCGGCATCGCCTGAGCGCTCGAGCTCGTGGTCTATCACGATATCCACAAGCTTTCTTCCGTGTTCGGTGAGCCGCCTGTACTTGCCAACGAGCTGCCATTCCCGCAGATCGGGCATGTTCGGCAGCGGCATATCCTCGCACATGCGCTCCACCGGTACGCCCAGCTCCGCGCATATATGCACCATCATATCGAAGTCCACCTTCTGATTATCACGCTTTACCATGCTGTAAAGCGTCTGGGGCGACACATTCAGCCTGCGCGCAAGCTCGCTTATGCTCATGCCTTGCTCGGAAAGTATCGTTTTTAAAGTTGAACCTCTCATGGCGCACCTCCGCAATTATTATAAAGCATATCATTATATGTTTATTATGTCAAGGAATAAATATTTCTTAACAAATTATGTGGATGCGGATTTGACATATGCACATTAAGGGTGTATCATGCACATATGAACATTCTTTCATATATCGGAGGAAACCTATGTACGACTTGATCTGCACTGAAAACAGCGTGCACGAAAAGCTTGTCGAGGACGTGGACTGCAGCATGCCGGATGAGGCGGTGCTGTGCGAGCTTTCGGAGTTTTTCCGCGTGTTCGGCGACTCCACAAGGATACGCATACTCTATGCGCTCTCGCGTTCGGAGATGTGCGTATGCGACCTTTCCAAGCTTCTGGGGGCTTCCCAGTCGGCAATATCACATCAGCTCCAGATACTGCGTTCGAGCAGGCTGGTCAAATACCGACGCGAGGGCAAAACCGTCTTTTACTCGCTCGACGACGAGCACATTTTCTCGATAATTAATATCGGCCTTGAGCATTTGGAGGAATAAATATGCACGACCATGACCACGGACACCATCACGAAGAGCATTGCTGCAGGCACGACCACGGCGGCATGAAGCGGGACATTTTTCTTATCGCCGTATCCGTCGTGCTGCTTGCCGCAGTGTGGATCATCACGGAAAAGGTCTCTGGCATGAAAAGCTGGCTCGTTTTGCTGCTTTTCCTTGTACCGTACCTGATCGCGGGCTTCGGAACTCTCAAGGAGGCCGCGGAAAAGCTTCTTCGCGGCAGACTGCTCGAGGAGGACTTCCTCATGGCCATCGCCTCCATCGGCGCTATCTGCGTGGGCGAATACCCCGAGGCCGTTGCAGTCATGCTTTTCTACCGCATCGGTGAATGCTTCGAGCACTATGCCGTCGGAAAGAGCCGCAGCTCAATAGCCGAGCTTATGGACATTCGCCCCGACTACGCCTGCATAGAGCAGGGCGGCGAGCTCAAGCACGTTGACCCAGCGAAGGTCCGCATCGGCACTGTCATCACCGTGAGCCCCGGCGAGCGCATACCGCTTGACGGTATAGTTATGGACGGCAGCAGCACAGTCGACACCTCCGCCCTCACCGGCGAGTCCATGCCACGCGAGGTCAGCGTCGGACAATACGTCATATCCGGCTGCGTCAACCTCACCGGAGTTTTAAGAGTGAGAGTAACGAGCTCCTTTAAGGAGTCCACGGTCTCCAAGGTGCTTGAGCTCGTGGAGCATTCCTCCTCGCGCAAGTCCAGACAGGAGGCGCTCATCACCCGCTTTGCAAGGATATACACCCCCGTGGTGGTCGGCCTTGCAGTCGTTCTCGCCATTGTACCCTCCATTATCACCGGCGAGTGGATGGAATGGATACGCAGAGCGCTCACCTTCCTTGTCGTATCCTGCCCCTGCGCGCTCGTTGTGTCCGTGCCGCTGACCTTCTTCGGCGGACTGGGCGGTGCATCGCGCCACGGCATACTCATAAAGGGCTCGAACTATCTTGAGGCTCTCGCCCAGGCCTCCACCGTTGTGATGGACAAGACCGGCACCGTAACCGAGGGCAGCTTCTCCGTCACCGGCGTTGAGCCCATCGGCATAAGCAGCGCAGACCTCATAACTCTTGCCGCGGCAGCCGAGAGCTACTCAAACCACCCCATCGCCTATTCCCTGCGTCGCGCATGCCAGCAGATGCCCGACAGCAAGCTGATAAGCAATGTGCGCGAGATCCCGGGGCGCGGCGTTGAAGCAAACGTCTGCGGCCGCAGAGTGCTTGTCGGAAACGCGGCTCTCATGATATCAAACGGCATCAGCCCCCTCCGGACCGATCGTCACAGCTCCGTTGTCCATGTGGCGGCAGACGGCATTTACGGCGGATATATCGTCATTGATGACCGTGTTAAGGAGGGTGCAAAGGATGCCGTCAGGGAGCTTTATGAGCTGGGCGTTGAGAAGACCGTCATGCTCACCGGCGACACCGACGCCACCGGCCGCGCCGTAGGCAAGGCTCTCGGCGTGAACGACGTCATGACCGAGCTCCTGCCCGGCGACAAGGTCACCGCCGTCGAGGAGCTGCTGCGCGGAAAGCACACCGGCACGCTGGTGTTCGTCGGCGACGGCGTGAACGACGCGCCCGTGCTCGCCCGCTCCGACGTGGGCGTCGCCATGGGCGTTCTCGGCTCGGACGCCGCCATCGAGGCTGCCGACGTCGTTCTCATGGACGACGATATCCGCAAGCTGCCTCTGGCGCTCAGGATATGCAAGCGCACCGTCAGGATAGCGAAGCAAAATATATGGTTTTCTTTGGCTGTGAAATTTGTTATAATGCTTCTGGGCGCTCTGGGCATAGTCGGTATGGGCGTTGCCGTGTTCGGCGACGTGGGCGTGCTCATTCTCGCCATCCTCAACGCTTCGAGAGCCCTTATCACCAAGTGACCGGCGGGCATTTTTATGAACACTTACGATTTTGACAAGACCATATTTTATCCCGACTCCTCCGTGACCTTTGTAAAGTGGTACATGAGGCGTCACCCCTTCCTCTTTCTGTGCTGGGCTCCGCGGACGGCACTCTTTGCGCTGCTGTATCTGCTCAGGCTTGTGTCAAAGGAACGGCTAAAGGAGAACATTTTCCGCTTTGTGAGGAAAGAGCCCGACCTTGACGCTGTGCTTGAGGAATACTGGGACGAGCACGAATCGTGGATAGCGCCGTGGTATCTCAAACAGCGGCGGGACGATGATCTTGTTATCTCCGCGTCTCCGGAATTTGTCGTAAAGCCCATGTGCGACAGGCTGGGCATAGCTCTCATGGCAACACCCATGGATAAGAAAACGGGAAAGATCATGGGCGTCAACTGCTACGGCGAGGAAAAGGTACGCCGGTTTTACGAGGCCTTTCCCGACGGTAAGACCGAGGAGTTTTATTCCGACTCCCTTTCCGACGCGCCAATGGCAGAGATAGCCGACAAAGCATATCTCATCGTCGATAAAGGACAGACCCCGATACCCTGGCCGGATAAAGAGTCATGACCACCCGTAAAACGGGTG
This sequence comes from uncultured Clostridia bacterium, assembly GCA_946405205.1. GTDB lineage: Bacteria > Bacillota > Clostridia > Oscillospirales > Oscillospiraceae > F23-B02. The sequence continues at coordinate 19,363 of CAMJGL010000030.1, forward strand.
GCATGCACCAGCCCTATAAGGGCATGCTG
>CAMJGL010000031.1:0-16514 GCA_946405205.1 uncultured Clostridia bacterium
GCTGCTTGAACAATTTTTGCTCTTAATTATTGTCTAACTTTTTGGGGTCACTTCACATCTTTCGATGCGGGATTTTTCCTTTTATAAGCTCAGCCGACCTCGACTACGCCGTCGGCCTTGACGCTTACCGTGGCGCCGGTCTTGACGTATTCAAGGAACTCGTCGCCGAGGGAGTCGACAACGGGCATTTCGGCGTTCGTCCATACGTCGCCGAGTATGGCGCCGCTGGCCGCCAGCGGGTCGATGGGCTTTGAAAACAGCATGCACGCCGGCTGCTTGCCGAGGGCGCAGACGGTGAACAGAACCATGCCGCCGGTGGTGGAGCCTATGGTCATGGGCAGGCACAGAGCCTTGCCTATCATGGGCTTTTTGTAGATATCGGCGTTGTTCTGGTCGCCGCACTTCATCTGCTTGTCCCCGAACATCATACCCATCTGATAGGAGGCGAGGGTGTTGAAGCCGCCGGTGGAAACGAGGGCTTCCGCGGTGCAGGTGCCGGGAACTACGACACGGCCTTTGAACGTTTTCATTTCTTGCCCTCCTTCTTCGTGGTGATGGTGCTGAGGATCTCAGCCTCGGTGTAGTAACGGGCGCTGGTGTAGGTGCGCAGCTTGTTGGAGGAGGTGATGACCGCCTTGCTCTTGCAAAGGGGGTTGTTCATGTACATCAGCGGGCAGATGTAGCTGAGTATGATGCCCTGACGCTTGAGCTGCTTGGCGTAAGGCGTTTTCTCAAACTCCTTGATGACCGGGGTGGAGGCGGTGAACACGGTGGGCACCGTGACCTTCTTGAGCCCGTTGCTGCGCAGAGCGTCACCCACGCGCACGGTCCAGTCGATAAGCTGCTGCAGTGTCATGTGGGGGCAGCCGACGAAGCAAAGCTGGGGAGCCGCGTCGGGCTTTTTCCAGATGACGGGGTAGCCGGCCTTGACGCGCTCGAGCTCGGCGTCGTCGATGACGTAGACCTGAGCGTTCTCCGCAATTATGCTCTCGCCCTGCTCGACTGCCTCGGGGGTGAGGTTTTCGATGTGGTAAAGGCCGACAGCGCCGTTGGAGGCGGTCGCGGCGCCGAAGTCCTTCAGATAGGTGCAGGCCTCGTCATTCAGCTCGGAGCCGAGCCACTTGTCCAGACCCTTGACGTAGGGGACCTCCTCCATGACCTTCATGCCGATGGCCGAGCCCAAAAGCTGGGCGTCGGGCTTCTTCGAGCACCTGACTTCGACGATCCAGGTCGCCTTGCGGTTTTCGTCCAGCAGCAGGCCGAACTCGGGAACGAAGCCTGCCAGCGAGCCCATGAGCTCGATCATGCCGGAGTTGCGGTTGCAGCGTGCGCCGAGGACGGAGTTTGCGTAAACAACGGCGCTCGATTCCGCCCATGAGAGGATATCCCCCTTTTTGGGCTTGTTGCCCACCTGGTCAAGATAGCAGGTGCAGGTGTAGTCGTCGTCGCTCGTGATGCCAAGCTCGCGAAGCTGCTGCTCATAGTCATCCTGATAGGTGTACATGAATTTTTTGAAGACGAGGTCTTCGATGAGACTGCTGGGGACATTTTTGTCCAGAGGTTTGGGGTCTGCGGTGAATTTCTGGTCGGAGGCCAGACCCGCGTCGATGATCTCCTGGTAAAGATCATACACAGGCTTCATGACCTTGAGGCCGAAGCTGATGACCGTATGGCCGTATTTCGAGGTAATGGGCACCATACGCTCTGCGCCGAAGGTTTCGCCGTACATGACAAGGGTCTTGACGACCTTTGCCATAGTCTCGCCTTTTTCGCCGTCCAGCATGGCCTGCTGCTCGGGGCTAAGTTTCATGGAGCAAATCACATCCTTATATAAGTTAAATTTGTCACTCAATTAACAACTATATTCTATACCATCAGTATAATATTGTCAATGACACAGCGATAAAAAGAGAAACAGGCGCGGCAGCGCCGCGCCTGTTAATTAAAACCGAAGTGTCAGGTTTTGAATACGCCTGCCTCGGGCATCAGCTCATCCGAAATGCGGCCGAGCATTTTTGAAAAAAGCTCGGTCTCCTCGGGCGTGAAGCTATCCTCGATCCTGTCCATGACTGTCTTCACATAGCCGCGCATGATATCCGTGTAGCCGTAGTATTTTTCCGACAGCACGAGATGATACTCCCTGCGGTCGGTGGATGAGTTCTGCTTTTTGAGGTAGCCCTTTTTTATGAGGTTATTGACCTTGTAGGTGGCGTTTGACTGCGAAATGTTTAAAAATTCCGCGAACTGGCCCACGGTGGGCTCATCAAGGGCGTGGATGATCTCTATGGAAAAGGCCTCCATGGCGCTGAGGGAGCCCTCACGCTCACGAACAAGCTCAAATATCCGGCGGAAAAATTCCAGCTTGAATTTATCGTATACACTTATAAAATTGTCCTGAAGCATATTGAGGCCTCCTAAAATTTCAGGTCTGCATCCGGAAAAACCTTATGTTTTCTATACATTTTAATACATATTCGTCAAGTTGTAAACAGTTTTTCGCCGCAGGTCGTTAAAAATCCCCCGAGGCATGAACGTTTTCACGCCTCGGGGACAGTGTTGATTCGGCATTAATCGCCGCTGATGTCAGCGCCGTCCATGAGCTTTACGGAAACGTCAAAGGTCTTTCCGTCGCGCCAGACGGTGAAGTCTATCGTGTCGCCGATCTCAAGCTCGGCTTTGGCGGCCGAAACATCGGAGTTCTGGCGGGCGTCGGCGCCGTTGACCTTGATTATTATATCGCCCTTCTCGATGCCCTGAGCCTCAGCGTCGGAGCCCTCGAGCACATGGGATACATAAAGGCCCTGGGGGATGTCGTAATAATCGGCGATCTTCTCGCTTATGGGGCCTATCGTGACGCCGATGGTGCTGCGTCCGTAGACCGCGCCGTCCTTGATTAGAGCGCCGACTATCACCTGAACGGTGTCGGAGGGGATGGCGAAGCCGAGACCCTCGATGCCGCTGCCGAAGGTGGATATCATCTTCATGTTTGTGATGCCGATGACCTGGCCGCGGTCGTTGAAAAGCGGGCCGCCGGAGTTGCCTTCGTTGATGGAGGCGTCGGTCTGGATAAGGCTCATGACCGTGCCGTTATAGCTTATCTCACGGTTCAAGGCGGATATGATGCCGCGGGTCATGGTCAGGCGAAGATCGGGACTGAGGGGATTTCCGATGGCCGCAACGCTGTCGCCCACACGCAGGCCTGAGCTTGAGGCAAACTCCGCAGCCGTGAGGCCCTCGGCTTCGATCTTTATGACCGCGATATCGCTCTGACTGTCGTAGCCGACAAGCTTCGCCTCGTGCTCGCTGCCGTCGTAGAGAACGACCTTGGCCGAGTCCCCGTCATCGATGACGTGGGTATTTGTGAGGATGTAGCCGTCGGGGGAGATGATAACGCCGCTGCCCCAGCCGTAATAATCGGGGCTGTCGCCGACGAAGCTCTTTATGCCGACGACGGAGGGTACGCACTTGTCATAGATCTCGCTGAAGTCCAGCGCCGCGCCGCCGGAGGAGCTCATTTGCAGCGTAAAGCTGCCGCGCTCATCGGTGACGGGAATGTCGATCTCGGTCTGCACGAAAGTATCCGAGCCGTAAAGACTGTCCATATAGTCCTGCCAACGGACAGGCATACCGTCCGTGTTGCGCTTTGCCGAGCTGCCGCCTCCGGACGCAATGATCCAGACACCGGCGATAATAAGGCACAGGCAGGCGATAACTGCGATGATCCTGACCCTGCGGCTGCCCGGCGGAGGACTCTGCGGCTGCTGCCGGGGAGCACCGTACGCGCTGCGGGGAGCCGAATTCGAGGTCTTATACCAGTTGCTGTTGCTGCTGTACCAGCTCATATTTATCTCCAATCTGCCGCACATGGCAGCTCATATTATTTTGCGGGCATTGCCAGCGGCAGCGTGAATACGAATACCGTTACGCCGTCGCGGCTGGTCACGGCCACATCCTCGTCGTGGCTGTTGAGTATCTTCTTCACAAGATACAGCCCAAGACCCACGCCGTCCTTATCCATGCTGCGGGAGCGGTCGGACTTGTGGAAGCGGTCGAAAATGTAGGGCAGATCGTCCCTGGGGATGGTCTCGCCGATGTTTTTTACGGAGACATAGGCCTTGCCGCCCTTTTTATAGAGCCTGATGGTTATGGTGCTCCCGGGGGAGGCAAACTTCACGGCGTTGTCCGTCAGGTTGTAGATGACCTGCGTGATGGAATCCCGCTCGGCGAAAACGATTATCGGGTCCTCCGGAAGCTGGGGGTCGACGTCAAGGTTTTTCTCCTTTGCCCGTCCCTCAAAGCTGAGCATGCTCTGGAGCAGAAGCTCTGAGAGGTCAAATTTGGTGCGCTTTGACTTATCCACGGCGTCGCTCTCGGCCTGGCTCAGATTGAGCATATTGCGCACAAGGCGCGAAAGCCTGCGGGTCTCGTCGGCGATCTTGCGCAGGTATTTTTCCTCCTGCTCACGCGGTATGGTGCCGTCGAGTATGCCGTCCGCGAAGCCGGCTATGGTGGTCATGGGCGTGCGAAGCTCGTGGGATATGTTTGCGACGAACTCCTGACGCTTGTTCTCGCTCTGCTCGAGGGAATCGGCCATGAGATTGAACGATTCCAGAAGTGTGCCTATCTCGTCGTCGCGGTCTTCCTTAGTGTTCACACGGACGGAAAAATCGCCCATGGCGAATTTCCGTGCCGCCAGAGTCAGCTCATCCAGAGGCTCGGCCATCTTCTTTGAATATATGAGGCTCATGAGTATCGCAACGAGCATTACCGCGACGCCGACCGCGAACACAACGCCCATAAAGGTCTGCCAGCCGCTCATGATGGCTACGTCGTTCGAGGATACGAACACATAGCCGAGCAGCTCTCCGTCGGAATTGATGGGCTTTGCAACGACGTACTGCTGCTCAGGGTAGAAGCCGCCGAGATCGGTCAGGCTGTCAAAATTTCCGGTGCTCTGCAGGGTCGAGACCACGGCCGAATCCAGCAGCTTGCCCTGATGCTTGGCGCAGTGCAGGGTAAGATCGGAACAGGACAGCACAAGACCGTCCTGATCGCAGATGAATATGTGGCTGGAGGTTGCGTTGGCTATGGGGCTGATGGTCATGCGAAGGTTCCAGCTCGCAAGCGATTCCTCCTTGGCAAGCGCGGAGGCCGTGCGCACGACCTCGTCTGCGCAGGCGCTCATCCTGTCCCGGGTGTTGCTTATGAGGTAGCTGCGCCCGAGAAAGAAGAAGGAGGCGCCGATAATGAAAAAGCAGAAGAACACCAGCAGCGCCGTTGCAAGGAAATTCCTTAAATATATGCTTTTCATTTACTTGGCAACTTCAAACTTATACCCGACGCCCCAGACGGTCTGCAGCGACCACTGGGGGGATTTGCCCTCAAGCTTTTCTCTCAGGCGCTTTATGTGTACGTCGACGGTACGGGAGTCGCCGAAATAGTCAAAGCCCCACACCTCGTCGAGAAGCTGATTTCTCGTGAAAACGATGTTGGGCGAGGCGGCAAGATGGTAGAGCAGCTCCATTTCTTTGGGCGGAGTGTCCACCTTAACGCCGTCGACAAGCAGCTCATAGGAGTCGAGGTTTATGACGAGCTTGTCATAAATGAGCTTCTTCTCCTTGGGCGCGGCCTCGGCCTCGGAGCGGCGCATGACCGCGTGAATGCGCGCAAGAAGCTCCTTCACCTCAAAGGGCTTGGTGATATAGTCGTCCGCGCCGATGTCAAGGCCGGCGACCTTGTCGCCCAGCGCGCCCTTGGCGGTGAGCATGATGATGGGCACGGAGGAGGTCTTGCGTATCTCGCGGCAGACCTGCATACCGTCCATGACGGGCATCATGATATCCAGCAGCACCAGATCGGGCTGAAGCTCGGTGAACATGGCGACACCTTTTCCGCCGTCGTGGGCTATGCTGACTTCAAAGCCGTCCTTCTCCAGATAGAGCATGAGCAGCTCGGCGATATTAACGTCGTCTTCAACAACGAGGGCTTTCTTATTCATAGTATTTCCCCCTTGGTCATAAATTGATACAATATATATTATACATCAAGGCCGGACATAAAGGTGAATAAAATGTAAAAAAGGAGCTGCCCTGCGGCAGCTCCTTTATCATTATGTTGCTGTCAGTCTGTTACTGAGCGGGGTTCTCCTGAGCCTTGGACTTGGACTGTGCGCTCAGAGCCTTGACGCCCTGGACAACAAGGTCGATGGCAAGGACGATGAGCAGGACAGCGATGACGCCGCGGACGATGCCCCAGGTCACGTCAGCACCGGTGGTGATGAGGCCGATCTGAGTCTTGATGGTGAACACAAGAGAGGTCAGGGTAACAAGAAGCATGAATGCCATGGGGATGTAGAACATCTTGTTGTTCCTGCCGATCTTGCCGAGCCATGCGGCGACGGCAAGCAGACCGAGAGCTGCGAGGAGCTGGTTTGCAGCGCCGAACAGAGCCCAGATCTTTGCATAGCCGGTCATGCCGAGTGCAACGCCGATAACGACGGTGATGAGAGTTGCAACGTACGGATTAACAAGAACTTTTCTTGCACCGGTCAGGGTCTTGACGTCTTCGCCGGGCTTTACCCAGAACTCCTGGAACATGTAGCGGGCAAGACGGGTGGCGGTGTCAAGAGAGGTCAGGCAGAACGCGGAGACCGCGAGGATGAACAGAGAATAGGTGACGCTCTGAACACCGGGTCCGAACAGGGTGCCGAGCATTGCAGACAGGCCGCCTGCGAAAACTGCGGTGGGGACGACGGTGGTGCCTGATGCGTAATCCTTCCAGATGTAAGCAACAGCGCAGAGGGCGATGATCGCCAGAGCGGACTCGATGAGCATGCCGCCGTAAGCGATGGGACGTGCTTCCTGCTCACGGTTGAGCTGCTTTGCAGTGGTGCCGGAGCCGACGAGGGAATGGAAGCCGGAGATAGCGCCGCAGGCGATGGTGACGAACAGTGCCGGGAACAGGTAGCCGATGGAGCTGCCGGTCGGGGCAACGGTGTCATAGAAGCCGGTGAATGCGGGCATTGCGTCGATGCTGGGGTGGCAGCCGATGATGCCGACGAGTGCGAGGATCATCATGCCGTAGAGCAGGAAGGAACTCAGGTAGTCACGGGGCTGCAGGAGAATCCATACAGGAGTGACGGATGCGACGAGAATGTACACGCCGCAGATGATCATCCATGCCTCGTAGCTGAGGTAGATGGGATGCCAGTTCAGACCGAGAACCATGCAGCCAACGATGAGGGCAACGCCGATAACGGTGGAAACACCGAGAGGAGCGTTTCTTCTGTAAACGAAGAAGCCGAAGAGGATAGCGACGACGATGAAGAAGACGGAGATCATCGCGGTGCTTGCGTTTGCTGCGCTGGCCGCGTAGTCGATGGCGCCGTTTTCAAGGAAGGTGGCCTTGAAGGTGTTGGCGACGATGGAAGCAAATGCGGCAACGACGAGCAGGAGGGTCAGGTAAGCGAAGGTGATGAACAGACGCTTTGCCTTGAGACCGATACTGTCTTCGATAACGGTGCCGATGGACTTGCCCTTATTGCGGACGGATGCGAACAGAGCGCCGAAGTCATGCACGCCGCCGAAGAAGATACCGCCTATGAGTACCCAAAGAGCGACGGGGACCCAGCCGAAAACAGCGGCCTGGATAGGTCCGTTTATGGGGCCTGCGCCCGCGATAGAGGAGAAATGGTGTCCCATAAGCACGGGTGCCTTTGCGGGAACATAGTCAACACCATCTTCCATGGTGTGAGCAGGAGTGACGTTCTTGGAGTCTACTCCCCACTTTTTTGCCAGCCATCCGCCGTAGAATATGTAGCCTACGACAAGAACGGCGATGCTGATTATGAGTAATACAGCAGCATTCATTTTAGAGTTCTCTCCCTTTTTAAAAATTTATTTCAGCAGCGTTTTTTTCAAAAGCTGTGCTGTACTGCGTCCGCTGCCGTTCGCGGCAGTCATTCCGTTCTCAAGCGCTATCACACCGGCGTGGAAGTCCATCCAGCCGTAATAGGACAGACGGAAGCTCTTGTATATCCTCGTTTTTCTGAGCGCCTTCAATGCCTTGTCATCGCAGGTGTCGCAGATAAACAGCGCGGTTATGTAAGAGCACATATGTCCGGCCTTGGGCTCGATGTGAGTCATGCCCTCCTTGTAGGCATAGTCCCTGCAGCGGGCAAAGGTCTCCTCGGTGAGATGAGGAACGGAAAAGATGTAAACGTATTCGTTGCTGTCGGCCTCCCAGAGCTTGGCCGCCTTTACGAGAACGTATTTTTCGGAGTGTACATGAAGAAAGCAGGTCGCCGCAAGCTCGGTGCCGTCGTCGAAACGCTCGATATCGAAATATCCGGAATAGCTTTCGCACAGGATATCAATGGCTTCTGCTCTTGTCATACTTACCCTCCCTCAAAAAACTCCGATAAACGATACGATTTGAGCGAATTGATAATACAGTGTCCAAAAATGCTAACATTGTTAATTAATCCTCAATCGCGTTAACAGTATATACTTATTTTCATAAAAAATCAACGTTTTTTTAACAAACTGTTCATGATTTTTTAGCATACTAAGTATAAATTTTTTAAATAATTTGCAAATAAAAGGAATTTTCGGGAAAAACAAATATTTTGGTTTACTTTAAGAATAAATTAAAGTATTCTAAAACAAAAAAGCACTGTTATAAAAACACGCTCCGTGTCAGGGGCTGTGGGGAGAATAGGATGAACAGAGAATTTGAGCTGTGCGTGCCCTGCCTTTTGGGGCTCGAGGGGCCTATCGCCGACGAGCTGCGGCGAATGAAGCTTTCCGGCGTGAGAAACGAAAACGGCAGGGTGTATTTCCGCGGCGGCGCGGAGGCCATCGCCAAGGCCAATGTAAATCTTCGCATCGGCGAGCGGGTGCTGCTGGAGATGGGCAGGTTTGAGGCGAACACCTTTGACGAGCTTTTTGAAAAAACAAAGGCTCTGCCGTGGGAAATGCTCATTCCAAAGGACGCGGCCTTCCCCGTCAAGGGCTACAGTCTCAATTCAAAGCTCTTTTCCGTGTCCGACTGCCAGAAGATCATTAAAAAAGCGGTCGTCGAGAGGCTCAAGAGCGTTTACGGCATCGAATGGTTCCCCGAGACCGCCGAGACCTATCAGATACAGTTTTCGATAATGAAGGACGTCGCCTCACTGTGCATCGACACCTCCGGCGAGGGTCTGCACAAGCGCGGCTACCGTCCGGCGCACAACGCCGCTCCCCTCAAGGAGACAATGGCCGCGGCGATGGTATCGCTCTCCCGCTATCGCGGCAGGGAGGATTTCTGCGATCCCTTCTGCGGCAGCGGAACTATCCCTATCGAGGCCGCGCTCATCGCGAAAAACCGCGCCCCCGGCCTTGACCGCAGCTTCGCGGCCATGAGCTGGCGCATTTTCGACAATAAGATCTGGCAGCAGGCGAGGGAGGAGGCGCGCAGCCGCGAGTTTAACGGCGATTACCGCATCGTGGGCGCGGATATCGACCCCAATGCGCTTGCCATCGCAAGGGAAAACGCCGAGCGGGCGGGCGTTGCGGATATCGTGCGCTTTGAAAAGGCCGACGCCGCGAAATTCGACCGCGTGACGGAAAACGGCATCATCGTCACAAATCCGCCCTACGGCGAGCGCATCATGGAAAAGCAGGAGGCGGAGCGGCTTTACGCGGCCTTCGGCGCGGCGTGGCGAAAAACGCCTAACTGGAAGCTTTACCTGCTGTCCTCCCACACGGAGTTTGAACGCACCTTCGGCAGGACCGCCGATAAAAAGCGCAAGCTTTATAACGGCATGATAAAATGCGACCTGTTTATGTATTTATAAATAGTATAAAACACCGTTGACACCCGGGCCAAAACTTTGCAAAGAAAAATATATAAAAAAATTTGCAAATTTTTCGATAAAGGTACTTGAAATTTTCAGAATATGTGCTATTATAATAACCGAGTTAGCACTCAAAGCTAAAGAGTGCTAACTCGGTCGAATTTTGTAAAAAGTTTTTGGAGGTATATATAATGAAACTGAAGCCTTTGTCAGACAGAGTGGTGCTCGTTCAGAGAGCAGCCGAGGAAAAAACCCAGGGCGGCATTTTCCTTGCCGCATCCGCGCAGGAGAAGCCCGAGATATATGAGGTCGTCGAGGTAGGCCCCGGCGGCGTCGTTGACGGCAATGAGGTCGTTATGACCGTCAGCGCAGGCGACAAGGTGCTCGTCGGCAAGTACAGCGGCAGCAAGATAAAGCTCGACGACGTTGAGTACACCATCGTTCGTCAGAACGACATTCTTGCAATAGTTGAGTAATCGATCAAGGAGGCAAATATTATGGCAAAGCAGATAATTTTCGGTGAAGAAGCCCGCAAGGCTATTGAGCGCGGCGTAAATCAGCTCGCGGATACCGTTAAGATCACCCTCGGCCCCAAGGGCCGCAACGTAGTGCTGGACAAGAAGTTCGGCGCGCCCCTCATCACCAATGACGGCGTTACCATCGCAAAGGAGATCGAGCTTGAGGATCCCTTTGAGAACATGGGCGCACAGCTTATCAAAGAAGTTTCCACCAAGACCAACGACGTTGCCGGCGACGGCACCACCAGCGCCACAGTGCTTGCACAGGCGATGATAAGCGAAGGCCTGAAGAACCTTGCCGCAGGCGCGAATCCCATGACCATGAAGCGCGGCATCAAGAAGGCCACCGACGCGGCCGTTGACGCTATCCGCGCAAACTCCCAGCCCGTTTCCGGCAGCGGCGATATCGCCCGTGTCGGCGCTATCTCCAGCGGCGACGAGGTCATCGGATCCCTGATCGCCGAGGCGATGGAGAAGGTCTCCCAGAACGGCGTTATCACCATCGAGGAGTCCAAGACCGCCGAGACCTACAGCGAGGTCGTCGAGGGCATGCAGTTTGACCGCGGCTACCTGAGCCCCTACATGGCCACCGATACCGAGAAGATGGAGGCCGTGCTCGACGACGCTCTCATCCTCATCACCGATAAGAAGGTCACCAATATCCAGGAGATCCTGCCCCTGCTCGAGCAGATCGTCAAGGCCGGACGCAAGCTCCTCATCATTGCCGAGGACGTCGAGGGCGAGGCCCTTGCGACCATCATCCTCAACAAGCTGCGCGGCACCTTCACCTGCGTGTGCGTCAAGGCTCCCGGCTTCGGCGACAGACGCAAGGAAATGCTGCAGGATATCGCCGTCCTCACCGGCGGCCAGGTCATTTCCGCGGATCTGGGCATGGAGCTCAAGGACGCCGACATCAATATGCTCGGCCAGGCGCGCCAGGTCAAGGTCACCAAGGAGAACACCGTTATCGTCGACGGCGCAGGTCAGGCGGAGGATATCAAGGGCCGCATAGCTCAGATCACCGCTCAGATCGAGACCACCACTTCCGAGTATGACAAGGAAAAGCTGCAGGAGCGCCTTGCAAAGCTCTCCGGCGGCGTAGCGGTCATCAAGGTCGGCGCAGCCACCGAGACCGAGATGAAGGAGAAGAAGCTCCGCATCGAGGACGCACTCAACGCCACCCGTGCTGCCGTTGAAGAGGGCATAGTGGCCGGCGGCGGCTCGGCGTATGTCGCGGCGGCCAAGGCGGCCGACGAGCTGGCAGCCACCCTTGAGGGCGACGAGAAGACCGGCGCAGCGATAATCGCAAAGGCTCTGAGAGCTCCCATCATGCAGATCGCGGCCAACGCAGGTCTTGAGGGCGCGGTCATTCTCAACAACATCTACGGCAGCGACGAGGCATCCTACGGCTTCGACGCGGCAAACGAGGTGTACGGCAACATGATAAAGATGGGCATCATCGACCCGACCAAGGTCTGCCGCAGTGCGCTTGAGAACGCAGCTTCCGTTGCGTCCATGGTGCTGACCACCGAGAGCCTTGTCACCGATATCCCCACTCCTCCCGCACCCGCAGCCCCCGCAGCGGATATGGGCGGCATGTACTAAGCCGAAAAGATAATATAATATAGTTCAGGGCGGCCCTTCGTTTGAAGGGCCGCCCGTTTACTTTATTTGTTGCGCTCTATCTTTTTGAAAAACAGGAAATATATAAGCAGCAGGTCTATTATGTAGTCGTAAACTCTAAGCCTGTCGAACAAGACTATGCTCGACAATGCAGACACGGCGACGATGCCGATGCTTATGATTTTCGGGAATATCCCGGGCTCCTTGGTCATCCACGCAAAGTACGCCATTATCGGAGTGCATAGGGCGAACACCGTCCAGGCGATTATGAAGCTCTCGCCGTAAACGCCGTTTGTCACAAATGCCGTGACATAATAGGTGATGAGCATACCTATACAGAACGGCAGTATGTTCAGCATGGCTTTCTTCTTCGTTTCGCTGTAAATGGAGATGATAACGCCGAGCAGTATCCAAATCGCCATTTGCGAAAACACATTGCCGAGGTTTTGTGTGTATATGTCCAGCAGCCTTGCCAGAGTTCCAAGCAGCAATCCGGAAATGAACATTCCGGCAGGATTCAATATCTTTTTCATCTTCAAAGCTGCTGCACCTGGCTGCGCTGCTTAAACTCCTCGCTCTCCTTCATGTAGGGGAGCATATGATCGCGCACGAGCTCCGGCCACATGAGAAAATAACTGCCGAAGGGGTTTATAACGGCGTGGCGGTTGTTGGAAACGAGCATCCGGAAATACTCCATGGGATGCATACACACGAAATCGCAGCCGTCTTTAAGCTTGCCGAACTCGTCGGGGTCGGTGAAAATGGGGATGAAAACCTGTCCGCCCAGCGTGAGCGTGACGAAATTGACGGAGCTTGCGCGCTTTACGTCGCTGCCCTTCTGCACCGCAAGATACAGGGGCGTTTTTGAAAGCTGCTCAAGCAGCATTGAAAGGGTCTGCTGATCCTTTCCCTGCGACTGAGCGTATTTTTGAATAAGCTTTTTGATGCCGTTCCGGGAGATCAGATCGATCTGCTCCTGGCTGAGCTCGCCTTTTGCCATATGAATGTCCTCGCTTAACATTATTATTTGAATGTATTATATCATGAGTAATAACTAATGTCCATCGGATAAAAAGCGTGCCCTCTCTGTTTGAACAGGGGTCGTGCAAAGCGCCAGGCGATACAGGGGAATACGCAACAGCAGTAAAAAGGGTAAAAGGAACAAAAACGGCTTCAAAGCTGTTAAAAATTTGTTCAAAATTACGCTTGACGGGCTGCTGCAGCGGTGCTATTATTTAAAGCAATAAAGAAACCTGTGATTAAGAGTAGTAGCTTTACTTGATGCACACAGAGAGCGGCTGACGGTGGGAATGCCGCTGCGGAGGGTATTGTGAATGGACTTATGAGGGCGGCCGAAAGCATTTTTGCAAGTAGTAACCGACGGGATCCGTACCCGTTATCCGAACGGCTTACATATTGGTGTAAGAAAAGAGCGGTCGGCTTTGCCGGCAACTTGGGTGGTACCGCAGGATTCAAGTCTTGTCCCATGTGTTGGGGACAGGGCTTTTATTTTTTTGATAAGAGGATATGACCATGAAACTAATGACAAAACGATGGCGTCGCCTGATTTTTCTTTGACCTGAACAAAAAACAAAACAAGAAAAATTTTAAGGAGATAAGCATCATGAAAAACATTAAGAAGATAATCGCTCTCGTATTAGCTCTCGCACTCACCTTCGCCGTCGCCGCCTGCGGCGCATCGGACAGCGGCAAAAAGACCATCGGCATCATCCAGTTCGGCTCGCACGGCTCGCTCAACAACTGCTATGACGGCATCATGCAGGGCCTTGAGGAAAACGGCATCACCGAGGATGAGTACAACATTGAGTATGTCAACAGCAATTTTGACCCGAGCGTATCCCAGACTCAGGCGAACAATCTCGTGAATAAAAACGCCGCCGTCATCATCGCTATCGCAACTCCGTCCGCGGTGGCCGCGGCAAACGCCGCCGCCGATACGGAGGTCCCCGTCGTTTACTGTGCGATAACCGACTCCTCCGTTATGGATAATTACGAGAACGTTACCGGCTCCTCGGACATCCCGAATTTTGATAAGCAGCTCGAGGTCGTCACAGGCTTCATGGGCAAGACCGATCTCAAGATAGGCGTACTTTATTCGACGGAGGAGTCCAGCTCCCCCATCCAGGTGCAGAATCTCAAGAAGGCTGCGGAAAAGTATGAGGGAATGGAGATCCTCGACTCCGCCGTCGCTGACATCAACACCATCGACTCCAAGACAAACGAGCTTATCGACCGCGGCGTCGACTGCTTTGTGAATCTGCTTGACAACACCATCGTCGGCAAGCTCGAGACCAACATCCTCCCGATCACCAACGAGACGAAGATCCCCGTTTTCGGCTCCGAGATCGAGCAGGTAAAGGTCGGCTGCGCGGCAAGCGCATCCATCGAGTATAATGACGTAGGCTACGCAGCCGGTAAGGCCGCCGCTGAGATACTCAACGGCAAGAGCGCCTCGGATATTCCGGTGGCCTGCATCACCGAGCCGAAGAATTTCTACAACAGCAAGGTGTGCGCAGAGCTGGGCCTGACCGTCCCCGCGAGCATCGCGGCCGATGACGTTGCATAATACAGTAATGTAGTATAATGGCGCGGCGGTTTTCCCGCCGCGCCGGATATCATGTTTCAGAAGGAAAATGAGCCATGTTATTTTTCGCCACAACTATTGACGGCCTGCAGATGGGCCTGTGCTTTGCGGTGCTGGCGCTGGGCGTGTACATATCCTATTCGATCCTTGACTTTCCGGATCTTTCGGTCGACGGCACGTTTCCGCTCGGCGGCGTATGCTGCACGATACTGATGCTCAAGCTGGGCGTACCGGCCCTGCCGGCGATATTCCTGAGCTTTTTCGCGGGAATGGCGGCCGGCGCGGTGACGGGTGTGCTCCATGTCAAATTCAACATATCGAAGCTGCTCGCGGGCATCATCGTTATGACGGCGCTGCTATCGGTCACGCTTGCGCTTACAAAGCTGCTGACGGCAACGGGGCTGACCACGACGATATTCTCCTTTAGAAGCGAGAAGCTGCAGAGCCTGTTCGGCGGAGAGACCGCGATGCTGCTGGGCACAGGCGGCCGCGACTATATGATACTTATCATCGAGCTTGTGTTCGTTATCGCGGTAAAGCTGCTCATAGACCTGTTCCTCAAAACCAAGCTCGGCTATATGCTCCGTGCGACCGGCGATAACGAAAAGCTGGTCATTTCCCTCGGAAAGGACAGCGGAACGTATAAGATCCTCGGCATAGCCGTCGCAAACGGCTTCGTCGCAATGTCGGGCGCGCTTTACGCCAACCTCTATACTCAGTACGATAACTCCTGCGGCAGCGGCAAGGTGGTCATGGCTCTCGCCTCCGTTATCGTCGGCATGACGGTGTTTTCCAGGGTCAAGTTCATAAACGATACGACGGCGGTCATTTTCGGCGCGGTGATATATTCGCTCTGCCTTAACTACCTCGTGCTCGTCGATACAAACGGCATTTATCTGAAGCTTCTCAACGCCGTTATGTTCGCGCTTATCCTGATTTTCAACGAAAAAACCTCCGGCCTTGTCTCGAAGCATTCAAGACTGAAAGGGGGGCAGGCAAAATGATCGAACTGCGCGGAGTATCAAAAACTTATAACCCAGGCACCGTAACGGAGCTCTGCCTGTTTGAAGATTTCAACCTGACGGTGAAGGACGGCGAGTTCGTATCGGTCGTCGGCAGCAACGGCAGCGGAAAGACTTCGATGCTCAATATCATCTGCGGAAGCATACCCGTCAGCGACGGCGACGTTCTGATCGACGGCAAGAGCATCAACTCCCTGCACGAATACGAGCGCTACCGCCATATAGGCAGGGTCTATCAGAATCCCGCGGCAGGCACCTGCCCGAGTATGTCCATACTTGAGAATATGTCCCTTGCCGATAACAAGGGCAAGCGCTACGGGCTTTCCTTCGGCGTGAATAACGCCCGCAGGGAGTATTACCGCGAGCAGCTAAGCACCCTCGGCCTCGGCCTTGAGGATAAGCTGAATGTGAAGATGGGCTCCCTGTCAGGCGGACAGAGGCAGGCCGTGTCGCTCCTGATGGCGACGATGACGCCTATAGAGTTCCTCATACTCGATGAACACACGGCGGCGCTGGACCCGCACACGGCCGAGATCATAATGGAGCTCACCGATAAGATAATCAGGGAAAAGCACCTGACGGCGATCATGGTGACGCACAATCTGCGCTACGCCGTCGAGTACGGCACGCGGCTGCTGATGATGGACAGAGGACATATCATCCTCGACAAATCGGGCGAGGAAAAGCAGAAAGCCACGGTCGATGATCTGCTTGAGATATTCAATAAGATAAGCATCGAGTGCGGCAACTGAAAAAATCACCTGTGAAAACTCACAGGTGATTTTAATATTTGTTCAGTACCGCATTTTCAGTGAAGAAATAAGTAAAATCGGCAATCCTCGAAAGAAGATTGCCGATTTTGGAGCTGCTGGGCAGATTCGAACTGCCGACCTCATCCTTACCAAGGATGC
>CAMJGL010000032.1:0-14552 GCA_946405205.1 uncultured Clostridia bacterium
CCATCGGCAACCTGCGTACCGCTATCTGGCGCGCATGGGACGTCGCAATGAAGATATAGTCTTCAGCGCGGATACCCGTTTAAACAACTAACTGAAAACAGCACTGCCTGATAAGTCAGGCAGTGCTGTTTTTTCACTTTTTTTCGGTTTTATCCTCGGCCTCGGAGCTGACCTTAACTATCAGCTTTTTGAGAAAGCCGGGGACGGGCGCGCCCATGGCGGCGGCGTTTTCAACGATGCTTCCCAGCTCGGTGAACGTGTACCAGACCGTGACCAGCGGCGTTATCATGCAGCGGCCGCCGAGCTCAAAAAAGCCGACGCCGAGATTATCGCCCACCACGTTCAGGGCGATATCGCACATGGCCGCCACCAGCACCGCGAAGATGCTGCCCAGCTTATGCCACAGCCCCTGCCTTGCCGCGGCGCTGCTCCAGCTCCGCTTGTATATCGCCGCGCAGGTGCCGGTTATATAGTCCAGCGCCGTTGCCAGCAGCCACAGTACTATGAGCCAGCCCACCCAGCCGAACAGCGCCGTGCCGAAGGCGGCCGCCGCCGTGAGCGCGGCCTTTATCTCCGCGGCTTTATCGGGTGTGTTCATTTGTCAATCCTCCTTCCCGAAGTAGCGGCGCATTATCTCCATGACCCGGAGCATATCCTCGCTCAGGTCAAGGCCGCCGCCGTTTTTGCCCTTCAGCGCGCCTGCTTCGACATAGCGCCGCGCCATCTCGCGATAGCCGGCGGGCATATCCTCAAGACTGTTCCATCTTACCACTTCATCCTCACTTCCTCCTTTTACATATTCCACGCCGTATGCGCGGCAGACGCCCCGGCAGACAGCCTCGCCGAGAGCGCCGGTGTTGGCGACGATCCAGCCCGCAAGCTCGGGATCGTCGTGGAACTCGCACTCGACATAGGCGCAGACCGCGTTTGAGTTGCGTATCTCGTAAAACTGCTTCTCTCTGACCCCGTAGACGGAGCGGTATAGGGTGATCGCGTCGATCTCCTCGTATATCGGCTGCGCTATCGCCAGCCTGTCGTCGCTCCGGCGGGAGATGAACACGACGCAGCCCCTGCCGCCGCCGGCGTTGGTGTGGATGGGCAGGTGCAGATCCGCGCCCCAGTCATTCGACTGCCTGACGCTCTCTTCGATCTCCTGCCCCTCGGGGGCTTTTTTCACCTCGAAGCCGCAGCGCAGGAGCGCCTTTTCGGCCGCGGCCGCTATAAGGTTGCACTGGGTCTGCTCGTTGGTGTTTCCCGCCGCGTAAAGATTTGCCGTCTGCTTTGACGGAGATAAATATATTTTCAAAGTCATCCTCCTTTTGTTTTCGGTGCGCATATGCCGCACCTGTGTTCCATGCCCTTCACTAACAGCCTGCATTTGGGGCAAACTTGTACGTTTGCGTACAAATAAAAGTAAAAAGCAGGAGTTTATTAACAGTTTGTTCATTTTACATTGACATTTTTAACAGAATGTAGTATCATTCGAGTGCCGGTTTAAATGCTAAAAGTGTACCGGGATATGGTTTATAGGAGAAAAATAATGGACAACAAAATGGAAAAACGCTATGGTCTGCCTACCGCAATATCCATGGTCATCGGAATCGTCATAGGCTCCGGTGTATTCATAAAAGGCGGTAAGGTGCTGTCCCTGACGGGCGGCAATCTTTTGCAGGGCATCGCAGTTGTTGGCATCGTGGGCCTCATCTGCATCATATGCTCTCTGGTTTTCGCAACTCTCGGAAGCAAGTATGAGAAGGTCAACGGCGTCGTGGACTACGCGGAGCTCGCGCTCGGTCCCAAGTACGCGTATTATGTGGGCTGGTTTATGACAACGATCTACACCCCCGCCCTGGCCGCCATGCTTGCATTTTTCTCGTCGATGATGTTCCTGCAGCTGTTCGGCATCGCGGCGATCGACTTTGCCACGGGTCAGGTCAACCCCACCGCCATCGGCGTCGGCGCGGGCTTCCTCATGCTCGGCTACGGCATAAACGCCCTCAGCCCCAAGATCGCGGGCAAGCTGCAGGTCGGCATGACTGTCATCAAGCTCATCCCGCTCATACTCATGGGTGTTGTCGGCACCGTCGCGGGTCTTGCAAACGGCGCCACTCTCGACGTTCTCAACTACGTCAACTCCCCGGAATACGTGGCCGTTGACGGCTCGGGCTTCTTCAAGGCGATAGTCGGCTTCGCCTTCGCGTATGAGGGCTGGATCCTCGCGACCTCGATAAACGCGGAGCTCAAGGACTCCAAGAAAAATCTCCCGCGGGCGCTTGTTATCGGCGCTCTCGTGACCATCGTCATCTACGCCCTGTACATATGGGCGATGAGCATCGTCGGCGACGTCAACACCATCATCGCGACATGGCCGTTCGGCGAGTCCCTGCCGCGCATCGCGTTCTCAACGCTCTTCGGCAATGTCGTCGGTACCATAGTTTATGTGTTTATCACGATCTCGTGCCTCGGCACGATGAACGGGCTCATCATGGCCTCCTGCCGCAATATGTACTCCATCTCCATCCGCGGCATGGGTCCCAGGCCCGAGTTCTTCGGTCACATCGACTCCCAGAACAACTTTGCCATCAAGTCCTCCGTCCTCGGCATGATGCTCGCGGGCTTCTGGTACGCCTGGACGGTCATGATGTGGATGGGCGGCCCCGGCCTCTTCGGCTCCGTGCACGGCTCCGAGTGGTTCGCCTGGGAGCCCGACGAGATCGGCATCATCTGCCTGTACCTCATGTACATCCCCATGATGATCGGCCTCATGGCAAAGGCCAAGGACCTCAACCCCGTAAAGCGCTTCGTGCTTCCCGCGCTGGGCGTTCTGTGCTGCCTGTTCTTCTGCTACGCCATCTGGGTGGGCTACGGCTGGAAGCAGTGCACCGGCTTCCTGATATTCTTCGCCGTTGTGATGTTCATCGGCTGGCTGTTTGAGCGCTTCCGCGTGAAAAAAGCCGCGGGACAGAAAACCTGAGAATGAAAAAACCGCTTCGTTCGGCTGAACGAAGCGGTTGCTTTTTTATCCTTATGTCTCAGTAGGCGACGCCCCAGTAGATCATATGCTTTGCCTTTTTGCCGCATATGGGGCAGGTATCGCCGAGGTCCTCCTGCTCGAAGGGGATGCAGCGCGAGGACATTCCCGCCTGCTCCTTCATCTTCATCTCGCACTCGAGCTCGCCGCACCACATGGTCTTGATGAAGCCGCCCTTTTCCTCCTGAAGGCGCTTTGCCTCCTCGAGCGAATGCGCCTCGAAGATGTGCTCGTCGAGGTTTTTCTTTGCCTTGTCGAACAGGCCCTGCTGCACGGTGTCGAGCAGCTCATGGATCTTTCCGTCTATCTCGTCAAGGGAGACGGATATCTTCTCGCCGTTATCGCGGCGGACGGCCATGCACACGTTGCTCTCGATATCGCGGGGGCCGAGCTCGATGCGCAGGGGAACGCCCTTCATCTCGTACTGCGCGCACTTCCAGCCGAGGCTGTTGTCGCTCAGGTCTATCTTCACGCGCACGCCGGCGGCCTTGAGCTTTTCGTAAAGCTCTGTCGCCTTCTCGGTGACGCCGGCCTTGTGCTGCGCAACGGGCACGACGATGACCTGAACGGGCGCGATGCGCGGGGGCAGGACAAGGCCGTTATTGTCGCCGTGGGTCATGATGATGCCGCCGATGATGCGGGTGGACATGCCCCATGAGGTCTGGTGCGGGTGCTTGAGCTTGTTGTCCTTATCGGTGAAGCTTATGTCGAACTGCTCGGCAAAGCCGGTGCCGAAGTAGTGGCTGGTGCCGGACTGGAGCGCCTTGCGGTCGTGCATCATGCACTCGATGGTGTAGGTGTTGACGGCGCCGGCGAATTTTTCCTTCTCGGTCTTGTTGCCGCGGATGACGGGCATGGCGAGGTAGTTTTCGCAGAGGTCTGCGTATACCTCGAGCTGCTGCAGGGTCTCTTTGCGGGCCTCCTCCTCGGTGGCGTGCAGGGTGTGACCCTCCTGCCAGAGGAACTCTCTGCCGCGCAGGAAGGGGCGGGTGGTCTTCTCCCAGCGCAGGACGGAGCACCACTGGTTGTACAGCATGGGCAGGTCGCGCCATGAATGGACGGTATGGCTCCAATGGTCGCAGAAAAGCGTCTCGGAGGTCGGGCGGATGCACAGGCGCTCGGTCAGCTCCTCGGAGCCGCCGACCGTGACCCACGCGCACTCGGGGGCAAAGCCCTCGACGTGATCCTTCTCCTTCTGCAGCAGGCTTTCGGGGATGAGCATCGGCATCGAGACGTTCTCGTGGCCGCCGTCCTTGAACATCCTGTCAAGCTCCTTCTGAATATTCTCCCAAATGGCATAGCCGTACGGACGCAGGATGAACAGGCCCTTTACGCCGGAATAATCGACGAGCTCCGCCTTGGTGCATACGTCGGTGAACCACTGGGCAAAGTCCTGCTCCATATCGGTTATCTGTTCAACTTTCTTCTCTTTCGCCATTGTTTTTCTCCTTCTTTCGCCGGGGGCCTTCCCCCAGCGTTAATAGACAACATTTTATAAGACTATCAAGCCGTTGTCAATAGCTCGCCGGCCGCCGCGGCACGGCCGGCGGGGGCAAATACGGACAAAAAACCTTGACCTGTATATATTTTTTGTCTATAATACTATGGATAAAGAGAAATTGTTCGGAGGTGACGCGTATCAACAGACAGCGATATATGGCGGAGCTTTCAAGACTGCTGGCCTTCATGTTCAAGGAGGACAAGGAGGATATCCTTGCCAAGTACAACAAAATGCTGGACGAGGCCGAGGACGAGCAGGCTCTGCTGGAGGAGTTCGGCTCCCCCACCAAGCTGGCAGTTACCATTTCCCGTACCTATAAGCGCGAGGAGCGCAAGCTCTCGGTCGAGGCAGACTCGAAGGAGGACACTCAGTCCGCCCCTCTGGAGTTCGGAACAAAAGCCGCGGAAGAGCCCGCGGCCAAGGAGCCGGAGCCTGACGTTCCCTCATACGCGGACATAATCGAGGAGATCCGCAGGGAAAAGGCGGCGGAGCAGGGCATCGAGTACAAGCCCATATTCTTTAACGAGCCCGAGACTCCCGCCGTGGAGGAATCCCCCGTCGTGGAGGAAGCTCCCGTTGAGGAGGAATCCCCCGTCGTGGAGGAAGCTCCCGTTGTGGAGGAAGTCTCCGTCGTGGAGGAAGCCCCCGCAGTCGAGGATGCCCCCGTTGTGGAGGACGTTCCCGTTGTGGAGGAAGTTCCCGCAATTGAGGAAGCCCCCGTTGTGGAGGAAGCTCCCGTCGCGGAGGAAGCCCCCGTTGTGGAGGAAGCCCCCGTTGAGGAGGAAGCTCCCGTTGTGGAGGAAGCTCCCGCCGCGGAGGACGCTCCCGCTGAGGAGAGCACGGAGATACTCGACGAGCTTGAAAGCGCCGAGCCTCCCGCCCCGAAGACCTTGTATAAGACCAACGCTGCGCTTCTTATACTGTATCTCATTTTCGCGGTCCCGATCGGGCTTTTGCTGCTCGTTCTCGCGGCGGCGGTCGGCCTTACGCTTCTGGGAACGGTCATCGGCATAGCGGCGATAGCCGTAAAGGTAGTCGGCTTTGCCATTTCCACCCTCGCGGTGTTCGCGGATGTGATGCTGTGCATCGGAGCGGCGCTCGCGGCGGCTGCTGCTGCGCTTATGCTGCTGTGGCTTGCGCTGCTGCTGCTCATAAAGGGCATCCCGGGAATATGCAGGGGCGCCGTCGCCCTCGGCAGGAAATTCTGCGTCAAGGAGGTGGGCGTCAATGACTAAGACGGGAAAGATACTGCTCACCGTCGCGGTGACCGCGCTTATCCTCGGCGGGCTGTGCATCCTTGCCGGCGTGATAACCGGCGGCGATTTTGAGCGCGTCAAAAACGTGTTCTACGCCGTAAATGACGTTGAAAACCGCCTGAACGTTTTCCGCGCTCTGTTCACTTTCGGCCAATGAGCCCGGCTGCGGGTGACAACTGTATATCACCGGTCGAGGCAGGGAAGGTACCCTGCTCCGGCCGGTTTTGCATTTTGCGTTTTGCCGCTTTTGCCCGCCGTGGCAGAATATACAGAAAGCGCCGGTTTCCGCTCCGAAAATTCTATTTCCGCCCCCTTTTCAATTATTGTTTCTTTTGATATAATCATTAAGATAAAGATATGCGCCGCTGCGGCGGCAAAAACAACATGAAACAGAGAGGACGATCTAAAATGATTTCTCACGGCAAAGAGATCAAGGTTTTCACCGGCAACTCAAACCCCGAACTGGCAAAGTCCATATGCGACCAGCTTTTCAAGGAGCTCGGCGAGTGCTCCTGCTCCCGCTTCGCTGACGGCGAATGCTCCATTTCCGTTCACGAGCCCGTGCGCGGCACCGACGTTTTCATCGTTCAGTCCACCTGCAAGCCCGTAAACGACAACCTTATGGAGCTGCTCGTCATGATCGACGCCATGCGCAGAGCCTCCGCAGGCCGCATCACTGCGGTCATCCCCTACTTCGGCTACGCCCGTCAGGACCGCAAGGCCAAGAGCCGCGACCCCATCTCCGCAAAGCTCGTTGCGAACCTCATCACCGCCGCCGGTGCAGACCGCGTCCTTACCATGGATCTCCACGCCGCGCAGATCCAGGGCTTTTTCGACATTCCCGTCGACAATCTTTTCGGCGCTCCTCTCTTTGCAAAGCATTATCTCAAGGTTTTCGGCAAGAATAACGACGACGTTATGGTCGTATCCCCCGACGTGGGCAGCACCGCCCGCGCACGCAGCTTCTCCATGAAGCTCGGCTGCAACATGGCTATCGTGGACAAACGCCGCGAGAGAGCCAACAAGTCCGAAGTCATGAACATAATCGGCAACGTCGAGGGCAAGACCTGCATCCTGCTCGACGATATGGTCGATACCGCGGGCTCGCTCGTCGGCGCGGCAAAGGCCATAGCCGAGATCGGCGGCGCGAAGGAGGTCTACGCCTGCGCAAGCCACGGCGTCCTCTCCGGCCCCGCCATCGAGCGCATAGAAAACAGCGTCATAAAGGAGCTCCTCCTGCTTGACACCATCCCCTATCCCGAAAACGCCCCCGTCTCTGAAAAGATTAAATATATGTCCGTTGCGGGCATCTTCGCGCAGGCCATCCAGCGCGTTTACGAGGAGATATCCATCTCCCCGCTCTTCGAGTGATTTTTATTCCGTTTTTAAGCTCTAATAATTCTTTATTGCAGATGCCCGACCGGTGACAATGGAAATTGTCGCTTTTGCACTCGCGTTCTTAACAACAATCCTGCACCCGTAGGGGCGAGCATCGCTCGTCCGCTCCTCGCCGGAGGGGCAATTCGGTTTGGCGCTTCAAACAGTCGTTATTGCCGATTCCCGACCGGTGATAATGGGAGCGAATATTCACAGACGGACGGCCAATGGCCGCCCCTACGGCATGTAATTTTTGCGGCTCTGTCATTTAGAAAATGGCAATTTACCGAAAACCGTCGCAGGACATAACCGGGCCGTCGCAATAGCGAATATGCCATTTTCAACGCGAATCGGCCGTCTGCCAAGACCGAGCATTGCTCGTCCGCTACGCACTGGTGTCCGACCGGTAACAATGGCAGCGAATATTCACAGACGGACGGCCAATGGCCGCCCCTACGGCCTGTTATTCTTCGCAGAACGATCATTTAGACAATGGCAATCTCCGAAAACCTCCGCAATCGTAGGGGCGAGCATCGCTCGTCCGCCCGTCGGCTGCAGGCCGGCGGTCAGGCTTAGGAAATGTCAATTATTATAAGCGTTAATGCAAACTGTTCTCCGGCAGGAGGCTTATATGATATTTAGTAAACTCCGTGACGGCAATTCAATAAGCTGGCTCGTCGTGTTCCTCGGCAACCCCGGCCCCAAGTACCGCGGCACGAGGCACAACGCGGGCTTCATGGCCGCCGACGCCATGGCGAAGGAGCTGGGCGTCAGCATAAACAGGCTGCGCTTCAAGGCTCTGACCGCTCAGGTGAGCATCGGCGGCGAAAAGGTGCTGCTCATGATGCCGCAGACCTACATGAACCTCTCGGGTGAGGCGGTCATCCAGGCGGTGAAATTTTACAAGCTCAGCCCCGATCACGTTATCGTCGTGTCCGACGACGTGGCTCTGCCCGTCGGCAAGCTGCGCATACGCAAGGGCGGCTCGGCCGGAGGACACAACGGCCTCAAGAGCATCATCCAGCATCTCGGCACCGATCAGTTTCCCCGCTTCCGCATGGGCGTGGGCGCGGTCCCCCACCCGGACTACGACATGGCCGACTGGGTCCTCGGCAGCTTCAAAAATCAGGACGCCGAGGATATGGAGCGCCTTGCCGAAAGGGTCTCCGACGCCGTCGTGTGCTACATCACCGAGGGCGCTGACCGCGCAATGAATAAGTTTAATTAGCAGGAGTTCCGAACCTGCACTATGACGGCAGGGCGACGTTCCCTGTCGTCTGCTTTATATGTAATTCAGCACTGAAAGGATGGACAACATGAAGAAAAGCTGCATAGCAATGCTTCTGGCCGGCGGCCAGGGCTCGAGGCTCTACGCCCTGACGCAGGACGTCGCAAAGCCAAATATGCCCTTCGGCGGCAAGTACCGTATCATCGACTTCCCCCTGTCCAACTGCGCAAACTCCGGCATCGACACCGTGGGCGTGCTCACCCAGTACCGCCCGCTTCAGCTCAACAGCTATATCGGCGGCGGCCAGCCCTGGGATCTGGACTCGAACGACGGCGGCGTGTTCATCCTGCCGCCTTATCAGACGGCGGGCGAGGCAGGCTCATGGTTTTCCGGCACCGCCAACGCCATTTATCAGAACATCTCCTTTATCGAGATGTACGATCCGGACAACGTGCTCATCCTGTCCGGCGACCACATCTACAAGATGGACTACTCGAAAATGCTGCGCGAGCACGTCGAAAAGGACGCCGCCTGCACCATCGCGGTGCTGCAGGTCTCCATGGAGGACGCCACCCGCTTCGGCATCATGAACGTCGGCGCGGACGGCTACGTCAGCGAGTTCGAGGAAAAGCCCAAGCAGCCCAAGAGCGATCTTGCCTCCATGGGCATTTACATCTTCAACTGGAAGAAGCTGCGCAAATACCTCATCGAGGACGAAAACGACCCCAACTCCAGCAAGGACTTCGGCAAGAACATCATCCCCAATATGCTCAACGCCGGCGAGAAGCTCTGGCCCTACCGCTTCGACGGCTACTGGCGCGACGTCGGCACCATAACGAGCCTCTGGGATGCGAACATGGATATGCTCTCGACCACGCTGATAAACCTCTTTGACCCGAGCTGGCCCATCCGCTCAAGAAGCATACCCCGGCCGCCGCACTATGTCGGCGAGGACGCAAAGGTCGTCCACTCCATCGTCACCGAGGGCTGCGTCATCGAGGGCGAGGTCGAAAACTCGGTGCTCTCAAGCTCGGCGAGGGTCGGCAGGGGAGCCAAGGTCCTGTACTCGGTGCTGATGCCCGGCGCGGTCGTCGAGGATAACGCCGTTGTGGAATACTCCATCCTCGGCGAGAACACGGTCGTAAAAAGCGGAGCGCACGTCGGCGCGCCTCCCGACGGCAGCGACGCCTGGGGCGTCGCCACCTGCGGCCCGAACATCGAGATAAGGCAGGGCGCTGAGGTACCCGCCGGCGCCATGATATACAAGAGCGAGGAGGTCTGAGCAATGAGCGATTTTCACGGAATAATCTTTGCATACGGCTCCGTGCCTGAGCTGGGCGAGCTGGTGCGCAACCGCACGGCCTCGTCGCTGCCCTTCTGCGGCAGATACCGCCTCATAGACTTTGCCCTCTCCGCGCTGATGAACGCCGGTATACACGACGTCGGCGTCATCATGCAGCGCGATTACCAGTCGCTGCTCGACCATCTCGGCAGCGGCAAGGACTGGGACATGGGCCGCCGCCTCGGCGGTCTGAGGATGCTGCCGCCCTTCGGCCTGCCGGAATACCATCAGGGCGACTACACCGGCACCGTCGAGGCTCTCAACGCCGTTTCCACCTATATCCGCGAGCTTAGCGCCAAATACATCGTCATGATGCACGGCAACACCGCGGCAAACCTCGACCTCCATGCGGCGATAGAGCAGCACCTCAGGTCGGGCGCGGAGATAACGGCCATCTGCGCCGAGAGCACGCCGGATCACCGGCATCACCGCTATATCGTCGATCCCGACGGCTTTGCCCGCCGCATTGTCTTCAACCAGACCGAGGCCGGCGAGGGCGTGGCCTCCCTTGAGGCGTACATCATCTCAAAGGAGCTGCTCGTCGGAATGATGGACGCCTGCGCCGCCAACAGCCATTATCATTTCCACCGCGACGCCATCGCGGAGTATCTGACCGCGGGCGGTAAGATCAACGTGTACCTCCACTGCGGCTACGGCAAGCGCATCATGAACACCGAGGCATATTTCAGGGCCGGTATGGATATGCTCAGGCCCGAAAACCGCGCCGAGCTGTTCCCGCCCGAGCGGCCGGTGCGCTCAAAGAGCCACGCGGACGTCAGCACCTATTACGGCGAGGACTCGGTATGCCGGAACAGCCTCGTGGCCGACGGCTGCCTCATCGAGGGCGAGGTCGAAAACTGCATCCTGTTTTCCGACGTGCGCGTCAGCAGGGGAGCAAAGCTCAAAAACTGCATCCTCATGCGCGGCTGCGTCGTCGGCGAGGGCGTTATCCTCAATAACGTCATCGCGGATAAGGAGGTCGGCATATCTCCCTACCAGACCCTGATGGGCAGCGCGAAGCTCCCCATCGTCATCCCCAAGAAAAGCAAGATTTAATACTGATATGCAATATAACACCCCAAAGGAGCAAGCAGCATATATGTTCACAAGCCAGATCTCACGCGACGAGGTCCGCAGCGCCATCGAGGATAAGCTCTGCGCCCACTTCGCCGTTACAAGCAAAAACGCAAGCGACGACCAGGTCTTTCAGGCCGCCGCGATAGTCATACGCGAGATAATGAGCAGGCTTCTCGCCGCCGAGGAGGTAAAAAAGCCCGGGCGCGAGGTGCACTATCTGTCCATGGAGTTTCTCATGGGCCGCAGTCTCATGAAAAACGCCTTCAACCTCGGCATATCCGAGGCGCTCACCGGCGCGCTCGAGGATCTGGGGCGCAATGCCGCCGATATTTTCGAGTCGGAAAACGACGCCGGACTCGGCAACGGCGGTCTGGGCCGCCTCGCCGCCTGCTACATGGATTCGCTCGCCTCCCTCGGTGTCGCCGCGACGGGCTATTCCATCTGCTACGAGCTGGGCATCTTCCGCCAGAAGATAGCCGACGGAAAGCAGACCGAGGTCGCCGACGACTGGCGCAGCGCGGCGGAGAGCTGGCTCGTCGCCAGAAACGACGAGGCGGTCGAGATACGCTTCGGCGGCCACATCGCCCCGCACTGGGACAGCTTCGGTCATTACCACGCCGAGCACATCGGCTATCAGACCGTCACCGCGGTGCCCCGCGATATGCTCATCGCAGGCTACGGCGGAAACGAGATAAACACCCTGCGCCTATGGGATGCGCGCAGCACCACCGCGCTGGATATGTACCTGTTCTCCGAGGGCGAGTACGTCAAGAGCCTTGAGCAGCGCACCATGTCCGAGGTCATCACCAAGGTGCTCTATCCCGCCGACGACCACATCGAGGGCAAGACCCTGCGCTTAAAGCAGCAGTATTTCTTCGTCTCCGCCACGACCCAGTGCATCGTCAGGAAGCACATGGAGCGCTACGGCGATATCCGCTCCTTTGCCGAGCACCACGTTATCCAGATAAACGACACTCACCCCACCCTCGTCATCCCCGAGCTCATGCGCATAATGATGGATGAATACGGTCTGGGCTGGGACGAGGCCTGGCGTATCGTCACCGCCTCCGTCGCCTACACAAACCACACCGTCATGTCCGAGGCTCTGGAAAAATGGCCGCAGGAGCTCATCCAGACCCTGCTGCCCCGCGTGTGGGAGATCCTGTGCGAGATAAACCGCCGCTGGTGCGACTATCTCGTGTCCAAATTCGGCAGCAGCGAAAAGGTCGGGCGCAACCTAATAATCAAGGACGGTCAGGTGCACATGGCAAACCTCTGCCTTGCCGCCTGCTATAAGATAAACGGCGTGTCCGGCCTGCACGGCAGGATACTCAAAACCGAGCTGTTCAAGGACGTCTGCGAGCTCAGCCCCGAGCGCTTCACCTACGTCACAAACGGCATCGACCACCGCCGCTGGCTGGCTCAGATAAACCCCCGCCTGCACGCTCTCGTTTCCGAGCTGCTGGGCGGCGAGGGCTATCTCTGCCGTCCCGAGGAGCTTTCCCGCCTTGCCGATTTTGCCGGGGACGGCGCCGTCCGGGAGCGGGCAAACGAGATAAAGCGCCTGAATAAGTGCGATTTCGCCGCGTTTTTGAAGCGCAACGATAACTTCACCCTCAACACCGACGCAATCCTTGACGTTCAGGTCAAGCGCCTGCACGAGTATAAGCGCCAGCTCCTGTGCGCCATGCTCATCACCCGCCTGCAGATGCAGCTCCACGACGAGCCCAACATGGATTTCACCCCGCGCAGCTTCGTGTTCGGCGCGAAGGCCGCCGCGGGCTACCGCACCGCGAAGCGCATCATCGAGCTGATTTGCTCGCTCGCCGCCGATATAAACAGCGACCCCCTGTGCCGCGGCAGGCTTCAGGTCTGCTTCATGGAGAACTACCGCGTCTCCGCCGCCGAGGCGCTCATGCCCGCGGCTCAGGTCTCCGAGCAGATATCCACCGCCGGCAAGGAGGCCTCCGGCACAGGCAACATGAAGCTCATGCTCAACGGCGCGGTCACCATCGGCACCCTCGACGGCGCGAATGTCGAGATGTACGAGCGCCTCGGGGATAAGAATATGTTCCTCTTCGGCCTCAGGGCCGAGGAGATAGGCCCGCTCAGAGCCTCGGGCTACGACCCGCAGCGCTGTGCGCAGGCCGACCCCGAGCTTGCCGCCGTCCTCGACCGCTTCAGTAAGGGCTTTGCCGACGGCAAGAGCTATTCCGACCTTGTGTCGAACCTCCTGTACAACGGCGACCCCTATATGCTCTGCGCCGATTTCCGCGACTATGTGAACACTCACGACAGGCTCTATTCCGCCGTCTCCGACCCGGGCGAGAGGGCCAGACTTTCGATAATGAACACCGCCGAGGCCGGCATCTTCGCCGCCGACCGTGCCGTCAGGGAATACGCGGAGGGAATATGGAAAATAAAACTGTAGTAGTCATAGGCGCCGTCAATATGGACATCTGCGGCCGCCCCAACGCCGCGCCGAATCTGCACGACTCCAACCCCGGCGCCGTCACCCTCAGCCCCGGCGGCGTGGGACGGAACATCGCGCATAACCTCTGCCTTCTGGGCCTGAACGTAAAATTCCTTGCCGCCATCGGCAGCGACGTTTACGGCGACAGCGTTTATAAAAGCTGCGTGGAGCTGGGCATGGATATGCACCTTTGCCGCCGCATAAACGGAGGCCGCACCTCCAGCTATCTCTACGTCACCGACGAGAAGGGCGATATGCTCGTCGGCGTCTGCGATACGGACATATCCGGCAGCATAACCGCCGAATACCTCAAGGCGCATCTGCGCGAGATAAACGCCGCCGACGCCGTCGTCATCGACGCAAACCTCACCAGGGAGACGCTCTCGTGGATAGCCGACAACGTCACCGCGCCGCTGTACGCAGACCCCGTGTCCGTGGCAAAGGCCGAGCGCCTGAGGCCCGCGCTGAAAAGGCTCAGCGCCTTCAAGCCCAACGAGTACGAGGCAAAGAGCATGACGGGCGAATCAACCTCGCTGTTCGCCGCCGAGGCGCTCATGAAAGCGGGCGT
Organism: uncultured Clostridia bacterium; assembly: GCA_946405205.1. GTDB lineage: Bacteria > Bacillota > Clostridia > Oscillospirales > Oscillospiraceae > F23-B02. The sequence goes on from CAMJGL010000032.1 coordinate 13,854, forward strand.
CAAGCGCGTGTTCGTCTCTCTCGGCAGCGACGGCATCGTCGCGGCGGAGGGAAGCGAGATAATCAAGCTGCCGTGCGAGCGGGTGTCCATCGTCAACGCCACCGGCTGCGGCGACGCGGCGACAGCCGCCATCGTCTGGGCGGGCGTGAACGGCCTCGGCCTTGCCGAAAGCGCCGCGGCCGCCATGAAGGCCGCCGCCATGGCCATCGAATGCCCGGAAACGGTCAACCCCGAGCTCTGCGCCGAGCTGATAATGTAACAGGTCAATACATAACAGACCCCCGCTTATCGCTTCGATAGGCGGGGGAACCTTATTTTGAAAAGAAAAAAAGACCGTCCCGAGGGACGGTCTTTTCAATGTAGAGCAATAAATTACTTGATCTCGACGGATGCGCCGACGGCCTCGAGCTGAGCCTTGAGAGCCTCTGCGTCTTCCTTGGAGACGGCTTCCTTGACGGTTACGGGAGCCTTCTCGACCATTGCCTTTGCCTCTGCCAGGCCCAGGCCGGTGATGCCGCGGATCTCCTTGATGACCTTGATCTTCTCTGCGCCGAAGCTGGTCATAACAACGTCAAACTCGGTCTTCTCTGCGACAGCCTCTGCTGCGCCGCCTGCTGCGGGAGCTGCTGCTGCAACTGCGGAGACGCCGAAGGTCTCGCAGATCTCATCGACGAGCTCCTTGAGCTCGAGAACGGAAAG
>CAMJGL010000033.1:0-13298 GCA_946405205.1 uncultured Clostridia bacterium
AGATACATTCCGTTCTAAATGCGAATTGCATTTCGGCTGCCGCCGACGGACGAGCGATGCTCGCCCCTACGGGTGCTGGATTATTAATTATACGGTCATTTATACATTTACTATTATAAAGCCGGCGTCCATAATTGGACGTCGGCAATTTTATTAATGTATCCGCAGTATATGGTCGGCTGGGGCAATACACAAACGCACGCTCCCAATCCAAATTGCCCCTCTGGCGAGGAGCGGACGAGCGATGCTCGGTCTTGGCAGACGGCCAATTCGGATTGAGAATGTCATTTGTCGATATTGCGTCAGCCCGGTTATATCCTGCGGAGGTTTTCGGTATTTTGCCATTCTTTGAATGACAGAACGGTTTTATGATCGCACCCGTAGGGGCGGCCATTGGCCGTCCGCCTGTGAATATTCGCAGCGATGTGAAACAGAACGCGAGTGCAAAATAGACTAATGCCATTGTCACCGATCGGGCTGACTCAAAAGCGACATTTACCATTTTAAACGCGAATTGCTTTCCGCCAGCCGGCGGGCGGACGAGCGATGCTCGCCCCTACAATGATGGGGTGTTCTTAAATAATGCTGCCGTAGGGGCGGCCATTGGCCGTCCGCCTGTGAAAATTTGCAAAGATGTAAAACAGAACGCGAGTGCAGTAACGACAATTTCCGTTATCACCGGTCGGGATATCGCAATAACGGATATTTAAAGCTTAAAAGCGAGAAGAAAAATAATTTGTCTTGAGCAGGGCGAGGTAGAGGGCCGCACCGGCGATCACGCCGAACACGCCCTGGATGAGATTCATCGGCACTCCGCCGACCGCAGCCGCGCCGTAGCCGAGAATGAACGCCTCATACACGAGGTAGCCCAGCACCATGACGGCCTCGCCGATGACGCCCGCGAAAAGCGCCCTGACGAGCGGCTTCTTTATGAATTTGCAGCCGAGCAGCAGACCCGCGACGAGCGCCACGAGGAACTTGACCGCGAAGGTGCCGGGGGCGTACAGGGCATAGCCGGAAAGCAGATCCGCAAGGCAGGAGCCGAGGCCGGCAGCAGCCGCGCCCCACCACGGCCCCAGAAGGAAGGCCGAAAGCAGCACGACCGCGTCGCCGGCGTGGATGTAGCCGCCGGTGGGGGTGGGGATCTTTATGACCATGGTCGCAACGCAGCTCAGGGCCGCGAAAAGCGCCGCAAACACTAACTTCTTTAAGGTTTTATCTTTCATCTTCGGTTCCTTTCTGGGCTTTGTAAAGCGCCGTGTAAATTCCGTTTTTTGCTAACAACTCGCGGTGGCTGCCGCACTCTGCGATGCGTCCGTTCTCGATGACGGCGATGGTGTCGGCATCGCGGATGGTGGACAGCCGGTGGGCGATGATGATGCTCGTTCTGCCGCGGCTGAGACGGTCGAGCGAGGCCTGGATGCGCTGCTCGGTCACCGTGTCAAGGGCGCTGGTGGCCTCGTCGAGTATGAGTATGGGCGGGTTTTTGAGGAACACCCGCGCAATGGAGATGCGCTGCTTCTGGCCGCCGGAGAGCATTACTCCGCGCTCGCCTATGTAGCTGTCGTAGCCGTCGGGCATGCGCATTATCTCGCTGTGTATCTCGGCAAGCTTCGCCGCCTGAACTATCTCCTCGTCGGTGGCGTCCGGCCTGCCGTAGCGGATATTCTCGCGTATCGTTCCGGCGAACATGAACACATCCTGCTGGATCATGCCGATGTTCCGCCGCAGGGAGGCCTGGGTGAGGCCGCGTATATCCCTGCCGTCAACGGTGATCTCGCCGCTGTCGGCCTCGTAAAAGCGCATGAGGAGTTGGCACATGGTGGTCTTTCCGCCGCCGGAGGGGCCGATAAGCGCAAGGCATTTGCCCGGCTCGAGCTTTATGCTGATATCGTGCAGAACTGGCACTTCGTCATAGCTGAAGCAGACGTTTTTAAACTCTATCCCGCCGCGCACGTCGGTGAGCTCCTCGGCGTTTTCCGCGTCCGTTATACTCGGCTCGGTGCGCATGAGCTCAAGGAAGCGCTCAAAGCCCGCCGCGCCCTGCATATATATTTCGGCAAACTGCGCAAGCTTGCGCACGGGGGTGACGAAGGTGGTGACATACAGGGTGAAGGTGATGAGCTCGATGTAGTCGAGCTGACCATTCATGACGAAGAAGCCGCCGGCGGCGATGACCGCCACGGGCATTATGCCGGTGGTGAACTCCATGCCGCTCATGAAAAGGCCCATCGTCCGGTAGTAGCCGGTCTTGGCGCCGCGGTACAGCTCGTTCGCGGCGGCGAATTTCTCCCGTTCGAGCTCCTCGTTGGCGAAGGCCTTGGCCGTGCGGATGCCGCTTACGCCGTTTTCCAGCGCGGAGAAGATGACGCCGGTCTTGCGCTTGACCTCGATGTTCGCGTCGCGCATCCTCACGCGGCTTTTCATCGTAAACCACAGGCACAGCGGGAATATCACGACAAGCACCAAAGCAAGACGCCAGTTTATCGTGAACATGAGCGCCGTCGCGCCGACTATCGTGAGCGTGCAGATGAGTATGTTCTCCGGCCCGTGGTGGGCAAGCTCGGTTATCTCGAAGAGGTCGCTCGTCAGGCGGCTCATCAGCGTACCCGTGCGGTTGCGGTCGAAAAAGCCGAAGGACAGCTTCTGAACGTGACGGTACAGGTCCTCGCGCATATTGGCCTCTATCCTGACGCCCATGCGGTGGCCGACGACCGTTATGACGTAGTACAGCACCGACTTGAGCACATACGCGGCCGCGATGATCGCCATGACGGTGAAAAAGGTCCTGTACATGCTCTGCGGCAGGTAGGTCTGCATGCTGTTTTTCGACACGTAGGGGAACACGAGGTCGATGGCCGCGACCAGCACCGAGCAGCCCATGTCGATGAAAAACAGCTTTTTTTCGTCCTTTATGTACGATACGAAGATATTTAAAGGTGATCTGCTGAAGTCTTTCATTGAAATTTCTGTCTTTCCGCGACCGCAAGCTCGTCGCAGCGGTTGTTGTACTCGTTCTCCGCGTGACCCTTGACCCAGTGGCAGCGCAGCTCGTGCGTTTCGGCAAGCTCCAGCAGCTCCGCCCAGAGGTCGGGATTGAGCGCGGGTTTTTTGTCGGCCTTTTTCCAGCCGTTTTTGCGCCACGAAAGCGCCCAGCCCTTGCTGAGCGCATCGACGACGTATTTTGAGTCGGAGTAGAGCTCGACGATGCACGGCTCCTTCAGAGCGCGCAGCGCGGATATAACGCCCGTCAGCTCCATGCGGTTGTTCGTGGTCTGCCTTTCGCCGCCGGAAAGCTCCTTAGTGCGGCCGTTGTAGCGCAGTATCGCGCCCCAGCCGCCCGGCCCCGGGTTGCCCGAACAGGCACCGTCGGTATAGATGGTTACCGTTTTCATATTTTTTCCTTTTTTCTTATCGCTTTTCAATTATAAATGCTCTTTTTTGCGCCGGCCCGACCGGCGGCTGCCGGAAAGCTATTCGTATGGAGAATGTTGTGTGTCTCTTTTGCGTCAGCCCGATTATGTCCTGCGACGGTTTTCGGAGACTACCACTTTCTAAATGACATGGCCGCAAAAACTACAGGCCGTATAGGGGCGATTCGCATTTAGAACGGACTGTGTCTTTTTTGCGATATCCCGACCGGTGGTACTGGCAGTTATCGTTTATGCACTCGCATTCTGTTCCAAATCTCTGCAAATTTCCACAGGCGGACGGCCAATGGCCGCCCCTACGGCAGCATAATTTTAGAACACCGCATTATTGTAGGGGCGAGCATCGCTCGTCCGCCAGCGAGCCGGATGAGGTGGAAAAACTCCGCCCCGGATATACTCAATGTCATTAAGAACGCGAGTGCAAAAAAGAATTTTACCATTGTCACCGGTCGGGATACCGCAAAAACGATATGCGCCAATCTAAACGCGAATTGCATTTCGGCTGCCGCCGACGGACGAGCGATGCTCGCCCCTACAATGTTGGGGTTTATTGCAATCTCTCATTCAGACAGCGGAGATATACCGACTACCTCCGCAGTACATAATCGGGCTGTCGCAATAACGATATACGCCGGCTTCAATTCGGACTGGCCGTGCGCCGAGCACTACAGGCCGTACTTTTTCAGGAGGATCTTGTACTCCTCTTTTTCGATCAGGCCGTTCTGGAGCATGGACTTGAGCTGCTCGCGCCGCTTCTCGTCCGCGGGCATATTGTAGCTCGGCTCGACGTGCTCGTGACCGCCGTCGCAGTCGTCGAGATCGTCCTCTTTCATCTCCTGAGTGAGCATCTTGGAAAAGCTGCGCTTTGCGTCCTTTGCAAGCTTTTTGGGGTCGAAGCTCTCGGCGCTGAACGCGCTTTTCTCAGCCTGCGCAGAGGACGTTTCGCCGCTCTTTTGATTTGCCTGCTTGCTGAGGCTGTAGACGACATAGGCCATGACGCCTATTATCAAAAGCGGTATGATGATCCCGGCTCCGCCCGCGCTCATCAAAAGTATAACCACCGCGACTATCACGGCGAACACGGGGTTGTTTTTCTTTTCTTTTCTGTTTTTGTTCACGGCTCGATCTCCCTCCTCGCCGGAGCGTCGATGTAAATTGTCGTTATATTTCCCCTCAACTGGCGGACGAGCGATGCTCGGTCTTGGCAGACCGCCAATTCGGATTGAGAATGACGTTTGTCGATATTGCGTCAGCCCGGTTATATCCTGCGGAGGTTTTCGGTTTTTTGCCATTCTCTGAATGACAGAACGGTTTTATAATCGCACCCGTAGGGGCGGCCATTGGCCGTCCGCCTGTGAAAATTTGCTGCGATGTGAAACAGAACGCGAGTGCAAAAGCGATAATTTCCAATGTCACCGGTCGGGCTGGCGCAAAAACGATACATTCCGTTCTAAAAGCGAATTGCATTTCGGCTGCCGCCGACGGACGAGCGATGCTCGCCCCTACAATTAGGGGGTGTTCTTAAATAATTCACCCGTAGGGGCGGCCATTGGCCGTCCGCCTGTGAAAATTTGCAGCGATGTGAAACAGCACGCGAGTGCAAAAGCGATAATTTCCAATGTCACCGGTCGGGCTGGTGCAAAAACGATACGCTCCAATCTAAACGCGAATTGCATTTCGGCTGCCGCCGACGGACGAGCGATGCTCGCCCCTACGACCCTTGATTATTAACGGAATTGTCATTAAGACAATGGCAAAATACCAAAAACCTCCGCAGGATATAATCGGGATACCGCAATAACGATAACTCGAAGCCTTATTTCGAATTGCCTCTCCGGCGAGGAGCCGGTCGGGCTGGTGCAAAGGCGACAATCTCCATTCTTTATTCGGATTGCTCTCCGTCAGCCGACGGCTCGGCTTCCTCCTTGTCGGTGGGGGCGATGGATATGACCTTCGCGCCGTCGGAAAGGCGCATGACGCGCACGCCCTGCGTGCTTCTCGAAAGCAGGCTTATGCTGCCGACGTCCATGCGGATTATCGTGCCGTCGTCGGATATGACCAGCAGGTCCTCCTCGCCGGAGACCACCGCCACGTCGGAAATGCTGCCCGTCTTTTCGGTGATGTTGTAGTTTTTAAGACCCATGCCGCCGCGGTTCTGCACGCTGTACTCGCCGACGTCGGTGCGCTTGCCGTAGCCGTTTTCGGTGATCGACAGCAGCGCCGTGCCCTCCGCCGCGATGGAGGCTCCGACGACGAAATCGCCCTCGCGCAGACGTATGCCGCGCACGCCCACCGCGTCGCGTCCCATGGCGCGGGCGTCGGTCTCCTTAAAGCAGATGGCCATGCCCTCGCGGGTTGCGATGAGTATCTTATCCTCGCCGCCGGTCTGCAGGACGGTCATGAGCTCGTCGCCCTCGTCGAGCGTCAGGGCGCGGATACCGTTTGAGCGGATATTTTTGAACGCCGACTGCGCGGTGCGCTTGACGGTGCCGTCGCGGGTGACGAACACAAGGTAGCTGTCCTCGCTTATGCCGCGTCCGGCTATCATGGCGCTGACCTTCTCGCCGGGGTCCAGGGGTATGATGTTGACGATGTTCGAGCCGCGCGCGCTGCGTCCGGCCTCGGGGATGCGGTAGCCCTTGCGGACGTAGACCTTGCCGAGGTTCGTGAAGAACAGTATGTTGTCGTGCGTCGAGGCTGTAAACACGGTCTCAACATAGTCCTCCTCGCGGGTGGCCATGGCGCGCACGCCCTTGCCGCCGCGGCCCTGAGCGCGGTACTCGCTCACGGGCAGGCGCTTTATATAGCCCTTGTGGGTGAGGGTGTAAACGCAATCCTCCTCGTCGATGAGGTCCTCGAAGTCTATCTCGTCCTCGAGATCCTGGATCTCGGTACGGCGCTCGTCGCCGTACTTGTCGCGGATGGCGATGAGCTCTTCGCGCAGTACGCCCTTTATCTTCTCGGGGTCTGCCAGCAGCTCCTTGAAGTAGGCGATCCTCTCCTCGAGCTCGCGGTACTCGTTCTCGAGCTTTTCGCGGTCGAGACCCTGCAGGGCCTTCAGGCGCATATCCAGTATCGCCTGAGCCTGCACCTCGGAAAGACCGAAACGCTCCATGAGGTTCTGCTTTGCGTTGTCGTAGCTGCTGCGGATGATGCGTATGACCTCGTCGATGTTGTCCTGCGCGATGAGCAGGCCCTGCAGAAGATGGGCGCGCTCCTCGGCCTTGCGGAGGTCGTACTTCGTCCTGCGCACGATGAGCTCCTCCTGGAAGGCGAGGTACTCGTCGATGATGTGGCGCAGGTTGAGTATCCTGGGCTGGGTCTGGTTGTTGACCAGCGCCAGCATGTTTATGGAGAAGGAGGTCTGAAGCTGGGTCTGGGTGAGCAGGCGGTTGAGTACCACCTGCGGGTTTGCGTCGCGCTTGAGCTCTATTACGATGCGCATACCGTTGCGGTCTGTCTCGTCGCGCAGGTCGGATATGCCCTCGATGCGCTTATCGCGCACGTTGTCCGCGATGGCGGCGATGAGCTGGCGCTTATTGACCTGATACGGAAGCTCCGTGACGATTATACGCGTTCTGTCCTTGCCGAATTCCTCAAATTCCGTGCGGGCGCGGACGATGACCTTGCCGCGGCCGGTGGCGTAGGCCTGGCGAATGCCGCTGCGGCCCATGATGATGCCGCGGGTGGGGAAGTCGGGGCCCGTGACGTGCTGGAGCAGCTCGTTCATCGTGGCCTCGGGGTTATCCAGCACGCAGACGCAGGCGTTTATGACCTCGGTGAGGTTGTGCGGCGGGATATTGGTCGCCATGCCGACGGCGATGCCGCTCGAGCCGTTGACCAGAAGGTTGGGGAAGCGGGAGGGCAGCACCAGCGGCTCCTGCCGCGTCTCGTCAAAGTTCGGCAGGTAATCGACGGTCTCCTTGTCGATATCGCGCAGCATCTCGTCGGCCATTCTCGCCATTCGCGCCTCGGTGTATCGGTAGGCGGCGGGGGGGTCGCCGTCGACGGAGCCGAAGTTGCCGTGGCCGTCGATGAGCGGGTAGCGCATGGAGAAGTCCTGCGCGAGCCTGACCAGCGCGTCGTATACCGACGCGTCGCCGTGGGGGTGGTAGCGGCCGAGCACGTCGCCGACGGCGGTGGCGCACTTGCGGAAGGGCCTGTCGTGCGTGAGATTATCCTCGTACATCGCGTAGAGTATCCTGCGGTGCACGGGCTTGAGTCCGTCGCGCACATCGGGCAGGGCGCGGCCGACGATAACGCTCATCGCGTATTCGATATAGCTTGTTTTCATCTCCCTGACAAGCTCGGAGCTGACTATCGTCTGCTCGGGAAAGGCTATGTCCTCGGGTCTGTAATCTTTGTTCTTGCTGGCCATTATATTACCTCTTCAAATCACTCAGAAATCGAGATTGACCGCGTATTTGGCGTTTTCCTCGATGAAGGCCTTGCGCGGCTCGACCTGCTCGCCCATGAGGATGGTGAATATCTCGTCGGCCTTGACCGCGTCCTCAAGGCAGATGCGGCGCAGGGTGCGCGTCTCGGGGTTCATGGTGGTCTCCCACAGCTCGTGCGGGTCCATTTCGCCCAGGCCCTTGAAGCGGGAGATATCCACCTTCGCGTTGGGGTTATCCCCGCGCAGCTCCGCCGAAACGCGGTCGCGCTCCTCGTCGGAGAAGGCGACGCGGGTGGTCTTGCCGCGGGTGAGCTTATACAGCGGCGGCACCGCCGAATACACATAGCCCTGCTCGATGAGCGGGCGCATGAAGCGGAAGAAGAAGGTCAGCATCAGGGTCCTGATATGCGCGCCGTCAACGTCGGCATCGGCCATGATGACTATCTTGTGATAGCGCAGCTTATTGACGTCGAACTCGTCGCCTATGCCGGCGCCCAGCGCGGTTATGACCGGCGCGAGCTTGTCGTTGCCGTATACCTTGTCGGCGCGGGCCTTTTCGACGTTCAGCATCTTGCCCCAGAGCGGGAGTATCGCCTGGAATCGCGAGTCGCGACCCTGCGTCGCCGAGCCGCCTGCCGAGTCGCCCTCGACGATGTAAAGCTCGGTGAGCGACGCGTCGCGCTCGTTGCAGTCGCGCAGCTTGTCGGGCATCTGCCCCGACTCCAGCCCCGTCTTGCGGCGCACGCTCTCACGCGCCTTGCGCGCGGCCTCGCGCGCCCTCGAGGCCGTCATGGCCTTGTCGAGTATCGCCTTGCCGACGGCGGGGTTTTCCTCAAGGAACTGCTCCAGCTTGTCCGACACGACGGAGTCGACCAGCGTTCGCATCTCGGAGTTGCCGAGCTTTGCCTTGGTCTGGCCCTCGAACTGCGGCTCGGTGAGCTTGACGGAGATTATCGCGGTCATGCCCTCGCGGCAGTCCTCGCCGGAGAGCTTGTCATCGTTTTTGAGTATGCCGACCTTCGTGCCGTAGGCGTTGAGCACGCGGGTGAGCGCGGCGCGGAAGCCGGTCTCGTGCATGCCGCCCTCGGGCGTGTGGATGTTGTTTGCAAAGGAAACGATGACCTCGTTGTAGCTGTCGTTATACTGCAGGGCGATCTCCGCCTCGGAGTCGGATCTCTCGCCCTTCATGTAGATGACCTCGCTGTGCAGGGGGGTCTTGTTCTGGTTTATATACGAAACGAACTCGCGGATGCCGCCGGCGTAGCACATCTCGTCCTTCTGCTCCTTGCCGGGGCGTCTGTCCTCGGTGGAGATGTAAAGTCCGCCGTTGAGAAAGGCCTGCTCGCGCATGCGGGTGTGCAGGGTCTCGTAGTCGTACACGGTCTCGTCGAACATCTCGGGGTCGGGCTTGAAGCGCACGGTCGTGCCGCTGCGGTCGGTGTCGCCGACTATCTTCATCTCCTGCGTGATGTTGCCGCGGGAGAACTTCATCTCGTATATCTTTCCGTTTTTGTGGACGTGCACGACGAGCCACTCGCTCATGGCGTTGACGACAGAAGCGCCGACGCCGTGCAGGCCGCCGGAGACCTTGTATCCGCCGCCGCCGAACTTGCCGCCCGCGTGCAGCACGGTGAAAACGACCTCAAGGGCGCTCTTGCCGGTCTGCTCCTGTATATCGACGGGGATGCCGCGGCCGTTATCGCGCACGCAGATAACGTCGCCGGGCTCGATGATGACCTCTATACGGTCGCAGTAGCCGGCCAGCGCCTCGTCGATGGAGTTGTCCACTATCTCGTACACAAGGTGGTGCAGACCCGACGCCGAGGTCGAGCCGATATACATGCCCGGGCGCTTGCGGACTGCCTCCAGCCCCTCCAGCACCTGGATCTTCGACGCATCATATTCCTGCGTTACTTTCTCATTGATATCCGCCATACTTTTCCTTTTTTCCTTTTCGTTTTTAAACATATGAAAATCTTTTTTGCCGGTGCCCGACCGGTAATAATGGTTATATTCGTTTTTGCACTCGCGTTCTTAATATCATTACGCACCCGTAGGGGCGGCCATTGGCCGTCCGCCCGCCGGCTGGCGTAAAGCAATCCGCATTTAAAAAATGGCAATTGTCGTTTTTGCGCCAGCCCGACCGGTGATATTGTAGAAATCTTTACCGCACTCGCGCTCTGTTTCAAATCGCTGCGAATTTTCACAGGCGGACGGCCAATGGCCGCCCCTACGGGTGTGGGATTTTTGGTTGGTACGATCATTTTACAATGGAGATATACCGCCTGCGCTTATTCCGTGTAAAAACAATCCTCAGCCCATTTTATCGGGTTGCTCTCGATGTATTCCCAAATCTTCAGATAATCTTTTTCGCCGCGAACCACATGGTCGTGGAACAGCTTTTGCCAAATCGAATGACCTGTCTGCTTTGTGACATATCCCTTCATCTGCTGAACAACGGCTGATATCGTAGGGGCGAGCATCGCTCGTCCGTTTTCATCCGTATTTATCTGCAGCAGTAAATGAATATGATTTGGCATGACCGTATAGCTGTCAATCGTTATCGCAGGGTAATATACGGGGATATTACGGATCGCCGAATCAACGATTTTTCCGTATTCGGATAATCGGACATCCTGCGGACGAGCGATGCTCGCCCCTACGTTTTCCCAAAATAGATTTCTGCGATCATTTGTGCAGATCGTGATGAAATATGCGCCCGGAGAGCTGTAATCATATTCTTTCAATCGGTTGGGTTTTCGTTTCGGAAGATCCGTATACATCATCTCCTCAACAGCGGACGAGCGATGCTCGCCCCTACAATATGATGTTTTTTGCGGCTCTGTCATTTAGACAATGGCAATATACCGAGAAGCTCCGCAGGGTATAATCGGGCTGGCGCAAAAACGATACATACCAATATCAAACCGAATCGCCCCTCCGGCGAGGAGCGGACGAGCGATGCTCGCCCCTACAATTAGAGCGTTCTTTTTCGACTCTGCCGCAGGACATTTTCGATATACGGAAAAACAGATGGCCTCCCCATAAACACCCTGCATCTTATAAAAACTTGTACGTTTGCGTACAACTAAAAAATCATATTCTCGTTTGCGCGTTTGAGCAGGGTCTGCGGAGACATTTGGCTGAGGTAAACCCTCATGCCCGCGCTGCCGCGGCAGACGACAAATGATTTCGGTATATCCTCCGCGACGTTCACTACCTGACCGCTTTTTTCGGCCGCGGCGAGGTATTTTCGCGTTATGTGCGACTGGCTCGTATTGTCCAGGTCAAAAACGCCCACGATACTCTCCGCCGCAACGACGGCTCCGCCTCCGAGATGAAGGTACATCAGCGTATCCTGCCTTTCTCAACGTGCAGCACCTTGCCGCCGGTGCGTCCCGATACGCCCTCGTCCTCGCAGCAGGTGATGAGCGTCTGCCCGCCGCCGATGCGGTTGAGAACGAACTCCTGCCGACTTGTGTCCAGCTCGCTGAGCACGTCGTCGAGCAGCAGAATGGGGTATTCCCCCGTTTCGTCGAGGTATATCTCCCGCTCGGCAAGCTTTATCGAAAGTGCCGCCGTTCGGGTCTGACCCTGGCTTGCAAAGCTGCGCGCAGGCCTGCCGTTTATCGAGATTAAAAGATCGTCCTTGTGCGCGCCGGAAAGGCACTGCTGGCTCTCAAGCTCCGCGCGTCTGTGCGCCTCCAAATGGTCGCACAGGTCGTAGAAAATATCCTTCGCCGGACCCATGGGATCTCTCACCGTGGACACGGTCTGATACTGTATCTCAAGCTTCTCGCCCGCGCCGGAGAACTCGCCGTGGATGGGCGCGGCCTCCTCGTTCAGGCGCGATGCGAAGGAGGCGCGGTAGCGTATAAGCTGAGCCGAAGCCCGGCACATGCCCTCGGAAAATTCGTCGAGCGTGTCGAGCAGCGAGGGCTTTTCGCGCCAGTCTTTGAGTATTCTCGTCTTGCTCTCGTAGAATTTATTGAATTGCGAAAGGTACTCCGCGTAGCGGGGGCGTATCTGGCTGATGGCGTTGTCCATGAGCCGCCGCCGCGCCGCCGCGCCCTCCTTTATGATGTTCAGATCGTCCGGCGAAAACAGCACCGCCGTGAGCGTTCCGCTCAGCTCCGACGCCGTCTTTTTGACCGCGTTCACCGTTATCTGCTTGCGCTGGCCGCTGCGGAGCACTATCCTGACGGTCTGCTCACGGTCGTGGCTCACGATGTCGGCGAGGATCTCCGCCGAGTCGCAGCCGAAGCCGATGAGCTCCTTATCAAAGCGCGTGCGGAAGCTTTTGCCCGCCGCGAGGAGGTAGACCGCCTCCAGAAGATTGGTCTTGCCCTGAGCGTTCTGTCCGTATATGACGTTCGTGCCCGGGGAGAAATCCGCGGTCTCGAAATCGTAGTTGCGAAAGCCGTTGAGGGCTATTCTGTTTATCCTCATTCTTTTTCTATCTCAAGCTCGTTTTCTGCAAACTCAACCCTGTCGCCGGGGTATATCTTCCTGCCGCGCATGGTGCATACCTCGCCGTTAACGCTGACGAGCCCCTCGGAGATGACGTACTTTGCCTCGCCGCCCGTCCCGACCAGAGCCGCGAACTTCAGCAGCGAGTCAAGCTTGATAAACTCCGTGTTGATTTTGATTTTTTCCATTTACATCAAACCTTTAAAGCTTAATACGAACACCATCAGACCCGCAAGGCTCACGACGTTTCCCATGCAGCCATACACGGCGGCCTTTGAAAAATCATTCTGACTGAAAACAGCTCCGCTTTTTATGTTTATGGCAAGCAGAAAGCCGCTTACTATCGCTCCGAGCGAGATAAGCGCGTCGCTTATCCAGAAAACGGGCGTCATCGCATTTACCTGCTGCATACTTGCCATTAAAAAGCAAACTATCCCGTATAAAGCGGACGATACTACGAAGCTTGCGCAAAGAAGGAGCCGCTGCATTACGGTGTTATCGTCGATTTCGCAGGGGTTCATATCGTTCAGAAAGTATTCTCTTTTCGCGGACACGGTAATAATTATACCTATTACCGTCGCGACAATGGGAGCAATTATAAAAGCTATCATTTTTTTCCTTTCGTTTTTTCGCTTAATGTTATCTCTATTGCGGTTGCCCGACCGGCGGCAATGGAAGTATTCTATTTTGCACTCGCGTGCTGTTTCACATCGCTGCGGATTTCCATAGGCGGACGAGCGATGCTCGCCCCTACAATATTTATGCGTTCTTAAAAACGCTGCCGTAGGGGCGGCCATTGGCCGTCCGGTGCTCGGCGCACGGCCGATTCGCGTTGAGAATGGCGCATATCGTCTTTGCGCTATCCCGACCGGTGATAATGGAAATTGTCGCTTCTGCACTCGCGTGCTGTTTCACATCGCTGCGGATTTCCACAGACGGACGAGCAATGCTCGCCCCTACAATATTTATGCGTTCTTAAAAACGCTGCCGTAGGGGCGGCC
>CAMJGL010000034.1:0-13104 GCA_946405205.1 uncultured Clostridia bacterium
TAGGTATAACCTTTTTTGAACCACGGGCACAGCCCGTGGTTTTCTTGTGGACAACGAAAAGCCCGGGAGCAGTATTGCCTGAAATACTCCTCCCGGGCTTTTATCCCGCAAAACTTCAGCCCATATTGTCAATGTAGCTGCACGCGGCAAGGGCTGCAGCCGAGCCGTCGGCAGCGGCGGTGGTGAGCTGGCGCACGGCTTTTCTGCGGCAGTCACCGGCGACGAACACGCCGCGGGTCTTTGTAAGGCAGCTCTCGTCCGAGGCCGCGTAGCCTGCCTCGTCAAGCTCCATGAGCTGAGCGAAAACGCCGTTGTCGGGAGCGTGGCCGACGGCTACGAACAGGCCGTCCACGGCGATATCGCGGCTCGCGCCGTTCTTGTCCGTGACCCTTATGCCGCTGAGCTCGCTCTCTCCGTGCAGTGCCGTTACCGAGCTTTCCAGCACAAATTCAACGTTATCCTTTTTTCTAAGCGCCTCAACGAGCTTCGCCTCGCCGCGGAAGGTCGCCCTGCGGTGGATGAGATATACCTTCGAGCAGGTATCGCTCAAAAGCACCGCGTCCTGCAGGGCGGAATTGCCGCCGCCGCTGACCGCGACAGGACGGTTTTTATAAAACGCGCCGTCACATACCGCGCAGAAGCAAACGCCGTTTCCGACAAGCTCCTCTTCACGCTCAACACCCAGCATTCTGGGCTTCGCGCCGACGGCGACTATGAGGGCCTTTGCCTCGAACTCGCCGCCGAAGTCAGTTTTTACGCGCTTAATATCGCCGTCAAGCTCCACGGATATGACCTCGTCGAGCTCGAACTCGGCACCCTGGGCCTCGGCCTGGGCCATGAGCCTGTCGCCGAGCTCAGTGCCGGAGACGGAGGGTATCGCGGGGTAGTTTTCCACCTTGGGCGACCATGTTATCTGTCCGCCGAAGGTGCTTTTTTCTATCACAAGGACGGATTTTCCCGCCCGCAAGGCGTAGAGGGCGGCGGTAAGTCCCGCCGGCCCTCCGCCTACTACTATTATGTCGTACATAGGTCTTATTTGAACAGGTACTGCTTTATCGCGCCTGCGCCGGCATATTTCTCGACCTCATCGCCGTCGGTGATGACGAGCGTGGGCGCCTGCTTTACGCCGAGCGACATCGCAAGCTCAACGTTTTCCTCCGCCATGACCTTTTCGTATTCAAGTCCGGCCTTCTCAAGATAGCTGTACGCGATGCGGCAGTTGGGGCAGTTTTCCCTCACAAACAGCAGCGTGCGCTTGCCGCCTTCTTCGCCGCAGCCGCAGCTTTCCTCCGCGGTCTCGGGCTGTGCGTCGGGATACAGGGGGCCTTCGTGGGTGAGCACGGAGGTCTCGACATTATACTCCTTGCGCTCCTTGTATTCCTGCGTCTTACCGGCGTTCCAGTTCTGAACGGGACGGTAGTAGCCGGTGATACGGCTGTAGACCTCGGCGCTCTCGCCGCACTCGGGGCAGGTAAACTGCTCGCCGTTCAGGTAACCGTGATTCTTGCAGACGGAATAGGTCGGGCTTATGGTGTAATAGGGCAGCTTGTAGTTTTCAGCTATCTTGCGTACGAGGTTTGCCGCCGCCTCCCAGCTGGGCAGCTTCTCGCCGAGGAAGGCGTGGAAGACCGTTCCGGAGGTGTAGAGGGTCTGGAGCTCGTCCTGGATGTCAAGAGCCGTGAACACATCGTCGGTGTAGCCGACGGGCAGGTGGCTGGAGTTGGTGTAATACGGGGTGCCGCCGGGCTCTGCCGCGGTGATGATATCGGGGAACTGCTCAACGTCGTGCTTTGCAAGGCGGTAGGAGGTGCTCTCCGCGGGAGTGGCCTCCAGATTGTACAGGTCGCCGTACATCTCCTGATAGTCGGAGAGCTTGTCGCGCATATGGTTGAGGACCTTCTTCGTGAACTCCTGGCACTTTTCGCTGGTCATGTCGGCGCGCACCCACTTGGCGTTGAGGCCGGCCTCGTTCATGCCGACAAGTCCGATGGTGCTGAAGTGGTTATCAAAGGTGCCGAGGTAATACTTGGTGTAGGGGTACAGTCCCTCGTTGAGGAGCTTTGTGATGACGTTGCGCTTTATCTTCAGCGAGCGCGCGGCGATGTCCATCATCTTGTCAAGGCGCTTGAAGAAATCGGCCTCGTCCGACGCGAGATACGCGATTCGGGGCATATTGATGGTGACGACGCCGACAGAGCCGGTGCTCTCGCCGGAGCCGAAGTAGCCGCCGGACTTCTTGCGGAGCTCGCGGAGGTCAAGGCGCAGGCGGCAGCACATTGAGCGGACGTCATTCGGCTCCATATCGGAGTTGATGTAGTTGGAGAAATAGGGTGTGCCGTATTTTGCGGTCATCTCGAACAGGAGCTTGTTGTTCTCCGTGGGAGACCAGTCAAAGTCGCGGGTGATGGAATAGGTGGGGATGGGGTACTGGAAGCCGCGGCCGTTTGCGTCGCCCTCGATCATGATGTCGATGAAGGCCTTGTTGACCATGGCCATCTCCTCAACACAGTCGCCGTAGGTGAAGTCCTGCTCCTTGCCGCCGACGATAGCGGGCAGATCCTTGAGGTCGGCAGGCACCGTCCAGTCGAGGGTTATGTTGGAGAAGGGTGCCTGAGTGCCCCAGCGGGAGGGGGTGTTCACGCCGAAGATGAAGGACTGGATGCACTGCTTGACTTCCTTGTAGCTGAGATTATCTATCTTGACAAAGGGAGCCAGATAGGTGTCGAAGGACGAAAAGGCCTGAGCGCCCGCCCATTCGTTCTGCATGATGCCGAGGAAGTTGACCATCTGGTTGCAGAGGGTGGAAAGGTGGCTCGCCGGGGAGGAATTGATCTTGCCCGGGATGCCCAGTCCCTGCTGGATGAGCTGCTTGAGGCTCCAGCCCGCGCAGTAGCCGGTGAGCATGCTCAGGTCGTGCAGGTGGATGTCGCAGTTGCGGTGGGCGTTGCCTATCTCCTCGTCATAGATCTCGCTGAGCCAGTAGTTTGCGGTGATGGCTCCGGAGTTTGAAAGGATAAGTCCGCCGACGGAATAGGTGACGGTGGAGTTTTCCTTCACGCGCCAGTCCAGAACGTTGACGTAGCTGTTGACGGTCTCCTTATAGTCAAGGTAGGTGCTCTTCATGTTGCGCAGCTTCTCGCGCTGCTTGCGGTAGAGGATGTACGCCTTTGCGACGCCCTCGTAGCCGCCGCGGGACAGGACCGCCTCAACGCTGTCCTGGATATCCTCAACGGCAACATAGCCGTCCTTTATCTTCGGCAGGAAGTCCGCGGATACCTTCAGCGCGATGAAATCGATGATATCGTCGGTGTAATCGGTATCGGTGGCATCAAAAGCCTTTTTTATAGCATTGGTGATCTTGCTGATGTCAAAATCAACGATTTTCCCGTCTCTCTTGATTATCTGGTACATTTTTATATCCTCCCTATCTTTCTAAACTCCTCTGACCTGAACGGCGGGCACATATTCGCGCACCGCGTCCGCCAGAGCGTGCATCTCTTTTTCGTCATAAGCGGCAAGCCCATCCGGCAGGATGAGGTTTCCCGAGTCCTTGAACTGCTGCAGATAATATTCCTTCGCGCCCTCTATCCATTTTGCCGCCCCGATCAGGCTGTCCTCTGTGTGTATCCCCTTCACGACCGTCGTGCGGAATTCATAGTCGATATCGCCGCGAAGCAGCATATCCTTCGATCTCTCTATGGGCGCTATATCCAGTCCCGCCACTCCGACCGTCGTTCCGTAGGCCTCCGGCGCATTCTTTATGTCCATGGCCACGCGGTCGACCAGCCTGTTTTCGATTATCCCGCGCAGAAGCTCGGGATTTGAGCCGTTTGTGTCCAGCTTTATCTTATAGCCGAGTGCCTTTATCTTCCCGAGCAGTTCGGGCAGCTCCCTGTGCAGCAGCGGCTCGCCGCCGGTTATCGCAACGCCGTCCAGCACGCCCTGCCGCTTTTTCAAAAAGCCCAGGATCTCGTCCTCGTTGAGACTTGCGTCCTCTATCTGCTCCGGCAGCACCAGCATCGCGTTATGGCAGAAGGGGCATCTGAAATTGCACCCCGCCGTAAACAGCGTACAGGCGACCGTTCCCGGATAATCCAGAAGCGTCAATTTTTGAATTCCCGAAATTTTCATGGCTATCTCCTTAGCATTCAGCATTGTAAACAATAGCATATCTTGTTTTCCTTGTCAATAGAAAACCACAAAATGTAGTTATTTTTACCGCTTTGTAACCCTATTTGCCACAAAATATTGTGTTTGACATTTTTACATCCCGTTATAATCAGCCGGCGGGATTTTGAAGTGAAATTTTTGCTTCATTAAAAAAACGCCGAGCCGTCAAGGCTTTTCGCGCTTTCCGCCCGTTCACAGTTTATTAACCTTTGTAATATTGCAGGATTTACTGCAGACACACAAGATCATCATGCAAACATCCTGCTCGATCGCAGAAAAAAGTAAAACGCAACTGCCGGTTGACACATTTCCTGCCGTACTTTCTTGTTAAAACGGCAGATGTTTGCTAAAATAGCGTCAGAAAATCAAGCAAAAGGTGTGATTAATATGTCATTAGGCGATAAAATTACCGAGCTGCGGCGGCAGAAGGGCTGGTCGCAGGAGAATTTGGCAGAGAAGCTCGGCGTAACGCGGCAGTCGGTCTCAAAGTGGGAAAGCGGCGCCTCGGTTCCGGATCTGGATAAGATAATAGGTCTGAGCGAGCTGTTCGGCGTTACGACCGACTACCTTATCAAATGTGAAAGGGCGCCCGAGGCGGCTCCTCCCGAGGCAGAGCCCGCGGAGGATCAGCACTCCCGATATGTGACCGTATCTATGGCGAGGGAGTTTATCGAGCTTACGGGTGCAAACGCACCCAGGACCGCGCTTGCCGTGGCTCTGTTCGTGCTGAGCCCCGTGTGTCTCATTCTTCTTTCGGCTCTGTCCGGGCTTCCCGGGGCCGCGATATCCGAAGGCGCTGCCGCTGGTATCGGCATAGCAGTGCTGCTCATCATGGTCGCCGCCGGTGTTGCGATGCTCATCCTGCTCTCCGCCAAGGTCTCAAAATACGAGTTTCTTGAAATGGACAACATCCGCCTTGACGCGGAGGCGGCACGGTTTGTCGGGAACCTGAAGGCAGAGTTTGAAAAGCCCTATTACCTGAGCGTTGCCATAGGCGTTGCGCTCTGTATCCTCGGTGCGCTGCCGCTCATCGTGCTCGCGTGTATGGAGGCAAGCGATCTTATCATCTCCGCCGGCGTTGACCTGCTGCTCATACTCGTCGCTGTTGCCGTTTATCTGTTCGTGCGCTTCGGCTGCATCCGCTCGGCGTACAACAAGCTGCTTCAGGAGGAGGACTACACTCCCGAAAATAAGGAGGTCGAGCGCAGAACTGGCACCTTCACCGGCATTTACTGGTGCATCATCACCGCGGCTTATCTGGGTGTGAGCTTTGTGACAAGTCAGTGGGACAGAACGTGGATAATCTGGCCCGTAGCGGGCGTCCTCTTCGCCGCGCTCCGCGCAATAGCTTATTCCATTATAAAAAACAAAAAGTGAGACGGGTTATTACCCGTCTCATTTTCATGTTTGGAATCTCTCTCATTCAAGGCTTTCCATCAGCGCTTCGGCGCATTTCATGCCGTCCACGGCGGCGGAGGTGATGCCTCCGGCATATCCCGCGCCCTCACCGCAGGGGTACAGACCCCGAAGCTGGGATACTCTGCGCTCATCGCGCAGTATCCGCACCGGCGAGGAGGAGCGCGTCTCGGGCGCTGTGAGCACCGCCTCCGGATCATCAAATCCGCGAAGCTTTTTCCCAAGCTCCGGCAGCGCCGCCTCGAGCACCGAGGTGATGCGCTCCGGCAGCAGCTCGTGCAGCTCGCACCAGTGCACCCCCGGACGGTAGCTCGGCCTAATCTTTTCCGAGCCCGCGACTGACTCATGCCGCAGGAAGCCGCCCACCGTCTGTGCGCAGGCTTTGTAATCTCCGCTCAGGGCGAAGGCTCCGTGCTCTATCTCCCGCTGCCAGTACATACCGCCGAGCGTTCCCTCATAGGGGAAATCCTCGGGGTGCAGCGTAACGAGCAATGCTGAGTTTGCGTTTTCGCCGCCTCGGTCGGAACAGCTCATGCCGTTCGTGCATACCCCGCCCGTCTCCGAGGCAGCGGCGATGACCTCGCCGCCTGGGCACATACAAAAGGTATAGGCGCTCGTGCCGTCGGGCAGGTGGACGTTCAGCGAGTAATCGGCCGGCGGCAGCCCGTCTTGCATCGAACCGTACTGCGCGGCGTCTATGTCCGCCTGTCTGTGCTCGATGCGCACGCCCATGGAAAAGGGCTTGGGTTCCATCGGCACGCCCAGCCGTTCGAGCATCTCAAAGGTGTCCCTCGCCGAGTGGCCTATGGCGAGGATAAGCCTGTCGCAATCAATTGTATATTCTTTTCCCGCCTCCGTGACCTCAACGCCGCGGAGGACATTTTTATCCGTAACAAGCCCCGTGAGCTTTGCGCCGAAGCGCACCTCGCCGCCGAGTCCGATGACGGTTTTCCGTATGCGCTGCACGACATTTATAAGGATGTCCGTGCCGATATGCGGCTTTGCGTCATAGAGTATGCACTCCGGCGCGCCGTGGCGCACGAACTGTTCGAGCATCCAGCGGATGCGCTTATCACGGATGCCGGTGTTCAGCTTGCCGTCGGAAAAGGTGCCCGCTCCGCCCTCGCCGAACTGCACGTTGCACTCGGGGTCGAGAGCGCCGCCGGCGCGGAAGACCTCCACCGCTTTTCGGCGGCTTTCCGCATCCTGCCCGCGTTCGAGGACGATGGGCCGCAGTCCCGCCTCGGCCAGCACAAGGGCGGCAAACATCCCGGCAGGGCCGAAGCCCGCTATCACGGGGCGCTTTTTTGCGCTCATGCGCGGGATGTCATAGCGAAATTCCTCATAGCGGCACACGTTTTTGCTTTTTGTCCGCGCAATGAGCTTGTCCTCACCGTGAACCTCGACCGCGACGGAATAAAGCCAGTGTATATCGTTTTTCTTGCGTGCGTCCAGAGATTTTTTGGTGACGGTGAGCCCGCGGATATCTCTTTCGGAAATGTGCAGCTCGCGGGCTGCTTTTTTTCTGAGCTTTTCCTCGCTCTCGCCTGTCTCAAGGCGCAGGGAACGAACCAGTATCATTTGCCCAGCCTCCCCGCGACATAACCGCTCGCCCACGCCCACTGCAGGTTATACCCGCCGCAGTCGCCGTCGACGTCCAGAAGCTCGCCCGTTATGAACAGATGCGGCACAAACCAGCTCTCGAGCGTTTCGGGGTTTACGCCCGCGGTCCTGATGCCGCCCGCCGTCACCTGCGCGTGGTCGAAATCCTCAACGCCGCGCACCTCCAGCGAAAAATCGCGGCAGGTGCGCGCTATGGCGGTAAGCTCCGCGTCCCGAAGCTCATGAAGCTTTCTGCCGCCGCCCACGCCGGAATATTTGACCGCCATTTTGCCAAGTCGGTTATGGAGCATACCTGTGAGTATATCCTCGGCGTTCATGTCCGGGTTTTTGGCGCAGCGCCGCCTGAGCCGAGCTTCGATGTCGTCCACGCCGGGCAGGAGGTCTATGTGTACTCTCCCCTCGCCCGCCGCTGAGGCTGCCCGCGATATATCGAAGGCCGCGGGGCCGG
This sequence comes from uncultured Clostridia bacterium, assembly GCA_946405205.1. Taxonomy (GTDB): domain Bacteria; phylum Bacillota; class Clostridia; order Oscillospirales; family Oscillospiraceae; genus F23-B02. The sequence goes on from CAMJGL010000034.1 coordinate 7,658, forward strand.
ACAGCCCCGTTTCCGTAAACTGCAGCTCGCCTCGGCTGACGGCAAGGGTCTCCCCGCCGGCTTCAAGGCGCAATACGGCCTCGGCTCTCACGCCCTTCAGGGCTCTCGGATAGGTGGGGTCCGTCACGAGCTGCACCAGCGCGGGGCGCAGGGCGGTGCGCTTGTGCCCCAGAGCCTTCAGCAGCTCATATCCGTCCATCACGCCGCCGACCTTCGCTCCGGCGGCTCCGCCGCAGGAGACTATAACGAAGTCCGCCGCTATCTCGCCCTCATCGGTGCGTACGACAAAGCCCTCGCCGCGGCGGGCTATCTCCCTTGCCGGGCAGGAGGTCTTGACGCTGACATTCTCCCGCTCAAGGGCATAGCGCAGAACGTCCACGACGCTGTTTGCGGAGTTCGATCTCGGGTACACCCTGCCGCCGTACTCGGTCTCGGTCAGAAGTCCCAGAGAGTCGAAGAACCTGAGCGTGTCGGCGGGAGTGAAGCTTTCCAGCACGCGTGAGGCAAACTCCGGCTGCTCGCCGTGATAGTTTTCGGGCGCGGCGTTTACATTTGTGAGATTGCAGCGGCCGTTTCCGGTGCTGAGCAGCTTCCGCCCCACGCGCTGCTGGCGTTCGAGCAGTATTATATTGTTGTTCTTATCCTCGGAGGCCGAGAGCGCCGCCATCATGCCGGAGGCGCCGCCGCCGATTATTACTACCGTATTCATGTCATTCACCGCAATGATATGGATTCATTCATTTTCTTATAAACTCTCCGCTCTTGCCTCCGGTCTTTTTCAGCAGGCGTATGTCCGTTATCTCCATGTCCTTCTGCACGGCCTTGCACATGTCGTACACCGTAAGAGCGGCTACGGACACCGCCGTCAGCGCCTCCATCTCCACTCCGGTGACGCCGGTGCATCTGGCCGTCGCGGTTATCTCCACCGCAAGCTCCTTTTCGTTGAGCTCAAAATCGATGTCGACGCCGGAGAGCATTATCGGATGGCACATGGGTATGATGTCCGGAGTGCGCTTTGCGCCCATTATGCCCGCTATCTGAGCCGTGCCGAGCACGTCGCCCTTTTTCAGACCGCCCGTTTTTATAAGCTCAAACGTACCGGCGTTGACGAGCACCCTGCCCGCCGCCACAGCCGTGCGCACGGTCTCGGCCTTTTCGGACACATCGACCATTCTGGCCCTGCCGCTGTTATTAAAATGAGAAAAATCACTCATGTCCATTCTCCTGACGTAATTTTCAATTTATTAGGCATTTCCGACACTTGAGCCTCCGTATAATAAACTGGCTTCTTGTTGTTTTTTCAACTTCTGTTTTTATCCAATTTTGTCTGAAGTATTACGGAGCTTTGTATACGTTAAGATAGTTACTCTAAAACACAGTTATCAATTGTCCATATTCTTTTTAGACTATCCATGAGCAGGTCACATTTCTTTTTGTTATGGCTGGATAATAAGCAAATTGCTGAATACTCATTAAAAGATATCTTTGAAAAATCATCTAATGGCTCGACAAAAGCTATTCCATCTTCAAAAAACACGCTTTTGTTTGCATTATTCAGTTCAGTTCCCGATGTCTTATTTTGTTTAATATAAACTACTACACAGTAATCGTCTACAAAGAATCCAAACCATTCACCAAGTCCAACGGAGTAGCTCGATGTCAAACCTTGCTCTAATGAAATTCCACGTATCAGATTTGCATCAATCGAACAAATGTGATTACCGCTATTATAAAACGATATTGCTGAAGTCGTACATTCAATTATAAAATGAGATAATTCTTTCTCGCGGATACACATTTTTAACATTTTCATTAAGAGAAAACAAAGTAAAACCGACCCAGCAAAATATAATAATATCCAAAAGAACTCTTCATCGGTAGCAGCAGAATAAATGCTGAATATTAATGTCAGTATAAACAATATAAGAATTGCAACAGTAAGCAGCAGCGTATTAGTTTTTTCATAAGGAGTAATGATAACAGCATCCTTTTGTGAACCATATTTTATTCTCATAAATAACCCTCAGAGAAAATGTGTTTTATTTTACTACCTCGCTCCCAGCATAGTAAAAATCTGTTTATATAAGCAATTTGCAATACTAATATTACTACAGAATCAACACATCAAACCCCATACTGGCATTTAAACCGCTTATTTCATTAATTAAGTCTGAGTCGAAGAATAGGCAAGGAAAGCAGCCATCTTTCACGTCCAATTCAAACAACAGATTCCACTGCGCGTTATTGATATCAGCAACCTCTCTCATTAAATGAAGTTTATTATCAATACAGCTCATAAACGATCTAAAGAAACAATGAAAATCGTCTGTTTCTTCTATTTCCGTACTGATACCCCACTCGTTATGTCCGAATCGTCTCCCATTGTTCAATAGTTCGTCTTTTTCTCTGACATATTGCGGAGTAATAGCTAATGCTTCTGTAACACTTTTTGTATTAAAGTCCTCTCCAATAAGCGTAAGATGAATTTGAGCTTTCATCATTTCTATCCTTCTTTTTATAGAACAATAATAATCTATGCTTTTTTTATCACGCAGACATTATATCCTATCCTCCGCCGCTTTTCAACAAAGGAAAAACGCAGCTTCGTAAAGCTGCGTTTTTGTTTGTGCGGGAACGGCTTTTTTGCGTTCTCACGCCGCAGTACAGCCGCTTCTGACCTCACTCAGAGTGCGCACGCGGTCGTGGACGATGGGCTCCCATTTGACGGGACGGAACATCGCCGCGATACAGATAGGCAAATAGGTAAGCATGAACAGCGGGAAGGTGAAGGCGTAAAGCACCTTCTTCGGGGCGGAGCAGTAGATATTCTTCCACTCGGTGGCGGTGGTAATCGCTCCGATGACGAACATCATGAGATACGTGTTAAATATGAGCTGGCCGAAGGACAGCAGGAGTATATCCGTTCCGCCGCCGGTAAAGACGCTGTATATCCCCGCGCCGACGTTTATAAGCAGGCCGAGCAGCGAGAGCACCACGGCGGGAGCGATGTTCATTGTCATGTCAAAGCAGGAGAAGCTGTGATTTTTGAATATGCCCTTTACGAGGCGGCCGCCGTAGCGCCCGAGTATCTGGACATAGCCCCTTGCCCAGCGCATACGCTGCCGCCAGGACTGTGAGAAGGTCGTCGGCTGCTCGTCATAGAGCACCGCCTTCGGGCAGTAGCCCACCTTCTCGCCGTTTACGACATTGTGAACGGTGAACTCGATATCCTCTACCAGCAGGTGGAAGGGCCAGCCGCCGCAGCGGTGCATGACCTCGCGGCTGAACATGAAGCCCGTGCCGGACACCGCACAGCTCGTGCCCAGAAGATAGCGCGCGTTATTCAGGTACTTTGCCTCGCGCAGGAACCACAGCGCATAGCCCGCGGATATCCAGTTGTCGCCGTAGTTTTTCGAGTTGCGGTAGCTCGTGACGATGCCGTAACCGTCTGAAAAGGTCTCGTTCATGCGGCTTATGTAGTCCTCGCTGAGCAGGTTATCCGCGTCAAACACCATGTACGCGTCGAAAACGTCGCCGTATTCCTCGAGTATCTTATCGATCAGATACTCCAGAGCGTAGCCCTTGCCGACCTGCTCGGTGTTGAAGCGCTCGTACACTGCCGCGCCGTGTGCCCGCGCTATCTGCGCCGTTTTGTCCGTGCAGTTATCCGCGACCACAAACACCCGCACGAGACGCGAGGGATAATCCTGCGCCCGTATGCTGTCAAGCAGGTTCCCGATGACGAGCTCCTCGTTCCGCGCCGAGATCAAAACCGCGTAGCGGTGCAGCTCGGTCTTCTTGTGCGGCTTCTCCTTTTTCACGAAAGGCACAAGAATGTAGAAAAACTGATAGGAATAGCAGAAAAAGAATATCATGCCGATGATGAAATTGATTAGCTTTATGGTTTCCATCGCCGCACCTCATTTGTTTCAACTGTGTGGTTTGTATTAGTACAGTCAATATACACTGAGCCGCAGCTATTGTCAACAGAAATTTATTTAATTTTTTATAAACCGAAAGCGCAGCCCTTTCAGGCTGCGCTTTCGGTTTATTTTTTATTCGACTGATATCATGTAGTAATACACGGGCTGGCCGCCGTTTACGACCGTGACCTCCGCGTCGGGGAACCTGTCCTCAAGCGCGGCGGCGGTCTCCTCGGCCTCGTCCTGCGTCACATTCTCGCCGTAGTAAACGGTGATGAGCTCGGGATCGAGCGGCTCAAAGGCCTCGCCCATCCTGCCGAGCATTTTGGGCATCTCGGTGAAGCTGCCGATGAGCTTGCCGTCAAGCAGCGCGAGATACTCGCCCGCGTGGATGGCGTAGCCGTCGAAATCGGAGTCACGCGCAGCGTAGGTCACCTGAGCGGTGTGAACGCTCTCGATGGACTCGTTCATAGCCTCGGCGATATCGGATATCTCCTTATCGGGGTCAAAGTTGAGCAGGGCGGTGATGCCCTGGGGGACTGTCTTTGTGGGGATGACGACGACTGTTTTATCCTCGCACAGGGGGATGCTCTGCTCGGCCGCCATGATGATGTTCTTGTTGTTGGGAAGGACGAACACGACCTCTGCGGGGGTGCGGTTTATCTCCTTGAGGATGTCCTCGGTGGAGGGGTTCATGGTCTGGCCGCCGGTGACGATGGTATCGGCGCCGATCTCCCTGAACAGCTGAGCCATGCCCTCGCCCGCGCAGACGGAAACAACGCCGCAGCGCTTCTCGGGCGCGGCGGGAGCGTCGGAGCACTCAAGCTCTCGCTCGATCTCCTCGAGATCGTCGGTGCTCTGCGCCTTTTTGCCGGCGAGTATATCCTCATGCTGGGTGCGCATATTCTCGATCTTTGCAAGCTCCAGCGTGCCGTAGCTCTGGGACTTGGTGAGAGCCTCGCCGGGGATGTTGGTGTGGACATGGACCTTGAAAGCCTCGTCGTCCTCGCCGATGACAAGACTGTCGCCAATGCTGGAGAGATAGGCGCGCAGCGGCGTGAGGTCGACGTTGGGCTCGTGCTTGCGGACGATGAACACCGTGTCGAATGCGTAGGTGATCTCCTCGGTGCCGAAAACGTCAAATGCGCCGCTTTCGTTGGCGATAGCTCCGACCTCAACGGCGGTCCTGGGAGCCGCGACCTCGCCGCGCAGATAGGACAGCATAGCCCCGAAGATGACTATGTAGCCCTTGCCGCCTGCGTCGATAACTCCTGCCTTGCGGAGCACGGGGTTGAGGTTGACGGTGTTTTCAAGAGCTTCCTCTCCTATTTTGAGGGCGGTCTCGAGCATCTCTTCGATGTCGCTGCCCTTCTTTGTGTATTCCACCGCGGCGGCGGAGGTCATGCGCGCGACGGTCAGTATAGTGCCCTCGGCGGGCTTCATGACAGCCTTGTAGGCCGCGTCGACGCCGTCCTCCATTGCGGCGGCAAATTCCTTTGCGCCGACGGTCTCCATACCCTTGAG
>CAMJGL010000035.1:0-12894 GCA_946405205.1 uncultured Clostridia bacterium
GCCTTTTTTGTGGTGCTCATCTATCTTGTCGCCTCGAACGCGAAGCTGCCCGTCATCCCCGCCGCGGGGGATATCGTATGGGTACTTGTCATCGGCCTTGTAAACACGGGGCTTGCGTATTATCTGTACTTTTCCTCGCTGCAGAAGCTTCCCGGCCAGACGGTCGCGCTCGTGTGCTATATCGACCCGCTCACGGCACTGCTCGTCTCCGGAGCTTTCCTCGGCGAGAAGCTGCTCGCGGTGCAGATAGCGGGCGCGGTGCTTATCCTCGGAGGTGCCTGCCTCGGCGAGCTGAAATTCAAAAAAACTGAAAACAAAAAATAGCTTTTCGGAGGTATTCATTTATGCTTATTGCGCTCATTGTTGTCCTCGCCCTGAGCTGTCTTTTCTGCGGCGTCCGCTTCATTAAAGCCATGGAAGCCGACGATCAGGAAAAGGCAAGCGTTTTAAAAGGTATCACAACGATCTGCTGCATCCTCATCGCCCTCATCGCATACTTCATGACATCGCTTCCCAAATTCGCTCTTCTCGTCATCCTCGGCCTCATCTTCGGCTTTATCGGCGATGAGCTGCTGGCGCTGCGCTTTGTTTACACAAAAAAGTTCAACGCTTTCTTCCTCAGCGGCGCTTTAGCTTTTCTGATAGGCCATATCTTCTATCTTATCGCCCTGTACGGACTTGCGCCCAGGGCCTGGATGCTGAGTGTTCCCCTCACGCTCGCTGCCCTCGCGGCAGAGTTTATAAACTTCAAAAAGCACAGCCTTGACATGGGAAAGCTGTTCCTGCCCCTCGGCTTTTATGCTGCCGTTGTGTGCTTCATGGGTTGCTCCGCCGTCGGCGTGTGCGCGTTCCGCTTCAATTTCGGCACTCTGCTGTTTGCCGTGGCCGGACTTTGCTTTATAGCCAGCGACAGTATACTGTCCGTCCAGTGCTTCAGCGACCGCCCTACAAACACGAAAAACCGCGTGCTGCACATTTTCTACTGGGCCGCCCAGCTTCTCATAGCCCTCAGCCCGATGTTTATAAAGTGATCCTACGACAAAAACTGCGTACCCGATTCGGGTACGCAGTTTTAATGTTCATTCGTTTATCTCAAGCACTTCGGAAAGTCTATCAATCAGGCCGTCGATGTCACCACTTACGACGGTCGCTTTCCGCTCTTTCGTGTCCCACGATACCGTGAGCTGATCGAGCATCTGCTGTATCTCCGGACGCGCGGGATCAGCGCCCCGCAAATTGGAAAGCAGATTGCACATACGCAGGAGCTTTAGGTTATCGCCGTTGTCCGGCACATTGCAGCGCTCGGAAAGAACTCTGAGAACCGCCGTTGCATCTTCCCACATACCCTCGCTCTCGATGTCCGGCATCAGCCTACAGTAGAACATGGCGCTGTTAAACTCCAGAAATTCGTTGTCCTTGATGGCCTTGTTCTGCTTTATGCAGACTATCCCGACAATTATCAGCGCTACTGCAAGTATTACCGAGACTACGGGCAATGCTTTTTTCAAAGTTACAACCTCCCTTAATCAAAACGCAAGCGTATAATAAAACGTTCCCGTTGCCGGGATATGAGTAGTAAGTTTAACCGTTCCTGTGGGAGTAGGCGTCACGCCATTGCTATTAAGGAACAGATATAATACTACTAAACTCTTCCTGCCGCGTACCTTACTGTTTTGCTGAGCTACTGTCTTAATTAAGGTTATACATCACCATCCTTTCTGCTTTTAAAAGCGTCAGTCCGTATTAATTTGCTTTTTTGTAATATTTTATCATGGATTTACAGTTATTGTCAAGCATATATCAGAATATATCAAAAACCGCCACCCGATCAGGTGACGGTTTGAACTCAATCATTTATGACCTCAAGCCCCTGCATATAGCGGCGCATCATGTCAAAGACATAGTTGCCCGAAACGCGGCGGACATAGCTGCGCGTCCTGCGGTCTCCGACGTGCAGCTCACGAACGAAGGTGCCGTCGGCGGCGGCGAGCGCCACGAACACCGTGCCCACCTCGTGTACGCCGTCGCCGTCGGGTCCGGCAAGGCCGGTCACGCCGACGCCCATATCGCTGCCCATGAGCGCTCTCACGCGCTCGGCCATTTCCTTTGCGACCTCGAAGCTCACCGCGCCCTTTTCCTCGATGAGCGCAGGGTCGATGCCGAGAAGCTTCGACTTTGCCCCGTTTGTGTAGGTCGTGACTCCGCCGAGGAAGAACTCGCTGGCTCCGGCCATGTCGGTAAAGCGCTTTGCTATCCCGCCGCCGGTGCAGCTTTCCGCCGCGGAGAAGGTCATTTTCTTCTCCTTTAGAAGCTGCATCACCCGCTCCTCGACGCTCTCAAGGTCGATGCCGAACACAACGTCGCCGAGCACATCGCAGACGTGCTCGATGACGGGCTTCATCATCTCCTCCGCCTCCTCAACGCTGCCGGCCTTTGCCGTTATCTGAAGCAGGCAGTCGCCTTCCTTGGCGTAGGGGGCCATGGTGGGGTTAGTCATGGCGTTCATCTCGTCGCGGAATATCTGGTCTATGGCGCTTTCGGACTTGCCGAATATGTGAACGGCGTGGGAGACGATCTGCTCATCGGAAAGCGAGCGCAGATACGGCATCGCGCAGGTGCGGAACATGGCGTTGCACTCCTTGGGAGGCCCGGGCATCATGATAACTATCTTGCCGTCCTTTTCAAAGGCGCAGCCCGGGGCCGTGCCCCAGTCGTTGTGGAAAACGGTGCAGCCCTCGGGCAGCATGGCCTGCTGGAGATTGTTTTTAGTCATCTCCTTGCTGTAGCCGCGGTTGGTGAGATAATCGTAAAGGCAGGCCTTTTCGTACTCGTTCATTTTGAGCTCGAGCCCGAAGGCTTTTGCGAGAAGCTGCTTTGTAAGATCGTCGCAGGTCGGGCCGAGGCCGCCGGTGGAGATGATTATATCCGCCCTGCCGCGGGCGATATCGATACATTCGGCAAGCCGCTGCGGGTTGTCCCCCACCACGGTGTGGTATTTTACGTTTATTCCTATCTCCGACAGCATGAGGGATATGTCCCGTGCGTCGGTGTTCGTCGTATGGCCGAGAAGTATCTCGGTGCCGACGGAGAGTATCTCCGCATTATATGCCCTGCTCATTGTCCCACCTTTATCCTTTCGATGCCGCTTAGCGCCTCCTCGACGAGGCCCTCGATATCCAGTACCGACTCAAGAGCCGCGACCTCATGCACCTTGGGCTTTGTCTTGGGGTGCTTGGGCGTGAACACGGTGCAGCAGTCCTCATAGGGCAGGATGGACGTATCAAAGGTGCCTATCCTGCGGGCGAGCCGCACTATCTCCTCCTTGTCCATGCCGATGAGCGGCTGCAGGACGGGCAGCTCCGTCACCGCCTGGGTGGAGGCCATGGCCTCCATGGTCTGGCTTGCCACCTGACCGAGGTTTTCGCCGGTGACTATGGCTTTGGCGCCGTTTGCCTCGGCTATCCTCTGGGCGATGCGCATCATGAACCTGCGCATGATGAGCGTGAAATATTCCTCGGGGCACTTGGCGCGTATCTCCTCCTGAATGTGGGTGAATGGCACCACCTCTATCGTCATCGCGCCGCAGTAGACCGTCAGCAGCTCGGCAAGCTCCACGACCTTCTGCTTTGCCTGCTCGGAGGTATAGGGGAAGGAGAAAAAGTGCACGGGGATGAGGCGCACGCCGCGCTTTGCTATCATATACGTCGACACAGGACTGTCGATGCCGCCGGACAGCAATGTCACGCCCACGCCGTTGCAGCCGACGGGCATACCGCCCGCGCCGGGGGTGGGAGCCGCGTGGACATAGGCCGCCAGATCGCGTATCTCAACGTGGACGGTCAGCTCCGGCTCGTGGACGTCCACGGTGCAGCTTGGATATGCCTCGGCAAGCTCGCCGCCGACGAACTGGGCAAGCTCTATGCTCGTCATGGGGAAACGCTTATCGCTGCGCTTGCACTCGACCTTGAAGCTCCCCGCGCTCAGCATATCGTCACGGAGATAGCTCACGGCAAGCTCCGCTATCTTCTGCGGCTCCTTTTCGCAGCCGGCGGCGCGGTTTACCGATGCGATGCCGAACACCTTCGTCATTGCCTCAAAGGCCGCGTCCATATCGCTCGTGTCGTCAACGGGCTCAATATAGGCCGTCGACTGCATCAGGTAGGTCCTGAAATTGCCGATGCGCTCAAGGCGGCGCTTGATATTGCCCATTAGCTTCTGCTCAAAGGAGCGGCGGTTGAGCCCCTTGAGCACTATCTCGCCGAGCTTGAGGAGGATAATATCGTTTATCATGTGTTTTCTCCCGAAAATCAGTAATTGAGTACGAAAAATTATTATAACACCGTTTTGAGCCGAACGCAAGAAATCCGCAGACCTACAGCCTGCGGACGCCTGAAAATTTGGCTCACAACACTTACATTATACAAGCTCCGAAACGCCTTGTCAACAAGTCAAGAGGGCGGTTTTGCAAAGTTCGGAGCCATGAACAAATTTCGCTCTTTAAATTCGTAAAGTTTTACTCTTGAAATGTGCTCCCCGCCCTGCTATCATATAATCAGAAAGGGTGATACCGATGTACAACTAAGTAGCCCTCATGGACCGGATGCAGTCCGGCAGTGAGGGAACGGCGCCGAAGTCAAAATATGAAGAGGACAGGAACACACAGCGTATCCCGCCTATGGGAAGTATAGATAATTAAGTGTTTTGATTTTATGTTCCGTTGACAGGCGGCGTCCATTCCGCAGAAAGAGAGGTAACCAATGATGTTAGATACTAAGAATTCAGAGAAATGACCCTTGACTGCTATAAAAAACGGTGTAAAGAAACCGCGCAGTCAAGGGTCATTTCGTTTTTATATGTGTTTTTGCGGCGCCAAAGGGCGCTGTTTTTTTATGTCTGAGCCGGCTTACAGACCGTCCCTGAAATCGTAGGTGCGGTACTGTATCGCCTCGGCTATGTGCTCTGCGCCGATATCCTCGGCACCCTCAAGGTCTGCGATGGTGCGGGCAACGCGCAGGATGCGGTCGTAGCTTCTCGCGGTGAGCCCCATGCTGTCAAACGCCTGATGCATGAGCTCCTCGCACTCGGGCGTCAGGACACAGTATGTATTGAGCGCCTTCGTGTTCATGTCCGCGTTGCTTGCGATGTCCGTTCCGGCAAAGCGCTCCTGCTGGCGCGCTCTGGCCTTGTTGACGCGCTTTTTTATCTCGGCCGAGCTCTCGGACGGAGCGCGGTTTTTAAGCTCCTCATACTCCAGCGCCGGGGCCTCGACAATGATATCTATCCTGTCGAGCAGAGGGCCGGATATGCGGCTGTGATATGCGCGCACCTCGTTTGCCGAGCAGCGGCAGCGTCCCGAGGGATGGCCGTACCAGCCGCATTTGCAGGGGTTCATCGCGCACACCAGCATGAAGTTCGACGGGAAGGTCTCGCTTCCGGCGACGCGGGATACCGTCACCTCGCCGTCCTCTAAAGGCTGACGGAGCACCTCCAGAACATCCTTGCGGAATTCCGGCAGCTCGTCAAGAAACAGCACTCCGTTATGGGCAAGGCTTATCTCGCCCGGGCGCGGCACGGTGCCGCCGCCGGACAGAGCCGTGGGCGAAACGGTGTGGTGCGGGGCGCGGAAGGGTCTTGCCGCGATGATGGGCTTATTCTTCCCCGTCAGTCCCGCGACGGAGTATATCTCCGTCGAGCGGAGCATCTCCTCCTTCGTCATATCCGGAAGTATGCCGGGCAGTCGCTTGCTCATCATACTCTTGCCCGCGCCCGGCGGGCCGACCATGAGAATGTTATGCCCTCCCGCGGCGGCGATCTCCATTGCGCGCTTGACGTTCTCCTGACCCTTGACATCGGAAAAATCGGGATAGCGCATATCGTCCGCGCACAGCTCCGGAGCCGCCATGGGCTTTATGAGAAACTCGCCGCGCAGATGCGCTATCAGCTCCGATACGTTTGCCACGGGGTATACGGTTACGCCGTCGGCATACGCCGCCTCCTGCGCGTTATCCGCCGGAACGAAAAGCTCCCTTATGCCCTCCCGCGCCGCGGCGACAGCCATGGGCAGCGCGCCGTTTACCGGACGCAGCTCACCGTTTAGAGACAGCTCGCCGAAGAACGCGGTATGGGGCTTTGGCTGCTTTATTATGCCCGTCGCCGCGAGGATGCCCAGCATTATCGGCAGGTCGTACACCGTGCCCGCCTTTTTGGTGTCGGCGGGCGCGAGGTTTACGGTGACGCGGCTGACGGGGAATTTAAAGCCGTTTGATTTTATCGCGGCACGCACCCTCTCGCGGGCTTCCTTGACCGCCGTGTCCGGCAGGCCGACTATATCGAAGTTCACAAGCCCGTTGGAGACAAACACCTCCACCGAGACTCCGTAGCCGCCGACGCCCTTTACGCCGAGGGATCTAATAGTAGCTAACATCAAAAACCACCAGCCTTGGCTCCAGGCTTTATCACTCTTCCTCTTCGCAGGTCACTGCAATGTGCAGCTCGTCAAGCTGCTTCTGCTCGACGGCGGAGGGAGCGCCCATCATGATATCCTGAGCGTTCTTGTTCATGGGGAAGGGTATGATCTCGCGGATGGAGTCCTCGCCTGCAAGCAGCATGACCATTCGGTCGACGCCCGGGGCGATGCCCGCGTGAGGGGGAGCGCCGTAGCAGAAGGCGTTGTACATTGCGGGGAACTTGGCCTTGACGTCGTCCTCGCCGAGGCGCACCATCTCAAAGGCCTTTATCATTATCTCGGGATCGTGGTTACGCACAGCGCCGGAGGACAGCTCCACGCCGTTGCAGACCAGATCGTACTGATACGCGGTAATGGTGAGGGGATCGATCTCGCCGCGCTCGGCCTTCTCGAGGATCTCAAGGCCGCCGTTGGGCATGGAGAACGGGTTGTGGCAGAACTCAAGCTCGCCGGACTCCTCGCCGATCTCGTACATGGGGAAGTCGACGATCCAGCAGAACTCATAGCGCTCCCTGTCCATGTGACCGGGCACGGCGGCGCCGAGCATCTTGCGCATGACGCCCGCGGTCTTCTGCGCCGCGGCCTTTTTACCGGCGGTGACGCCGACGAGGCAGCCGGGCTTGAGGCCGAGCTTTTCGGCAAGCTGCTCTTTTCTGTCCTGAAGGAACTTTGCAACGCCGCCTGCAAGCTCGCCCTTTTCATCGACCTTGAACCAATAGGGCTTTGCGCCGGCCTGCACCTCAACATCGGCGCAGAGCTTGTCTATCTGCTTGCGGGTCAGCTCGCAGCCGCTGACAACGATCGCCTTGACGGTGTTGCCCTCGGCAAAGGGCGGAAATTCCGTGCCCTGCACGAGCTCGGTTATATCCTCGACAACGAGGTCGATGCGCAGGTCGGGCTTGTCCGAGCCGTATTTCTCCATGGATTCTTCAAAGCCGATGCGCCTGAACGGAGCCTCGCTTGCTATATCATAGGTGCCGTATTTTGCGAAAATGGGAGGCAGAACATCCTCAATGACCGCAAAAACATCGTCCTGACAGGCGAAGGACATCTCCATGTCGAGCTGATAAAACTCGCCGGGAGAGCGGTCGCCGCGCGCGTCCTCATCTCTGAAGCAGGGGGCTATCTGGAAATAGCGGTCAAAGCCCGAGGTCATGAGCAGCTGCTTGAACTGCTGGGGCGCCTGAGGCAGGGCGTAGAACTTGCCCGGGTGCTTCCTCGCGGGGACAAGATAGTCCCTCGCGCCCTCGGGAGAGGAGGCGGTGAGTATGGGGGTCGTGATCTCAAGGAAGCCGTGCTCCATCATGGCCTTGCGCAGGGCGGCGACAACATTGCAGCGCAGGATGATATTCTGCTTCACCGCAGGGTTGCGCAGGTCGAGATAGCGGTACTTCAGGCGCGCGGTCTCGTCGGCCTCGCGGCTGCGGTTTATCTCGAAGGGCAGCTCGTTATAGCGGCAGCGGCCGAGCACCTCGATATTCTCGGGCACGACCTCGATATCGCCGGTGGCCTGCTTCGGGTTTTTGCTGTCGCGCTCGCGCACGGTGCCCTCAACGGAAATAACGCTTTCCTTGTTGATGCCCTTGACTGTCTTCATCATGTCCTCGGTCTCGACGACCACCTGAGTGGTGCCGTAGAAATCGCGGACGACGACGAACGCGAAATTCTGGCCGACCTCGCGGACATTTTCCATCCAGCCGACTATTTTGACCTTTTCTCCGACATTTTCTATGCGGAGCTCATTGCATGTATGTGTACGGGACTGTGTCATATATATGCCTCCATTATTCCTTGATGACCGCGGCAAGTGCGCGCTCATCCATAGCATTCTTAATAAACGCGGCGGCCGCCTCGGGGCTGAGCTTCTGCTGTACGCCGCTGAGCATATCCTTCACGGCGACAACGCCCTCTGCCATCTCATCCTCGCCGATGAGCACGACATAGGGTATGCCGAGCTTGTCTGCATAGCTCATTTTCGCCTTGAATTTCTTCTTCTCGCAGTAAAGCTGGGTGCGCACGCCCGCGTCACGCAGGACGGTCGCGGCGGAGATAGCGAAGCCGAGCTCCTCCGTCATCGGGATAACGAGCGCGTCCGCCGGAGCGGATACAGTCTCGTCCGACAGCAGCCCCTGCTCGTTGAGAACATAGAAAAGCCTTGTAAGCCCGATGGAGATGCCCACGCCGGGCAGCGTCTTGTCGGTGTAATACCCGGCAAGATCGTCGTACCTGCCGCCGGAGCAGATGGAGCCTATCTCCGGATGCTCTGTCATCTCGGTCTCGTAGACGGTTCCGGTGTAGTAATCCAGGCCGCGGGCTATAGACAGGTCAACGGCGAAATTCTCCTCGGGAACGCCGAAGTCCGAGAGATATTTCGTGACCGTTATGAGCTCCTCAAGTCCCTCGTCGAACAGTTCGTTCATGCCGCGATAGCGCTCAAGACCCGCGATGACCTCGGCGTTGGTTCCGGATATCGCCATGAAATCCATAACGTCGTCGGCCTTGTGGGAGAACATATGAAGCTCGTCCATCAGAAGCTGGCGCACCTTGACGGCGCCTATCTTGTCGAGCTTATCTACGCAGCGCATGATATCGCCCGCCTTTTCGGACATACCGGCAAGCGCGTAAAAACCGTTTAAAAGCTTGCGGTTATTGACCTTGATCTTGAACTTTTTGAGCCCGAGCGCTGTGAAGGTGCGGTAGATGATAGCGGGGATCTCCGCCTCGTTTATGATATCGAGCTTGCCGTCGCCGATGATGTCGATATCCGCCTGATAAAACTCGCGGAAGCGGCCGCGCTGGGCGCGCTCGCCTCTGTAAACCTTGCCGATCTGATAGCGGCGGAAGGGGAAGCTGAGGTTTGCGTAGTTCGCGGCGACGTACTTTGCCAGAGGCACGGTCAGGTCAAAGCGAAGGGCAAGGTCACTGTCGCCCTTGCTGAATCTGTAGATCTGCTTTTCGGTCTCTCCGCCGCCCTTTGCCAGGAGCACCTCCGCCGATTCTATCACTGGCGTATCCAGCGGCGTAAAGCCGTAGACCGAGTAGCTTTTCCTCAGGGTCTCCATCATTTTTTCCATTTTCATCTGAGCCGCGGGCAGCAGCTCCATAAAGCCCGAAAGCGTGCGGGGCGCAACTTTTGCCATATGTTTATTTCCTTTCAACGGCTAAATGCTGTTATCACAAGGGCGATAACAGCATTTGAATTTGAGTTTACGGGCGGGATTTACTTCCGCTTGGGATTTACGATATTACGCCAGTCAAGGTCGCCGCGGCGCAGGCCCTGAACGAGCACCTCCGCCGTTGCGGCGTTGGTGGCGAAGGGTATCTGATACTGGTCGCACAGGCGCTCGATCTTATTGATATCGTCAAAGCCGTTCGGATTCTGCGGGTCGCAGAAGAACAGCACAAGGTCTATCTCGTTATACGCGATCCTCGCGCCTATCTGCTGGGCTCCGCCCTGGTCGGCATGGAGATACAGGGTCACGGGCAGCCCCGTGGCTTCAGATACGAGCTTGCCGGTCGTGTTCGTGGCGCAGACGGAATGCTCGGCCAATATGCCGCAGTAGGCTATACAGAACTGGACCATCAGTTCTTTTTTCCTGTCGTGTGCCATGAGTGCGATGTTCATATCTATACCCCTTCTCTCCTGATTGTTTCGATAATGTATTATATACAATTATGCGCTTTCTTTCAACGTATTTTTAATTAAAAAATTGTTTTTCGCTTATTTGAGCAGCGCGCCCTCGGTATCGGTGATATCGGTGGCGGACTTGAGGCTGAAATATGCCTCGAGTATTTCCCGGGCAATGGGAGCGCAGTTTGCACCCGCGCCGCCCTTCTGGATGACGATGGCGATGGCGATCTCGGGGTTGTCATAGGGCGCGTAGCAGATGAAGATACCGTCGTTGGCGACTTTCTCGCCCTTCTGTGCGGTACCGGTCTTACATGCAACGGTTGAGGCGGTGTATCCGGCGAGAGTTGAAACGCCGACAAGGCGCATACCCTCATGGACGGCGTCCCAGTTGTACTGTGCGCTCTCGACCTTGCTCAGTATCTCATCCTCGCGTTCATACACATTCTCGCCGTAGTCATAGCTTCTTACGGATTTGAGGATGGACGCGCTGTGGCGCACGCCGTTATTGGCGACCGCCGCACAGTATTCGGCAAGCTGCAGAGGCGTGAACATATTGTCGGACTGGCCGATGGCGGCCTGCATGCTGTCGCCTATCGTCCAATCCTCGCCGACCAGTTCCATGTGGTTTTCGCGGTTGGCCATGTTGCCCTCGTTCTCGGGCAGCTCGATGCCTGTCGCCTCGCCGAGGCCGAAGTTTCTTGCGTATTTGCCCAGCTTATCGATGCCGAGATCGTGACCGGCGGAGTAGAAGAATATATTACATGAATGCTGTATGGCCTGAGTCACGTTAAGATAGCCGTGGGTCAGCTTATTCTGAGTGTATATCCAGCAGTAAGGCGCAAAGCCGTACCCTTCATAGCGCGTGAACTGACCGGTACATTCTATCGTTGCCGCCGTATTTATGATGCCCTCGGTCAAAGCCGCTATCGCCGTGCAGGGCTTGAAGGTCGATCCGGGGGCGTACTGGCCGAACAGGGCGCGGTTGTAAAGCGGATCGTTGTCCGCGGTCGATATCTCCTCGTACTTGTCCAGCAGCTCGCTGGGGTTATAGCTCGGCCAGCTCGCCAGCGCCAGAGGCTCGCCGGTATCGACCTTGACGACGGCTACCGCGGCGCCGTCTATCTCGTCATCCTTTTCCTTATAGGTGCCGGCTGCGATCTGCTGCTCCTTCTGTGCCTGCAGCTTCTCGCTTATGCTTGCTATGCCGTTTTCCAGCGCAAGCTCCGTGGCCTCCTGCAGGGCGATGTCGATCGTAAGATACACATTATCGCCGGGCTCGGGCTCCTTGGTATACTCGGTGCTTATAACGGTACCGTCGGCAGCGGAGGTCGTGCGCACCGTACCGTCCGTACCGTGGAGGTATTTTTCAAAGGCGTACTCGGCGCCGGTCTTGCCGACCTTCGCGTCGCCGGAGTAGCCGAGAGCCTCGTACTTTGCGGCCTCCTCGTCGTTCATGAGGCTCGTGTAGCCGAGGATGTGCGCGGCGGCCTCGGTGCTGTATTCACGCACGAAGGACTCCTTGATGTTGACGCCCTCGATATTATTCTCGCGGATGGTGGCAATGAGCTTCATATCCGCGTCCTCAACGAAAACATAGTCCGAGGTGTTTATAAGATACCGGACGTTCACGGCATAGCGCACTCCGGCGATTATCCTCGCCTCCTCGGCGCTGTAGTTGCTGTCGATCTTATAGCGGGTGCGCATACTCGACAGCACCTCTACGGCGCTCGCGTTTTCCGGAACTTTGTTCTCCTTCATATAAGCGTCGAGCCTCGCCTGATCCTGAGTGCTGACGTCCTCAAACTCAAACGGCGGCTCTGTGGTTATGGGCAGGTCGTCAATATAATCGTCGCCGTACTCGCGGATGAGGTTCACAAGACGCAGTATCGTGGCGTTTGAATCGACGCTGTTGTCGTTCGGGAACAGCTCGTCGGTGTTTATCGTCAGGTTATAGCAGGATTTGTTGGTCACGAGCATCCTGCCGTAGCGGTCGAGGATATTTCCTCTGGCCGCGGTGACGGTGCTGGTGGTCACCATATTGTTGCGGCTTTCCTCGTAGTATTTCTCGCCCTCGATTATCTGGAGCTTGTACAGAGCGACCAGATACACTATGAGCAGGACCGCGAAAACAGCCGCGAGTATTATTAATCTGTCTTTCTTGATAACATTCATGGGGTATCCTCATAAAACGGGAGCTTATCTTCGCATTACGCTCCGGCTGTTTCTGAACGGCAGGTACAGCAGCATAACAGGCGGTATCGAAAGCAGCGTCTGCAGCAGCACCGTGACAAGGCCGGCAACGATCTCCGTCCCGCCCGATAAGACGGCGGCGGCAAGCTGGACAAGCCCCGTCAGAAGTATCGCCGCGGTGCTGAAGATCATAAAGGCGAAAAAGCTCTTGTTTATATAAAACTCGGAGGCAAGGCCCGCGCCAAAGCCGATCATCGGGAACAGCACCGTGAACAAAACGGTGGTCTCCGGGAAGGACATATCGGTGAACAGGCCGAGAAAAATGCCGAAGACCGCGCCGCGCACGCCGCCGAGATATATGCCCGCCGCGACCGCCGCCGCAGGTATAATAAAGCCCTTTGCGCCGAGAATGCTTATTTTGGAAAACAGCAGGCTCTGCAGCAGCATGACGAGCATCATATACACCGCGTATTCAAGTATCACGCGGAGCTTTTTCCATTCCAGATGCTGAAAAATCCTGTTGAGCAATTATTCCACCACTTCAAAATCTTTTACTACAAAAACCTGGACAAGTGCGTTGAGGTCGCAGCCGGGCTCGACCATGCCA
>CAMJGL010000036.1:0-12765 GCA_946405205.1 uncultured Clostridia bacterium
CTACAATAATGCGGTGTTCTAAAACTGTGCTGCCGTAGGGGCGGCCATTGGCCGTCCGTCCGCCGACAGGCGGGAGATAATACGACTATCGCCGTTACCGCCGGTCGGGCACCGGAAAGAACGACCATTTGAAGCTTCAAACCGAATTGCCCATCCGGCGAGGAGCGGACGAGCGATGCTCGCCCCTACAAATGATGATTTCAGACAGATAAAAAACTCCGAAGCTCGTGCTTCGGAGTTTTTTGATATTGACGGTATTGCTCAGGCCTTGTAGCCCTGAACTGCGCCAACGAGGCCCTCGATGTAGGTGGGTACCCAGCCGACGATGTCGGAGACGAGTCTCAGCTTCTTCTGAACGGCGAGCTTGACGTCCTCGTCGGAGAGCTTATCCTTGACCTTGTTTACGATCGCCTTGGGGTCGATCTCGAGAGCGAAGCTTGCAACGCCGAGGAGCTTGCCCGCGTCGAGATACTTGATGGTTTCCTTGACATGATCCTTGGCAGCCTCAAAGTCAAAGTTGGCGATTGCCTTAATGCACATGATTGAATTCCTCCCAATTTTATTCTTAGTTATTCCGATGCAGTTACTATACCACATTTAGCTACAATTTGTAAATAACAATATTGCCGCTTTCAAAAACACAGCGCATTTTTTATGCAGTATTGGTATTTTAGCACAAAGCACCGCTGATGTCAAAAAGAAAAAATTGCATCCGCAGCGGCGCGCACGCCGTCGGCAGAGTCATCTCGACTTCGCAGTCGGCTTGAAAAAGCCGCGCAGAGCGCCTTTTTCGCGGTTTATGACGCGCACGAGCGCCCTTACCCGCGCCTCGGTGAAGTAACCGGTGAAGCGCGCAAGCCCGCGGTAGGGCAGGCTCAGGGCGAACATGGCGTTGTTCGCGCCGTTTTTATCGCCGAGGAGCAGCAGCCCGCGGCGGACGCTGTCGACAAGCTTATAAATGAGCCTTCCGAGGCCGCGCCGGAGGTAAGCGCCCTGGAGGATGGCGGAATTGTACTCAAGCGGCGCGGAGCGGTCCCAGAGCCGCGGCGGTATATCCCGCCCGAGCAGGGCGGCGAAGCTTGCGTCGGGTACGTTTTTTATATCCGCCGAGCGGTAGGGCGCGAAGACCTCGTCCGTGTATGGGTCGGGAGCGCCGTCGCCGGGCTTTGTCAGCTCCGCGCTCAGGCGGATATCGCGTGAGGAGCTTCCGACGAGCACCTCGTAGCTCCCGCCCTCGACGGCCCAGCCGCCTGTGAGCGTGTTCCAGTAGGCGAAGGCGCGCTCGGGAAGCTCAATATGTACGCTGCGGCTCTCGCCAGGCTCAAGATACACACGCGCAAAGCCGCGCAGCTCCTTTTTCGGGCGGAAAACGCCGCCGCATTTCGGCGCGACGTAGACCTGCGCGACCTCGGCTCCCGCGACGGAGCCGGTGTTTTTGACGGTGAAGCTCACGCCCGCGCCGTCAAGGCTCATGCCGCCGTACTCAAAGCCCGTGTAGCTCAGGCCGAAGCCGAAGGGGTATTTCACGGGGACGTCCGCCGTGTCGTAGTAGCGGTAGCCGACGTACAGGCCCTCGCGGTATTCGCTGGTGGCCTCGGTACCGGGGTAGTAGTTTGCGCAGGGCGTGTCCTCAAGGCGGTAAGGCAGGGTCTCGGCCAGCTTGCCCGAGGGATTTATTCTGCCCGTGAGCAGCTCCGCTATCGCGCCCGCGCCCGCCTGACCGCCAAGACCGCCGTACAGCACGGCCATGGCGTTTTCGTCCCAGTCGGTCTCGACCGCGCTGCCGCAGGAGAGCACCACCGCGATGTTGGGGTTTACCTTTTTAAGCTCCTCGAGCAGCCTTAGCTGATTTTCCGGCAGGCGCATATGCGTACGGTCGGCGCCCTCGGCCTCGCTGCCCTCGTCAAGCCCCAGCCACAGCAGCACGGTATCGGCGCTTCCGGCAAGGCGGCAGGCCTCCCTGAGAAGCCGTTTGCTCTCGCCGCCCATGCGTTTGAAGCCGCGCGAGAAGCCGACGACGTTAACTCCGGCTTTTTTGAGCGCGTCAAGCCCGTTATCGAGCATTGTCGGCTCGATGTGCGAGCTGCCCGCGCCCTGATACCTCGGCGTTTCCGCAAAATCGCCGATGACCGCGACGCGGCTTTCGGGCTTTACGGGCAGTATGCCGCCCTCGTTTTTAAGCAGCACGGCGCACTCGGCGGCAAGCCTTTTGGCAAAGGCGTGGTGCTCTGCCTTGCTGAAGCTCACATTTTCCTTAAACGCCTCTTCGGCGGAGAAAACCGTGTCGAGCAGCACGTCGACGCGCTCGTCAAGAAGCTGCTCGTTCAGCTCGCCGCTGCGCACGGCGAAAACTATCTGACGGTCGGTATCGCCCTTGGTGCCGGGCATTTCGAGGTGGTCTCCCGCGATGAGGCCGCGTACTCTGTCGTTATCGCCGCCCCAGTCGGTCACGACCATTCCCTTGTAGCCCCAGTCTCCGAACAGGATATCCTGCAGAAGGTGGGTATTCTCGTTGGCGTAGACGCCGTTGACCCTGTTGTATGAGGTCATGACGCAGCCCACGCCGCCCTCCCTGACTGCCGTTTCAAAGGCCGGCAGGTATATCTCGCGCAGGGTGCGCTCGTCAACGACGGAGTCGTTGGTCATGCGCAGAAGCTCCTGGGAGTTTGCGGCAAAGTGCTTGACGCAGGCGGAGATGCCGTTTGACTGGATGCCGCGGATTAAAGCGGCGGCGCACTTTCCCGCGAGGTATGGGTCCTCGGAATAGTATTCAAAGTTCCTGCCGCACAGCGGGCTGCGCTTTATATTCACGCCAGGCCCGAGCAGCACGCTCACCTTTTCGGCTCTTGCCTCGAGGCCGAGCCGCTTTCCCATTTCTTCAATAAGCTCCACGTCCCAGCTGTTGGCCGCGGCGGAGGCTGTCGGGAAGCAGGTGGCGGGGATGGAGCGGTTAAGCCCCAGGTGGTCGGCCCTGCCGCCCTGCTTGCGCAGGCCGTGGGGGCCGTCGGTGAGCATCATCGAGGGTATGCCCAGCCGCTCTATGGGCTTCGTGTTCCAGAAGTCCCTGCCCGAGCAGAGCGAGGCCTTTTCCTCAAGGGTCATTTTTTCGATAAGCGCCTTGTACTTCATAAGATCACCGTGCTTTCCTTCGTCGTTCCCGATCTGAGTTCATCGGTCGGGCAGCTCTTTTAACATTCTGACAGTTCGGTATATCTCCCCGCATTCGGGGCATTTCCGGTCGCAGTCGCTCTTTTTTGCTTTTTTATGCAGCAAAACCAGCGCCGCGCCACAGCCGTTTTAAAAACGCCGCCTCGGCGTCTCTCGTTTTGAAATACATGGAGCGTCCTCCTCAGTCAGCCGCGCCGACGGAGCGCAGAAAGCTCAGCACCGCCGACCTGTAGCCGGCGTTGTCGATGAGGTAGCTCAGGCCGTGTCCGGCGCCGGGCACGGTCAGGAGCACGGACTCCGAGCGGCAGGCGGCGCGGTTTGCACTGCTCATTTCGCAGGGCACGAAGCGGTCGTCCTCGCCGTGGATGAGCAGCACTGGGACCTTCGCCGACCTGAGCGCGTCCTCGGTGCCGCACTCGTCCGGATCGAAGCCGCCGAACAGCCTTGCGCCCAGCCGCACGAGCGGATACACGAGCCGCGCAGGGAGCTTCATATCACGCGCCACCTTGCAGATTATCGCCTTAGGCGAGGTATAGCCGCAGTCGGCGATGATGCCGGCGACATTCTCCTGCAGCTCAAGGCCGGACGCCATCAGCACTGTCGCCGCGCCCATGGACACTCCTACCAAAACGACCGGCACGTCCCTGCCGAAGCGTTCGTTTACATACTCTATCCATTCAAGGCAGTCCCGCCGCTCCAGAACGCCGAAGCTCAGACATTTGCCCTCGCTTGCGCCGTGCGCACGCTGGTCTACGAGCAGGGCATTGCAGCCGGACTCAAGAGCAAGCTGAAGGCCGCCGCTGAAATCCCGCACGGCGTTGCTGCGGTAGCCGTGGAAGAGTATCTGCACCGGCGCGCCGGGAGCGGTCTCGTAGTACCTCCCGTGCAGGCGCAGCCCGTCCTTCGTCGTGATGAACACGTCCTCAAAGGGTATCGCCGCCGCGGCGTCGACCGTTGCGAGCATTTTGTCGCGGAGCTTATCGTACTGCTCGCCTTTGGGCAGCAGATGCGCGTCGTCGGTGCAGCCCTTGGGGACGGCAAAGACCACTCGGTAGCACAGATATGCCGCCGGAACCGTTATGGCTCCCACCGCCGCGAGCAATATAATTAAAAACCTGTACCAATTCATTTTTTCACGCTCCTGCGCCTTGGCAGCGGGGTGATGGGCTCGAGTATCGCGATGACCGTCCGCGCTTTTTCCGTATCCTAGATATCGAGGATGTAGTGCTCTCTCGCGCCCTCGTAGGGAAAGCCCCTGTCAGCGCCCTCCATCACGGCGTCAAGCTCCGGAACGATCTTCACGAACACCGTGTTGTCGCACACCGTGAGCACGGGCTTATCATTGACATACACCATGTACTCGCCGAACATTTTGCGATAGCGTATATCTCCCGCGCCGCATATCTGCCCGCAGACGAATTCGATATAATCAGGTGTTGTAGCCATAGTCGGTTTCTCCTTTTTTAAGCTTATCCGAGGTCAGCGCTTGCTCTCCGCGAAATCCCATGCCTCGCGCAGCCAGCCCGTCAGCTCATCGTCGGGCAAACGCTCGTCCGATATGACGACGTGGTGCGTCCAGCGCCCTGGATAGGGCTCTGTCGCGGCGGCGATGCGGGGCGAGCTTTTGCAATATCCCAGCCCGAAGCTCACGAGCAGGCACTCCTTCGGCCAATCCCTGCGCCGGCGCAGCGGTATGGACGCGGCGGCGAAAAGATGCCGTCCGTAAAAGCTTATCTGCGTCTTCTGCACCTTGACGGAGGCCTCGGGGAAGGCTTCCTCCATGCGCCCGAAAAGCTCCCCGAACATGGCCAGCTCACGCGGCTTGCCGTCGAAGAAAAACAAAACGTCCGATTCAAAATGCTCGGGTGTTTCCATCGCGCCGCCTCCTTTGACAGAACAATAATAACACGCCCCCGCCGTTTTGCATAGGGGCGTGTATATTTTACCCCGCGGGGCGATTTAAACAAACAGCCCCGCGGCGGCGTTAAACAGGATGCACAGCGTAACGCCCACGGCGGTCGGCACGGCGGCGGCCAGCGCCGTCCACTTCAGGCTGCCGGTCTCTTTTTTTATTGTCAGAAGCGTCGTCGAGCAGGGCCAGTGGTTGAGCGAAAACAGCATGACGCTCACCGCCGTCACCCAGGTCCAGCCGTTTTGAACGAAAAGCTGCTTCATCTGCGCAAGGCTGTCAAGCTCAAGGATGCTCCCCTGCGCGGTGTAGGCCATGATGATGATGGGGATGACGATCTCGTTCGCGGGAAAGCCGAGGATGAACGCCAGCAGGATAACGCCGTCCAGCCCCATCAGTCGGGCGAAGGGATCCAGAAACGCGGCGCAGTGCTCCAGTATGCTCACGCCGCCGGCGGTGACATTCGCCATGAGCCAGATCACCATACCGGCCGGCGCGGCGACCGAGGCGGCTCTGCCGAGGACGAAGAGCGTCCTGTCGAGCACGGAGCGGACGAGCACCTTCCCTATCTGCGGCTTCCTGTACGGCGGCAGCTCCAGCGTGAAGGAGGACGGAACGCCCCTGAGCAGAGTTTTCGACAGCAGCTTCGTCACCGCGAACGTGATGCCCACGCCCAGCACTATCGCCGCCGTCAGAAGCAGCGCCGAAAGCAGGGAGGAAAAGCCGCCGCCCGACGTTCCGACGAAGAACATCGTCAGCAGCGCGATCAGCGTGGGGAATCTCCCGTTGCACGGCACGAAGTTGTTGGTCAGTATCGCCAGCAGCCTTTCCCTTGGCGAGTCGATGATGCGGCAGCCGACAACGCCCGCCGCGTTGCAGCCGAAGCCCATGCACATGGTCAGCGCCTGCTTTCCGCAGGCACAGCAGCGCTTGAAGGGTCTATCCAGATTGTAGGCCACTCTGGGCAGGTAGCCCGCGTCCTCCAGCAGGGTAAACAGCGGGAAGAAAACGGCCATCGGCGGCAGCATCACGGACACCACCCACGCCAGAACGCGATACACGCCGAGAACGAGGACTCCGTGCAGCCAATCGGGCGCGTTGAGGTATTCAAACAGCTCCGTCAGTCTGTCCTGCACCCGGAACAGGCCGTCGGCCAGAAGCTGCGACGGATAGTTCGCGCCGCTTATCGTCAGCCAGAATATCAGCGCCAGCAGGGCGAGCATGACGGGATAGCCGGTGAGCCTTCCGGTCAGGAACCTGTCAAGTCTCCGGTCGGCCTCCGCGTACTGCGGGCGTTCGCAGGTGACCGCGCCGCTGCATATTGCCTCCGCGCTATGTATCAGTGCGGCTACCGTCAGATCCTTGAGCCGGTCGGCGTTTTCGATACCCCGCTCCCGAAGCAGCGCCTCCGCCTCCCCGACCGCGGCCGCAAGCTCTTCGTCCCGCAGGAAATCCTCGCCGAGATAGGCGTTTATCTCGCGTATCAGTGAGTCGTCGCGGTCGAGCAGCTTCAGGCTGAGCCAGCGGCTGTTGAGCCTCCCCGCGCATTTTTCCTCCACGAGCGGCTCCAGCAGGGCGACCGCATCTTCAACGGCGTCGGGGTAGCGCACCGAAAACGCTGCGCCCGGCTCCGGCGCGGAGCACAGCCGCTCCAGCGTATCCGTGAGGCGGCACAGGCTCTTTTTCCTGCGCGCCGTCGTCCCGACGACCGGCACCCCCAGCCGCTCGGACAGCAGCCCGAGGTCGAGCCTTATGCCCTTGCGCCTTGCTTCGTCCATCAGATTGACGCACACCACGACGCGGCGCGATATCTCGAGCGTCTGCAGCACGAGGTTGAGGTTGCGCTCAAGGCAGGTCGCGTCGCAGACCACGACGACCGCGTCCGGCTCCCCGAAGCAGATGAAATTCCGCGCAACCTCCTCCTCGGCCGAGTGGGCCATCAGGGAATACGCGCCGGGGATATCCACCAGAACATAGCTGCGTCCTCCGGCGGTAAAGCTGCCCTGCGCGCTCGCAACGGTCTTCCCCGGCCAGTTGCCCGTGTGCTGGTTAAGGCCGGTCAGGGCGTTGAACACCGTGCTCTTCCCCACGTTCGGGTTTCCCGCCAGCGCGATGACCCTGTCGTCCGGGGACAGCTTTTGTATCGCCGGCCCCCTGTCGGCCGCCCTTATCCCGACGGAGCTGTTCGTCAGTCCCATTATGCACCTGCCTGCTGCGGCGCACGTATCAGAATATCCGCGCAGTCCTCGGAGCGTATGGCGATGACCGCGCCCCGTATCAGGAACGCGGAGGGATCGCCCGCGGGGCTTCTGCCCAGGCACTCGACGTCCGTGTTTTCGACCAGTCCTATATCCAAAAGCCTGCGGCGCATGCTGCCCGTTGACCGCAGCCGGCTTACCGCCGCGTGCTGGCCGGGAGCCAGGTCGTTCAGGCAAAAACGCTCATTCATAAGCACGACACCTTTCAAATGATCTCAGGAAAAGGGATTTTCCTATCATCATGTTATTCCTCTCTGCGGAAATGGTGACATGGCCGCGCAGCTATCCCCCGCCGAGGCTTCGGCGGGGGATGATCTGTAATTATTCCGTTTGCCCGATATAGGTGAATCTTCTGTAGGTCCTGCCGTCACGCTCGACGGTCTCGTTCCACATGGACGCAGGCCTTACCCACAGTCCGAATTCTCCGTACAGCGCACGGTAGACCACCATTTCCTCCCCTGTCTCACTGTGCCTTGCCGTGAACAGGACCTCATACTCGTTTCCCTTGAAATGGCGGTAACGCCCGGGTCTTATCTCCTCCATCATTTCACCCCCATCCTTCGCTGAACGCTCAGCGGCTTTTCCCGTATTGTGCCTGCAGCCGTGCAAGCCTGTCCCTGAATTCGTCCCTGACGCTTTCGGGCGAGAGTATCTCCACCTCCGTGCCGAAGGCGAAAAGCCAGGCGTAAAACTGCGGCGAAACGGCCACGTCAACGCTCACGCTGAAGTGCCCGTCGCCGGCGGAGGTTATCATGACGTCCCTGCCGAAGCGGTCTATCACCGCGCCTGCAAGGTGCTCGGCAAAGCGAAGCCTCACGTTCACCGTCTCGCCGGTGAACATCCCGAAGACCTTCTTGGAATACTGCGGCATGTCTATTTCCCCGAAGGCCTCTTTGCCGCTGCGGCTCTGCTCCGAGGCGGATATATCGGTCATCTTGTCCACGCGGTAATGCTTGAGCCTGCCGGCCTCGGCATCGTAGCCGAGCATATAGTAGTTTTCGTCGTCCCACATCAGCGAGAACGGGCTTATCTCGTACCGGGCGCCGTCCCTGCGGAACCGGCGCTCCTTGGTGACGGTGTAGTCAAAATATCTGAAGCGGATGGCCTTGTCCTGAGTGATGGCGTTTGATATCTCGTCGACATTATAATAGACGCTTTCGTTCATGCTCTTGACGCGGTTGCGGACATACACCTGGCGCTGAAGAAGCTGAGCGTCGTAAGCGCTGGCGAGGCTCTCGATCTTTTTGATAAGGCTCAGGGTCTTTTTGTGCGTGATGAATTTGCTCGACTGCACGCTGTCCACAAGGAGCTTGAGCTCGGGCAGCTCAAAGTCGCGCACGCCAACATAGTAGCCCGTGGTTTTGCCGCGTGACTGCACGATGTCAAGGCCGAACACGCGCAGGGCTTCGAGGTCGTCGTATATGCTCTTGCGCTCCGCGCCGATGCCGCGGCGGGCCAGCTCGTCTATCATCTGCTGCACGGTGAGCGGGTGCGCCTCGTCGGACCTCTGGAGCAAAAACTGCATGAGATACAGAAGCTTTAGTTTCTGGTTTGCTGATCTGGGCATGGGATCTCCTCATTTCGGGCTTTTTGTGTCTTTTTACCAATATACCATATCTTTACTGTACAATAAAGGGGTATCAATCGGCTTTTTCTTCGTCCGCGGCCGTATCGTCGTCCCAGTCGTCTTCAAACTGGCTCAGTATCTCCTTTTTCAGCTCCGAGGGCTCGCCGTCTTCGACGCGGCAGATTATCTTGCTGGAGGTCGTGAACAGCACGCGGACATAGAATTTCCTGTCGGCCTTGTCATAGATCCGTCCCGCGCTCATCGTGCCGCCCGCGACCGTGCCGGTGCTGTTGGCAAGGTATCCGACCGTGCCGATCATGGGCATGGTGCATCGGATCGCTTCGCCGTCATAGGGATTGTCGGGCTCTTTTTCGCACCTTACCAAAAAACCGATCTTAAAGGGGAACAGCCCCTGATAGGCCCTGAAGCCCGTAATGGTAACGTATTTCTCTTTCATCATTCTTTTCCTCCGTTCTGTTGTGCTCTGAGCGGCGGGCGCTCAGAGAGCCGCATTTTTGTCCTGCCGTGTTCAGTGTAGCAGAGCAGGTGTCCCAAAAAACGGACAACGGACAAAGTAAACCGGCGGGCGGACGAGCGATGCTCGCCCCTACAATGATGAGGTGTTCTAAAACAACGCACACGTAGGGGCGGCCATTGGCCGTCCGTCCGCGAAAATTCGCAACCATGGAAAACAGAACGCGAGAGCAAAAAAGAATTTTACCATTGTCACCGGTCGGGCACCGGTGCGTAGCGGACGAGCGATGCTCGCCCCTACGATGATGAGGTGTTCTTAAATAACGCTGCCGTAGGGGCGGCCATTGGCCGTCCGCCTGTGGAAATTCGCAGCAATGTGAAACAGCACGCGAGTGCAAAAGAGATTACATCCATTATCACCGGTCGGGATAGCGCAAAAACGGCTATTTAAAACGAAGCAACGACAGGGAAAAAAGCGCGAGTGCAAAAGCGACAATTTCCAATCTCACCGGTCGGGCTGACGCAAAAGCGACATTTACCATTTTAAATGCGAATTGCTCTCCGCCAGCCGGCGGGCGGACGAGCGATGCTCGCCCCTACAATGATGAGGTGTTCTTAAATAACGCTGCAGGGACGGCAGACAGTGCCGTCCCTGCAGCGTTATTCAGTTCACTTGTCCGAAAAAGAGCCCGCGGGAAAACTAACAGATAAGCTGTATGGCGCGGGGGCAGTTTTCAAAGCTGATGTCGCTGTGCGCGCCGCCGTCCTCGCCGTCGAAGGACCAGCTCTCCGGCTCGTCGAAGATAAACCGCGCTCTTTTCGTGTGGAGAAGGACTATGTACTCGCTGGAATAATCGTGGTTGAGCACCTTCGCCGCCAGCGACGCGAGAGCCGCCGCGGAGGGCAGCTTTTTCACCATAATAAGCTCGTGCAGACCGTCGCCGAGGTCGATCTCGTCGCGCGGAAGGTCGACGACCCCGCCCACGGAATAGGCGTTGGACACGCCGCCGTACAGAAACTCGCCCTCCAGCTCGCCGCCGTCGTGCTCGACGCGCACATGGCGGCTTTTGAGCTTTGAGAGGCTTTTTGCCGCGCCGATGAGGTAGGCCGCCTCGCCGAGCTGCTTTTTGAACTCCTGCGGCGTGCCGTAGCTGACCTCGGTGAAGGCGCCGAAGGCGGCGACGTAGTTGAAATACCCGCCGTCGCGGCGGCCGGTGTCGAAGGCCTTCGCCTTGCCCTTGAGGAACCTGCGCACGCCCTCCAAAATGTCGTTTTTCGTCAGGCCGACGGTGCGGGCGATGTCGTTTGCGGTGCCGATGGGGATGTAGCCCACCTGGGGCCGCACCTCCATGCTCATCAGCCCCGCTATGGCCTCGGCAAGGGTGCCGTCGCCGCCGAGGACGAGCAGCTTTTCAAAGCCCGCGCCGTATTCGGCGGCAAGCTCGGTGGCGTGGCTGCGGTGCTCGGTGAAGAACACGCTGACCGCGTAGCCCGCGTCGGACAGCATCTTGAGCGCCTCGGGAAGATTCTTTTTGTAGCCGCCCCTGCCCGCGGCGGGGTTAATTATCATCATGAGGGGAGTTTTCATATCAGCTTACCACCTTGAGCGGTTTTTGTCATATCATGCGTCGGCTCTGCCGTAAAACCAGGCCAGCTCATCCTCGCCCATTTCGACGAGCAGGATAGCACTGTTCTCGCCGCTCTGGAACACGCCGCGGGTTATGACGGTGCCGTCGGCAAGGCGGTACTCAAGGATGATGTTCGGCACCACGTCGGGGATGTAGCATTTGAGCTCAGCGGCCTCGCCGTCGGTCATATAATTGCGCTGCCAGAGCATGCGCTCGCTGCTGTAAAGCTTAACGTCGTACACCGTCTCCTCGGCCGAGAGGATGATGCTCTGCGCGCCCTCATCGACGGTCACCGTGCCGACAATGCTGACGCTGCTGCGGTCAAAATGATCTCCCGACTCCGCCAGCATCATTCCGTTTTCGCCCTCGTAGCCCGCGGGCACGAAGTCCGGGTCGATAAACTCCTCCAGCGCGGAGTACGGCACCGTGAAGCACAGCACGCCGCGGCTGTAGGGCGCGATGTCATAGGGATCGGCGTAGAGCACAAGGCCCTTGTCGTCAAGATACCACTTCTCGCCCTCGGCGACGATGCTCTTTATCGTCTCCTCAAAATCGGGGAACAGGCAGCTCTCGCCGTCCTCGATATACTCGTCGCCGGCGGCAAGACCGATGACGTAGTTTTCGATGAACGTTCTGAGCTGCGCGGCGTTTTTCGCAATGTCGTCAAGACCCAGCTGCTCGCCCGAATCGGAGTCGTAGCTGCGGCTGTAGCGCACTAACTGGCCGTGAACTCCGCCTGTGTACTGCACCGTGTCAAACACAAGGCTCAGCACCCGGGTATCGCAGCGGGCGGCCTTGGGCGTGCACTTATAGTACATCTTTATGATGCTGTCTTCCGGCTGGTCGGCGGCGACGCGCTCTGTATAGTCGGCCTCGTCGCGGATCTGTTCGTACAGGGCACCCAGCGAGTCGTTGATCGCCGCGGCCGCCTTATCGTTGGCGTCGGAGCTTACTATCACCGTACCGAGACTCCGGGTGTAATAGGCATCGCCGCCGGTAGGATCCCCGGGCAGGGTCTCGTCATCAAAGCCGTAGCTCACCGTCATATCGAACTTTGGCACGGGGCTTTTGTCCTCGTCGTTTATCATATCCCGGCACGCACACAGCGATATTGCCGTGGCAATGGCGAGCAGTGATGCTGCAATTTTTTTCATAATTCGCCGCCTTTCGTCACAATCATATTACCAAACTGTAAACAAAGCCTTGTTTATCAGTATCTTTTGAACAATTTCAACATAGTTTTCAACACATTATGTAAATCTCCCGCCGGAGGGGCGATCCGGATTTAGAACGGAATGTATCTTTTTTGCGTCAGCCCGATTATTTTCTGCGGAGGTTTTCGGTATATTTCCATTTTCTAAATGAAAGAGCTGCAAAATAATACAAGTCGTAGGGGCGGCCATTGGCCGTCCGCCTGTGAATATTCGCAGCGATGTGAAACAGAACGCGAGTGCATAAAAGATTTCTACAATATCGCCGGTCGGGATACCGCAATAGCGACGCTTGCCATTCTCAACGCGAATCGGCCGTGCGCCGAGCACCGGACGAGCGATGCTCGCCCCTACAACATGTGGGTTTTGCGGCCATGTCATTTAGACAATGGTAATATACCGAACATTTTCGCAGTACAGAATCGGGCTGGCGCAAAAACGACAATCGCCATTTTTAACGCGGATCGCTCTCCGGCAGCCGCCGGCGGACGAGCAATGCTCGCCCCTACAACATGTGGGTTTTGCGGCCATGTCATTTAGACAATGGTAA
>CAMJGL010000037.1:0-12609 GCA_946405205.1 uncultured Clostridia bacterium
TGCTTGAACAATTTTTACTCTTAAATATTGTCTAACTTTTTGGGGTCACTTCATCAGCCGCGGGGGATCATCGTTATTCTATCATCGTAAGGCGGTCGCCGTGCTCGCTTTCATCAGGCTCCGAATCCATCGCCGGAAGCTTGCCCTGCATCTGCATTATCTTGAACGTTATCATCAGGCGCATACGCACGTCCGGGTCGTCCAGATCGAGATTGAGGATATCCTGTATCTTCTGCAAACGGTAAATGACGCTGTTGCGGTGCATATGCACCTGCTTTGCCGTCAGAGAGATGTTCCTCTCGGTGTTGAGATAGTGGTACAAAAGCAGAAGATTGCTGTTTGCGTAGCCCTTTTCATCGGAGAGCTGGCTGAGGTAGCGCACGGAAATGTCGTCGAGCGAGAACTTGTCCTGATAGTAGGTCAGCATATCCTGAAGATAGTACTTTGAGTAGTGGTATTCCAATGAATCAGGATCCAGCCTGCGCCCGATCTGCAGTGCGCTTTTTGCCTGATTATAGCCCATGCGCAGCTTCCCGAGCTCCGTGAACAGAAGGCTGACGCCGAGCCTTGCGCCGCATTTTTGCAGTATCTCCAGCATTTCATCCCAGTTCTCTTTGAAGGTGAACTGCTCGGCAAGCGGGTAATCATGCCAGTCCTGGAACAGGATGATCACAGAGGTCTTATACTGAAACACACCGTAGTTCGGAACATTGCTCCAGCCGCGAAGCTGCAGCACGAGGTGACTGGCCAGAAGCGAGGAGCTGTCGTCAAATGCGGCATATCCAAGCCGGAAGCTGCCCTCCTCCGGCAGACGGAGCTGACGCGCACGGTCGTGCACGAGCTCGGGATTCTCCCCGTCGTAATTGAGAAGATCGCTTATCATCTGCTGCCTCAGCGGGATGCTGTGATCGTAAAAATCCGTCTCTTTAAAATACATATGGAGCTGTTCGGTGAAGCAGCGGAACAGCTTTTCCTCGACCTTCGTGGGTCTCCTCCCCGGGAAGTAGCAGCCGGCAAAGGAGAAGAACATGCCGTTGGTGTGGTATGAACGAAGAATGACCGGATCGCCGCATACATTCGGCGGCAGGGACAGCACAGGCTCGAGATATTTGTCATTTGCGTTAAAATAGCCCATCTCGGCCATCTGCTGGAGGGAATCCTTATCGTAATAGCCCTGACGGAGTATTTTGTCCACATAGGCGTTGCCGGAATCCCCGTCACGGCTGGCGGCGATGACGTTGTAGGCCGAGTCCACGACGACGACGGTCGCATCCGGGATCATGCTGCGTGCCACCTCCATCAGAGGCCCGTATCCGCTCCGTGCGCGCACGGCCAGACGCATGTTGAACTCAAGATTGTTGACCCTGTCAAAAAGCATCAGCAGACGGTTTATCACATCTCCGACGGAATACTGCTCGTTGTAGGAGATAACGTTCATGCCCGGGCGGACGACATCCTCGTAGCCCGGTCTGGCACGCACGACAAAGCAGCGGTCACGAAGCTGACTTTTTGACAGGCGACGTATCATTTTGGGCTCGCATACATAAAGCACATCCTCTGACAGCGAGTCGACTCCGTCGGGCGTAAGCATCTGCACCTTCCTGAACTCGAACTCACGCTCCTGGGACAGCTGGACACGCACGCCGAAGGGCTCCAGGGCTTCAGCGATAAGCTCTATCGATATAGTCATAGTCCCACTCCTTTTATGCGGCGATATGCCGTTATTTTTTGTTTTATGGAGATTTCTATACCTGTATACAGAAAAAACACAACAAATGTGCAGAAAATTGCCACATTTTGCATAACATATATTTACACTTTTGAACACGCCATTTTATGGGTAACTTGTAGGATGTTCCGAAAGAATAGGAAATAAAAGTCATTTTTGGCGTTTTTACTGAGAAAAACGATGGATAGCTGAGGAGAGCTCAAAGACATTGACTATATAATAACAATATCATCGATTGCTGTTCAGGTCAATTACTACAAAAATTTTTTGCGATTGATCATTTTTATTGTGCTGAAAATACGAATACCCGCTGCGGTGCTTTTGTGCTGTATAACTAAATGACAAAAAACGAGCCTCGTCAGCCGCCGGAAATTTGTATGCTCGACCGAAGCTATTCCGGCCTGACTGAAATATAATGCAAAAAGATAGTTAATTAACAAACATGGCCGAACCGGAGAGCATGCCCCCGGCGCCCGGTCGGAAAAGGAGACAGATCATGGAGAACATCAGCAGGTTTCGCAAGAATACAGGAGTAGGCCAGCTGCTGGACGAGAGCTTTGCCAGATATCCTGAGCGCGAGGCCATAGTATTCGGAGACTGGCGCATTACATACCGCGAGCTGCAGTCGCTCGTGTACAGGACCTGCCATTATCTGCGCAGTATCGGCGTGAGCGCGGGGGACAGGGTAGCGGTCATATCCCGCAACTGCCCCGAGTACATGATAGCGGAGCTTGCCATCCTGAAGCTCGGAGCGGTATCCGTCAAGTTCAACTGGAGGCTCACACCCGACGAGATGGCATATCTGATCGACCTGAACGAGGTGACCTGCGCCTTCTTAAAGCCCGAGAACCCCGACTGGGGGGCTGAGCTCATTGCCCGCTATGAGAACCGCGTAAAATTCATTTCCCTGAGCCCTGTCAACGGCCGCTCCGCGCTGTATACCCTGCTGGAGGGACAGCCGGACGAGCCTGTCGAGACTGAGGTGCCTTTGGATGCGCCGGCCTATCATATGCATACGAGCGGCACGACCGGACGGCCCAAGTGCGTCGTATATTCCACCGGCCGTTATCTTAACCAGATGGAGACCATGCTGCAGCGGCTCGAGTTTCCCGACGGCCAGGTGTACCAGTTCATTTCACAGCTTTTCCATTCCGCGTGCGCGGGTGCGTATCTTACGCTGGCAACGGGCGGCAAGCTGGTGCTCATGCAGCAGTTCACGGTAAAGAGCTATGTCGAGAGCCTCGTGCGCGAAAAGGTCCGCGCCATAGGCGTTATCCCGCTGATACTTCAGGGCATCCTCGACGAGACCGAGCGCAATGAATATGACCTGTCGAATCTCAAGGTCATCAATTATTCGACCTGCCCCATTTCGCCGTCGCTGCTGGCCAGGGCGCTGGACAGGCTCGACTGCCGTTTTTACCAGTCCTACGGCATGACCGAGATGGGCAGCACCATCACGGCGCTGCTGCCGGAGGATCACTTCCTCGACGGCGGGGCATACCTGACCTCTGTAGGACGTCCCATGCCCGGCGCCGAGCTGCGTATCGTCCGTCCCGACGGAAGCCTCTGCGCCGCCGGTGAGACGGGTGAGATCTGCGCCAAAGGCCGCGGCATGATGCTGGAATACTATCACCGGCCGGAGCAGACCGCCGCTGCCATACGGGACGGCTGGTACCACACGAAAGACGTGGGCTATCTCGACGAAAAGGGCTTCCTGTTCCTGCGCGGACGCAAGGACTCGCTCATCATCTCGGGCGGAGAGAACATCTACCCCGAGGAGGTAACGAATATTCTCGTCAAAATGCCCGGGATAGCCGAGGTCGCCGTTTACGGCGTGCCCGATGACAAATGGGGTGAGCACGTGAAGGCGAGCATAGTATGCAAGCCGGGCGTGACGCTCACAAAGGAGGAGGTTCAGAGCTTCTGCCGCGAGAATATGCCCTCCTACCGTATGCCGCGTGAGATCGAATTTCTCCCCGAGCTGCCCAAGAACGCCACAGGAAAGGTGCTCGTGAGCGAACTGAAAAACCGCTGAAAAGAAATAATACATTTGTAATGCCCACCCTGCTTCGGCGGGGTGGGCATTATACTGCCGGCAAATAAGCTAAACGGCATAAGTAAAGGCAAGCCCCGTGTACTCACGGGGCCTGCCCTGTATTTTGTGTTTTTGTGGGATTACTTGTTGCCGAACTCTGCGAAGATCGCTTCGTTGTCCTCGCCGAGCGCTCTGTGCTTGGCGTAGTGGTCCTCGACTCCCTGACTCTCGAAGTAAATGGGCATCTGCGCCAGATACGCGGTCTTGCCGGAGGGATAGGTATGCGGGATCAGATAGCCGTTTGCAAGGGACTGTTCGAGCCATTCGCCCTCGAAGCGGTCCTTGTACTGGTTGAGGATGCAGCTGGGCACGTCGAGCTCTACCAGAACGTCAAGGATCTCCTGCGCGGTCTTCTTGAGTGCGTACTCACGCATGATGTCGACCAGTGCGGAGCGGTTTGCGATGATGGTGGTGGACTCCTTGGTCATGAAGCGCTCGTCCTTGGCGACCTCCTCGGGAAGACCGAAGGCCTTGACTACTCTCGGCCAGTTGGTGGTGTAGTCGTTAATGAACATGTAGATGTACTTGCCGTCCTTGCACAGATAGCCCTGACCGAGGGGGCTCATGGTGTGGGCTTCTCTCGGCCATTCGTAGCCGTAGTTGCAGTTGGTGGCAAAGCCCGCGGTAACGAAGTTGCCGGTGCCGTACAGGGAGGTCATGACATAGTCGCCTACGCCGGTATCACGGGCGTTGAGGACAGCAGCCAGCACGCCGCTGAGCAGGGTGATGCCGGTGGTGGTGTCGCCCATGCCGGCGGGAGGATAGATCGGGGGGCTGTTGGGGTCGGTGCGGGTGTCGAGCACGACGCCGTTTGCGCCGAAGTATGCTATGGCGTCGATGCCGGGGCGGTTGACCAGAGGTCCGTTGATGCCGTAGCCGGTGACCTGGCCCATGACGAGCTTGGGATACTTCTCATGCAGGGTCTCCCAGTCGAGGCCGAGCTTCTTCAGGCCGGCGGTGCGGGTGCTGGTGATGAACACATCGGCCTTTGCGAGCATATTGTGCATGATCTGCAGATTTTCGGGATCCTTCAGGTTGAGGGAAACGCATTCCTTGCCGCCGTTGAAGATATCGTGGATGGGGTTCTCGTCGGCGGTGACGGGCATGCCCATCGAGCGGCCGTAGTAGCGGCAGAAGTCGCCGATAGGCGGGGTCTCGACGCGGACGACGCGGGCGCCCATATCGCGCATGAAGCGTGCGGCGGTGGTTGCAGACCAGTAGGTCGTCATCTCAACAACAAACAGTCCTTCCAGGGGTTTTTTCATTGGGGTGTCCTCCTTAAATACCTTTAATACTTGAAAAAAGTCGTTATTCTCCGTCAAGCCCGGCAGCCTGATAGCAATACCGCGGCGGGCTGACCTTTGTGGATATTATAACAATTTTAAAGCCGCTTGTTCACTGTATTTATTACAATTTTTGAAACAAAAAATCGAGTTAATTTGTATGGACAACACATAGAGATACACACGGCAGATCAGCGGGAAATCAGGCAGGTGCTGGACCGCGGCAGAAGCTGCGCGAGGCCTCGATACGGACGCGGCTGAAGCGCCTACGGGCGGTCGGAATGCCGGCCTTAAAAGACAAAAATTCCCCATCCGTCGGATGGGGAATTTCGATCTGGTTTTACGCCTGGGTGTTGGGCATCAGGTAGTACACCACGCTCACGGTGGCGCAGTGCTCGCCGTTTGCGTCCATAACGGGGATGTCCATGGGATAGCGGCCCTTGCCGTGCTCCTTGACATAGGCGATGCGCTCCTCGGCCTCTTCCTCGGTCATGGAGATGTCCACGACGAGATCCGTCTTTGCGGGTCTGAGATAGTCAAGGTTTGCGCTCTTGATGATGGCCACATACTTGGAGCCGTAGGTGCACTTGAGCAGGCTCGCGCCGGAGGCCTCGGCCAGCATGAAGTAGCTGCCGGCGTAGACGATGCCGACGTGGTTCATGTGCAGGGGATCGACGGGAAGATGGGTGACGACGTGGCGCTGCTCCATCTTGTCGACGACCAGACCGGCCTGATTCAGATACTGGATCTTGCCTTCGGTGATGGCCTTTTCGGCATTTGCAAAAAATTCAGGGGTGAAATCGCTCATTTTATTGAACTCCTTTTTTATCACTCAACAACGTACTTTGCCTTGAGGCCGTTGAGGATCTCCTCGGTGTCGGCCATGATCTTCTCGACCATGTCCTTGGCCTTGGGAAGGTCGTCGATACGCTGTGCGCACTCGCCGGCGCCGGCCATCGCGTGCTCGACGTCGCCCTTGTAGGTGGCGGCTACGCCGTGGCGCTCGAAGGTGAGCAGATCCATGGGGATGGAGGAGAAGTCATCGGGAACGCCGACGTAGGAGCCGGGAGCGTCCTTCGCGGTGTTGTATGCGTGCTGGAGGGAAACGTCGCTGCGCAGCCAGCGTGCCGGGCCGACGAAGCCGCGGGCGATGATGGTGCCGCCGTCGACGCAGTCGACGACCATCTTCTTCCACAGGTCGCAGAAATCGCTCTCCTCGGTGGCGAGGAAGCGGGTGCCCATCTGAACGCCGTCAGCGCCCATGGCGAAGGCTGCGGCGAGGGTCTTGCCGTCGCAGAAGCCGCCGGTGCCGCAAACGAGGGTGTTCTCGTCGGAGAACTTCTCGATGATGTCGGGCAGAAGAGTCATGCTGTGAACAGGCTGCCATGCGGTGTGCATGCCGCCCTCGTGGCCGGAAGCGATGAGGACCTGAACGCCTGCCTTCTTGCAGCGCTTGGCTGTGCGGACGCCGGGGAATACGTGCATCCAGATCATTTCCTGCTCCTTGACGAAGTTGGCCCAGGGCATGGGGTCACCGGCGGTGGTGACGAGCACGCGGAAGCGGCGCTTCATCTCGGGATCGGCCTCGCGCAGCTCCTTGATGGCCTGCATGACCTTCATGGCGTTGGCCTTGACCTCGGCGGATACCATGACGTTTGCGCCGAAGATGCCGTCGGATTCCTTGGTCTCCTCAAAAACGCGGGTGAACATTTTCTTGAAAACGGTCACGTCGTCGTCGCTGGTATCGGCATGAGCCTGCTTGCAGAAGTCTTCAAAAACGATGGGGTTGGTCTCACGGGAGGTGGTGGCAAAGGTGCTGCACAGGCCGAGGCAGCCGGCGTTCGATGCAGCGATGCAGAGATTGGTCACGGGGTAGGGGCCCATGCCTGCCTGAATGATGGGATACTTGATACCGACAAGCTCGGTAAGTCTGGTTTTGATCATGATTATAACTCCTTTCAGAATGTTTTGTGACTATGTATGTACCGGCACGTTAATGCCGGATGGCAGTACCATCTGTTTAGATTGTAACAATTAGCGCCTGTGTGTCCAAGAGCATTGCACACAAAAGTGGCCGGTCAATTTGAGCGAAACATTCGTACAAATTGACGATTGGGGCAGACAGGTCTGAAAATTCCCCCGTACAAGCCGTGGCCTGTGCGGGGGACGGTAGGTTTAATGGATTCTGACTCAGCAGAGGCCGATAGCCTGCCAGAGAGGAACGCTTGCGGTCATGGCGATGACGGTCATTACCATGTAAGCGTAGGAAGCCTTCTGGGCGCAGGGGTAATCGACGCACTTGTCGCCGGTCATCTTGATGAAGCCAACGACAGAGGGGTTGCCGTAGGAGGTGTTCCAGTAGGTGCCGCACAGCCACTCGACGAAGACGAGGATGAACATGCTCATTCCGTTGACCTCCATCAGCGGTCCGAAGATGGCGATCATCATCGTCAGCATGCAGGTCTGGGAAACGATGGCGTAACGGAGGGCGAAAGTGATCACGCACAGGCAGGGAACGAAGATGTAGGGGCTGCTCATGATGGGTGCGAAGATGGGGCCGAGCAGGGAGGCGAGCCAGGTGCTGACGCCTGTGGTGGACATGAAGGAGGCGATGCCGAGGATGCCGCCGATGAAGACGACCAGAGTCCACTGACCCTTTGCGTTGGTGTCGGGAGCGGTCAGGAGGCCGCAGGCGAAGAATGCGACGTCTGCCGCGATGGCGACGAAGCCGGCGTCAACGCCGTGCCAGCCCTGGGTGATCCAGAGGATGATGGCGATAGCGATGATGATGATGCCCTTCTTCTCCTTATCGGTGATGGAGCCGAGCGCATTGTACTGCTCCTTGAGGAAGGTCACGTCGCCGGCGAGCTTCTCCTTGGGCTTGCAGAACACGGTGCAGTATATGTAAGTGAGAACGATAAGTACGAGGTACCATACGATGGTGCACTTGAGCCATGAGCCCCAGGTGAAGGTCAGACCCTGCATGAAGCCGATCATGAGTGCAACGAATGCCGAGCCGGACATGAACGCGATACCGAGGATGTAGGTGCCCATGAAGTTTGCAAACCACAGGCCTCTTGCGGCCTTGCTGTTGGGCTCAGCGCCGACGGCCTGGCAGACCTGGCCGATCAGGGGGGCCATGATGGAGGTCTTTGCGTAGGAGCTGGGGATCATCGGGGTGGTGATGATACCGGCAAGCATCATTGCGGTGACCTGGCCTCTGTAGGTGCCGGGGAACTTGGTGAGGACCCACAGCGCAAGGCGCTTCATGAAGCCGCTGTTGTTGATACCGACGGACATGATGAACACGCCGATGCACAGCCAAACGGTAGTGCCGGAGAACTGAGAGGTGACGGTGGCCACGGTGCCGATCTTGAACACCAGGATCCATACCATCGTTGCAAGTGTGGCGACCCAGTCGGGAAGTGCGCCGGAGATCAGGCACACAAGCAGGAAGCCGAAGCATCCGAGGTACTGCCATGCCTGGCGGGTCATCATTTCCGTCTCGGGAGGCAGGTAGCCGACCACCAGCATCAGCGCAATACCGCCGAGTATACCGAATATGGTCTTTTTGGTTTGTTTGCTCATTCGATTCACTCCTTCTGAATGTTTCACGTTTGAAATTGTGTTAATTAATTGTCTATCAAACTGTTCATAGATTACTCCAAAATATTTAATTTTTCACCAACAAAGAATACAAATCTGCGCATTGTGAGAAATTATTTTTTGTAGTCCATAACCAAGCACGTCTAAAAAGCTCCAGAAAGAGGAAACAGAGGAAGCAGGTCGTTTTTCGCATATAATTTATATTGTATAGCGCGTGTAAGGCGGTGGATATGAAGCTTCGTGATCGCGGGGTCTTTGTGTGTATCCTCCAAAAGTAAAGCTTGCAAAAAATGAAATATTAGTCGGGAATACTGTTGAGGCGGACGGGGCGGCTTTGATATATTTTTGATTGTCAAGAGAAAAACAACATTTTTTTAGGAGGAAAAATAGATGAAAACAAAACTTACCGAACTGCTTGGCATAGAGTACCCCATCGTACAGAGCGGCATGCAGTGGCTGGCCGTTCCGCAGCTGGCCGCGGCGGTCTGCAATGCGGGCGGCATAGGCACCATCAATGTCACCTGCTGGCCCACTCTTGATGAGTTTGCCGACGCGCTTGACGAGATGAACAGCCTCACCAGCAAGCCCTACATCGTAAATATCTCTCTTGCTCCCACCCAGCGTCTTGACGACGAGGAGATCCGCAGGACCATCAGGATCTGCGGCGAGAAGCACGTCGCAGCCATCGAGACCTCTGCCGAGGATCCGAGAGCGTTCATCGACGACATCAAATCCGCCGGAATGCGCCACTTCCACAAGTGCCCGAACTACAAGGTCGCTCTGAGCATGGAGCGCAAGGGCCTTGACGGCGTAATCATCGCGGGCTATGAGGTCGGCGGACATCCCTCCGCAGACGGTGTCGGCACCTTTGTTATTGCGCGCCGCTGCGCAGCCGATATGAAGATACCCGTCATCGCCGCGGGCGGCATTGCCGACGGACACGGACTGGCTGCGGCCCTCGCTCTGGGCGCGTCCGGCGTGGCGATGGGCACGCGCTTCGTCTGCGTCGACGAGTGCCCGATCTCCGAGAATCACCGTCAGTGGGTCATCAACCACACCGAGAAGGACACCGTGCTCTGCCAGAAGAGCATCGGCAGCATGATGCGCGTATCGAAGAACAACGCCTCCCTGCTGGCAAACGAGATCGAGAACCGCGGTCTGGCCTCCGGCAAGGCTCCCATGGACATCCTCAAGGAGCAGATGCCCGTCATCACCGGACAGAAGACCCGTCTTGCATTCCTCGACGGCAATGTGGACAGCGCGATATTCTGCGCCGGCATGGGCATGGGCCTCGTTCATGACGTGGTCCCCGTCAAGGTCCTGCTCGACCGCATGGTCAAAGAAGCCGAAGAGACTGTCAACAGCCTCAAGATGGCATTCTGATATCAAGCTTTTTCAGATGTGTTCCTTTCATAGCACACCCCCTTCCATTCTTCCCCTTTTTAGAGCGGTTCCGGATAATTCCGGAACCGCTTTTAATATTGTATAGGTTGCGGAAAAGCGTGAACTAAGGTATAATACTATAATACAAATAACCACATCCACGGAGGAACATATGAGATTTCCCTGCCTGGTGGTCGACCACGACGACACGGTGGTCGACAGCACCGCGACCGTCCATTTTCCCTGCTTTGTTGAATACATGGCCAAGTACCATCCCAACATACACTACACTCTCGAGCAATACCTGGCGGATAACTTCGACCCCGGCATCGTGGCGCTGTTCCGCGATATAATCGGCATGAACGACGAGGAGATAGCGCACGAGGAGAGATACTGGAACGAGTATGTCCGGAACCACGTGCCCAAGGCCTACGAGGGTATGCGCGAGCTGCTCTGGGAGCAGAAAAACCGCGGCGGAAAGCTGTGCGTCGTGTCCCACTCCTTCACCCATAACATACTGAGGGATTACAGGGAAAACGGCCTGCCCGAGCCGGACATGGTCTTCGGCTGGGAAAGCGAGCCGGATAAGCGCAAGCCGAGCACATATCCGCTGCTGAAGATAATGGAGGAATACGCTCTCGGGCCTGAGCAGCTTCTTATGCTGGATGACCTCAAGCCCGGCTACGACATGGCCAGGGCCTGCGGCGTTAACTTCGCCGCCGCCGGCTGGTCGAACGATGTGCCGCAGATCGAGAGCTTCATGCGCGCAAACTGCGGTCTGTATTTCAAGACCGTGCCCGAGCTGAGAGCCTATCTGTTTGAATGACGGGAGACAAAGATATGAGCAAGAGAATAGTAAAAATAGTTCTTACCGGCGGCCCCGCGGCGGGCAAGACCACGCTCATAAGCCGCATCCTGAAGGAATTCGAGCAGGAGGACGGCTGGCGCGTCATCACGATACCCGAGACGGCGACGGAGCTGATCTCCGGCTTCGGCATAAAGCCCTTCGGCAACTGCATGTCCATGCTGAAATTCCAGGACTTCGTGATCGCGGACCAGATACATAAGGAAAAGCTGGCTCTGTGGGCGGCGGAGACAGTGCCGGAGGAGAATATCCTCATACTCTATGACCGGGCGCTTATGGACGACAAGGCGTACATAAGCGACGAGGAATTTGCCGCGACTCTTGCCGGCTTCGAGGGCCGCACCGAGGAAACGGTGCTCGCGGGCTATGACGCGGTGCTGCA
Organism: uncultured Clostridia bacterium; assembly: GCA_946405205.1. Lineage (GTDB taxonomy): Bacteria > Bacillota > Clostridia > Oscillospirales > Oscillospiraceae > F23-B02. Next base: position 11,344 of record CAMJGL010000037.1, read on the forward strand.
CCTTGTCACCTGCGCCAAGGGCGCGGAGTTTGCGTATAATCTCGGCAACGAGGCGCGCACGGAGTCGATAGAGTACGCAAGGGAGATGGACGACCGCACACTGAGGGCATGGAGCGGCCACCCGAATCTCAGGATAATCGACAACGCCATAAACTTCGAGGATAAGATAAACCGCGCCATGCTGGAGATCTACCGCATCGTGGGGCAGCCCGAGCCCATGGCGAAAAAGCGGAAGTACCTTATCGCCATGCCGGATATGAAGACCCTTGCCGAGCGGTATGCGGCCGTGCCCGCCGACATGGTGCAGACATATCTGTGCATGACCAATCCCTGCATCGAGCGCCGTGTGCGCCGTCAGAAATACGGCGGCGAGTATCTGTATTTCTACACCGAAAAGCACATCCGCCCCGACGGGACGAAGTGGGATACGGAAAAGCCCATCACCGAGAAGGAATACAACAGGTATCTGCTCGAGGCCGACCCCGAGCTTCAGAGCGTGGACAAAACGAAGTACCGCTTCGTGTACGACAGCTGCCGCTTCGAGATAGACGTCTATCCCTTCAGCACGGATAAGGCCGTCATGTTCCGCTATTCGGAAAACGACGAGGCGGCGATACCGCCCGAGATCCGCGTCATACGGGAGGTCACGGGCGACCCGAGCTGCAAGAACAAGCAGCTTGCAAAGGCCCAGAAGCTTTAGAGCCGTGAAAAAAACGAGACCCGCAGACAAAAGTACTGCGGGTCCCGCTTTAAAATGCTGTTTAAATCAGAAAATGAGGCTGAGCAGAATGCGGAGCAGAGCCAGCTGGCCGATAGTGGTGACGATGTTTTCCATAATCTTTTCTCCTTTCCAAGATTCCGTAGGCGGAGACTGACAAGCAGCCGTCTGTATATAAAGACGTATCAGAAATGAAAATATTTCAATTGACCGAACAAATTTTTAAATAAAATTTAAATTTATACAAATTCGACCGAATAATACAATATTCGACCGTGCCGGATATAAAAAATACCTGAATTGCCGAGTGTGAATTGCACCCCATTTGTTAGACAGTATGATATACTATCTAACAAGTGGGGTGTTTACTATGCCAAAAGGAGTACCAAACAAACGATATACACCAGAGTTCAAGAAAATGGTTGTGGAAACCATGAATAAAGAACATCTGAGCGTCCGCACAACCATGCAGGAATTCGGAATTAACGACCATAAAATCATAGAGCGTTGGGAACGTATTTATTTGGAGGAAGGACCGGAAGGCTTGT
>CAMJGL010000038.1:0-12031 GCA_946405205.1 uncultured Clostridia bacterium
TGCTTGAACAATTTTTACTCTTAAATATTGTCTAACTTTTTGGGGTCACTTCATCGCTGACCGCGGGGGATTTTTACATACCTGAGAGCTTTGTATCAGAGACTGCGCGCTGCTTCGTAGCCGTCCCAGATAGCTCCGGAAATGTTGCGCACCTGGCGTCCGTCGCCGAGCGCGAGAACATTCTCGTAGCAGTTGCGGATCTCGTCGAACAGCTTGCGGTTAGACTGCATGCCGACTGCGGCGACGACGGTATCCGCCTCCGCCAGCATGGGCCTGCCGTCGAGCTGGTAGTACACGCCGCGTGTGTCGACGGATTCGAGCGCCGCCTTTTCCACGATGTGCACCTTGTTGAATATGAGCAGATCGCGCAGCATGAACTCATTCATCGCAGGCAGCTTGCTGGATTTGAGGAGCGTGCGGCGGGCAAGGATCGTGACGTCACGGCCGTGCTGCGCCAGATGCAGAGCCAGCTCGCAGGCTACGAGACCGGCGCCGATAACAACGACTCTGCCGTCCGCCTGAGCCTTGCCGTCGAGCACGTCAAGAGCGCTGACGACGTTCGCGCCCTCTGCGACGGGGAGCGGGAGCTTTTTCGGGGTGCTGCCCTCTGCGACAAACACGGTGTCCGGCTCAAGAGAATCGAGCAGTGCACGGTCGGCGTGGGTGTTCAGGCGCACCTCGACGCCGAGCTTTTTGAGCGTGGCCTCATACCACGCGACAAGAGCGCGGTCGGCCTTTTTGAAATCAGGCACACCTGCGGACTTGAGTGCGCCGCCGAGTGCGTCGGAAGCCTCGAGCAGCGTGACGGTGTGGCCGCGCATCGCGCTTACGCGGGCAGCCTCCAGACCGGCGGGGCCGCCGCCGACAACGACGACGCGCTTCTTTACCTCCGCGGGCACGACGCCGACAAGACGCTCGCGGGAGCTTTCAGGATTGACCGCGCATGAGCCGACGGCGCCGGTGAACGCACGCCCGAAGCAGCCCTCATGGCAGCACAGGCAGGGACGGATGAGCTCAAGCTGTTCGTTGCGCACCTTCTGAACATAGTCCGGCTCGGTAAGCAGCGGACGTGCAAGGCCTATCATATCGCACTTTCCGTCGAGCAGAGCCTGAGCGGCCAGGTCGGGGTCGTCCATACGTCCGGCGGCGAGCACGGGCACGTCCACGACCTTTTTGACCTGCTCGGCAAAGGGCAGATACACGCCCTTGTCGAAATACATGGGCGGATGCGCCCAGTACCAGCTGTCGTAGGTGCCGGCGTCAACGTCGAGGGCGTCATATCCGGCCTCGACAAGGATCTTCGCGGCCTCGAGGCCCTCCTCGGTGTCGCGGCCAAGCTCGGTGAACTCCTCGCCGGGCACCGCGCCCTGGCGGATGTCCTTGATGTAGCTCTTGAGCGAGAAGCGCAGAATGACGGGGAAGTCCTCGCCGCAGTATTTTTTGATCTTCTGTACGATCTCAATTGCGAAGGTCAGGCGGCCGCGCAGATCTCCGCCGTATTTGTCGGTGCGCTTGTTGAACAGCGACATGGCGAAGCAGTCGAGCAGGTAGCCCTCGTGAACGGCATGCACCTCGACGCCGTCATAGCCGCATCTTTTTGCTATCGCGGCGGACACGCCGAACTGCTCTACGATGCGCTCGACCTCCTCGGTGGTCAGCTCGCGGCACTCGATTCTCGGGTTCCAGCGGTTGCTGACGGTAGTGGGAGCGACGAATTTGCGGTCGTGGATCATTGCAGGCATGGCGCTGCGGCCGAGGCCGGCGGTGAGCTGTACGAAGATCTTAGTGCCGAAGGCATGGACGCGGTCGGTCAGCTCGCGGGCGGATTTGATGTACTTGCCGGGGCAGATCGTCGGGCAGGGGAAGGAGCCCGGGCTGTGCACCTCGATGTTGTTGTCGACCCAGTTCGCGCCGGTGATTATAAGACCGACTCCGCCGGCGGCGCGCTTGACGTAATGGTCAACGGCGTCCGGAAGATAGGCGCCGTCCTCGTCGTTGTGGGTGGTGGTGCCCATCGGGGCCATGTAGTAACGGTTCTTGATCTCCGTTTTTCTGATGGTGAACGGTGTAAAAAGCGGCTCGTGCGCAGGATTCATTGTGTTCCCTCCATATATTTATTAAATTTTATGTGTCAGCAATAATCGATGTCCCTCTCGGCGCGTTCACGGTGAAGCAGCCCGCAGGCAATGGCTTCCTCCGCGAGAGCGCGGCGAAAATCGGGATGCGCGATGCCGATCATGGCGCAGACGCGGTCCTCGAGCGGCTTGTTGCGGAGCTCGGCAACGCCCCATTCGGTGACGACGTTCATAACGTCGGTGCGCGGTGTTGTGATGACTGTTCCGGCCGGAAGCCGGGCGAAAATATTTGAGCTTACCGTTCCGTCGGGGTGGGTGTGAGTGGATCTGAGACACAGGAAGCTCATTCCGCCGGCGGAACGCGCCGCTGCACGGACAAAGTCGAGCTGCCCGCCCACGCCGGAATACTGTCTGCCGTCAATAGCCTCGGAGCATATCTGGCCGGTGAGATCCGCCAACAGACAGGCGTTGACCGAAATGAAATGCGGATGCTGGGCAGCGCGCATGGGATCGTTCAGCCGGTTCAGCGGGGACAGCCGTATGTGCCGCAGCAGTTCCTCGTCCACGTGCCCGGGGCTGTCAAGAATGAACGACGCCTCCACGCGGGACAGATCGACGGCTCCCACACGCATAAGCTCAAGCTGTGCGTCGGTGAGCACCTCGGTATATATGCCGAGATCCCTGCGGTCTCTGAGCCCGTAGGCCACCGTGTTCGGGATGCCTCCGATGCCGACCTGGAGAGTATAGCCGTCCTTTATATAGGGCAGGATATGCGCCGCGATGCGCTCGTCGGTAGCGGCCGAGTATTTGTACTGATATTTTTTCAGCGGATGATCAAAGCGGCAGAGCGCGGTCACGTCGCTGACGTGGATGCGGTTATGTATGCCCTCGGCGCGCTGCTGATATTTGTTGACCTGAAGGATGACCTTATCGGCAGAACGGTCGAGCACTCCCCATGCGCATCCGCGTGTGCCGTAGTAGAGGAAGCCCTCCTCGTCCGGCTCGGAGACCTCGAGCATAAGCGTGTTGACGCGGTATACCTCGCGCAGGGTCTCTATTGCCTGATGAAACTGCACGGAATTGATGTGTATCCCGTCCAGAGCCAGATTAGCACGGTCGGCCGCGCCGAGGAACAATGAATTGTACTCCACGCGCCCGAAGCAGGACGGCTCCGAAAGAGCCTTGCAGTCGGTCCCGTTGACCGCGGTAACGAGCTTAACGCCGTGCAGCCCGGTACGGTCACAGACGGCGTCGATGAGAGCCGCGGGTAGACTGCCCGAGCCGCCCGCGAATATCCTGTCGCCCGGCTCCACAAGCTGCGCGGCCTGCTCAACGGTCAGCAGCTTTTCGCGGTATATATCTTTCCAATCGCTCATTCTGCCCGCTCCTTTCGCGGATCGGGAATGGGGCGGAAGGTCTCTCCGTCCAGATAGCGCGCCGCCAGACGGACGTACCAGTCCTTCGTGTTCTGCCAGCTTTTTATGTCGCGCTCGGTCAGCTCGCGCAGAGGCTTTGCCGGAACTCCGGCGACGAGCATGCCCGCGGGGATCTCCTTGCCCTGAGGCACGAGCGCGGACTCGCCGATGACGGAGCCCTCTCCGACGGTGCAGTTGAGGCTCAGCACCGCGCCCATGCCGATGCTGACGCCGGGGCCGAGATAACGGGAATGAACGATAGCGCCGTGGCCTATCGTGACCCTGCGGCAGATGCGGGAATCGCCGCCGGCGTGGATAATGACACCGTCCTCAACGGCCACTTCCTCCTCCAGAACGATCTGTGCCGCGTCGCCTCGGATGACGGCGAAGGGGCCGATATAGCACCTCGGGCCGACGGTCACGTCGCCTATGATCTCGGCGCTGTCGCTGACGAAAGCGGTGGGATCTATGCGCGGGGACTTGCCTGAAAATGAATACAGCATGCGATGCCTCCTTAAACAAAATGCGCGTTCAGACGGTTCGGACAAATGCCGAGCCGTCTGAAGTATAAAAGCATTATCAGCAGTTGGTGAACCTGCCGATAGTGGCCTCGCACTCTGCCATCATTTCGTCGATGATGGTCTTAACGGGCTTCACCTGCCTGATAAGGCCGGAGGTCTGACCGGCGCAGATGACGCCGCAGTTTTCAACATCGCCGTTTTCGTAGAACATCTTGCACGCGGTCTTTCCCGCCATATCCTCCGCGACGTCCTTGAACTCGCAGTGGGCCTGCTCGCGGGCGAACACTCTCTTTGCGACCTCGCTCTTGTACATGCGGGTGGAGTTCTGGAAGGAGCGCAGCAGGATGATGGTGTCCATCTCGCTGCAGTTTTCGGCCAGATACTCCTTGACCTTGGGCAGTACGGGGCATTCCTCGGAGAGCAGGAAGCGGGTGCCCATGTAAACGCCGTCTGCGCCGAGCATGAGCGCGGCGGCCATCTGACGGCCGGTGGATACGCCGCCGGCGCAGATAACGGGGATGTCGAGCGCCTCCACGCAGCGGGGAGTGAGCACCATGGTGCCGATGTCGTTTTCGCCGGGATGTCCGGCACACTCAAAGCCGTCGGCAACCACCATGTCGGCTCCGAGGGACTGAGCCTTGAGCGCGTGCTTAACGGTGGTGCACTTGTGGACGAGCACCATGCCCGCGTCCTTGATGGCGCGTACCATGTCGTCCTTCGGGGGACGGCCAGCGGTCTCCATGACCTTGACGCCCTCCTCGGCGCAGACGCGGATGTAGCCCGCGTAGTCGGGAACGACGAGCGACGGCATGAGGGTCAGATTGACGGCGAAGGGCTTGCCGGTCATGCTTTTGACCTTGCGGATCTCCGCCTGAAGGTCATCGGCGTTTGAAAATGTGCTTGAGGACAGAAGACCGAGTCCGCCGGCCTCCGATACGGCAGCTACCAGCGGTGCGCGGGAGATCCACTGCATGCAGCCCTGTACGATGGGATATTCAATGCCGAGCATTTCGGTGAGCTTAGTCTTGATCATTATTTTTTACCTCCGTTTTTGCCTGTATATTTTCTGCCCGGTGCGGGCAGCCTGATCGTTTCTAAATTCACAATAACAAACAAACCCCGCCGCGACAACGCCGTTTTCTACAAAAAGCGCGGGCCGCGTCCGCGAAAACGCTGGGCAGAGTATACAAGCGGAGGAGGAGGTCACACGGCCCTGATGCTGCGCTCGCGCAGGACGCCCGTCAGGACCTTGCCGGTGGCATTTTTCGGCAGCTCGGTCAGAAATTCTATCTCCTTCGGCGCACGGAAGGTCGGCATATGGGAGCGGCAGTACTGCCGCAGAGCCTCGGGAGTAAGGCTGCTGCCGGGCATGAGCACCACGCTTGCCTTAACATGCTCGCCCCAGGTGTCGTCGGGCACGCCGTACACCGCGACCTCGGCGATGTCGTCGCAAAGCTGCATGATGACATTTGTGACCTCGCCCGGATAGATGTTCTCGCCGCCGGATATTATAAGGTCATCGGCGCGGCCGCTGAGGAACAGATAGCCCTTCCCGTCAACGCAGCCCATGTCCTTGGTGCGGTACCAGCCGTCAGACAGGCAGGCGCGTGTCGCCTCCTCGTCGTCCAGATAGCCGAGCATGCGCCCGGGGCCGCGAACATATATCTCGCCCGACGTTCCCGTGGGACACTCGCTGCCGTCCGGCGCCGTTATGCGCACCGCCGCGCCCGCGATAGGACGTCCGACTGAGGCAAGATACCTGCCGCCGTCCAGAAAATGATCCTCGGGCCGGAGCACGGTGACTGTGCTGCCCATCTCGGTCATGCCGTAGGACTGGTAAAACTCGCAGTGCAGCATATCCATGGCGCGCTTGAGCAGCACCTGAGGGATCGGGCAGGTCGAATAATTTACCGTTTTCAGGTGGGACAGGTCATAATGTCTGCGGTCGGTCTCGTCGAGTATCCATTTGAGCACCGTGGGTACCACGCTGATGGCCTCGATCTTCTCATCCACGAGAGTGCGCATATAGTCGTCAAGCTCGAACTGAGCCTTCATGACCATGCTGCCGCCTGTCGCAAGGGAGAGGTGCGCGCCGATGGCCGCCGAGTGGAAAAGCTGCGCTATGTACTGATACCGCTGGCCGTCCGGATAAGGATATACGCCGAGCATGCTCTCAAGCTCGCCGAGCATACCGCCGTGGGTGTAAACGACGCACTTGGGCTTGCCGGTCGTGCCGCTCGTGTGCAGATGGCAGGCCACGTCGCTGCGCGAGACCTCCGCCTGAACGGGCGTGTCCGGCTGATCGCTCACCAGCGACACAAGGGAAGAGGAGCCGTCCTCAGCCGGCTCGAGGCGTATGAAGCGTACCCTGCCGCCGCACAGAGCCTCCGTCTGCTCGCCCCATTCCGGCTTTTCGGCCTTGTAAAACGCCGCCGTGACCGAGTTTCGCTCGAGCATTGACACAAGCTCCTCCGGAGTGAGCCGCCAGTTTATCTTTACGACCACGGCTCCGAGCTTGTACAGGGCAAACTCCGCGATCACCCATTCGGGACAGTTGCGTGAAATGACGGCGACCGGAGTGCCCTTGTCAACGCCGATGCTCCTCAGATAATGCGCGGTTTGGTTTATGAGCCGCCCGAGCTCGCCGTAGCTGAGTCTCCAATTCCCGAAGATGATCGCCTCACGTTCGGGACAGCGGACTGCCGCGTCATCAACCACCGAGCCGAAGCATGAGTAAGAGGCGACTTTTTTCGCTGCGTCAATGTTAATATTCATTACGAATACCTCCTTATACCTTATGTTTACAGAAAATCCCGCTTGAATGTTTGCAATTTAACGTTTATATTTTAACGTAGGATGTGTGCCCGCGCATCGTTACTATCTCAGAAAAGCCTGTCGGCGTTTCTGCACATTCTTCGTCGCCGGATTTACTGTATCTTTGTAGGCGGCGCACAATTGATGACCGCCGTATTTTTTTCGAGAAAAAGTCTGTACTCCTGAACTCGTAGATTTTGCACAATTATTGTTGAAAGTGTCACAATTTTTTCGTATCGGCTGCCCTTTCGGGGTGTGAATTGCCCTTGTATAATGAAGTTGTTAAAAAACAGACAGGTAATAATGCCGCATATTTTTGTTGAAGCTGTTTAAATATGCCGGTCTGTAATACAAATATCAGGAGGAAATTCACATGAAAAAACCACTCGAAGGACTGCTGGTCGTTGAGCTGACGACTTATTGGGCCGCTCCCTCTGCGGGCGAATTCCTGCGCTGCCTCGGCGCACGCGTTATCAAGATCGAGACCGGCAAGACCGGCGACTCCGTGCGTTACTGGGGCCGTACCTGCGGCATGCCCATAACGGACAACGAAAATCCCTCTTTCGACCTCTTCAACGGCGGCAAGGAGTTCATGCACATGGATCTCAACGATCCCGAGCACGAGCGCGTCCTGCACAATATGCTCTCCAAGGCGGACGTGTTCCTGACCAGTATGCGTCTGGGCGGCCTGAAGAAGCACGGCATCGACTACGAAACGCTCAAGGTCAAGTACCCGAGGCTCGTCATGGCCCACGCCACCGGCTATGGCTGCAAGGAAGGCCCTCTGTCCTCTGAGCCCGGCCTTGACGCCGTTGCGTTCTTTGCGATGAACGGACTGATCTCCGACCTTCGCCTCGGCGAGAATGATTCCCCCATCTGCCCTCCCACCGGTATGGGCGACCTGACCACCGGCATGCCTCTGTTCGGCGCTATCATGACCGCGCTGTACGCCCGCGAGAAGACAGGAGTCGGCGATTACGTCTCCGCCTCTCTCTACGGAACCGGCAACTGGGTCACCGCAGCCATCAACTCCGGCACCCAGTACTTCAACCCATGGCCGCGCAGCCGCTACACCCAGAGCCCCATGGGTCAGGCCTTCGAGACCAAGGACGGCAAGTTCGTTCAGATCTTCGTCAACGAGTATGAGCGCTACTTCCCCGTGTTCTGCAAGGCGTTCAATATTGAGGACATGCTCGACGATCCCCGCGTGAACACCCGTCCTGCCCTCAACGTTGACGGCAACTGCGCGATAATCGTTGCCCGCTGCATCGAGGAGGCAAAGAAAAAGACCGCCGACGAGATAATGAGCGTGCTCAAGGCCGGCAATGTGCCCTGCACCGAGCTGCGCGCCATCGCCGACAAGTACAAAGAGGAAGAGCAGCTCGGCCAGTGTCTGGCCAACGGCTACCTCGGCGAGACCACCTATGAAAGCGGCAAGCATTACTATCAGCCGCAGATCCCCATTTATCTTGAGAGCGTCGGAGTCCGGAACTACTTCGCTCAGAGCAAGACCATCGGCGCTGACAACGAAGCGCTGTTTGAAGAATTCAAGTGATCTCCGGTCAGGACCGGCGGGGCGCGTTTGCGTCCCGCCGCGGATGCATATCTGAGCACCGCGCAGATGCCCCCGCGGAGAAACGGCGTAAGGGAGTAAAGCTGCATTATGAAACTGTCATTGAATGTGATCATGGAAAGCCTGGCGCCATATCAGGCGCAGCTTGTCGAGACCGAAAGTAAGAATTTTGAATTCACCGGTGTGCAGATCCTCACGCTGCCGACCGATATTCTGCAGGAGGACACGCTGTATATTTGTTCTCCCAAGGTGCTGCCCAAGATGAAAAAGCAGCTTTTTGAGGATCATTGCTTCGTGTTCAAGGCCCGCCCGCAGCAGGTGCAGTGCCGCCATGCGCTGCACGGTATAATGCTCGGCGAGGACACCGATCTGAACGAGGTCGTAAACCGGCTGATAACGCTGTTCACGCAGTTCAACAGCTTTGAGTTCGCCGTCAAGGAGGCCGCGCTCAGCCGTCGGGGCTACGAGCCGTTTTTCGAGGTCGCCCGCAGGGCCTTTCCGCACTGCCTTATCCTCGTGACCGACTCGGCCTACAACATCATGGCCTCAACGCGAAAAAGCGTGGAGGACATGCCTTACTTTGATAATCTGCTCCGGCGCGGCTTCTACAGCCAGGAGGAAATGGACCAGATCGCCGGCCACGGCTATTACGACGATGAACGCAAGTGCGTCCGGCCGATGCTCTATCCGGCAAATCTGACCTATTGCGGTTATCCCTTCCTTGTGCGCTCTTACAAGAATAACGGCGCCGCGTACTGCTTCATGGGCTGCTACTTCCTTGACGCACCGCCCACGGAGCGCGACATCGCCCTTTATACCTGCCTGACCGATGAGCTGGAGACCTATTTCCGCGTCAACGGGATATACGAGTCCGGTATGCTCAGCGCGCAGCAGCAGCTCATGGACGATCTTGTCCGCCCGAAGCAGAATACGCCGGAGTATTTCCGCGACCGCTGCGCGAAGCTGGGCATACCCTATCAGGGCGAGCTGCGGCTCGGACTGGTGCAGTCGGACACCAACTCCGCGTTCAAACTGTCGCTGATAGCCAACAGGATGCGGGCGCACTGTCCGCTTGCAAATTACGGAGCGTTTCTCTACGGTTCGGCAGTTATCATACTGTTCCGTGACTGGAACAATTCCGACGTAAAGGCTCAGTCTACCTTCCAGGAGGACTGGAACGCCCTCATGACGACCCTTCAGCAGTGCAAGGCGCACATGGGCGTGAGCCTTCTGTTCTCCGACGCGGCGAAGCTCAGCGTGGCTTACCGTCAGGCGCTTGCCGCCGTGACCCTCGGCAGGAAGCACGACGCAGACGGAAAGGCGTTCTTCTATTCCAAATACTATCTGGAGGACATCCTCCAGCACTATTCCGAGATCATGCCGCTCGAGGATGCCTATACGCACTATATCGACCGCCTGATCGACGATAATAACGGAGCCTGCAGCAATGTCAAGCTGCTGTATTACTACCTCTGCTCCGAGCGAAACATATCGCTGACGGCAAAGCATGTGCATATGCACCGCAACAGCGTCATCTACCGCATCCAGAAGATCCAGGATATCCTCGCGCTCGATCTTGACAATCCCGATGTGCGCCTGCGCCTGATGATCTCCCTCAAGATACTGGAGATGACAGGCCGCATCCCGAGATGGGAGCCGCCTCACGGCGAGAACGAGAGCTCGGACGGAATGGATATCGTCCGCATTGAATAACAAAAACGGCATATAAGATCCCGGGTGAGCTTTCATAAACTGAAGTTCACCCGGGATTTTTGTGATAAAAGCACAAACGGCTAAAAAGTTTTTGAAGATATTGTTGGCGTGAATGACGTTGTTGAGCCCGCCCGATATCGTTAAACTATAATCAAAGATATATGTCCGCCCTCACAGGCATGACGTTACGGGCACCGCTGCTGCGGCGGATGCGCCGTACCGCGGCAAAGGCCGGACATAGCCGCGCTGCGGCGGAAAGGAGAATGTTTCAATGAGCTATAGCGAATTTCTGAGCTTTGAACAGCGCGGGGCGGTCGGTATAGTCCGCCTTGCCAGACCTGAAAAGCTCAACACCATCAGCGCCCCGTTTTATGAGGCCATGATCGAACTGCAGCAGACCGAGATAGTCGGCAACCGTGAGCTGCGCGCACTCGCCCTGCTCGCCGACGGACGGCATTTCTCGGCAGGTATCGACCTCAACTATGCAAAGACCGTTATCGGCGCCCCCGGGCGCAGCCTCTACGGCGTTTATCACTGGCAGAGAGCTTACCGATTCTGGGAGGAATGCAATCTGCCGATTGTGACCGGCATCCAGGGCGCGTGCATGGGAACGGCCATCGAGCTCGTCACGGCCTGCGATTTCCGCATCGCGGCGGATAACGTCAAGTTCTCTCTGCGCGAGGTCGATGTGGGCATCAGCACCGATCTCGGAGGCACGACGAGACTGACCAAGCTCATAGGCCCCGGCATGACGAAGCTTCTGGCCATGACCTGCGAGGATATCGACGCTCAGGAGGCTCTGCGGATCCGCCTTGTCGAGCGCGTGGTGCCGCTGGCAGAACTCGAGCAGACCACGCTCGCCTATGCGCAGAAGCTTGCCTCAAAGCCGCCGATAGCCGTGCAGATGTGCAAAAAGTGCATCAACATCGCGGCAGATGCCGCAGCCTCCGTCGCGCTTGCCGCGGAGGAGATACAGGGCATCTACACCGTATCGACCAAGGACAAGGCCGAGGCCGCGGCAGCAATGCTGGAAAAGCGGCCCGGAAACTATACATGTGAATAAGGAGAACATAAAATGAAAGTGCTTGTTTTAAACGGCAGCCCCCGCATGGAGCGTAGCAACTCCCTGCGCCTGACCCATGCTTTCCTGGAAGGACTTGGTGAGACCTGCGACATCGACATCGAGGAGCTCACCGTATCAAAAATGAACATCGAGCCCTGTCTGGGCTGCCTGAACTGCTGGAAGCGTACCCCCGGAAAGTGCTTCCGCGACGACGATATGGCCGAGGCTATCCAAAAGTACGTCACCGCCGACCTCGTGGTGTGGAGCTTCCCGCTGTACTACTACTCTCTCCCCGGACAGCTCAAATGCTTCCTTGACCGCACCGTTCCCATCAATAAGCCCGTTATGCAGGACCGTCTCGACGGCAAGGGCAACGGTATGCACGTCACCCGCTATGACCAGTCGCATCAGCGCCATGTGCTCATTTCCACCTGCGGCTTCTTCAGCTACAAGGGCAACTACGACGCGGTGCTCGCGCAGTTCGACCTTATCCTCGGCGTTGGGAACTACACCACGCTGTTCTGCGGCGAGGGCGAGATGATGCCCGTACCGCCGATACAGGAGCGCGTGAGCGAGTATCTCGGCCATGTGACCCAGGCAGGCCGGGATTACGGCAAACTCGGCGTGATCCTGCCCGAAACGCGCAAAAAGCTCGATGAGCTTCTGATACCCAAGCCGAAGTTCGAGGAAATGGGCAACTCCTATTATGCCCACTGCGAGCGCAAGGCCCGCGAGCGCGAGCTCGCCGCCCGGGCCGAAAAGCAGGAGTAATTGTAATATGTAAGTATCCCCCGCGGCGATCAGTGAATTGCACCCCATTTGTTAGACAGTATGATATACTATCTAACAAGTGGGGT
>CAMJGL010000039.1:0-11894 GCA_946405205.1 uncultured Clostridia bacterium
TTTCCGCCGGTAATGACAAGTCTGGCAAAGCATAGTCGCCAATCTGTGTATAAGTACCACCGAGTTGTTCAAATAGTGTGTCAGTCATAGTAAAACCTCCTTTGCGCTTATATTGTACAAAGGAGGCGAATAAAAGTCGAATGTGCGATTTATGAATTTGCAAATTTTGCCTGTGCCAAAAATCACAGCGAACATTTACAAATCTGTGCCACTTTTTACAGCGAATAATCACTCTTGTGTTTTTAATCCTCGTATCACTTGCCAACGAGGGAATTCTTGAAGCGCCCGGATATGCCAATCAGATTTTCGGGTGATAGTGCGAAAGTATATTGAACAGCAGAATTCTATCAAGTAGACTTTCGGAATGTGATTCATATTGTTTCTTTTGAATGCTTTAAGATGTCCTTTCTTGCACCAATTATTGATTGACGTTGTGCCGTAGCCGATTACTTTTGAAATTTCGCTTGTGGTCAGCACATCGGGATATTGTGCAAAAAGCTCCGTGTAATACAGCTTCATATTTTCAAGAACCTGTTCAGGTACTTCGGTTTTCATTTTCACGGTATAGTTCCCCTTGTACCACCCAGCCGGTGCTGAATAGGATTCGGGAAATACTTTTCTCTTTTCAAGATATGTAATAACATCAGCCTTTTTGATTTTGTAACAGCGAGTTTTCTTGCCCGTGTATTCGCACGGTATCTTTCCGCTGCGAAGCAGATACAAAGCCGTTGATTTACTGATGTGGCAGATTTGATAGAGTTGGTCTTTGGTAATAATATCGGGAATCGAATCCCAGTTGATTGCGGTTTCATCCATAGCAATACACCTCGTAAATATTTTTATCGGTGTAGGTTTTCCTGTGTATTGCCATTGTTGATGTGTTTATTCTGTTCTTTCCGCAGTTCTTTCCAAAATAGTGCCTGTTCTTTCCAAAAACAGCGAAACTGCCGTTATTCGAACTTTCCTTATTTCTCGGGATTTCTGCGGTGCAGCCTCCAAAAAAGCCTTAATTATCAAGCTTTTCGGTGAATATAAAACTTCCCAAAACAGCCTTTAAAAATCGCTAAACAGCCAATAACCCATAAAACTCGAAATCAGGTAGTCCTCACGGGCTCGTGGGTTCGAATCCCACCGCTTCCGCCACGTCGGAGCAAGCTTTGTATCGCTTGCTCCGATTTTTTTACAAAAATCAGAGCGCGCTCACGCCGCTGCTCCTCCTTTCCGCAAAAAGTCACGCTCGGCTCACCTGCTCGGTTGTAAACGCCCTCGCAACGGTTCGCTGTCGCTACCGACTTTTTGCGGGATGCGAGGGTTCAAATCTCCCATCTGAAATTCAAAAAATATCTATTATATAGCCCTAAGACAAAGATCCCGAATGCTCGTGCATTCGGGATCTTTCTTATTACCTCTTCACTGCTCTGCTGATTTCTTCGGCTGCTGCCAATGATCGAGCTTTGGCAGCTGCGCTTCAAAATACGCCCGTGCCTGCTCGGGAGGCCAGTTCTCATTTGACATATGCCCGACAAGGAAATCCGTCAGCTCCTCAAGGCTTGTGTAAACGAATTTCCCGTCAGCATAGCACCACTTGCAGTATTCTTCATTGAACGTACCGTCAGGCTCCCTGCTGACCGAAGAATCGTCAAGGGGCATGCCGCAGCATTGGCAAATAAGTTGCCTGGGAGAACCCAGAAGGGTATTGATGGAAACATCAAACAGCTTTGACAGCAGTTTCAGCGTTTCCGTATTCGGCACGGTCTCACCGGTTTCCCAGCGGGACACCGCCTGCCGGGTAACATAGATCCTTTCTGCAAGCTCCTCCTGAGATAATCCGTTTTTGGTTCTGAGCTGCAATATAACATCCTTTGTTTCCATATTTAACACCACCTTGCAGATATTATACCATCGTTGCTGCGTAAAGCCAAGCAACACGCTGTTGCTGTTTCAGCCGGACAGCTTATATCCATATGCCTGAATAAGCGCAAATATAAACCGTCTCACAAGATTTTCCGCAAAAAACTGCCGGACATTACCGTATTTCTACCGTAATGCCCGGCGGCTCTTTTTCTGATCTGTCTGCTTTTATGCGCATCAGGTCGGGGATTTTATTATGCTCACATATTTGTTGTATTTGGCTCTGAGGCAGGACAAAACCTCGCCCAGCTCCGGGAGCTGCGCTGCGTCGCGCATCTCAAGTATGCAGCTGTTGAGGTAATAGAGCGCATCCAGCCCGAGGTTATAGTACTCGGCGCTCATGGTGTGCGCGTACATCCTGCAGCGCTCGATATTGTGACTGCGGTAGGCCTCCTCCTGCTTGTCCAGATACCGGCTCTCGGCAAAACGCCGCAGACGCCGCAGATATCTGTCCTCATTGCCGCAGCAGCTCTCAAGGCCCTGGTCAATGTTGCAGCCTTCCTCTTTCAGCCTGCACAGAACTGTATTCATCAGCATGCCTCCTAATCTGCCAAATACACATCCCGCGATCTTCTGCTCTGCCCGCTCCCCGACGGCTGCCGTGCCGCCGTGGAGCGGGTTTTTCCTGCGCTTAGCTAAGCATTACAGGCCGGCGTCCATGGCCTCGGCTCTGTCGATGAGCTTCTGCACGAATTCATCGTTCCACACACCCGTGAAGTGCAGCAGGTCGATGACCGAGAAGCGGTTGCGCATGAGATGGCAGTTGGTCATTGCCCATACCGCCGTCTTTGCGTCAACATAGTAGTTGAGCTTGCTGTAGCGGGTGGGCGCGTTTGCCTTGTGCATGCAGTCGACAACATACTCGGGCCTCTTGACCCAGGGTGCGACGGTCGCCTTGAACTCATCGAAGTTCTCAAGGAAGGCCTTGAACTCGGCTTTGTGCGCGTGCCAGCGGTTGAGCTTCTTCTGGTAATCTGCCCAGCACTCCTCCGCGGCGGAGTGGGTGTCGTCAAGCCAGTCAAAAGCAGCCTTGACCTTAGGCTCCATCTCTTCAATGGTGGGATAGCATTTATCAAGATCGACGCTCTTCGGGTCAAACTCCGTCAGGAGCCAGTCCCAGATAATCTCGGAGATTATACCGGAAACGGCGACCTGAGTGCCGTGATAGCAGATGCCGGTCTTGCGGACGCGGGATGCCATGTCCACAAGATGGCTCATAACGTGCTCGGAGCCCGACGCGGGGCTGCTTTCATTGGCAAGACCCATGGACAGACCGCTGAGGGTAAGAACATTCGCCAGCTCGCCGATGACCTTTGCATCGCCGGCGGCAAGCTTCTCGGAGTTCTCGAGCAGTCTCTCGCACTGTGTGCGGATCATGTCCGACGGTGCGGTGTGGAAATTCTGGCCCATGCCCAGAACATTGCCGAGGTACCAGTCAACGGGTGCGGTCCAGGTGGCGATAAGGTCGCCGTAGCCGCTGACGTTCATCTCTGCGGGAGCCGCGCTGACGATATCAAGGTCAATGATGAGTATGGAGGGGTAGCGGGAATGGACGGTGCGCTTTACTCCGTTGATGAGCATGACGGAGGAGTCGTCCGAAAACGCGTTGACGGACAGCGCAGTCTGAACGATGACCACAGGCAGGGGATTTTCGTGGTCAAAGTAATAGGTGGCATATTTGCACAGATCGCAGATCGTGCCTCCGCCGATGCCGACGACGATATCCTTACCCTCGAAGTGGCTCTGGATTATCGCGGCGTTCTCGGGGGTCGCGTGAACGATGCTGTCCGGCTCGCTGATGACGAGCCATTCGACGTTGTATTCCTTCTCGAGGTATGCCTTGACAGTCTCCTTGACGTTTTTGCCGTCAACGTCGACGATCTCGGTGGGGCCGGTGACCATGAGCACATTTTTGCCCTCGGTCAGGCTTCTTACCGCGTCGCATACCTTTGCTGCCGCACCGTGTTCAATGACGATTTCTTTCATCGTGATATCGCACAGCTTTTCCGCATTTTCCTGCTCTTTGATTATTTTGCGAAGCTCGTCGAGCTTAGTGGCGTCAGCTTCGATCAAACGATTATCGATCATTTCAATCAGACTTCCTTTTATGCTTTGTAATATTTGTTGAAGAAGGGCTCCATGGTGGTGTAGCACTCGAAGTAGCGGGCATATGCCTCGTCATACGCGGGCTTCAGGCTCAGGTCGGGCTCGTAGGTCGCGCCCAGCTCGACCATTGCTTCTGCCGCTTCGTCGAGGTTCGCGAAGTTGCCCTCGGCAACGGAGGCCAGCATTGCCGCGCCGATCGCAGCGCCCTCGGGGTTCTTGGTGGCGACCAGGGGCTTGCCGAGAACGTCGGCCTTCATCTGGCACCAGAAGGGGGACTTGGTGGAGCCGCCGACGATGCGGACGCTGGAGCAGTCCATACCGATCTCCTCAAAGCGGTCGACGTTGTCCTTCAGGCCGAAGGAGATGCACTCGAAAACGGCGCGGGACAGGTCGTCGAGAGTGTGGCTGAGGGTGAGGCCGGTGAAGGTGCCGCGGGCGTTGCCGTTCCAGGTCGGGGTCATTGCGCCGCCCATGCAGGGCAGGAAGGTCACGCCGTTGGAGCCGATGGGGCTGCGCTTTGCCTGCTCGTTCATGAGGTCATAGTTGGGCTCTCTGAGGATGATGTCCTTGTACCAGCGGGTGGAGCCGCCGGATACGAAGCCGGGGTTCTCGATCAGCCACAGGCGGGAGTCGGCGGAGTGGTGGGTCTCAACAAGGCCCTTCTTGTCGAACACGGGCTTTGCGGAGGTGCCGGCAACGGGCTCGGCGGTACCGGTGATATCGCACACCATGCCGGGCTTTACGAGGCCGGAGCCGAGGCAGGCGCTGTGCTCGTCGCCGGTGCCGCAGATGACCTTGGTCTTGGTGGTCAGGCCCAGACGGTGGGCAACAGGCTCGGTGATGGTGCCTACGATAGTCTCTGCCTTGCAGATGGTGCCCAGCAGGGCCGGGTCAAGGTCGAACACCTTCGCCATCTCGGGGGACCAGGTCTTTTCGGCGACGTTGTAGATCATGGAGGCGGAGGCCTGGGCATAGTCGACGACTGCCGCGCCGGTCATCCAGTAGACCATGTAGCTGTCAACGTTCAGCAGATATTTTGCCTTTTCAAAGACATCGGGGCGGTTTTTCTTTATCCACAGCATCTTGGCCGCGGTATGGGTGGAGTCGAGGTTCAGGCCGGATACCTCGAACACGCGGGCGGGATCGACGATCTTTGCGATCTCGGCGGTCTCGGCCTCTGCGCGGCGGTCGAGCCAGATGATGCAGTTCATGAGGGCTTTGCCGTTTTCGTCGGCGGCGATGACGGAGTCGTTGATCGCGTCAAGGCCGATGGTGCCGATCTCCTCGGGCTTTACGCCGCTCTTCGCGATCAGCTCCTGGACAACGCAGGTGAAGGAATGCAGGTAATCCTCAACGGGCTGCTCTGCCCAGAGGGGATTGGGGTATATGGGTTCATGGGCGCAGGTCGCTTCAGCAACGATCTTGCCCTGAGGATCAACGAGAAGGCCCTTGAGGGACTGGGTTCCCAGATCCACGCCGATAACATAGCTCATTGTTTTTACTCCTTTTTATTTTTGTTTTTAATAAAACATCAAGGCATCGCCAAGAGGCGATGCCTTGACGGCCGGAATGGTTATGGAAATTCTGAATGGAATTACTGGTCTTCAGGCTCTACGAGGAAGGTACCGTCCTTCTTCTTGCAGACGAGTGCGTAGTAGATCATTGCGATCACGAAGAATGCAACAGCTATGTAGAACAGCAGGCCGGTAACGACCGCGGAGTACAGGGAGCAGAATGCAACGATGATGCAGAAGGGGATGCCCAGGTAGCCGAGCCACTTCTTGCACTTGTAAGGACGGGGCATATCGGGCTGGTCCTTTGCGAGCTTGATCCAGGATGCGAAGCAGCACAGAGCCATGAATGCGGAGCCCATGTTTGCGATAACGACGATGACGTCAACAGAGCCGATGAGGGTGAAGACGATGCCGATAACGCTCGTTACGAGCAGAGCGTTGATGGGGGTGCCGTTCTTGTCGAGCTTGCCGAGGAAGCCGGGCAGGCACTTGCAGCGTGCAAGTGCGTAGGTCTGACGGGACTGGCCGATGATGATGCCGTTCAGGGAAGCAACAAGGCCGATCATTGCGATTACGATGAAGATGATACCCATTACGCTGCCTTCACCGTAGATGTGGTTGATGACGTTTGCAACGGGAGCGTCGTTCTTGAGGATCTCATCCTTGGGAAGTGCGCCGGCGGTGGTGAAGAGCATCAGCAGGCCGCCGATGAGCAGGGTGAAGATGCCGATGATGAAGCCCTTGGGAATATCCTTGGCGGGATTCTTGCATTCCTCGGCGCCCATGCCGCCTGCCTCAAAGGCGAGGTAGAACCATACTGCGTAGGGGATGGCGTAGAAGATGCCCTTTACGCCGCCGAGCTCGCCCATCTTGCCGAGGAGGGTGAAGTCGCAGCGGGGAAGGCCGACGCCTGCGTACAGAACAACGCCTGCAACGCCGATGATGGTGACGATGAGGCCGATGGTCTGACCGGCTTCAATGCCGCGCATGTTGATGAACAGGAAGATGAGGTATGCCACAACAGACGCAACGACAGCGGGGATAACGGGGAACAGGGTGTGAACGTATGCGCCTACTGCAATGCAGATACCGGGGGTGCAGAACAGGGATTCAACCAGATAGCTGAAGCCTGCGAAGAAGCCTGCGCCGCGGCCGAAGGCCTTCTCGGTGTAGGCTGCGGGGCCTGCGGAGCTGGGGATCGCGGTCGCCAGTTCTGCAAACATGAACGCGAAGGGGATATAGAACAGAGTCGCTATCGCCATTGCGATGAGCGCGCCAGTGAAGTTGGTGCTTGCAAAGATGTAGTTCCAGCCGTAGTAGCTGCCGGAAATAACCGCACCGACCGCGACTGCCCATATGCCTGCGGCAGTCAAGGCTTTCTTAAGTTTGTTTTCTTCCACTTGTGGAAACCTCCCTATAAAATTTTCTATTGTCTATTGTATATCTCTATACAATTGAGCACTTATTACTTGCTTGCCATGTAGTCGGCAACAGCCTTGAGATTGTCGCGGAAGCTGCCGTCGGCAACGAAGTTCTTGTCGAACAGAGCCGAACCCATCGTGAAGGTCCAGGGTCCGATGTCGAACATGGTGTCGATCCTCGCGTAGCTGCTTATCGAGCCGGCGATGCAGATCTTCGCGTCGACTGCCGCGCAGAACTCGCGTGCAAGCTTCTCGCCGTCGACGACGTGACGGTAGGCCAGGATGTCGAAGCCCTCGATGCCCTTGGCCATCAGGTCCTTCGCGTTCTGGATGATCTCCTCGTTGCTGCCCTCGAGTATGCTCGGGCTGCCGGATACCTTGCCGACGAAGGGCAGGTACTCCATGTTGTTGTCCTTCAGGAGCTTCGCTACGGAATCGTAGTAAAGCGTACCCATCAGGTAGTCAAAGCCGCAGTCGATAGCAGTCTGCGCGCCGTCAAGGCAGCTTGCCTCGTCGTAGGTAACGACCTCAAGGAAGGTGGTCTTGCCCGCCGCCTTCATGGCAC
The DNA here is from genome assembly GCA_946405205.1 of uncultured Clostridia bacterium. Classification (GTDB taxonomy): domain Bacteria; phylum Bacillota; class Clostridia; order Oscillospirales; family Oscillospiraceae; genus F23-B02. Next base: position 7,518 of record CAMJGL010000039.1, read on the forward strand.
CCGCAAGAGCCTTCATCTCGTCCTTGGGCAGGCCGACGTTCTTGAAGCCCCAGTATTTCACGGGCAGATCCTTGCATGCCTCGAATATCTCGGCAGCGTTCTTCACCGTTACGTCGTGGTGAGTCAGCATTATTATTATCTCGGGTCTCATTTTGCTGCATCTCCTTTTTGAAATTCAAGTAAAGATCGTGTTGAAAACACTTGTTAACGAAACTATAATATTTCAATTTTTTTGCTGTGTAAATAAAAAATCGATGCTCAAAAAAACGGCTGTAACGCTTGAATTGACAAGCATTTTTTCATCTTTCGCGTTTCGCTCATTTTTAGATATTTTTTGCGCGTTTCATTTTTTTGTTTTTTACAAATCTCACAAAAACGGCGCGCAAATTTTTACGCTTTATTTCGCTGAAGAATGGCGCATTATAACCAATTTTGGGGCTAATTTTGTGCATTTTTTGACGAACTTGTTGTTAAAAGCGACGAAAAAAGGCAAAGTTTCAGAGCGCAGGCCCAAGTCTGCACATGCAGCGTCGGGGCAAAGGCGCCGCCGCTCGGGAATGTCCGGCGGTAAAGGCGGGCGTCTGAGCGTCATTCACCGACGCTTTCGGGGGAAAAATGAAAGACAGAGGCCGAAGCCTCTGCCTTCATACAGAAAAAAGAAAAGGAAAAAAATGATTTACGTTTTCAGTTGTTTATTCTCCGAAGTCAAGGACGCGGAGCATGCGGATGAGGGTGAGCCTGTTGCGGATGGCGGCCGAGATGGTGAGCATCTCATCGCCCAGCTCGGGCTTTACGCCGATGTGCTCGGGCAGATATTTGCAGCCGCAGGCCTTGTACAGCGCTTCCATCTCCTCAGCCGAGGGAATGGCGTCTATAAGCGCCTTTATCTCGTCCCAGTGGTCGACGATGTTCTGCGGATCGAAGGTGCCCAGAACGTCCGCGGAGTTTTCCTTGATTATTCCCGGGGCGAGCCTTTCGCCGAATTTCTCCCTTATCCACTCCTCGGTCAGAGGCTCGAAGGCCTTTGCCCTGGGAGTCGGCAGCGCCGCCAGCTCGTGGTACTTCTTTATGCACGCAAAGGTGCCCACGCCGACGCACTCGCCGTGTATGCCCTCAGCGCCCTCAAAGCGCGGCGGTTGCATCTCAACAAGATGCGCCATAAGGTGCTCCGCGCCCGAAGCCGCTCTCGAATGGTTCAGAAGCTGCATCGTAAGGCCGCTCTTCATCTGCGCCATCGTCATCGCCTCGTGGTCGGCAACGCCCGTAGCCGCGTACTTATCCGCAGCCTCGCGCATGATATCCAGAGCCTCCTGTGCAAGATCGGCAACCATCGGGCAGTAGTATTCTCCGCACACGAGCTTGGAGATCTTCCAGTCCGTCAGCGAGATGTACTTCGACAGAATGTCGTTGATGCCGCTGGCCACCAGACGCGCAGGCGCGCCCTTTATTATGTCCAGATCCGCGACCACCAGCACCGGCGCGCACATCGCCGTCGACTTCTTCTGCCCCTTGATTATCGCCGAGCAGATGTTCGCGGTGAAGCCGTCGGACGAGGCGAGGGTCGGGACAGCGACAAAGGGGATGCCCAGCTTGTACGCCGGGTACCGCCCGAAGTCCATGATCGTCCCCGCGCCGTAGGCCACGATGACCTCCGGTGCGTCCAGCTTCTCCATCATCTCCTCGATGACGGTGTCCTCTGCGCGCAGGCCGTTGGCCTCCAGAACGATCTCCTGATCGGCCGCAACGTGCTTGCCCTCGGTGAGCTTATAGATCACGCTGTCGTAAATAACGGCGCGCTTCTTGCCCGCAAGGCCCACGTCCGCCATATACTGCTCGAAGTTCGCCGTCGCGCCGTATTCCACCACGACTTTCTTCGTCTCAAGCTCGTGCTCCCTGCCGCATTCGCATTTTCCTACATATTTTTCGCAGTCCATTATCATAATGTTCGGCCTCCCCCGTTAATTTCAGACCGTATCCAGTCTGCCGTAGCCGTCAAAGGCGTAGAGCTGCTTTACGCTGTCGTCGCCGCTGACGGACACGATATCACCAACATAGAAGGTGTGGTCGCCGACGGGCAGAGCGTCTGTCAGGCGGCACTCGAACACCACCCTGCTGCCGGGGATAACGCCGACGGATATTTTGCTTGCCGGAACGGTCTCGATGCCGAACTGCCCGCACTTATCCGTCCTGCGGCCGGAGCACTGTCCGCATTTTATTCCCGCTTCCCTGAGCTCTTCACCGACGATGTTCAGCGCAAACTCGCCCGTCTGACGGATGAGCTCGCCGCTGTAGCCCTTATTGCTGAGGCATACGCCCAGCTTGGGCGGGTGGTTTGTAAGATATGTCCACCAGGAAACCGCCATCAGGTTAGTTTTGCCTTCGCCGGTCTGGGTGGATAAAAGTCCGAAAGGCGCCGGGGCCGTGAGCCGCTGTGCCTGTCCGACGGTGATCTCCTTCATGCTTTGTCTCCTTAAATCTTACTTTATTACTTGCTTGCCATGTAATCGGCAACGGCCTTGAGATTGTCGCGGAAGCTGCCGTCGGCAACGAAGTTCTTGTCGAACAGAGCCGAACCCATCGTGAAGGTCCAGGGTCCGATGTCGAACATGGTGTCGATCCTCGCGTAGCTGCTTATCGAGCCGGCGATGCAGATCTTCGCGTCGACTGCCGCGCAGAACTCGCGTGCAAGCTTCTCGCCGTCGACGACGTGACGGTAGGCCAGGATGTCGAAGCCCTCGATGCCCTTGGCCATCAGGTCCTTCGCGTTCTGGATGATCTCCTCGTTGCTGCCCTCGAGTATGCTCGGGCTGCCGGATACCTTGCCGACGAAGGGCAGGTACTCCATGTTGTTGTCCTTCAGGAGCTTCGCTACGGAATCGTAGTAAAGCGTGCCCATCAGGTAGTCAAAGCCGCAGTCTATCGCAGTCTGTGCGCCGTCAAGGCAGCTTGCCTCGTCATAGGTAACGACCTCAAGGAAGGTGGTCTTGCCCGCCGCCTTCATGGCGCCTGCAAGAGCCTTCATCTCGTCCTTCGGCAGGCCGACGTTCTTGAAGCCCCAGTATTTCACGGGCAGGTCCTTGCATGCCTCGAATATCTCGGCAGCATTCTTCACCGTTACGTCGTGGTGAGTCAGCATTATTATTATCTCGGGTCTCATATGTTTTTTCTCCTTTTTGAAATAAATTTTTTTGACAAAAAATATTGATTTAAACCGCTGAGGCGTGATATATTTAACTATCAAAGTTGAGAAGATGTGTTTTTGAAAGCATTTTATCCAAGCCCCGGTCGGTCATATTCAATTAGAAAATATAGCTTTTCCTCCGACAAGTCAAGGCTTGAAAACCTTAATTTATGAGTGAAAAATCAACATTTTCCAAAAATGCGCGTTTCGCTCAAAATCAATTCCTGCTGCGCGTTGTGCGTCTGAATTTTTGTCGGTATTCACCAATTTTTTATCGTAAATTTCTGCATTAATTTTTTCGGTAAACCTTGGTCCGCCGTGAGACGGCCAACGCCTGTGCCTCATTTTTTAGGAAGGTGGTATTTTGAAAACCAGTATCAGAGAGCAGAAAATAATAAGCATTCTCGAGAGCCGCGGAGAAATGACGGTCAATGAGCTCAGCGAGATCCTTGATGTTTCAGTATCCACCCTGCGCAAGCAGCTCTCGGACATGCAGGACAGAAAGCTGATAATCCGCACCTACGGCGGAGTTATGTCCGTCAACCAGTTTCCCGACGAGACCTTTGACAGCAAGCTGCACAAAAACGTTTCCGAGAAAAGACGCATGGCCACAAAGGCCCGAAGTCTTATTCCGGAGGGAAGCTCGGTGTCTCTCGGAAGCGGCACCTCTGTATTTGCCCTGAGCAACCTTCTTGACGATATGGACCGCGCAGCCATTTACACCAATTCGATGCAGGCAGCCGATTACCTCGCCCGCTGTGCTTCGCTTGACGTGCACATCTGCGGCGGCATCATCCGCAGCTCCACCGGCACCATCATCGGCACGGAGGCCTTCAACTTTTTCAACAACATCAGCGTCGATTACGCCTTCATAAGCTGTGACGCCATCGACGAGGACGGCGAGGTATACAGCGACAATGTCGCCGTCGCCACCGTCGAAAGCGCCATACTGCGCAACGCCGTCCACAAGTATGTGCTCTGCGACTCCACAAAGCTGGGCAAAAAATCGGTCGCGCACATATATAATCTCAAAAACTGTGACGCTCTGATAACCGGCAAAAACGATACCCTCGCCGCGGAGAGGATAGCCCGCATCTGCAATATTATTTTCGTTTGATAAGATATTATCCCCTGAATTGCCTCACTGAAGTGACCCCAAAAAGTTAGACAATAATTAAGAGCAAAAATTGTTCAAG
>CAMJGL010000040.1:0-10153 GCA_946405205.1 uncultured Clostridia bacterium
GACTGTCGATGATGGAGCTTATGTCCTGATCGCCATCGACAAGACCCTTGATGACTCCAGCGAGCTGCTCGGCGTCGAGCTGTCCAAGAATGTCGGCAAGAGCCTCATTGTCGCCGGCAAGGCCGCCGATGAGAGCGACGAGCTGGTCGGTGTCGAGATTATCGATAACAGAGCTTATGTCCTGATCTCCATCGACAAGACCCTTGATGACTCCGGCAAGCTGCTCGGCGTCGAGCTGTTCAAGAACAGCGCCAATGGTCTCATTGTCGCCGACAAGACCGCTGACGAGATCGACGAGCTGGTCGGTGTCGAGATTATCAATGACGGAGCTTATGTCCTGATCTCCATCGACAAGACCCTTGATGACTCCGGCAATCTCGTTTACATCGAGTTCGTCAACAACGGACCCGATGTCGACCTTGTCGCCGATAAGTGAAGAAACAAGCTGAGCCAGCTGGTTGTAGTCCAGCCCCTCAAGGATGCTGCCCAGATCAGCGGAGCTTCCGCCGCCATTAATGAGCTCCTCCACAGCGGAGACGATCTTTTCAATGTCGGCACTTCCGGTATCCCCTGAACCGGCAGTGTCGGCAAGTGCGCCCGCAGGCAGAAGCGCAAAAACGAGCGCCAGCGCCATCAGCAGACTGATAATGCGTCTTTTCATAGTAACCTCCTTAGTTTCTCTATTGACCAAACAGGTGTCAATTAACAATCGAGATTATACAATTTATTAACAGATGCCGCAAGGCATTTTATACAAAATGAGAAAAAACGGCATATTATACAGACGTCGCAGAACGAATTTGTGTAGTTTTTTTAGCAAAAACTGGCATAAAAATATCACCGTGACGCGTTATGACCCGCCCGTGCAATGCCTGTATTCCGCAGGCACGTCGTAAAGGCTCTCATGCTCGGCGATAGCCACCTCGCGCAGATCGAAGCTGCCGCCGCTGCGGCACCATTCAAAAGCCGCGCCTACGGCTATGCGGACACCGAGAACGACGATATCCTCGGGCTTGTTGCGGTTTCGTATGAGCCCCGCAGCCTGACAGTTGCCGATGAGCTTTATAAACCACTCGTTAAAGGCCCCGAAGAACTCATACACGCCGACGGGCTTCTGCAGCTCCAGAGAGAGCAGCGTGCCCGTCAGCTCCGGTCCGAACTCCACGGCAAGGCGCAGATATCGGTCATACAGCAGCCAGATGCGGTCAAGGTCGTTTTTGGCGTTCAGAAATTCGGAAAACACCGACCGATAGTCCTCCTTGAGATTTCGCATCAGATATGTGATTATCTCGTCCTTGCCGGCGAAGATGCTGTAAAAGGAGGAACGCGGAACATTTGCCTCCCGGCATATATCACTGACGGTAACGTTCACAAACCCGCGCTCTCTGAACAGCGTGAGCGCGGTGGAGACGATGATATCCGTGTTTTTCGAGGCGTAAACTGACATAATGATCACCCTTTGGACATATGTACAAAATTTTTGTACACTATATCATAAAGTGCCCGGCAAGTCAAACGAAAAGGGAAAACAGTTGTCAGAAAAATGCAGTGTGAATTATAGAAAACATAGATTTTCCAATGCTTTCTTGACATACGATGCTTTGTGAATTTATTATCTGAGTATATATGGTATAAATGATTTATAGGGGGAAGGAAACACTTATGGCTTATGAAATGCTGCTTTCGCCGATGAAAATCGGAACGATGACAGTCAAAAACCGAACCATCATGACAGCCGCCGAGGTCAGCCTCGGCCAGACAAACGGCACACCCACGGAAAGGCTCATGGCCTACTATGAGGAGCGAGCCAAAGGCGGAGTGGGGCTCATAATCCCGGGCATCACACGCGTGAACGACGACTGGGCGGCTTCGACCTATACTCAGCTTGCGATGAGCCACGATTACCACATCGAGCCCATGCGCGAGTTCGTCGGGAGGATACATAAGCACGGCGCGAAGCTGGGGCTTCAGCTGCATCACCCCGGGCGTCAGGGCTATTCTGCGTCGATACACTCGCTGCCGCTGATGATACCCGTCGCCGAACGCTTCCCCGGGGTAATGGAGCCGGTATATAAATGCACTCCCATACTAAACAAGCTGGAAAAGAAGGGCGCACTCTGGCCGGTGCAGGCTCCCTATAAGGGCGAGCTGGCAAACCACGGCGCCATGCGCATACGCCAGATGAGCCGCCGCGAGATAAAGCGGCTGATAAGCGATTTCATCGAGGCCGCGGTGCGCTGTCAGAAGGCGGGGGTAGACCTCGTAGAGCTCCACGGCGGCCACGGATACATCATCCAGCAGTTTATATCGCCCAACACCAATAAGCGCGAGGACGAGTACGGCGGCAGCTTTGAAAACCGCATGCGCTTCATCACGGAGATAATCGACGGCATACGCGACCGCTGCGGCAGGGATTACCCTCTGATGGTGCGTCTGACCGCCGACGAGATGTATGACAGGATCGGCATGCCCGGCAAGGGCTATGATATCGAGACCGGCAAGAAGGTGGCAAAGCGTCTCGAGGAGCTGGGCGTGGATGCGATAAACGTAACCTCGGCCTGCTACGATGCGTACAACTACTGGCTGGAGCCGACCTCCTTTGAACCGGGCTGGAGAAAGTATCTTGCGAGGGAGATAAAGAGCGCTGTCAGCATCCCCGTTGCCGCGGCGAACGTCATCCGCACGCCCGAGCAGGCCGAGCGGCAGCTTCAGGAGGGCTGTCAGGACTTCGTGGCCTCGGCGAGGACCTTCATCTGCGACCCGCATTGGGTGAAAAAGGCCGAGGAGGGGCGGGAAAAGGAGATACGCCGCTGCATAGGCTGCCTCAACTGCATACGCTCGTTCATGACAAACGCATGGGTAGGAAAGCCCTGCGAATGTGCCCTGAATATGAGCATGGGCAAAGAAAATGAGTACAACAATATGCCGCTCGACGGCGAGGGCAGGCGTGTGCTCGTCATCGGCGCTGGCCCCGCGGGCCTCACCGCGGCTCAGACTCTGGCAAGGCGCGGCTTCAAGGTAAGCCTGTATGAAAAGGAGCAGAGGGCCGGAGGACAGGTCATAGCCGCGTCGTCCTGCCACCTTAAAGATAAGCTCTACTGGTGTATAGAGGATCTCATGACAAACGCCGCAAAGGATGGGGTCGAGATAAAGCTCGGCACGGCCATCAGCGCGCAGGAGGCGGCGGCAGCGGGGCCCTTCGCGGTCGTTGTAGCTACCGGCGGCACGCCCATAAGACCCAAGTCCATACCCGGCACAGACCTTGAGAGCGTCGTAATGGCGACGGAGATAATCATGGGTGAGAAGCGGATTGAGAATAAAAAGGTCGTTGTCGTGGGTTCCGGCATAACCGGCCTTGAGGTCACGGAATTTCTCAACGACGCGGGCTGCGAGGTCACGGTGATCGAGATGGCCGACGAGATCGCACCGGGTGCGTGGTTCCAGCTCGTCGACGATGAGATGGAGCGCATAAGACCTTACGGAACCAAGTTCATGACCGGCACGAAGCTCGTGGGAATAGAGCCGGGCAGAGTGCTTACCGAAAACAAAAAGACCGGAGAAAAAGGCTTCATAGAGGCCGACAATGTTGTCCTTTCGCTCGGCGTGAGACCTGTAAACGGCCTTGTAAGGGAGCTTGAGGAGCTCGGAGTCAAAAACGTTGTCTCGGTCGGCGACGCAAAAAAAAGCGGCACCATAGCCGACGCCTGCCACAGCGCGTACGACACAGTGATGAATATAAAATAAGGGGGATAAAGGCATGATAGAGAACAAAAAGATCGTACTTACCGGCGCATCCAGCGGCATCGGCCTTGAGGTGCTCAAGCTCCTTGCCAAAGGAAAGGGAAACATCATTCTGGCTGTGTCACGCAGCGCAGAGGAAAAGCTCGCCGACTTCGGGTCTAACGTTATACCTATGAACATAGACTGCAGTACCAAAGCGGGGATAGATAAGCTCTTCCGTGTTGCCGAGGCCGCTTTCGGCAAGATCGACCTTTTCTACGCCAACGCCGGCTTCCCGTACTACGAGGAATTCGATTACGTCAATTGGGACAGGGTCAAGGTCATGTTCGATACGAATACTCTTTCTCCGATCTATACCTACGCTAAGTACAGGGAACACCTGGCCGGCAGGGACGGCCACCTCGCGTTCACAATAAGCGCCATCGGCCAGATGGCGATGCCGGGCTACGCGATTTACAGCGCCTCCAAGTTCGGGCTCGAGGGCTTCCAGCAGGCGATACGGCTTGAGAAGCCGGAGAATATGAAATTCACCTGCCTGTATCCCGTGGCGACGGACACAAACTTCTTCAAGGTCGCCGCCGACGGCGTGCAGTTTGAAAAGCCCTTCCCCGTGCAGAGCCCCAGCGTTGTGGCAAGGAAAATGGTAAGGGGCCTTGAAAAGGGCAAAAAGAGCGTTTCCCCCTGCGGACTGTTCGTTTTCAGCAAGGTGCTGATGACCATTTTCCCCTTCGTGCGCAATATCTATTGGAAGCTTGAGCTGGGTAAGCTGAAGCGCTTTGCGGCAAAGCTCAAAAGAAAGAAGAATGAAGAAAGACAGACGGCTCATTCGGCATAGTGAGCGCAAAATATGAAAAGAGCTTGGGAACCGTGTGTTCCCAAGCTCTTTTCAGCGTATCAGGCGCCGGCTTTTCTGCCTATCGCCTCGCCGTATTTTATTATCGCCTCTTTGCCCTCTGCGGTGGCGTCAAAAACCTCCTGAGGGATATCGACGGAGCCCTCCTTGAACAGCAGAACGATGGTCGAGCCGCCGAAGCTGAAATAGCCCTTCTCCTCGCCGCGGCGGATAACTCCGGCCTCATGATGGTTGCTTATCCTGCCGACGAGGCAGGCGCCGACCTCGATCTGCGTGACGATGCCGAAATTTTTCGTGTAGAGGACAGTATATTCCCGCGTGTTCTGGATAAACACCGGATGCTTGCGCACGACGATGGGCTGCACGGGATGATAGCGCCCGGGGATATGGTAATTGCGGCTTTTGAAGCCGTCGTCTATGTAGCAGTAGCGGTGATAATTCTCAACGCCGAGCCTCAGCACGAGGCAGGTTCCGTTCAGGTACTCCCCCGCGATCTCGCTGCCGCCGACAAGATCTTCAACATTATAATAGCTGTCCTTTATGGAAAAGACGGAATCACTGCTGATCCTGTATGCGGACATATATCCGTCGCAGGGCGAGATGAGTACGTCGGGGTCGTGGTCGATCGGACGGGCCTCCGGCTTTATTCTGCGCGTAAAGAAGTCGTTGAAGCAGCGGTAGCCGCAATCGACATAGTCGCTCATATCGATGCCGTTGCGCCGCACAAAGCCCTCAATGCGCTTTGCCGAGAGCCGGGTGTCCATATATGCGCCCGTGAGGGCGGTGACAAAGGGCTGCGTCATTATGCTGCGGGCGGGCCTTCCGAGCCGCGTACAGTAACAGTATTTAAGCCCGAGAGTCATTTTCTTGCTTGCCATATTATTCACCTTGCTTGATGCGGCCCCTGATGAAGACCGCCAGAATAAGTATGCCGCAGAACAGGAAGGTGCTGTAGAAGCTGATGCCGCGGCTTAAAAGCTCCACGCTGACAGGGTCTGATACGATGCGCCCGAAGCCGCCCAGGAGGATGTAATCGGCGACCCCGACTGCGCCCGGAACGGGCACGGCATTTGAACCGAGCACCGCGAGAGCCTGTACCGAAAAAATCTCAAAGGCCTTCGAAAAAACCCCGCCGACGCCCATATACACGCAGACGGCGACGCAGATCACCGAAAGCCGCTGGGCGAAATTGCAGAGGAACACCTTAATGAGCAGCCGGGTCTCGGTTTTTATCAGGATACCGCAATTCTTGTACTGCTCTGTGATCTCAAGCAGCTTTTCATATTTCTCATCATAGCTTTTAACTATGCGCAGACGGCAGAGCAGCTTCAGACACCAGCGGCATACCGCGAGAACCATGGCGTCGTTGAAGATGCACATAAGAAAAATAATGATAAATGCTATCTGCACCACCGTGCCGAAAGCAATAAAGAGCTTGGGAGCGGGCGGCATATGCAGCAGTATCTTCGGATCAACGGCGATGCATACGCCGCTGATGATGAGTATCGACACCGTGTACATCACCAGATTGAGCAGCAGGGCTATCGCCGAAACGGCGGCGGGGACGCCTCGGCGCATCATAACGAGCAGCGCCGCCGGCTGTCCGCCGGCTGCCGAGGGGGTGATGGCGGAAAAATATATGTCGGTCGCCGAGTAAAAGACTGCGCTGCCGGCGGAACAGGGACATTCAAAGAAACGGCAGGTGCACTGAAGGCCGAGCCCCTCAAAATAGACAAAGCCGAATGCACACAGAAAAGCCGCCGCTATCCACAGCGGATCGGCCTTGGAAAGAAAGTGCATAAAGCAGCGCCAGGAAAAGCCCTTCGAGGAGGTGGTGATGATAAGCACCGTGCCGACGGAGATGGCTATGAGCAGCAGGAGCCAAAGCAGATTTTTGAGTGATTTGTTCATATATCGGTTGAAATGTGATCGAACTGTCGTAAAATTATCGTATGTCTGACCGATGCCGGAAAAACATCTAAACTGTATGGAGCGAAATGGTACAGTCAGTATACACGCATGACAATGCTTTGTCAACCAATGGCGGCAAAAGAGGGCAAAAACATTGACAAAACGGGGAACCGGGGAATATAATTCCTCTGTTAAGCACTATGAAAGGCGGAACCGCTATGAAAAATGTAACTGAAATGTTTGGATCCATGGTTTTTAACGACACGGTGATGCAGGCTCGTTTGCCGAAAGAGGTCTACAAGCAGATTCAGCGATCCATAAAACTCGGGGCAAGACTTGACAGGGAGACCGCCGATGTGGTCGCCAATGCCATGAAGGATTGGGCGATAGAGAAGGGCGTCACCCACTTTACCCACTGGTTCCAGCCCATGACCGGCATAACCGCCGAGAAGCACGAGAGCTTTATCTCTCCCGTGGACGGCGGCAGGATCATCATGGAGTTTTCCGGCAAGGAACTCATACAGGGCGAGCCGGACGCCTCAAGCTTCCCCACGGGCGGCCTGCGTGCGACCTTTGAGGCCAGAGGCTACACCGCGTGGGACCCCACCTCGTATGCATTTATCAAGGACGGAGTTTTGTGCATCCCGACGGCCTTCTGCTCCTACGGCGGCGAGGCGCTGGACAAAAAGACCCCGCTGCTGCGCTCCATGGAGGCTCTTAACCGTCAGGGGCTCAGGGTGCTGAAGCTCTTCGGCAACGACGATGTCACCGCGGTCAGGACGACCGTGGGGCCCGAGCAGGAATACTTCCTCGTCGACAAGAGCGTGTACGAAAAGCGCAAGGACCTGATGTACACCGGCCGCACCCTCTTCGGCGTGATGCCGCCCAAGGGTCAGGAGCTGGACGATCACTATTACGGCACAATAAAGCCCCGCGTTGCCGCGTTCATGCAGGAGCTCGACGAGGAGCTCTGGAAGCTCGGTGTTCTCGCAAAGACCGAGCATAACGAGGTCGCTCCCGCGCAGCATGAGCTCGCGCCGATATACACCACGACAAATATCGCAGCCGACCATAATCAGATAATGATGGAGCTCATGCAGAAGCTGGCACGGAAATACGACATGGTATGCCTGCTGCATGAGAAGCCCTTCGCGGGCGTTAACGGCAGCGGCAAGCACAATAACTGGTCCATGACCACCAACACGGGGGCAAACCTCCTTGAGCCGGGCGAAACGCCCTACGAAAACGCGCAGTTCCTGCTTATGCTCTGCGCGGTGCTTCAGGCAGTCGACGATTATCAGGATATGCTGCGCGTATCCGTTGCCAGTGCGGCCAACGACCACCGCCTCGGCGGCGATGAGGCGCCTCCGGCCATTATCTCCGTGTTCCTCGGCGAGGAGCTCGAGGAGATACTCGAGGCCATCGAAAAGAACGCGCCCTACGGCGGAAAGGTCAAGGAGCAGATAAAGGTCGGCGTTCATGTGCTGCCCAAGTTCCCCAAGGACACCACCGACCGCAACCGCACCTCGCCCTTCGCGTTCACCGGCAACAAGTTCGAGTTCCGTATGCTGGGCTCCTCGGTCTCCATATCCGGCGCGAACGTCGTGCTGAACACGGCGGTAGCCGAATCCCTGCGCCAGTACGCCGACGCGCTTGAGGGCTCGGCGGACTTTGAAAACGACCTGCATGAGCTTATCCGCAGCGTGATACGCAAGCATAAGCGCATCATCTTCAACGGCAACGGCTACGGCGAGGATTGGGTGAAGGAAGCCGAAGCACGCGGCCTGCTGAATCTCCCGACTACTCCCGACTGCGTACCCTGCTATCTTGACATGAAGAATGTCGAGCTGTTTGCAAGGCACAGGGTGTATTCCGAGATCGAGCTTGCCGCCCGCTATAAGATGAAGCTGGATACATACTGCAAGGTAATCCGCATTGAGGCGCTCACCATGCAGAGCATGGTCTGGCAGGATATACTGCCTGCGGTGAGTGCATATTCTAAGGAGCTCACCGACACGGCGCTTGCGAAGAAGTCGCTCGGCGTTGAGTGCGCGCTTGAAACGGAGCTGTCGGCAAGGATCAGCGGCCTTATGGCGGGTGCCGCGTCCGGCGTGAAGGCGCTCAAGTCGGCAGTGGACAGCCTTGATGAGATCACCGATAACTATACCCGCGCCGTCGCCTGCCGCGACAGGGTGCTTGCGGCGATGAACGAGCTGCGCCTGACCGTGGATGAGCTCGAGGGCTGCACCGCCGAAAAGTATTGGCCCTATCCCGGCTACGGCGAGATCCTATTCAGCGTGAAATAACATGGATCGTCGACCGTGCGCCTGTATATTATGCATATAAACGGCTGCATAATCAACATCAGCGAAAGGGGACACAGATTTGGAACTGAGCAAAAAAACAGTAAAGCGTATTCTGCTTATAATCACCTTTACTGTACTCCTAATATGGGGCGTGTATAACCATAAGCAGCTCGGTGAGCTGCTCGGAAGCGTCTATTCTATCATATCGCCGTTCATCGCGGGGCTGTGCATCGCGTATATCGTAAACGTGCTGCTGCGTCCGGTCGAAAGGCTGTGGATGAAGCTGCTGAACAAGAAGAAGGGGAAATGGCCCGAAAAGCTCAAGCGACCGCTGTGCCTGCTGCTGAGCATCCTGCTGGTAATAGGCATAATCCTCGCGATAGTCCTCATCATCCTGCCGGAGCTGAGAGATTCCGTCGCCTCGCTTATCGACATGATCCCCACCTATGCCGATGAGGTAGAGCGGTGGTGGGGCTCGCTCGCGGTCTTCCTCGATAAGTACAATGTCGATCTGCCGGAGTTTGATTTCAAGCCCGATAAGCTGATAGACATCCTCAAGGACGGCGGAACGATGCTGTTCAACACCACCGCCTCGGTCACGGCGTCCATCGTCACGGCGGTCATGAATTTCGTCATCGCCTTTGCCTTTTCCATCTATGTCCTCGCCCAGAAGGAGACTTTGAAGCGGCAGTCGCTGAAGGTGCTCAGAGCTGTGATGAAGCCCGAAAAATTGCAGAAGCTTCTGGAGCTGCTTGAGCTGACGAACAGAACCTTCACGAACTTCATAACAGGTCAGCTCACGGAGGCGGTCATCATAGGCGCGCTGTGTTTTGTCGGAATGACGATCTTTGGGATGCCCTATGCTCCCGCGATATCGGTGCTGGTCGGCTTCACCGCGCTCATCCCCGTGTTCGGCGCCTTTATCGGCACGGCCGTCGGCGCGTTCCTGATCCTGCTCGTGAAACCGATTCAGGCCCTGTGGTTCATTGTGTTCATCATCGTCCTTCAGCAGTTTGAGGGCAACCTCATCTATCCCAAGGTCGTCGGCAAATCAGTGGGACTGCCCGGCATATGGGTGCTCGTGGCCGTCACCGTCGGCGGCAGCGCCATGGGCGTGATGGGCATGCTGATAAGCGTCCCCGTGTGCTCGGTACTCTATACGGTGTCGCGGCAGGCGGTGAACGACCGGCTGAAAATAAAAAATATCGAGCGTTAACTAAGCAATGAAAAAACGGAAGTGAGATCTCACTTCCGTTTTTTGAAGACTGAAAAAATCCCGAAGGGCTCTGAAGTGACCCCAAAAAGTTAGACAATATTTAAGAGTAAAAATTGTTCAAGCAAC
>CAMJGL010000041.1:0-9802 GCA_946405205.1 uncultured Clostridia bacterium
TGTTTCACATCGCCGCGGATTTTCACAGACGGACGGCCAATGGCCGCCCCTACGGCAGCGTAATTTGAGAATACCGCAGATCGTAGGGGCGAGCATCGCTCGTCCGCTGCTCGGCGCAGGGGCAATTCGCGTTGAGATATTGCGTATCTTTTTTGCCGTTTCCCGACCGGTAACAATGGTCATATTCGTTTTTGCACTCGTGTGCTGTTTCACATCGCCGCGGATTTTCACAGACGGACGGCCAATGGCCGCCCCTACGGGTTGGGGTTTCAAATCGTTTTGTCATTTAGAAAATGGCAATTAACCTAAAACCAGCGCAGGATATAATCGGGCCGGCGCAACACTGATGCGCACTGTCTCAGCGCGGATTGGCCGTCTGGCAACACCGTCCCCCGAGGGGTCGGTACTATTACAGCTCTTCGACCGTTATCACGTCTTTGAGCTCGGTTATCCTGTTTGCAAGCTCCGGGCCGGACTGACCCGCCTCGAGCTGCACGGAAACGATGGCGCAGTAATGATACTCGTCGCCCTCGCCGGAGGTCCTGCTTATCTCAAGGTTCGAGACCTTGAGCCCGCGCTCCTTCAAAAGCCCGAGCACCGACTCGATGCCCTCGGCGCGGGTGTACTCCACATACAGGGTGCTGAGCCTGCCGCTCTTGGCGAAGCGGTACTCGAATTTGACCAGCACTATCTCCGCCAGCAGGATGGCGAGCGTTGCAAACAGCGCGCACTCGGCAAAGCCGACGCCGCAGGCAAGACCCACGATGGCCGAGGCCCACAGCCCCGCCGCGGTGGTCAGACCCTTGACCTGCTTTCTGCCCGTGACGATGATGGTGCCCGCGCCGATGAAGCCGATGCCGGCGATGACCTGCGCGCCGAGCCGCCCGACGTCCGTATACAGTCCACGCTCGAGGAAAAGATACTGGCTCGTCATCGCCGTTACCGCGGCGCCGAGGCAGATGAGTATATGCGTTCTGAAGCCCGCGGGGCGGCGCTTGAACTCGCGCTCGGCTCCGATGACGCCGCCGCAGACGAAGGCCAGCAGCAGGCGCAGCAGCATGGCCGCAAGCGTTGTATCTCTTATAAAATCAAAACACGATAGCATATGCGGCCTCCTACTGCACTTCTTCTATGGACACCACGCCGGCGAGGGTCGAAAGCTTTGCCAGCAGCTCCATATGGTTGTACTTCTTCGGCAGATAAACGCTCAGCCTTACCGAGAGCTGGGCGGTGTGACTGTCCTTTTCCTTGTTTATATCCACATCGTGCACGCGCATGCCCTCCTCACGAAGGAGGTTGGCGACGCCGCCGAAATGCTCGAAGCGGTCGAGCTCGGCCAGTATGTTCATGTACCGCGACCTTGCGATGATGAGCCGCTCCGTCGCCGGCAGGGCATACATACAGACAAGGATGAGCACCATGCTCGCCAGAGCGCACTCATAAAAGCCCGCGCCGATTGCAAGGCCGAGGCAGGCCGAGGCCCAGAGCCCCGCCGCGGTGGTCAGACCCTTGACTCGCTTTCTGCCCGTGAGGATAATTGTGCCCGCGCCGAGGAAGCCCACGCCGTTTATGACCTGCGCGCCGAAGCGGGACACATCGTGCTGCACCCCCAGCGCCTGCGCCTGAGCCAGCCAGCGCGTATCGAGCATGACGTCAAGATACTGGCTGAGCATCATCGTGACGGTGGAGCCTATCGCGACCAGCATATAGGTGCGGAAGCCCGCAGGGCTGCTCTTGCGCTCGCGCTCAAGCCCTAAAAGTCCGCCCATGACGACCGCCAGAACGATGCGCAGCATCATGGATACGGTATTCAGTTGTCTTAAATACTCAAATACGTTTTCCATGCCTTGCTCTTTCCTGTCTGCTCAGTCGGGCATATGATATGCGGCCGGACGCGGATATATGCTTTAAAAAAGTGCACCCTGCGCGGGTGCACTTTTTGCATGATATGGTTTACTCCTTGTCGTCGAGCCAGTCGGAGACCTTGGCTTCCTCGATGCCGAGCCCTCCGGAGATGAAGGCGACGGCTTCGTTGAAGTTCATGCTCTTGAGACGTGCGAAATTTGTCGCACCCTGACCGGGGCCGTCGTTCAGGCGGCCTTCGATATAACCGCATTCATAGCACATATTCAGAGCGTACTTGCGGTGATTATCCAGCGTCATCTCGTGTCCGCAGCGGGGACATTTCATGTTGTTTCCCTCCAGTTTTCTTCTTTTCAGGTCCTTACGGTGCTTTTATTGTATCACAATGCCAAGCACACAATCAATAGCCACTTGGAATTATATGCCCAAAAACTCTCAGTCAATGCCCTTGCCGGAGTCGCCGCGGAAGCAGGACTCGTCGTTTGCCCAGCCCTTGTCCACCAGCCAGTAGGTGTATTCCACGTCCTCGGCGGCAAGCTCCTCCTCGGTGAGCTCGACGTTCTTGCTGCGCTCGTTCTTGAGCTTTCTCTCGTAGGTGTAAAGGTCCATGAGCGTGAAGCCCAGACCCATTTCCTCGGCGATGGGGATGAGCACATCCTCGACGACCGCCTCGCGTATCTCAAGGCTGCCGGGGTAGGCGGCCTCGGCATCGGCTACTTTTTTGCGCAGCTCGGGGTCCGAGTCATACTGCTCCAGAAATTTTACGACATTAAGATTAATGTTCATCAAAGCTCTCCTTTTATATCAGCAAAGGCGGAAGCCGGCGGGGATGCTGTCATCGAGCATGAGCAGGTGCAGCTCCTCCTTGCCGTCGTGCTCGTGCACGGCGGAGATGAGCATTCCGCAGGAATCCTGACCCATCATTTTGCGGTTGGGCAGGTTGAGGATGGCGACCACGGTCTTGCCGACGAGGTCCTCGGGCTCATAGAACTTGTGGATGCCGGAGAGGATCTGACGGGGAGTGCCGGTGCCGTCATCGAGGATGAACTTCAGGAGCTTTTCGCTCTTTTTCACGGCCTCGCAGGAGAGCACCTTGCACACGCGCATATCGCACTTTGCAAATTCGTCTATCGTCACGTTCGGCTCGACGGGCGGGAACTTGGGCGCCGCGGGCTTCGCGTTCATTTTCTCCAGTTCCTCAAGAGCCTTGGCCATGTCGATGCGGGGGAAGAGCGTCTCGCCCTTGTGCACCGCGGCATTCGCGGGCAGGGAGCCGAACTTCTCCGCGCTGTCCCAGCTGCGGAGAGCCTCGTCCGCGCCGATCTGCTCAAAGGCCTTGTCGCAGCTTTCGGGGATAAAGGGCTTGAGCATGATGAGGGATATGCGCAGACACTCGAGCAGGTTATAGAGAACGGAGGCAAGGCGGGGCTTCTTCGCCTCGTCCTTGGCCAGCACCCAGGGAGCGGTCTCGTCGATATACTTGTTTGCGCGCTGGATGAGCCTGAAGGTCTCCTCGAGCGCGAGGTGGAGCTGGAACTTGTCCATCTGCTCGGCGTAGCGGCTCAGGCTCTCCTGCGCGAGGGCGGTGAGCTCATCGTCCAGGGCATCGTGCTCGCGCTCCGCGGGCAGGACGCCGCCGAAATACTTCTCGACCATGGCGGTCGTGCGGGAAACGAGGTTGCCGAGGTCGTTTGCAAGGTCGGTGTTTATGGTGTTGATGAGCAGCTCGTTGGAGAAGTTGCCGTCCGAGCCGAAGGGGAAGGTGCGCAGCAGGAAGAAGCGCAGCGCGTCCACGCCGAACATATCCGCCAGCTTATAGGGATCGACGACGTTGCCCTTGGACTTGGACATCTTTCCGCCGTCGATGACGAGCCAGCCGTGGCCGTAGACCCTGTTGGGCAGGGGCAGCTCCATGCTCATGAGCATGGCCGGCCAGATGATGGAGTGGAAGCGGACGATCTCCTTGCCGACGATGTGATGCACGGCGGGCCAGTACTTGTCGAAATCGTCGTAGCGGTCGTTGAGGAAGCCCAGCGCGGTGCAGTAGTTAAACAGCGCATCGACCCAGACATACACGACATGACCCGGGTCGAAGTCCACGGGGATGCCCCACTTGAAGCTCGTGCGGGAGACGCACAGATCCTCAAGGCCGGGCTTTATGAAGTTGTTTATCATCTCGTTCACGCGGGAGGCCGGCTGCAGGAACTCGCCGGTCTCGAGCAGCTCCTGAACGGGCTTTGCGTACTTGGAGAGGCGGAAGAAATAGGCCTCCTCCTCGGCGTAATGCACGTCGCGGCCGCAGTCGGGGCATTTGCCGTTTACGAGCTGGCTCTCGGTCCAGAAGCTCTCGCAGGGGGTGCAGTACATACCCTTGTACGCGCCCTTGTATATGTCGCCCTTGTCGTACATCTTTCTGAAGATGCGCTGTACGGCCTTGACATGGTAATCGTCGGTGGTGCGGATGAAGCGGTCGTTCGAGATGTTCATGAGCTTCCACAGGTCGGTGATGCCGCCGGGGCCCTCGACTATCCTGTCGACGAATTCCTTCGGCGAAACTCCGGCCTCCTTGGCCTTTTCCTCGATCTTCTGGCCGTGCTCGTCGGTGCCGGTCAGGAACATGACGTCATAGCCGCGCAGGCGCTTGTACCGCGCTATCGAGTCGGTCGCGACGGTGCAGTAGGTGTGCCCGATGTGAAGCTTGTCCGAGGGATAGTAAATCGGGGTCGTGATATAGAATCTTTCCTTTTCCATTATTTCTTTCTCCAATCTATAGTCATTAAGGGTCCGGTGACGGTGATTCATCCGTTTCTATAACGGGCGCGGTGGGTACAGGCTCCTCGGTCGGAACGGGCGTCTGCGTGGGAACGGGCTCCGGAGTCTGCGTCGGTTCGGGAGTGGTCGGCCACTTGATGTCCTCATCGTGGTAATAGTAATAGCTGTTTGCCTCTTTGGTACGGCTTATGAGATTGCCGTCCTTATCGTAAACGCAGCGGTAGGTCGTCGCTCTCGTGCCGACCGCCACGTCCGGATACTTACTGTCATATGCGGTGGAGGCGGAATAGGTCATCTCGACGTAGCTTCCGTCCACATCCGTGCCCCATATCTCGATCGTGAGCTGCCTGTCAACGCATTTGGCCACGATCTTTATCGGGAAGTCCCTGTTGTTTTTGAATTTAAACTCCGGACCGCCCCAGCTCACCGTGGCGTCAAGCCCCCATGGCAGGTAGCTGACCGCGAAGTGGTGGCAGTCGCGGGCGACGATCTCAAGATTCGCATAAAGCGCCGCGCAGTAGAGCGTGGAGGACACCTGGCATATGCCGCCGCCCACCTCCTGCACGACCTTTCCGCCTGCGTAGGCCGCCGCGGTCTTGAAGCCGGCCGCCGTCGTGCGCTTGCCGACGACGTCGTTATACGAGAAGGTCTCGCCGGGGTTGAGGATAACGCCATTTATCTTGGAGGCGGCGAGCTCAACATTGGTCGCTCTGCCGGAGGCGGAGCTTGCGTAGCTCGTTTTCTGCGAGCCGAGCTTATCGGCAAAGAGCATGGAATCGAGCTGCTCGGTGGTGTATTTGGGCATGGTCACGGTCACGGGTATCTCTATGAGCTCGCCCGGCTGAGCCGCGTCCCACATTTTTTGCGCTTTTTCAACGTCGAAATCAACTCCGACCGTGCTCTCGGTGGCTTTGCGGGTCTCGGGGTCATACTTGGCGTCCACAGCCTCGGCGAAGATCTCCCCGTGGAGCTTTTCAAAGTCCGGCTCGGAGGCGCTGCCGATATCGGCCGTGTAAGTAAGACTGTCCCCGCCCTCGGCGAAGACCTCCGTTATCATGGCGCAAAGCCTGTCGGCGTCGATCTCTATCTTATCCGCGCCCTTTATGAGCCTGAGGCATTTTGCCTCCGTATCGAGTTCATAGCCCTTGCCCATGCGCTCGTCATAGTCCTCGAGCGCGGCCTCGACCTTTGCGCGGATGCCGTCGGCGTTGGCCTCGGCGAGGATATCCGCCGTCGTGACTTTTCCGCTTATGCATTTAAAGTACGCGGCCAGATCCTTTAATGGGTTTCCGCTGTGGCCGTAGTCGTAGGCGGCCTGCGCGGCCTCGGCGCAGTCCATGTCTATCCCCGCCTCGGCGGCGGTGACGGTAAACTCAAAGCCGCCCGGGAGCGTCACGGCTACCGAGCCGCCGTCGAGCTGCTCCCAGCCGCCCCTGCGCAGGGCATTTTCCGCCTCCTGAACGCTCATATCGCCGATCTCGATGCCGCCGAGCGTCATGTTCGGATGTATCTTCGACGATCTTCCCGCGACAAGGCCGACGACGATGGCCGCGGCGGCCAAAAGCACCAGCGCGCACACGGCGTAAAGCGCCGCTTTTCTTCCGGCTCCGGGCTTCGCGGCCTGCTTCTTCGCTTTTTCGGTCCTGGCTTTTTTCTTTTTCGGGGCTTCGTGCTTGCCTTTTGCCATGTCTGTCCCTCCTGTCAGCCGCCTCTTCCGGCTCTGCCGCGGTATTCCTCCTCAAAGCGCTCGAGCTCGCCCTCGGGCAGGGTCTGCTTGGCGGAGGCCTCGAACGCGCCCTTCATCCAGGGATTGTTCTCGACCTTCGCGCCCGTCTGAGCCTCCAGCACCGCGTTTATCAGCACATTGGAGATGAGAAAGCCCGCAGGCGTGAGGCTCCAGCGTCCGTCGTTCTTGACCGCCCAGCCCTTCTTGTCGAAAAGCTCGAAGGTCTCCTCTATCGGAGTCCAGTCGCTGCGGTATATTCTATGGTATTCAGCCTGAGATATGCCGTGTGCGGTGCGCATGCCGAGCATGAGATACTCGGCGGCCTTCTGCACGGGCACGATGGGCTCGTACTCGTCGATTATCATACTGTCGCCCACCACGGCGGAGATGTATTTATCCAGATCGCGCACATAGCTGTAGCGCACGCCGTTGACGCAGGAATGAGCGCCGGGGCCGAAGCCCATGTAGTCCTCGAGCCGCCAGTATTTCATATTGTGCCTCGACTCGTAGCCCGGAACGGCAAAATTAGATATCTCGTACTGCTCAAATCCGTAATGCTTGAGCGTGTCCACGGTGTAAAGGTACATATCCGCCTGCTCGTCCTCATCGGGGATGAGCGGGGAGCCGAGGTAGCGGCGGTGCATGGGCGTGCCCTCCTCGAGCTTGAGCGCATAGCAGGAAAGATGCTCAGGATGCAGCTCGAGCGCCCTTGAAAGCGTGTCGGCCCAGTCGCCCTTGGTCTGGCTGGGCAGACCGTAGATGAGGTCGAGGCTGACGTTCTCAAAGCCGGCTCTGCGCGCGGTGTCCACCGCCTGCTCGGCCTGCAGGAAATTGTGCCTCCTGCCGATGATCTTGAGGATGTCGTTGTTCGCCGACTGCACGCCGATGGAAAGGCGGTTGACGCCCTCGCGGCGCAGGGCCTTGAGCTCGTCGAGCTTCACCGTGTCGGGATTCACCTCAAGCGTTATCTCCGAGTCAAGGCGCACGTTGCCCATGCGCTTGAGCTCGTCAAGTATCTCGGTTATGCGCTTTGCGCCGTAGCAGCTCGGCGTGCCGCCGCCGATATAGATGCTGTCGATCTCATAGCTCTGCATGGCCTCCGCCGATTCGGAGATGTGGCTCAGCAGAGCCGACTGATAGTCCGGCATTCTCCGGCTGCCGCCCGGCACCGAGTAGAAATCGCAGTAGCCGCATTTGGATACGCAGAAGGGTATGTGGATGTAAACTCCGAGTTTATCGTTCATATTTTCCTTTTTCCTGTCGTTGCTACAATTCAAATAATCGTTTTTGCGTCAGCTCGACCGGTAAGATCGGCAATCGTCTTTACTGCACTCGCGCTTTTTTCCTTTCGCTGCTGCACTTCAAATAATCGCTATTGCGTCAGCTCGACCGGTTAGATTTCAGGTAATCCTTACTGCACTCGCGCACCGAATAACACGCATCGGCTTTGTAGGGGCGAGCATCGCTCGTCCGCTCCTCGCCGGAGGGGCGATTCGGTTTTGAGCTTCAAATAATCTTTATTGCCGCTTCCCGACCTGTTAAACCGGTGATTTTCGTTCTGTTTCCCGCCTGTCGGCGGGCGGACGGCCAATGGCCGCCCCTACGGGTGCGATTATAAAACCGTTCTGTCATTCAGAGAATGGCAAAATACCGAAAACCTCCGCAGAAAATAATCGGGCTGTCGCAATATAGAAACGCACTGTCTTAATGCGAATTGGCCGTCTGCCAAGACCGAGCATCGCTCGTCCGCTCCTCGCCGGAGGGGCAATCCGGTTTCAAGCTTCAAATAATCTTTATTGCCGCTTCCCGACCTGTTAAACTGGTGATTCTCGTTTTGTTTCCCGCCTGTCGGCGGGCGGACGGCCAATGGCCGCCCCTACGGCCTGTAATTTTTGCGGCTCTGTCATTTAGACAATGGCAATATACCGTGTGCCTCCGCATGGCATATTCGGGCTGGCGCAAAAACGAGGCGTACTGTTTTTATGCGAATGGCTCTCCGGCAGCCGCCGGACGGACGAGCAATGCTCGCCCCTACGGGTGCGGGATTGTCATTAAGAGCGCGAGTGCAAAAGCGTCAACTTCCTGTATCACCGGTCGGGCTGTCGCAGAAGCAGCACTCGCCATTCTTAACGCGGCTTAAAAAAGAGTGCAGACGAGCTCGGCGTAAGCGGTGGGATCCTCGACCTCGACGCCGGCGATGAGCTCGGACTGGGCATAGAGGATCTTGGACATTGCCGCGGCTCTGTCCTTATCGCCGGACTCGTAGGCAGCCTTGATGGCCTCGAAGGCGTGATGAGAGGCGTTGAGCTCCAGAACGCGGTCGGCGCGGAGCTTGCGCATCTCCTCGCTCGGGCCGTTGCGGAAGTATTTTTCCATCTCCAGCGTGAAGCCGCCGGTGGAGGTCAGGCAGCAGGAGGAGGACACGAGCTTGCTCGAAAGCGTCACCTGCTTGAGCTTCTCGTCGCCGACGCTGTCGCGTATGAAGTCGAGCAGCTCCTTGTTCTCGACGGTCTTTTCCTCGGCGGCCTTCTTCTCCTCGTCGGTCTGGAAGCCCAGATCCTCGGTGAGGATGTTGACAAAGGGCTTGCCCTCGAACATCCGAAGCTGCTGCAGGACCGTCTCGTCGATGGGATGGTCGAGATAGAGTATCTCATAGCCGCGGGAGCGTACCTCCTCGCACTGGGGCAGGCTCATCGCGTGCTTAACGGTGTCGGCCGAGGCGTAGTAGATGGCCTTCTGGCTCTCGGGCATGTTATCGGTGTACTCCTTGAGGGTCACCTGAGAGTCCTCGGAGGTGTAGAAAATGAGCAGATCCTTGAGGAAATCGGTGTAGCGGCCGTATTCGTCGCACACGCCGCACTTGATGTGGATGCCGAAGTTCTTCCAGAAGGTCTCGTACTTGGGACGGTCGTCCTTCATCATTTTCTCCAGCTCGCCCTTGATCTTCTTTTCAAGGTTCTGGCCGATGACCTTGAGCTGGCGGTTGTGCTGAAGTATCTCGCGGGAGATGTTCAGGCTCAGGTCGGGGGAATCCACAACGCCGCGGACGAACTCAAAGTAGTCGTGGATGAGCTTGTCGCAGTCCTCCATTATAAGAACGCCGTTGCAGTAGAGCTTAATGCCCTTTTTCGTCGCGCCGGAGATGCCGTTGTCGATATCCTTGCCGGGGACGAAAAGCATCGCCTTGTAGGACACGGTGCCCTCGGCGTTGACCCTGAGGGTGACTGCGGGGTCGGTCTGGTCGCGGGTGGTCTCCTTGTACCACTCGACGCACTGCTCGTCCGTGACCTCGGCCTTACTCCGCTGCCAGATGGGCACCATGGAGTTTACCGTCTCGGGAGCGGTGACGGTAACGTTCTGCATGATGGGATTGCCGTCCTTGTCCTCCTCGCCGGTGGGCTGCTGCTCCTGACGGGTGATGTCCATGACGATGGGCCAGCG
>CAMJGL010000042.1:0-9606 GCA_946405205.1 uncultured Clostridia bacterium
GTCGGCGGCAGCCGAAATGCAATTCGCATTTAGAACGGAATGTATCTTTTTTGCGCCAGCCCGAACGGTGATAATGGTAATCGTCGTTTTTGCACTCGCGCTTTTTTCCTTTCGCTGCTGCACTTCAAATAATCACTATTGCGTCAGCTCGACCGGTAAAATCGGAAAATAATGTTTTTGCACTCGCGTTCTGTTTCACATTGCTGCGAATATTCACAGGCGGACGAGCAATGCTCGCCCCTACGGGTGCGATTATAAAACCGTTCTGTCATTCAGAGAATGGCAAAATACCGAAAACCTCCGCAGAAAATAATCGGGCTGTCGCAATAGCACATATGCCATTTTCAACGCGAATCGGCCGTCTGCCAAAACCGAGCATCGCTCGTCCGCTCATTGCCTGGGTTAAATCTGCCACCTCATCCGGCTCGCCGCCCGCCGGCGGCTGCCGGCGAGCCACATTCCCCTCAAGGGGAAGGCTATATGCGCATATCAAAAGTGCGGAGCGCTTATCTGAAATACTCTCGCAGTAAAAATCGACCGGCAGGGAAAGCGCCTTTGTCCCTGCGGGTGCGGGTTTTTAAACGGAACTTTCACTCTATGATGAGCTCAAAGCCGACCGAGGCCGAGAGCCCGCGAAGCTCGGCGGCCAACTCGCCATCGGCATACACCCTCTTGAGCCCCGTCAGGCTCTCAAGCTCCGACCAGTCGCTTATGCCGCGGCTCCCCGTGAGCCGCAGCTCGGTAAGTCCGGTAAAATCGGAGATGCCCGCCAGCGAATCGAGGCGGCAGTTTACGAGGCTGAGCTCCGTTATGGATCTTTCGCGGTCAAAGCTTTTGAAAAAGCTGCCGCGCAGGTCGCAGTTATCAAAGCTGCACACGCGCAGGGAGCTGTGATCGAGCACCTGGCTGACGTCGCCGAGGGTGCAGTTTGAAACGCTTACCTCGCGTATGCCCGACAGGGGCTTGAACGCGTCAAAATCCGTTACCGTGCCGCCCGTCAGCACAGCCTCGGTCAGATGCTGGCACTTGTTGAGATCCCCGAGTTCGGTAATGCGGTTACCCGAAGCATTCAGACTGCGCAGCAACGGAAGATTTCCCACTCCCTGCAGCGAGGCCAGCCGATTGTTCCCGACGTTCAGGTAAACGACGCCGCAGGCCGGCATAGCCGACAGTGAGCTCAGCGGCTGATACCTCAGCCACAGGGTCTGCAGATCCGTAAAATATGAAAGATCGCTCAGAGTGCGCACCGTTCCCTGCGCGGCGGTATACTCATTGCCCTGCCGGTCAGTCACGGTGATGACGCCCTCGCTTTCCCCGACCGCGGCCGGCTCGTCGAACCAGTATTTATCGCCGCAGACGTACAGAGCCGTAAGCCCCTGCAGGTCGCCGACCCTGATATCGCCGGACGCGATGCCCGTGTATTCCCTTGCCGCCTGCTCGAATATCTCGTTTTCAAACTCGGCTACCGTGTTCGGGTCAAGCTCGCTTACCTCCGCCGTCGTGGTGAAGACGCGCTCCAGAAAGCCGGTGAAATACCCGACCGTGAGCCCCGCGATAATGATCCCGGCGATCGCCACGGCGGCGGCCCAGCCTATGAGCTTTCGCTTCTTGCCGGGTTTGGCAGCCTTCGCGGGCTTTGCCTTCTTCGGCTTCGGCGCCGCCTCGTACCCGCCGGCCGTGCCGCGGAAATTCTCGCTGCCGAGCAGCGGCGCCTCATAGAGCTTTTCGTAAAAGTATTCCTCGCTCGGATAGGTGTACTTCATGAGCGCGAATATATTGCCGATCTGCATCTCCATGCCGGGGGACAGCTCCGTCTCCTCGATGAAAATATTGATGGTCTTTTTCCTTTTCGTCAGGGCGTAATGCATCTCACGGCGGCAGTTATCGGACTTTATGTAGGCATTGGATATGAATGCGATGACAAGGTGCGCCTCAACGAGATGCGAGGCTATGCACTCCTGCCACTCGCTGCCGACCTCGATACCCTCGTCATACCAGATGTTATAGCCCCTTCGGTACAGATCCTCGACAACGGGCAGCACCTCGTCCGAATCGGCGTGGGCATAGCTTATGAAAATATACGGCTCGGCGCCCTCATAGGGCTTGAAATTTTCTATTGTGTTCATGGCGGTCACGGCTTCTTTCTTGCTGGATTATTTTGCGTAATGTGTATATTTTACACCATAACGGCTTAGATAACAAGTCTTTCCGTCGCGCAGCCGCGAGGCGCATTTTCAAATGCCGCAGAAAAGATTTTTCAAAAAAGCTGTTGACAAACCGGCTGCGCGGTGCTATTATGCCCTCATCCCGCAAAGAGTCGGGAAAAAGCGAGGAAAGGAGAACCGCCATGACCAGCAAGCGCATCGTTACCGCAGCTATGGAGATGTACATGTGCCGCATGTGCATGTGCTTTGTCATGCCTTTTTCCGAAAAGTTCTCCGATGCTCGCCTGAAGGATAAATAAACCCGAGTCCTTCAAAACGCAATAAGCACTTATCGAACCGGAGAGCTTCACGGCTTTCCGGTTATTTTTTTGAGAGGAGGCTTCAGCAATGAAGATACACAGCAGCCCGCGATGTCACACAACTTCATACTCAGTGCTGTTAAGCCTTAACCGAATGTGACGGCCTGGACTGATATGCGACACTGACAACCCGACAACATCAAATTTCAAATTTTAAGGAGACAAATGTCATGAAAAAGATAATATCCGTTATTCTCGCCGTCGTTCTTTCCCTCTCTCTCTTCGCCCTGACCGCCTGCGGCGGCAGCGGCAGCGACACCGGCGACACCATCAAAATCGCGGTTCCCAACGACACCACCAACGAAGCCCGCGCCCTGCTCCTGCTCCAGGACCTCGGCTACATCACCCTCGATGAGAAGGCCGGCATCACCGCAACCATCAAGGACATCATCGACAACCCCTACAACATCGAGTTCAGCGAAGTGGAAGCCGCGCAGCTCCCCAATGTCCTCCAGGACGTCGATTACGCCATCATCAACTCCAACTACGCCATCGCAGCCGACATAAACCCCGTGAAGGATGCCCTCGCGATCGAAGGCTCCTCCTCGGCATACGGCAACATCCTCGCAGTCAAGGAAGGCAACGAAAACAGCGACAAGATCAAGGCCCTCAAGGCAGCTCTCGAGAGCAAGCAGGTCGCAGACTTCATCGCCGACACCTACGGCGGCTCCGTCGTGAGCGTCGTTGAAAACCCGGGCGACGGCTTCGACTCCGGCGTTGACTACGCAGCACTCAGCGGCCAGACCATCACCGTCGCAGCCTCCCCCGCGCCTCACGCCGAGATACTCAAGATAGCAAAGGATATCCTCGCCGAGAAGAACATCACCCTCGAAATCATCGAGTACACCGACTATGTCCAGCCCAACAACGTCGTTGAGAGCGGCGAGGTCGACGCAAACTACTTCCAGCACGTCCCCTACCTTGACGACTTCAACGCCGAGAACGGCACCCACATCGTTTCCGTGAGCACCGTCCACGTCGAGCCCATGGGCCTGTACGGCGGACAGCAGACCAGCCTCGACGCGCTCAAGAAGTAAGAAAAAACAACGACTTTTCGGAACACGGTTCGCCGGTCTTGGCCGGCGGACCGATTCCGGTCCGGAGACACAAATGATCGAGATACAACACTTATCAAAAACCTTCGCCGGAGCCGACGGAGACGTTGAGGCGCTCAGGGACATAAACCTCAAAATCAACGACGGCGATATCTTCGGCATCATAGGCATGAGCGGCGCGGGCAAGAGCACGCTGGTGCGCTGCATCAATATGCTCGAGCGCCCGACCTCGGGAACGGTGCTCATAAACGGCAGGGATATCGGAGCCCTCTCCGCCGAGGAGCTGCGCAGGGTGCGCAGAAGGACGACGATGATCTTCCAGAGCTTCAACCTGCTCATGCAGCGCACCTGCCTTGCCAACATCTGCTTCCCGCTCGAGCTTGCGGGCATGAAGAAGGCCGAGGCCAAAAAGCGCGCCGGTGAGCTTCTCGAGCTCGTCGGGCTTTCCGACAAGGCAAACGCCTACCCCGCGCAGCTCTCCGGCGGCCAGCAGCAGCGCATCGCCATCGCGAGGGCGCTCGCGACCGATCCCGAGGTGCTGCTCTGCGACGAGGCCACCAGCGCCCTCGACCCCAAGACGACGCGCTCCATCCTCGAGCTGATAAAGCAGATAAACGAGCAGCTCGGCATCACGGTTATCATCATAACCCACCAGATGAACGTCATCGAGGATATATGCACCCGCGTCGCCATCCTCGAAAACGGAACCGTCGTGGAGGAGGGCGAGGTCTCGAAGGTGTTCTCAAACCCCGCCTCCGACGCGGGCAAGAACATCGTCTCTCCCGAGGAGAGGGCGCTGCTTGAGTCCGACATAGACGAGCGTATAATCCGCCTCGTTTTCAACGGCTCTGCCGCCGCCGGAAGGCCCGTCATTGCGCAGATGGCCCTTGACGAGGGCATTTCCGCGAACATCCTGTACGCCTCCACCCGATTCATCGGCGACAAGGTCTTCGGCCGTATGCTTCTCGGCCTGCCCAGCGATAACGACGACGCGGAACGCGCCATAGCGTATTTGCGCCGCAGCGGCGATATTTTCGCAGAGGAGGTCGAGCGAAATGTTTGATAAGCTTTTAGCCTCGGAGGCAGTCAGCGAGGCCGTCGAGATACTGTGCAACGATATGCCCTTCGCGCTGTGGGAGACTACATACGTCACGGTGCTGTCAACGCTGTTCGCGGTCATCATCGGGCTCCCGCTCGGAGTTCTGCTTGTCGTGGGCGAAAAGGGCGGCGTGCTGCCCCTGCCGAAGTGGCTGATGGGGACGCTCAACGTCGTTATAAACCTGCTGCGCTCGATACCCTTCCTCATCCTCATGATAATGGCCTTCCCTCTGGCCCGCCTCATCGTCGGAACGACGGTCGGCACGACGGCTTCCATAGTTCCTCTGGTCATAGCCGCGTTTCCCTTCGTGGCAAGGCTCGTTGAGAGCAGCCTCAGAGAGCTCAACCCCAACATCATCGAGATGGCGCTGAGCATGGGCGCCTCGCCCTTCCAGATAATCGTGAAGGTCATGATCCCCGAGAGCGTGCCTTCGCTGATATCCAACTTCACCATTGCCATAACCACCGTCCTCGGCTACACCGCGATGAGCGGCATCATCGGCGGCGGCGGCCTCGGCAAGATCGCAATCAACTACGGCTACTACCGCTACAAGTATCTCGTTATGCTCTTCGCGGTCATCATCCTCATCCTTCTCGTTCAGGTCTTCCAGAGCCTCGGCACCCGCGCCGCGACAAGCTGCGACAAGAGAATAAAGCACAAATAATTTCATATAACATTCTGAGCGGCCCTCGAATAAGGGCCGCTCCTCTTTTTTATCAAATACTTTTTCAGTCTTCACGATATGCCATAATTTGCGCGATATATAGTGTACTTTTTCTTTATAACCACAATATAAGGAGGAGCACTATGCAAGCGACAAAACTGCGCCCCGGCACAAGGCGGGGCGGCATAATCTGGCTGCCGGTGGACGAGCTCGACCCCAACCCCGTGCAGCCGAGGAAAAATTTTCCCGACGGCGAGCTTCAGGAGCTGTCGGAGAGCATCGCCCAGTACGGCGTTTTGAATCCCCTGACGGTGCGGCTCAGGGACAACAAATACGAGCTGGTCGCCGGCGAGCGGCGGCTGCGGGCAGCAAGGCTCGCGGGGCTGTACGACGTGCCCTGCATCCTGCTTGACGTGAGCCTTGAGGACGCGAGCCTCATCGCCCTCGTTGAAAATCTTCAGCGGCGCGACCTGGATTTTCTGGAGGAGGCAAACGGCCTGAACCAGCTCATAAAGCTCTTCGGCATGAGCCAGGAGGAGGCGGCGCGGCGCATCGGAAAATCCCAGTCGGCGGTGGCGAACAAGCTCCGGCTTCTGAAGCTGCCGGAGGATATTCTGCACACGCTGTGCGACAACGGCCTCACCGAGCGCCACGGCAGAGCCCTGCTGCGGCTGCCCACCGCGGAGGCGCAGAGGCTTGCCCTCGCCTACATCATCGACCGCGACCTGAACGTCGCCGCCACCGACAGCTACATAGACTCCCTGCTGGAAGCCTCCGAGGAGGAAAAGCGCGAGCCGAAGCGCACCTTCATCATGAAGGACGTGCGCGTGTTCGTGAACACCATCCTCCACGGGCTCGACCTCATGAAGCAGGGCGGCATCGAGGCCGGCATGCACCGCGAGGAGACCGACGAGGAGCTTATCCTGACAATAAAGATCCCCAAAAACCGCGAGCAGCCGCCCGTACCCGCAGACAAGACCGCCTGCCCCCTTTAAAAAGGGGGCTTCTTGTTTTTTCCTGCGCACCGCGGCGGGCGGCATCGCCAAGCATTTGACAATATGTACAATTTGTACATTGACAATCCCTGTGCGACATGATATAAAAATCACATACGACAAAAATAAAATAAAGTAAGGGAGAGTACATATGGCTAACAGACCTAACATTCTTGCGCTGGCCTCAAAAATCAGTCTTGAAAGTCTGACCTACACGGGCATCACCTACAAGGATCCCGAATACAGGATCCTCGACCCCATCGTTGACGATGATATGTGTTCTATCATGATGCGTATGCGTCTTGAGAAGAACTTCACCGTCGAAGACCTTGCCAAGAAGGCAAAAAAGAGCGTCGAGTTCACTCAGGAACAGCTCGACAAGCTGGTCAAGGCCGGCGTTATCCGTGTCCGCACGGTGGACGGCAAGACCTGCTACTACTACCCCATCTGGGTCCCCGGCATCATGGAGGGCATCCTCTCCAACCGCGAGCAGTGCGACAAATATCCCGACCTCGGCGTTTGCTTCGAGGAGTACACCCGCATAAGAGTCGGCATGCTGGCTCCCATTCTCGGCAACGGCGTCAACTTCATGCGCGTCATGCCCGTCATGAGCGCCATTGAGAACAACACCCACGCCGCCTCCTACGACGAGCTGACGACCATTATCGAAAACGCAAAGGCCATCTCCGTCGGCCCCTGCTCCTGCCGCCGTTCCCGCCGCCTCATGGGCGAGGGCTGCGGTCACCTCGAGGAGGATATGTGCATTTACCTCGACGATAACGCCATCAACTTCTCCAAGAACGGCGAGCACCGCCTCGTCTCCAAGGAGGAGGCTTACGAGATCCTCAAGCGCGCCGAGGACAACGGTCTTGTCCACGACGTCAACCAGGCCCCCGGCTTCGACGGCGTCACCGCCATCTGCAACTGCTGCGGCTGCTCCTGCTACGCGCTGCGCATAACCGAGCTGTTCCGCTCTCCTGAGGGCGTGCGCTCCAACTTCCTCGCAAGAGTCGACAAGGATAAGTGCGTTGCCTGCGGACAGTGCGTTGAAAACTGCCAGCCCAACGCCCTCAAGCTCGGCCAGAAGCTCTGCACCAACGACCCCCACGTCTCCGACGCATATAAGTCCGACAAGGAAGTGCCCTGGGATAAGAAGAGCTACAACGTCGATTACCGCACCACCCGCACCGATGTTATGGACAGCGGCACCGCCCCCTGCAAGGCGCAGTGCCCCGCACACATCCCCGTTCAGGGCTATATAAAGCTTGCTTCTCAGGGCCGCTACACCGAGGCTCTTGAGCTCATCAAAAAGGAAAATCCCTTCCCCGCCGTCTGCGGACGTATCTGCAACAAGGCCTGCGAGGACGCCTGCACCCGCGGCGACATCGACGATCCCATCGCCATCGACGATATCAAGAAGTTCATCGCCGAGAAGGATCTCGAGGCAAAGCACCGCTTCGTTCCCAAGATGGTCAACCAGATCGGCAAGCCCTACCCCGAGAAGATCGCCGTTATCGGCGCCGGCCCCGCGGGTCTGAGCTGCGCTTACTATCTGGCGGTCAAGGGCTATCCCGTGACCGTATATGAGAAGGAAAAGGCACTCGGCGGCATGCTCACCATGGGCATCCCCTCCTTCCGTCTTGAAAGGGACGTAATAAACGCCGAGATCGACGTCCTCAGAGAGCTCGGCGTCGAGTTCAAGACCGGCGTTGAGGTCGGCAAGGACGTCACCCTCGATGAGCTGCGCGAGCAGGGCTTCAAGGCCTTCTACCTCGCCATCGGCGCCTCCAAGGGCACCAAGGTCGGCTGCCCGGGCGACGACCTTGAGGGCGTGTTCACCGGCATCGACTTCCTGCGCGAGATAAACCTCGGCGGCAAGCCCGCCATCGGCAAGAACGTGGCCGTCATCGGCGGCGGCAATGTCGCCATCGACGTCGCCCGCGCAGCCGTCCGCCTCGGCGCGAAGACCACGGTCATCTACCGCCGCAGCCGCGACGAGATGCCCGCTGCCGACGACGAGATCGAAGAAGCCATTGAAGAGGGCGTGAAGTTCAAGTTCCTCGCTTCTCCCGCCGAGATCAGCGGCGAGGGCAAGGCAGAGACCCTCAAGGTCGAGATCATGGAGCTCAACGACCAGAAAAAGCCCGTCGGCACCGGCAAGTTCGAGACCATCGCTGTCTCCGCGGTCATCTCCGCCATCGGCCAGAAGATCGATATGTGCGGCATGGAGGGCTTCAAGGCCAACGCCAACGGCACCCTTATCGTTGATATGCCCAGCTACCAGACCAGCCAGCCCGACGTGTTCGCAGGCGGCGACCTCGTCACCGGCCCGAAGTTTGCCATCGACGCCATCGCAGCCGGCAAGGAGGGCGCAGTTTCCATCCACCGCTATGTACATCCCGGCCAGTCTCAGGTCATCGGCCGCGACCGCCGCGACTACAAGGCGATGAACACCGCCACCGCTGGCATCTCCGTCGCGGGCTTTGACAACACCCCGAGGCAGAAGGCCGCCGGCGGCAGCGCCAAGGAAGCGAAGAAGACCTTCAAGGATCTGCGCGGCGTTCTCACCGAGGAGCAGATGAAGAAGGAGACCGCACGCTGCCTCGGCTGCGGCGCGGCAGTCGTCGACGAGAGCCTCTGCGTGGGCTGCGGCATCTGCACCACCAAGTGCAAGTTCGACGCGATCCACCTCGAGAAGGTCACCGACTATGTCGGCGCACCCTACTTCCAGCAGCTTATCAAGGCAGTCGGAAACGCTCCCGGTGCCGTCGCCAAGCTCGTCACCAAGAAGATCGCAAGAAAGTAAGGTGACCGCGCCATGCATGAGATAGGCGTAGTACGTTCAATGGTCAAGACCGTCACCGATTTTGCCGAGGAAAACGACATTAAGGAGGTTTCCGAGATAGTGCTGGATATCGGCGAGCTCTCGCTGGTCGTTCCCAAGTACGTTGAGGATATCTATCCCGTCGTCGTTGAGGACACATGGCTCAAGGACACGAAGCTTGTGATAAATGTCGTCCCCGGCATGGCCGAATGTGACGAATGCAATGAGCTTTTCAACGTTATCGAGCACGAGGGCTACTGCCCCAACTGCGGCAGCTTTGAAAAGACCATACTCTCGGGCAAGGATTTTCTGATAAAGGAGATCCACATCCCCGAGGATTAAAGCACAATGTAAAAAATACTCCGGCACAACAGTGCCGGAGTATTTTTTGGTTCTATGTCAATAGTTGGGGTAGAACAAAAGAAGAAAACATAAGAAGAAGGAG
>CAMJGL010000043.1:0-9374 GCA_946405205.1 uncultured Clostridia bacterium
ACCCCACTTGTTAGATAGTATATCATACTGTCTAACAAATGGGGTGCAATTCAAATGGTTGCGGGACTGTCTGATTTGCCTCAAACGGTGTGCAGAAGCAGGGTATTTGCCCCAAAAGTACGCCGGTGGGCCGCCTGCCGGTTGCTCATCTCCGGTTATTCTTTAGAAGTCACGGCACCATGTACACTCCCAACTGGAGCCGTAGTTCCTTGCCTCCGCTCCGCAGGTCGGGCAGCGCATGACAGTTTATTTCCCCGGATTGCGCAGCTGCTCTCCTCTCATACAGGATTCTGCTGCTCCTATCTTTTCTTCAGGTGTTAGCTTCCTCTTGATCATATAAATGCTCCCCATAGTGTAGTCTCGAAATTCTTGTTGTTTCGAGTGTCTACTCTATGTGGAGCATATCACGTTTTGGGCAGCCCAATTATTTTCACCAAACGTAGTGGCAATCCACACAGACATGCTTGCCCGTGGCCGGACAGTACCAGACGGTCTCCGCCATGCCGCAAAGCGGGCAAGTCAAGCTTGCACGGACAATCTCAGCCTTGTCATCGCCGCCGCTGAGTTCAACAATGGCCTCTTCCATCAGGCCGAGCGCGCGAATTTCTGCAATTGTCATATTCGTTTCCTCCTCTGTATAGCTAAAAAGAATTTGGCAAGGCTATTATAGCACAGCTTTTCCGGAATGAAAAGCGGGATTTTCGGTTTTCTGAACTGCCGCTTTATTAAGAGAAATTATCGAAAACGTTTATCTTTTCTGTTTGCCCGGCTGCTAAAATTAGCATACTGATAAAAAACAAAAAACCTGAAAGCATTGAGCTTTCAGGTTTTTTGGTGGAGATAAGCGGTATCGAACCTCTGACCTTATGAATGCCTTCGGCTCCTGTGAGGTCAAACTATGAATTATTATCCTGTAAACAGCGAGACGGCAACATCTTTCTCGGTATATTCGATGTCCTTAAACTTCTCCGTAACCTTTGCAAGGGCATCAGCTTCGTTTTCAGCCGCAACAAGAGTCTTTACGTCACACTGCTCATTTTTAATAACACATTTGTATATAGCTCTGCTCATTGTTCTTCCATCCTTACTAATTGGTTTTTAAGGCGTCAACTATTTGGCATACTCCCGGATTATTAGTAATAAAGGAAAGCCGGATTTTTGTTTCTTCTCCGGCTTTTCATGTTATCTGTCGGCAAGGACACACATCCGCTCCGCAACCGGCAAAGTGTGACTGTCGTCACTCTATCTGAATAAGAACCTGGCGCATAGAAACGCGAGGAAGCCCAATCCCAGGAGCGTGTCAATTGCGGCCCAGCTTGCGCCGTCTGCAATGAAAAATATCAGCATAAGGACGACGATCACTATTACGATCCAGCCGCAGCCGGATCCGCCGCCGCCACTGCCTCCACCACTGCCGCCGCCGGTGCTTTTGAATGCATAGTAATCATCGATATCGGGCATGGCGTTTTCCTCCTCGAGAACAGTTTCGTCTTCTCTTTGAGCCCATTCTACACATTCGTATGTCCTATAAAACGGACTGCAAATAAATAATTGAAAAAACCGCTTCTGCTTTGGCGTCATAATTGTACACTTCGGAATTGAAACCACTGTTTTGCGGCATGTATAAGCTTTTATTTGCGCATGACCGCCGTCGACCGAACATGTACCATAGCTGCGCGTAACACGGGCTTTGACCAAATATGAGAATCTTGTCAATCGTCCGTCTATGTTTTTGATCATTCTTTAAGGCTCACTGCAGCTATTTTGCTTCACATTTAAATGATAAAAAACAAAAAACCTGAAAGCATTGAGCTTTCAGGTTTTTTGGTGGAGATAAGCGGGATCGAACCGCTGACCTCTTGAATGCCATTCAAGCGCTCTCCCAGCTGAGCTATACCCCCATATTGCTGACTGCGAAAAATATATTAGCAGAACAGCGGACAAATGTCAAGAATAAATATGTCCGCAGAAGCGGATTTCACGAAAATTTTTGCCGAAAGTCCGGAGAAGAAATTCTCCGGGCTTTCAGTTATCGCCTCTGCCGTAATCGTCGTCGAACATATATGTAACGTCCTTTTTGTACCGGAACTTCTTTTCCTTGCCTTTGAAAAGCCGCACGATGCTGCGGCGATACTCAATCAGGACGAGCACTCCTATAAGGAGCACAAGATTTCTCACTACCACCGCATCGATGCTCATCACGGCGACGAGGCACATGAACGCCATGGCGATGATAGCCGACAGCGACACGTAGCGGCTGACGAGATACACCACCGCGAAAACGATCACGCCCGCAAACGCGACCTCTCCGCTTACAAAAAAGCTGCCGACGGCGACGGCCAGCAGGCTGGGCTCGCCCCTGAAGCGATAGAGGATGGGGAAATTCGTCCCCAGCACAACGCAGAACAGCGCAAAGGCAAAGCCCACGTCAGCGTGACCGACAATGAGCATGAGAAGTCCGCCGATGGATACGGGAATAAGGACTTTAAGAACCTCTACGATCAGCAGCTTGGCTACGCCTTTCCAGCCGTGGTGCTTCAAAAAGCGGGTTATGCCCACGTTATCGCGGCTGTAATTGAGGATGTTCTCGTGAAAAAAGATGTGTGAGGACAGGATAGGCGTGCTCAGGCTGCCGAAGGAGTAGGAAATAAGCGCGGTAAGGCACAGTAAAAAAGCGGTCATTGCTTATCTCCCTTCTGCCGTATCACCATGCGGATGGGCGTACCCTCGAGTCCGAAAACGGCGCGGATCTGGTTCTCGATATAGCGTTGGTATGAGAAGTGGAACAGCTCGCGGCTGTTGCAGAAGATAACGAAGTTGGGCGGCTTTATGCCGGTCTGGGTCATGTAGTAGATCTTGAGACGGCGGCCCTTGTCCGTGGGCG
The DNA here is from genome assembly GCA_946405205.1 of uncultured Clostridia bacterium. GTDB lineage: Bacteria > Bacillota > Clostridia > Oscillospirales > Oscillospiraceae > F23-B02. Next base: position 2,885 of record CAMJGL010000043.1, read on the forward strand.
GCTGGACCCGCGCCTGAGCGTCCGAGAGGACGTCGTTTAGCATGCCGGTCGTGATGCGCATATTGCTCTGGTCGTTTACGAAATTCACGAGCTCGAATATCCTGTCGGTGCGCTGGCCGGTCTTGGCGGAGATAAACAGCACCGGAGCGTAGCTCATGAAGCTCAGGTCGCGCATAACGTCCTTGCGCATTTTCTCCATGGTGCCGGTCTCTTTGTCCACAAGATCCCACTTGTTGACCACGATAATGCTCGCCTTGCCCGCTTCGTGGGCAAGACCGGCTATCTTGGTGTCCTGCTCGGTAACGCCCTCGCGGGCGTCTATCATGATGATGCAGACGTCGGCGCGTTCAATGGCCATCTGGGCGCGCATGACGGAGAACTTCTCGACCCGCTCGTCGACCCTGCTCTTGCGGCGGATGCCGGCGGTGTCGATGAACACATATTTGCCGAACTTGTTATCTACCTCCGAGTCGACGGCGTCACGCGTTGTGCCGGCGACGTCGCTCACGATGACGCGCTTTTCGCCGAGAATGTGGTTTATCAGCGAGGATTTGCCCACATTGGGCTTGCCGATGACTGCGACCTTGATGCGGTCGTCGGCCTCATCCTCCTCGTCCTCGGGAGGAAAGTACTTCATGCACTCATCCAGCAGATCGCCGGTGCCGTGGCCGTGGACGGCCGATACGGCTATGGGGTCGCCGAGGCCGAGCGAATAAAACTCATAGATCGCCGGATCCACGCGGCCGGTGGAGTCCATCTTGTTGACCGCCAGAACCGTGGGCTTTTTCGAGCGCAGAAGCATATTGGCGACGTCCTTGTCCGCGGCGGTGACGCCCGTGCGGACGTCGGTCACCAAAATGATAACGTCAGCGGCGCTGATGGCGATATTAGCCTGCTCGCGCATGAACAGGAGTATTTCATTGTCGGTCGTTGGCTCGATGCCGCCGGTGTCGACGATATTGAACTTCCGTCCGAGCCATTCGCACTCGGCGTAAAGCCTGTCGCGGGTGACGCCGGGGGTATCCTCGACGATGGACAGCCGCTGTCCGCAGAGCTTGTTAAACAGCATGGATTTGCCCACATTCGGTCTGCCTACTATGGCAATGAGAGGTTTGGGCATATCGGTCAACCTCCGTTCTGATTGTATTTATAGAAAATATCGCGGGTCTCTTCCCGCCGCGGCGTTTTCACCTCGGGGAGGGCTTCGCCGCTTATCGCGTCCCAGAACGCAAAGCCGTCGCACTCGGTGGGGTAGATGGGCACTCCGAGCGCCTCGATAGCCTGCTCGATGGTCACGTCGTCGAGGAAATCCATTTCCTCGCGGCGCAGCATGCTCTGGGAGATGAAAAGCCTTTCGCCCAGCTCGCGGCCTTTAAGCTGCTTTATGAGATCCTGACCCGTGATGAGGCCGGACACATTCACGCCGTGACCGAAGAAATCATTCTCAATGGCGTAGACCCTTCCATCTATATTATCATACTTTTCCCCTGCAGTACAAACAAGTTTTTCAAAAAAAGGTGCGGCGGCAGTTCCGCAGGCGACGGAAAACGGTACGCCGTCGGGCCTTTCCGACAGTGCAAGGGCTGAATTAAACTCTGTTTTAAATAGACTGAGCATGCCCACGCCGTTTTCAAGCTGGGTGTGCTCCTCGTAAAACTCGTCTTCGGGCAGCTCGCGGCCCGCGCACAGGTACATCTCGTCCGAGCAGAAAAATATCCTCGTGCCGAACTTTTTGACGCATTCGTCGCTGAAGGCCGTTACCATATCTATCGTCTCGGCCGTGTGCTCCGGCGTGAAGGGGGTGAGGGGATACAGCCCCTCGCGGTGCTTGGTAAGGCCCAGAGGCACGACGGAAACGCTGTGCACCGCCGGATGCAGGGCGGCAAGCTCCTCCATGCTGCGCAGAAGCTCCGCGCCGTCGTTGAGCCCGGGGCAGCAGACGATCTGGCAGTTCATCCTGATGCCGCCTTCGGCAAAGCGGCGCATGATGTCAAGGCATTTTCCCGCGTTTTTGTTGCGAAGCAGCTTGACGCGCAGCTCGGGATTCGTCGCGTGAACGGAGATGTTGACGGGGCTGATATGCAGGTCGATGATGCGCTGTATCTCGCGCTCGGAGAGGTTCGTCATGGTGATGTAGTTTCCAAGCAGGAAGCTAAGGCGCGCGTCGTCGTCCTTGAAATACATGGTCTTGCGCATGCCCTTGGGAAGCTGGTCGATAAAGCAGAACACACAGTTGTTGGCGCAGCTTCGGGGATTGTCCATGAGATAGGTCTCAAACTCAAGCCCCAGATCCTGCCCCTCGGCTTTTTCGACGTGCACCGTGTGCTCCGTGCCGTCGGGACGGCGCAGCGTGACGGAAAGCACGGGATCGTAGCCGTAGAACTTATAGTCCAGCACATCGTGCACCTTGTTGCCGTTTATGCTGACAAGCACGTCGCCCACATGGGCGCGGCGGTGCAGGGGACTGCCGTTTTCAATTTTGGAAATGGTATTGTCCATGGCGAAACACCCGAATCATAAAAAAGGAGGAAAGGCAAGCCTTTCCTCCTTAAGCGTTTTAATTACTTCTCGTCAACAGTGAGGACCTGACGGCCGTTGTACATACCGCAGGCCTTGCATGCGCGGTGAGGCATTTTGAACTCGCCGCAGTTGGGGCACTTAACGATACCGGGAGCAGTCAGCTTCCAGTGAGAGGAACGTCTCTTATCACGTCTCTGTCTTGATACTTTTCCCTTAGGGACTGCCATGGTGACACCTCCTGATAATAGCTGTGGAGCAGCAAAATTAATAGATCATTTATCCAAAAGCTGCTCAAGTACAGCAAGTCTTGGATCAATTTCTTTCCCGCACCCGCAGGGGCCAAGGTTTAGATCGGCTCCGCACCGGGAGCAGAGGCCTTTACAGTCCTCGGAGCACAAAAACTTCGTTTCCATGTCGAGAACGAAAAGGGTGGAGAGCGCAGTGCTGAGGTCAAGCTTGTCCCCGTCGAGAACAAAAGCCTCGGGATCCTCCGACTCTCCGTCAGAAATGAAGGCGCTGAGGTCCATCACCTTGGTGCTGTCAAACAGTTTACCACATCTGTCGCAGACACAAGTCATCTCGGCTGTCAAAGTACCCTCGAGTGTCAGGATACCCGCCTCGTTAAACACTCTGCCTTCGGCTCTGGGATTTGCCTTATACTCCTTGACGGAGTCAAACTCAAGCTCCGCAGCGTCCAGCTCGCAGTCGAACGAAACGCTTTTCCCGGGAACTTCGATTATCTCTCTCAAATCAAGCAGCATAGCGCACCTCTCAATAGTCGCTTGAATATTATAGTAGAATTAGCCCCGCTTGTCAACTCAAAAATTCGCTTTTTACGGGCAAAAAACTCACGCATTTGCACAAAAATACGCGCTTGCGGTATGGGCGGCGGGATGATATAATATTTGCAGCTTTCAAGGAAGAATATAAGACAAAAGACGGCGCGGGGAAGCCGTGCAATGCGAGGTAAAATATGAAAAAGAGCATTAAAATAGCTATAATTGTTGTGCTGCTTCTGTCACTTATCGCCGCGGGGGTCATATACCTTGTTCTCCAGACAAGGGAGGACGAGCTGCTCATAGGCGAGGACAGGGCATCTCAGATCGCGCTCAAGGACGCGGGACTGACGGAAAGTCAGGTGTCGCAGCTCAAGGTAAAGCTCAAGGTCGACGACGGCACATGGTACTACGAGGTCGAGTTCAGGACCATCGCGCTTGAGTATGATTATGAGATCGAGGCTTACGCCGGCGCGATACTTGAAAAGGATATAGACGACTGAATTTAAAGCAGACAGCCCGTTTGAAGTGAGCTGTCTGCCTTTTTTATGCCTGTTCTACGGGAAGTCCGGTGAGCTCTGTGAAGGCGGGGAGCTCATAGCAGGGGAAATATATGCCCCAGAGCTCGCCTTCGTGTTCCAGCTCCAGTATGTAATATGGCTTTACATGTATGCAGCCGTAGTTGTCGGTGGCCAGCTTATACTGCTTATATTCTCCCTCATCCGGCGCTTCGTCTTTGTTCCAGACCGGAACTCTTACCTTCTTGCTGACCTTGCGTATAATGCGCAGGGAGCCTCTTGGGAAGGCGTACTTGCCGTAAAAATCGGCCAGATACAAGTTCTCGGCATCGGTGAAAAGCCGGTACTCATGATTGTCGTATGGCGTTATGCTCATTCCGCTTTCCACGACCTTGGGAACGCCGTCCTTGAGCTTGTATTTGAATGACAGTATGTCCACGGCACGGGCGCTCTCGGGAACCTCCAATTCGGCAAAAACGCTGTCTGAAACGGCGCTGAACCTTGAATTGAAGCGTGCGGCGTCTTCGCTGCCGAGAACGGCTTTTTCCTTCCTGTCGGCGAGCAGTTTAAGAATAAGCCACAGGACTGCGGCAACACCCATGATCCAGAAGAGCACAGGAGCGTTTCCGTAAGCTTCGGCTATGCTGATATCGTCGCGGACGAAAGCTTTGAAGACGGCAAGAGCAACAAGCGCTGCGGCGATACCGCAAATGCTCTTGACGATGCGCAGGGGGAGGGGAAGCTTAGACGCATCCATAAGATCCTTTGCCTTCTCGCCGGAGCTTTCAAGGGCCTCGACCATGGCGGGGGATGTCTCGGCAATCAGAAACTCCTTGCCGTTATATTCCTCGTTCTTTTTGTCTTCGGTAATATCCGTTCCCAAAAATGGCTTCATTTTGAACAAACTCCTTACTTTAATTGATCATCCCATCAGCACCCAGCATGAGGTGGAGGGCGCGCTGCCGCTGCACATGGGTACGAGGCGCATATTCACGTCGCCGAGCTCGACATAGCGCTCGGCAGAGGTCACGGCGGCCGCGGCGGTATCGGCCGAGGCGGTGTAATATACCCTGTCGAAGACCTTGAAGAATATCTCCGCGTTCTGACCGGTCACACTGTCGGCGCCCGACTCCATTGCCGTCGCGCTCGTGAGCTGGACGGAGAGCTTCGCGCTTATGCTGCGCAGGCCGCGGGTGAGGTTTATGCCAAAGCCGGAGATAGCGGTCACGGGTGTTGCCTGCGCCGAGGAGCTGCCGGAAAAGGCAAACTGCAGACCCGCGGTGTCGGGCAGCCTCATGCCAAGCAGGACTATCTCGTCAACGCCCATCTTTGAAAGCTCGCGGCACAGATCGGAGATGTATCCGCGCACGAGAGCGTTCGTCGGATCGAGCCACGCGCCGTTGGAGTCTGAGTAGGGCTGACCGTCGCTCGTTCTGAGGGCGAGCTGCGTGTAGCGCGAGGCGAGGGTGTTGTCAACAAAGCAGCACATCCGCACCGCGACATAGATATCCTTTTCCTTCAGCGATGAGACTATGGATTTCAGATCCACGGCGCCACTTGTGCCGTAGCCCTTGGCGATATCCACATCCGACTCCCAGACCAGCATGCCGGTGACGGTCTTGACGTCGAGCAGAACCGCGTTTGCGTCGGCCGATTTGGCAAGGCAGCCGTCTATTCCCGCGGCGGTGACGCTTGCCGCCGGAACATAGACCGCCTTCAGCTCGCTCAGGTTTTCGCCTGCCGTGGCCTTGATGTTCGAGTAATCGGGCTCGCCTATCTCAAGCTCGGCGTCCACCGGCTCAAAGCTGTGGGTGACGTTTCCCTCATCATCGGTCTTGGTGGGGGAATCCTCCATCAGCATGGGGATCTCGAGCCGCAGCCCGTCGTTTGTTATCACTATATACTTCTGCAGACCGTAGAAAAGCAGCACAACAAAGGCCACGACCGCCAGCACGATTATCGTGACGATGAGCGACGGGCCCTTTTTCTTGCGCTTTCCGCGGTAAAATTCGGTGTTGTTTGAGGCCAATTTTATCAATCCTCTATCTGATTAATGCGGCGGATGTGACGTTCATCGCCGGAGAAGGGGGTGTCAAGGAAGGTGTCGGCGATCTTCATCGCAAGGCCGGGACCCACGACCCTCGCGCCCAGGGCGAGAATGTTCGCGTCGTTGTGAAGCCTCGTCATCTCCGCGGAGAAGCAGTCGCCGCACAGAGCGGCGCGCACGCCGGGGACCTTGTTCGCGGCGATGGATATGCCGATGCCGGTGCCGCAGATGATGATGCCTCTTTCGCATTCGCCGCTTGACACGGCGTGGGCGACGGCCCTGCCGTATACGGGGTAGTCGCAGCTTGCGTCCGAGTAGGTGCCGTAATCCTTATATTCAAGGCCACGCGCTTCAAGATGCTTCATGAGCTCCTGCTTGAGGGCGAAGCCGCCGTGGTCTGAGCCTAATGCGATCATGTTTATCCTCCGAAAAAAGTATTTTACATTTAATTATCTCACTGATTCGACATTTTTACAAGTACATTGTTCGGCCATTTTTTGAAGTGGAAATGCACCGAATACCGCCGCAAAAACAACATCCGCCGTTCTCAAAGCGAATAGCTCTCCGGCAGCCGCGGCGGACGAGCGATGCTCGCCCCTACGGGTGCGGATGAGAACGTGGAGCAGTAG
>CAMJGL010000044.1:0-9278 GCA_946405205.1 uncultured Clostridia bacterium
CGTAGCCGAGGGCTATGCCGTTCTCGTTTGCCCACAGGATGGCCTTGTAGTACGGCGCACAGCTTCCGGTGTCGGATACGTCGCTGAAGGGATTGCTCTCGGCGGCAGGCTCGGGACAGCCGGCGGCTCTCCACAGCATGGTCACGACCTGGGCGCGTGTGGCGGATGCGTTGGGCTTGAAGCTTCCGTCTTCATAGCCGCTGACGATGCCCTTATCCACCGCCCAGACAATTGAGCTGTAATAGACGCTGTCCGTGCTCACGTCGGGGAATACGGACTTCTCAACGCCCCATGCGTTTATCCTGCCCTGCATATAGGTCAGTCGCTCTGCGACCCATGCTTTGCAGTTGGAAACTGCGGTCGCGTAATCCATATCGCTGTAAATATGTTTTGAGGAGGAAGGATCGGCAATGTTGACATAGGGCCATACCGTGAAGTTCATTGCGGCGCTGCCGCTGAGACTGTCTGCATATGCGCCTATTCCGGTGTTTATATAGCCCTCGACAGTCGTCTTGAACTGGCTGACGAAGTACTCCTTGACCGCCTTCTGGAAGCCGGGGATATTTATAAGCGCTTCCGCGAGATAGCGACGGTCGACAAAGCTGTTGTTTGCCGCGACCTTCATATCCCAGGCCGAGCCGAGACTGAGGTCCATATCCCACACGGGGCCTGCGCAGAGCTTGCCGTCGGCGTCCTTGTAGAAGTACAGGGATGCATGGAAGGCGTCGGTGCTCGCTGAGAGCTCCTGGATGAGATACATTTTTACAAGGGAGTCAAGGTCGCAGTAATCGTAGTAGTACTTGCCGGTGGCCTCATTATAGCCGGTGTAGTTTCCGTCGGCGTCCTTCGCGTAAACCGCGTTCTCGAACTCCTGATAGTACTCGCTGATGTACTTCATCGCGGTCTGGCTTGCCCATTCGGGGCTCTTGACATTGATCTCGTAACCCTTGACGGTGCTGAAGCCGTTTGCCTCGTCAACGCCTCTGTCGTTGCCGTTGACCTCCAGCAGATAGCCGCCCGTGATGTTCTCGGGATCGGTCAGGTCCTTGGTGTAGTAATAGGTCTGTCCGTAAGCGTTTTCGGCGGTCTTGACCTCTGCGTTGTCGCCGTAGCCCTCGTTGACTTTTTCATATTCGCTCTCGAGGTCGGTGATATCAACGCCCGTTTCGCCTATCGAGTTCTTCTCACTGAGCAGATATGTGCCGCGGTATTCTCCGTCGTAGTAGAGATCGACCCAGTCGCAGTCGGCCGAGTACATGCCGAGGTCGGCCGCCAGATCCTTGAAGAACTTGTCGTGCAGCATGGTCGGGTCGTTATAGTTTGCCAGCAGCACCCATGTCTTGACCTTCTCTCCGTTTCCGAGCAGATCGTTCTTCGGGTCGAGCTTTATCTGATAGGATTTCTTGGGCGCATAGGTGAAGGTGCTGTTGCCGCGAGCCTTGAGCTGAGTAAGGCTGCCGTCATAAATGACGCTGCCGTCCGCTCCGACAAGGAGCATCTTGCCGGTGGCCGAGTTGTCCTTGCTTGCGTCAACATATTCGCGGCCCTTGCTCGCCGCGTCATCACTTGTGATGAACATGGACGCAACCGAGGCTTTGCGTATCGTTATCTTCTGGCTGAGCTCACCGTCGGTCAGGGTGACGGTGTAAGCGCCGTTGACCGCGGAGGCGACTGCCTCGATATCGAAGCTGCTGCCAAGCTTCGCGCTGCCGCGATCGCCCGCGATGCTCAGCTCGCCGCCGATACTGTCGGCATTTATTATGAGCTTGCTCATATCGGTGCCTGCGGGAAGCAGCAGGAAGAAGCCGTCATCGGTCTCGGTAAGCATAACGGTCCTGCCGCCAAGCACCGTGCAGCTTATATTGTCTGCCGCGGCCGCTTTGAAGCTCACGTTGACCGTGGAGGAGTAGAGGGAGCAGTAATACTGCTTGCCGTCAGCCTCTGCGCGGCAATACACACGGAAGCTGTAGCTTCCCTCGGCAAGGCCGGTCACGGTGTATTCCGTTTCGCCGGTGATCTTCACAACATCCCACTTTTCCGTGTCGGGGTTATACTTTTGGAGTATATACTCCTGAGCACCGGCTGCCTTGTCCCAGCTCATTTTAACGCTGTTGGCCGAGAGCTTGACTGCCTTGAACCCGCTCACATTTGCAGGCAGGATCTGGAATTCGAGCGTCAGCGTTCCGTAGAAATCGCCGCGTCCCTCAAAGCTCACGGTGCCTATGCCGACATTCACGTTGTTGCCGTAGGACTTGTAGGCGTCCTTGCCTGTGCGGTCGCTGCTTACGCTGAGGGTCCTTCCCTCATAGGTGAGAGTAACGGAGGGGTATATCCTGCCGCCCGTGTAGGTGTAGTACTTGCCGTATTTTGCTTCAACGCTGTTGATATCTACGCCCACGGTGCCGCAGGTCTTGCAGACATGGTTTTCATCCCAGTCATGTCCCGTGCTCCATGTGGCCGCGCCGGTGTAGCTTGCTCCGCAGGTCTCGCATTTTGCGTAGTAGTGTCCGTTTTCGGTGCAGGTAGCGGTGTTGCCGGAAACGGTCTTATGGAGGATACCGTCGTCGCCAGCGTGGACAGTCTCCTCGCCCCACTGGAACCAGCCGGTCTTTACGCGTCCCTCGGCAAGGATGACCTTATCCTCGGAGCTGCCCTTGACCTTGAACATGCCGCTCATTCCGGACGTCTCCGCGCTGAATTCCTCGCCGCAGACGGTGCAGGTGAGGGTCTGATTTTCCATATTATACTCGCTGTCGGCGGTAAAGCTGTGCTCGCCCTTCTCGCAGTCGGTCTTCTCTATGGCATAGCTGTCCAGCAGAGTCCCGTCATACTTGTATGCGTTTATGAGCATCTTGTCGGCATCAGCCTGAACGGACAGGTACATTCCGCCGTACTCCGCGTGCGGGATCGCCTTTGCGAAGTAATCCTGAGTATGATACTCGTTGTCCTTTGAGCTGAGATCGCCGGAGACGTAGTATACAACGCCTTCGCTCTCGTCCTCGCTCACCTTATCACCGAGCATGGGGAAGGTGCGCGCATAGGCATGGTCGTCGCCGGCGAACACGACGTCGATGCCGGCATCCTCCATTGCCTTGGTGACTGCCAGACGGGTCTCGTCCGCCATGCTGCTCTCGGTGCCGTAGATCGGCTCATGCAGGACGACCGCCTTCCATGCGCAGTCGGATTTTGCGGCGTCGGCCTTCATCTCCTCAACAGCGGCGGTGATGCTGCCGCCGTTATTAATAACGCCGACGTATACGTTGCCGTACTCAAAGGAATAGTAGCTGCCCTGAGCAGACTCGGGGAGGTCGAAGATATCGCCGCAGACCTCGCCGTTGGAGTCGCTGTAATACTCATGGTTGCCCATGACGTGGATCATGTTGATACCGGAAAGAGTCTTGCCGTTCATCTCTGTCAGATACGGACGCCAGTAGGTTCCGTATTCCTGAACATTGTCAATCGCGTCGCCGGTCTGTACGCCGAAGGAATATGCAAGCTCGCTGCCGGTAATGTTCTGGATGGCCGCATTGAGATTTGCGGTATTGCTGCTCTGGATATCGGCGAACACGAAGAAGTTCGTCGCAGCCTTGCTGTCGCCGGAAGCGGTGGTAAAGCTGAGTGTTTCAGACCACTTTTCTCCGTCGCCCACCTGGTAATAGTAGGTAGTGGCAGGGCTGAGCTCGGTAAGCACGACCTTGTTCAGTCGGGCCGCGGAGCCCTCGGTATCTCTGTCAAAGGTCCTGAAGCTGTTGCTGCCTTTAATTGTTTCCGCATCAGTCATGTCGGACTTCAGTGACAGCCGGACTATGGAATCCGCCTCGGCTTTGCCGCCTATCGCGGAAAGCCAAGTGATGCTCTGCTTGGTATCGGCATTTGCAATAGCGTTGTTCTGAACCCCGTAGGGTGCGCCGTCATTATCGGTAACCGGAACATTTACCGCAAATCCGATATTCCATGAACGGCCCTCGTCGTTCTTCGCGTATACGGTCTTTCTTCCGGACTCTCCGGCGGCATATGTATAGCTCAGAGCGCCATTTTCATCGGTCACGCCCAGCGCGTTCTCGCCGCTGTAGATTGTTATTCCCTCAACTGCATTTGCGTCATTATCCGTAACGGTAAAGGTGCAGGGGAAGCCGGCGGTGACGGGAGTGTTCTCAATGTTATATGCGGCGGTGATGGCTATGGACTTTTCCGACTCCGCAAAGCTTGCGGTCTCGTTTGCATTGGTATAAACGCCGCTGGATACCGCGTATTTGAGCTGATCGCCCTTTGCCGCATCCTCGGGAATACTGAGGCTGACAGCCGCGATGACCTTATCGGTCAGCTCCGCGCCCTCCTTGGCGTCGGCGCTTATCACGATGCAGCCGGTATCCTTGTCATATACAGCGCTTCCCTCGTAGCCTTCGGTGAAGCTTACGCTCCATGCCTCGGCATAGTTGGACTGTATCTCAAGCGAGATCCTTACGCTGCTTATCTTGAACATACCGTTATTGACGATGTTCAGCGTATAGTCTTTGCCTATCACGGGGCTGGCCGCCGCATCGGCGGGGACGATGCTCACAGCGGAGTTTTCCCCGTTTTCATCGTTAACGGTAAAGTGATAGCTGCCGGCGGTCACGTTGCCGTAGTTATCCTTTATCTGAATCATGAAGGTATGCGGACCGTTCTTAAGCGCAGTGACAGGCAGATACAGGGAGCCCTCGTTTACCTCGGCCTTGTCGGTCATATCAATACCGTCAATATAGGCTTTGACTCCGTTGAGGTCGATGCCGGTGTTGTACTTTGCCTGACCGCTGGAGGTCGTCCGGTCATTGTAAACGGCCTCAAATGTCAGATCGCCGCTTGAGAACTCCACGCTCTCTGCGGTCATGGTCTGGTTGGTGGTACGCTCGGTAACTGAATCGATGACCGGGTTCAGGGTATCATTGGTGTTGGTGCCGTAGATCAGCTGCAGGTTGTCTATTAGGATATAGCCTGCGCCCTTGGTGCAGTTCTGGGCGGATACTACACGAACTGTGTAGCCGCGCTGGATGCCCAGAGGGAATTGCAGGGAGGAAATATCGGACTCCACCCAGACCCAGCCTTCACCCGCAAGGTCGCCGAGAGTGCTGGGAAGCTGGTTGCCGTTTTCATCGTATCTGTAATAGGTGGTGTAAGTGGTGGTTCCGGTGATATTGTGGCCGGGATTGTAGCTCACGGAGCCGTCCGCTTCGAGCTTTCGAAGGTCAAAGGCGTTGTTATCGGTAATGCTTGCGCCTCCGACATGAATGCCCTTTATGACGGAGGTATCTCCATCAAGCTCCTTGGGAACATAGACCCACATACCTATTTTTGTGGGCTGGACAGCATCAACATACAGCGCGGTCGTGAAGCCCAGCTCTGCGGGGGCGACAGTGGAAGGGTTAATATTACTGAAGTCCCACGCCAGCTTGAAGGCATAGCTGCCGAAACGTACATTGCTGTCCTCCTCAGCGCTTACAAGGCCGTTGACCTCGCTGCCGTCGGCGTTCTTCGGCCAGATGATGGAGGCTGCCGCGCCTATGCTTCTGACCCAGAGGAGGTTGTCTTTCATCTGTTCAAGAGTAAGCTGTCCGGTGGAACCTGCGTCATACTGCGAATTTGCGCCGCCAACATGGAGTGTCCAGTAGTCCTTCGCGGGAGTAACCGCCCCCGTTGAAGGATCGGTATAATTCTCAAAATCCATGATGACGCAGGGCTCCATGCCGACAATGACGTTCACAGAGCCGCTTATTTCGCTGTTTCCTGACAGTGCGACCTTTATCGTGCCGCGGAGGGAATTATCACTGTCCGCAGCAAAAACATTGTTTGTGATCTTTCCGAGAGAAACATTGCATTCGATTTCTTCGCCGGTGAGACCTCTAACACCGTAAGTGCCGCTTGCATTTTCAGTTCCGCTCAAGAAGTCCTCGGTTATATCATCAACTAAGACCTCTCCGCTCGTATGATTATATATCGTAGATGTTGTATGCTTGATCGTGGTCTTGGCATTGATGCTGCCGTCATCTGATGTAGCAATTGTTTTGTCCGTAATCTCATACCGGGTGCGGTACACAATATAGTTGCCGTTATCATAAACGGCTTCTTTAACGTCGCCAATATTCTCAGTGCCGCTCAGATTGATAGCATTGCGCATCCAGTGGGAGCTGCCTTTCGACATCCAGCCCTGATAGTGAAAATCCTCCACCTGTTTTACATATTTATACGTATAGCTGTCATTTGTATCAAGACTCCACACGAAGTCGCCGTCCTTGTAGTTGACGGCTCTGCCCTTATAGGTGGGGTTGAAGGAAAGGTCGCTCGTCTCCCCGAAGTCGAGGGAAACACTTGTATTGGTAAAGCCCAGCCTGTCGGGCCACTGAAGCTCGAGTTCGGCAGTGCCGACGACCGCGCCGTTATAGGAAAGAGCCACGGTAACGGTGCCGGTCTTGCCCTCGGCGGCGGTGAACACGCCGGTGGCGGCGTCTATCGAGCCAAGCTCGCTGCCGCTCTGCACGGACCAGCTCAGTCCGCTATCGGGAAGAGGAGCCGCGCCGCCCGCCGAGTCAACGCCGGAAGCGGCGAACTGCACCTTGCTGCCGGGGGTGTAAATATCGGAATTGGGGGTCAGAACGGCGTGGTCGAACTCGCCGGTCTGAGCCGCATTGGAAATGATCATGATGGTGCTGGAAACGGTGCGCTCATAGCCGTCAGAGGGCCTGTTCCTTATGGTAAGACCGGCTCTGCCGTTGTCGTTGGCCTCGCCCTCGCGCTGAGTTGCGAAGGTGGAGGAGCCGCCGCCGTCAAGGTTCATGGCGTCAACGCAGCCGAGATCCTTCATCATAAGAGCAAGGTCATACAGGTGCATACCGGTCGAATACGGCGCCTGACGGCCGTCGACCTCATAGAACACCACGGTGCCGTCGGCTTTTATACCGACTGCCGTACGGGGATTGGTGCCCTCGGAAACATTGGACGGATAGACGACCTCGCCGTTTCTGACGAGGATGGAGCTGCCGCCAACAGCCTCCTTAACGCCCATTTCCTCGGTCACACGGAAGTCCGGGCCGGAGATGTGCGCCGCGCCCTCGGAGTCTATCCAGAAGGTGGATTCCGCGCCGGAGGTGGCGATCACCGTGCCGTTCATAACAAGGGCACCTATGGGCTGACCGTTGGCCATATTGAAGAAGGAGGCGTTCACCGCGCCCACAACGTTGACATTCCGGCGTGTCTCAATCGCCTGAGCCTGAAGCGTTGTCTCCTTCATGCCCCAGTTGGTGCCGGATTTGATGGCCTCGATGTTATAGTCGTTATAGCCGGTGATGATCTCGGTATCGGCGCCGAGCCTGACCTCCATCACATGGCCGGCCTGCTGTTTGCTCAGGCCGGAGTCATTCGTGATGAGCTCATACTCGACGACCCCGGGAGATACGTTATACGTCTTGCTCGATACAACTATCCCATTTGAAACGGAGCCTATCGCCAGGGCTGACACAGGCAGGAGGCTGAAGACCATAACAACTGCCAAAAGCATTGCCAAAAATCTGTTTTTCATTTCTATCTCCTGTTTCGTTGCTATTTCCATTTAAAAAGGCAGAGGCAAATGCCTCTGCCTTAACAAAACCATTGCAATAGATTAATACCGTTTGGTTATCATCCTATGGGAGTGGTAACAGGGTCGGTAACAGTGGTAGTGCTGGGAGTGGTTGCGGGGGTGGTGTCAGGGGTAGTATCGGGGGTAGTGTCGGGAGTGGTGATCGGGCTTGTCACGGGTTCCACGTACAGACGGTAGAGGATCACGCAGAAGGACTCACGGGTAAGGGGCTCGTTGGGACGGAAGGTTTTGTCGCTGTATCCGAGCAGGAGACCTCTCTCGACCGCCCAGCATACTGCATCGACATATGCGTCTGCGATGCTGTCGGCATCAGTGAACATTCCTGCTGCGGCGGCAGAGTTAACGCTGCCCTGCTGTGCACGGTAAAGAACGGTTACAAACTGGGCGCGGGTGAGAGTCTCATTGGGACGGAAGGTATTGTCCTCGTAACCGACCATAAGCTTATTTGCGGCGCAGTACTTGACACCGTCCATGTAGTCGGCATGGATATCGGAAGCATCGGTAAAGGTCACGTCATCGAGCTTGCTTGCATCCCCGCCCTGCATACGGTAAATGACATTTGCCAGCATGGCACGGGTCATGAAAGCAGCGGGACGGAACGTACCGTCTCTGAAGCCGAGCATCCAGCCTTCGCCGTTTACATACATGATCTCGTCGTATGCTCTGTAATCGGCGGGAACATCCGTAAAGCCTTTGTCAGCAGGCTTGGTAGTGCCGGGATCAGTTGTGCTGGGGGTTGTAGTGCTGGGGGTGGTGGTGCTGGGAGTGGTGCTGGGAGTGGTGGTGCTGGGGGTAGTAGTGCTGGGATCAGCAAACACAGCTGTACCCAGAGCGAAGCAAAGTGCTACGCAAAGGATAAGGGAAATGATTTTCTTCATTGTGATTTTTCCTTTCTTATACTCTTACTATTATTAATGAACCATTAAAAAGCATTGCAGATGAGCGGTGCTTATGCAGCGTCATAACTGCGGATCATGAATCTGCATATCCAGCACCAATTATCGGCAATACAGCGCCAAATACGTCATTTTGACAAATTCCGAAGTATTAGAGCATCGGAAACCCCCGAGAAATTGTTTGATATGACGATGCTTGGTTATATAATCCAACTATAGCAAAATGCATTTGCTTTGTCAACTATATATTCCCAATTTGGCATCTTTCACTGATAAATATATCAAAACGCACAGCATTTGTCAATCTATATTATCATTTTGATAATGTAATATCATGCAGATTATTTTATCATACAATCAGCGGGGTGATTCTATGATTGCCGAAAAAGTTAAAAAGTTAAGGGAACAGAAGGGCTTGTCGCAGGCAGAACTTGCAAGACAGCTTGGGATAACCCGTTCGAGCGTAAATGCATGGGAAATGGGGATTTCCGTTCCCTCAACACAGTATATCGTTGACCTTGCAGGCGTCTTTGAGATATCCACAGACTATCTTCTCGGTGTTGATTCTTCATCAACGGTAAGCGTCGCCGGGCTTACAGATTCAGATATTCTTCTCGTACACAGCATTATCGAGCACCTGAAAAACAAATGATCCGAAGCTAACCAACGGTCGTGTGAAAAATAAACATGCGCAGAAAGTGGAACGAAAGCATCCCACCTCCAAAGCGGATTCACACGCCGCAGGAGTATTTCACTAAAAGAGCACTTGC
>CAMJGL010000045.1:0-8648 GCA_946405205.1 uncultured Clostridia bacterium
TTCTGGCAATGCCGAACTGGTTTTCAAACATGAATTTCACCAGTTCCATCAAAACGCCGTCCTTGCTGCGGAAAAGGTTCTGAAAACTGCTGGAGGAGACCTGCGCTTCCTTTAGTATCTGCAGCATGGTCGTCTGATGATATCCGTTTTCCAGAAACAGCCTGACACAAGCCTGCAGGATCCGCTTTTCCGTCTGAAGCCCGTCGCTTCGTACTGCCAATTAATCACCCCCTCGCCGCACAATTTGGTTTGCAAACCAATTGTAGCAGATGCGCATCCGTTTTTCAAGATGGGACAGCGGTTATTTCAAAAATTTTTATCAAACAGTAAATCGGATAAAAGCATAATGACCTCTTTCTGCCTGAAATGATCAAGCAGAAAGAGGCCATTTTTCAAATAGCTTTCGTACCGGTCAACCGTTTTCTTACTTGGAGATAGTTTTCATACTTAGCAAAGAATTTCAAAAAACTATCGAAAACAACGATTTTTGGCGGTATTCAATTTCAAATTATCCGTGACGGACGGAGTGGATGTGGCGGGTCAGGTCGAGCATCTTGTTGGAGAAGCCCCACTCGTTGTCGTACCATGCCATGAGCTTTACGAAGTTGTCGTTAAGAGCAAGGCCGGCCTTTGCGTCGAAAATGCTGGTGTGGGGGTCGGTGATGAAGTCGGAGGATACGACCTCATCCTCGCAGTACTCGATAACGCCCTTCATGGGACCCTCTGCCGCTGCCTTGACTGCCGCGCAGATCTCGTCGTAGCTTGCGCCCTTCTCGAGGCGGCAGGTCAGGTCGACGATGGAGACGTCGGCGCTGGGGATACGCATGGAGGTACCGGTCAGCTTGCCCTTGAGCTCGGGGATGACCTTGCCGACTGCCTTTGCGGCGCCGGTGCTGGTGGGGATAATGTTGCCGTGAACGCCGCGGCCGAGACGCCAGTTCTTCTTGCTGAAGCCGTCGACTACTTCCTGAGTCGCGGTGTCGGCGTGAACGGTGGTCATAAGACCCTCTACGATGCCGAAGTTATCGTTGATGACCTTTGCAAGAGGAGCAAGGCAGTTGGTGGTGCAGGATGCGTTGGAAACGACCTTCATGTCGGTGGTGTACTTATCAAGGTTTACGCCGCAGACGAACATCGGGGTGTCGTCCTTGGAGGGGCCGGAGAGAACGACGACCTGAGCGCCGGCGTCGAGGTGAGCCTGTGCCTTCTCGGTGGTAAGGAAAGCGCCGGTGCATTCGAGGACGTACTCAACGCCCATCTCGCCCCAGGGCAGCTCCGCGGGGTTGCGGTTGCCGACTACTGCGACGCGCTTGCCGTTTACGGTGATGGAGTTGTCGTCATACTCGACGGTGCCGTTGAAGCGGCGATGTACGGAGTCGTACTTGACGGTGTATGCAAGCTGTGCGGGGGTCTTGTCAGGAGCGTTTATTGCGACGATCTCGATATCGTCGGCAACGATGCCCGCTCTGAATGCCAGACGGCCGATGCGTCCGAAGCCATTGATTGCAACTTTGATCATTTTATATTCCTCCATTTAGTTAATTACTTGGAAATCATTACTGGTGATTTGATACAATTGTAACATATACTATACTCAAAAATCAATATTTCGATACATCCAAATATCGTTTAAAAAGCGGCCGTTTTTAAAGCCGCTATTGTATAATTTGCTTGTTTTTGATAAAATGAAGTCGAAATATCATTCGAGGTGAATTCCAATGTCTGACACAGATCTTCTCTCCGCCGCGTTTTCAATGCTCGATCAGCCGGTCATCGTCTCACGCCGGGGAAAAATAATATTCATGAACAGCGATGCAGTAAACCTCGCCGGAAACGACTATACCGGAAAGCCGCTGGATATGCTCATGCCGTCACACATATCGAACAATCAGGCGCAGCGGTTTATCACTACCGCTTTTGTCGGCAGAAAAAGCTGCATAGTAAAGGTCTCGGTCGTTGAAAACTATAAAATATTCGTCCTGAGCTGTCAAGATAACGCCATAGGTGAGTTTTCGGCCGTATTCTCAAGCCTGAAATCCTCCATGTCCAATATCAAATTCTCCTCTGCCTGCATCTCTATCCTCGCGGAGAATGAGGGCAACGATAAGCTGCTTGAATATGTGTGCAGCCTTAACCGCAGCTATTACAGAATAAAACGCACTATAGACAATTATAATACGCTTTCCGGCCTTGCCGACGGTACGCTGCCCTTCTGCCCCGAGCCTGTTGACATCAACGAGCTTTGCCGCAGCACTATCGATACGTTAAATACGATCATGGATAAGCAGGATGTTCGAATCAGCTTCAACGCCGAGCCTCACACGAGGATCATCGCCGACAGAGCGCTTATCCAGCAGCTTCTTCTCAACCTTATCTCCAACAGCATCAGCCACAGCCGCCAGAACGGCAGGATCAGCGTATCTCTGCTCAAAACCGGCTCCAATCTCATCATCGCCGTTGACGACGACGGCAGCGGCATCCCCCGGGAGGAGCTGTCCCGCGTCTTTGACCGCTACCGCTACGATGTGAACCTCAGACTGGCTCAGGGCTCGGGTATCGGGCTTGCCGTGGTAAGGGGCATAGCCGAGCTGCACAAGGGCACGATAATCGTTGAGAGCCGCGGCGCAGATATGGGCACCTCGGTCCGCGTTATGCTGTCGTATGATATACAAGCGCCGAACAGCAAGACCTTTGCCATGCCCTCCGCAGACTATGAAGATCACTCTATGCGGAGCATTTTGACGGGTTTGTCCGACTGTCTCAACGCAGAATGCTACTCCGAGATTCTGGAGGATTAATAAAACATTTCAAGAGAGGAACTGCTGAATCAGTGGTTCCTCCTTTTGATTTTTTATGCAAAAACCGTATGCATATTTCTCCTGAGCCGCTAATATAATTGCTGGATTCGCCAATGTTTCATTGACAAATAATTCAAGCAACGGTATATTTAAGGGGATTACAGCGGCAGTTTGGTCTTTTTGGAAAGGAGCCTTTATGAAAAGCAAAAAGCTAAGCAGGACACTTATCGTATTAGGTGCGCTTATATTGGTTTACATAATATTTAAGCTCATTTTGCTGATCCTTGCCGCATCAAGCATGGATGACCCGTTCGCGCAGCTTAGCAAAAATGTGTTCGAGCTGGATGTGACCGATATTAAATACATTTCCGTCCAAAACGGTACTACCGGCGAGGAATATCAGTTTTCCGGCGATGAGCTGGAGGAAGCCGCAGCAAAGCTCAACGACTTGCACTGGAAATATGTTTACGGCCGCCTGCCGGTCGAAACAGGCGGTTGGTCGTACCGGATAATTATTGAAGACAACGGCGGCAATTGGTCGAGCTATCTTATCGGGGATAATTATCTTGTCGTGGACAATGTGGTATTTCGCACATCAAGCGGCGAGTTCAAGGAATTTATTGACCACGTTTCATAAGCGAAAGAATAACCACCGGTTCAGCCGGTGGTTATTCTTTCATTCAAGATACAGCGCTCTCAGCCTCTCAAGCTTTTCGTCGTCCAGCGCCATTTCACTGCGCAGGAAGGCGTCCATGCCGCCGTATTCCTCGTCTATCGCATCGAAGGCGGCGCCGATGAAATCCTCGCGCACCGTGTCAAGCCAGGCTATGAATTCCAGTACCTTTTCGTCGTCGGTGTACTTGCGGCAGTTTTCAATGAGTATCTTTGTCCCGGGCGCACAACGCTCCTTTGTTATCATGTAATCCGCGACTATGGCCTCACGCGGCACTCCGAGTGCGCTCAGAATAAGCGCGGTGGCGACGCCTACCCTGTCCTTGCCCATGGTGCAGTGATACAGCAGCGCACCATTCTCATGTTCGAGAAGTACCTCGAAAAACCTGCGATAGTGCCGCACGGAGTGCTCCATAGTGACGAGTATCGGATACAGTGAGCGCATCTGCTCGCTGCCGTCGTCCACGGATCTGCTCATGAGGCGGCGTGCCATTGCGACGGTGCGCTCGGCCTCCTCGTCCGCGGTCTCCGGCTTGTCCCTCGTTATGCCCTCGGTCTTATCCTCCATCATGGGACATATGATATAGCTCACGCCCTCGATCACGCGGTCGGGCTTTTGTATGCGCTCGGCCGAGGTGCGAAAGTCCACGACGGTGCTTAGCCCCGCGGTCTTCAGGTATTCGACGTCGGAGTCGGTCAGGCGGGAGAGCATCCCGCTGCGTATGAGGCGGTTTTTCCTAAGCACTCTGCCGTCGGAGGTTTTGATACCGCCCAGGTCGCGGGCATTGGGGGCTCCCTTCAATATTATCTCAGGCCTGTACATCAGCTTCTCCTATTCCGTAAAGCCGTTTTCCGTTTTCAAACGTTATCTCCTCCGCCTCGGCGGGGCTCAGGCCCTTGACCTCGGCGATCTTCTCAACAACATACTTAAGCTGCCGCGAGTCGTTGCGCTTGCCGCGGTTGGGTACGGGCGTAAGGTACGGGCTGTCGGTCTCGATAACTATCCTGTCCGTGGGGCACAGCTCCAGAACCTCCAGCGCCCTGCGGGCGTTTTTATAGGTTATGGGGCCGTCAAAACCCAGATACCAGCCGCGCTTTAAAAGCTCCGACGCCATCTCACAGCTTCCCGAGTAGCAGTGGAACACTCCGCGCAGGCCGGGGTAGCCGAGCACGATTTCCAGACTGTCCCCGTGAGCCTCCCTGTCATGGACGATAACGGGCTTGTCAAGGCGCAGCGCAAGCTCTATCTGGCGGCGAAACAGGCTCTTCTGCTCGTCCTTATGGCTTGCGTCCCAGTAATAATCAAGGCCGATCTCGCCTATCGCGACGCACTTGGGGTGCTCCGCGAGCTTCTCAAGCTCGGCAAAGGCCGCGTCGGAGAGCTTATCTATATCCTCCGGATGCCAGCCCACGGCGGCGTACACGAATTCGTACCGCTCGGCAAGGGCTACGGCGGTCCTGCTGCTTTCAAGGTCGCAGCCCGGATTTACGATGAGCCCCACACCGCCGGAGGGCATGGAGTCGAGTATCTCATAGCGGTCGGCGTTGAACGCGCCGCTGTCGTAATGCGCATGGGTATCAAAAAACACAATATCACCTCTGTTATTTACGCACATTATAACATTACTTGCTGTGACTGCGCAAGCTGTGATATAATATCCGCGAGGTGATCCCATGAAGGAATACTATGACATTCTGATGAACGGTATACCCAGCGGTATCAGGGTCCGCCGCATAATTCACGGCAAGGCGTGGACGGGCGCGGAGCTTGATAACGGCGGCTTCGGCATTGCCATGCGCACCGCCGGTCAGAGTATAAAAAGGCTCTTCCCCGCCCTCGAGGGCATGGAGGCATCCGCTGCCGCGCAGGCGGTCATGTCATGGAACATGGAGGAAGCCTCGGAGGGCATGGCCGTCATAAACGCATACTACAACTCACCGTCGCGGATGGACAGCCTCGGCTGCCGTGACGATTACAATCGACGCGTCACCGCAGGCATGGAGACCGAGGGCAAAAAAATTGCCCTCATCGGGCATCTTAAGCTTCATCCTGATGCGCTGACGGGCGCCGAAAAGGTTTACATAATGGATAGAGAGCCCCATGAGGGCGATTATCCGGACTCGGCCTGCGAGTATATCCTGCCCGGGTGCGATATGGTCATAATCACCGGCAGCGCCGCCGTGAACAAGACCATGCCGAGGCTGCTCGAGCTGTCCAGATCTGCTCAGACCATAGTCGTCGGCCCGACGGTACCGCTTTGTCCGGAGCTTAAAAGCTGCGGCATAGCAAGGCTTTCCGGCCTGGTGGTGACGGACATTGCGGGTATTACAGGCTGGATGACCGAGGTAAAAGGCAGCCCCTACCCCTTCGGCGAAACATTTACGATATAAGATAATCTTGATAAAAATGCTCCCTTACAGACGGGTGTTTTAGATAAGCGCGTGTAGGGGCGAGCATCGCTCGTCCGCGGACGGACATTGCCCGTCCCGTAATGCTTTCTTATCCCGCGGCTCTGTAGGGGAGCGTTTTTTATCAGTATTCTTCATCAAGCGGCTCCGCGCTGAATGCGGCGCTCAGGTACAGGCGCAGGGGCTCGAAGCGGCGGATGGCCTTTGCGGCGGCCTCGGTGAAGCTTTCAAAGCTCGACATGTCCTCCGGCGAGAAGTCCTGCTCGGCGGTATAATACTTATGCTTCATCCACTCTGCGGCGGGGTGCCCGGGGTCGTAGCCCCGCGGCACGCGCTTTAGGCTCTTGCCCTGCATGACTATGCCGTTTTCCCGCACTATATCGTCAAGCTCCTCGTAGTTATACATGATATGCTCGCGCAGCCGCGTCAGATCCTTCGGCTCCCACGGCCATGCGCCGCCCTCGATGAAGCAGCGTTCATGGCTTACGTACAAGAAGTAGCTCAGGGGGAGAAAATTCTTCTTGTGCGGAGAAAAATAGGCTCTGAAGGAGGGGTTATACGGCTCCTTGCCCATGCTGTAGCGCATATCGCGCGGGATGCGATACATGAAGTTTTTCGGGTTCTCAAATATGAGGCTCTCGCCTATCGCCGGCGCCTCCTGCGCGATGACGAATTTCATGATGTCCAGAAGCATGAGAAAATCCTCCCGCGCTTCCTCGTATTGCTTATGGTTATCGTGAAACCATGTGCGGTCGTTATTCCTGCTCAGGGCCTCCGTGTAGGCCAGCATGCGGTCAAAATTCATTAAAACAGTCCTGTTATCCTTCCGTTTTCGTCTATATCGATGCCCTCGGCGGCAGGCCGCTTAGGAAGCCCCGGCATCGTCATTATATTCCCCGCCAGCGCTACGATAAAGCCCGCGCCGGCGGAAACCTTTACGTTTCTTATCGTGACGGTGAAATCCTCAGGCGCACCGAGTTTATTGGGATCGTCACTGAAGCTGCTCTGCGTCTTTGCTATGCATACGGGCAGCTTCCCGAAGCCCAGCTCGGTTAGGTGCTCTGTTTGTGCCCTTGCCTCGGGCGTGAGCACTGCTCCGCTGCCGCCGTAGATTTTTGTCACAACGGCATTTAGCTTATCCTCTATGCCGCAGTCAAGCTCATAGCAGTATCGGAAATCCGCTTTCTCCTCACTGCATAGTCTGACCGTTTCTTCGGCAAGCTCCACGGCGCCCGCGCCGCCCTTTGCCCATGCCTCGGACAACACAGCCTTGACGCCGAGCTGCGCGCAGGCTCGGGTGATGGCCTCGATCTCACCCTCGGTATCCGTCGGGAAGCGGTTTATCGCCACAACGCAGGGCAGTCCGTATACGTCTTTTATATTTTTAACATGGCGCATGAGGTTCGGCATGCCCTTTTCGAGTACGTCAATATCCTCGATGTTCAGCTCGTTTTTCGCTCTGCCGCCGTGCATTTTCAGGGCTCTTACCGTCGCAACGACGACAACCGCCGATGGGACGAGCCCATCCGAGCGGCATTTGATATCGAGGAATTTTTCCGCGCCGAGGTCAGCGCCGAAGCCTGCCTCCGTCACGACGTAGTCGGCGGAGCTCAGCGCCATTTTTGTCCCAAGCACCGAGCTGCAGCCGTGGGCTATGTTTGCAAAGGGCCCGCCGTGGACAAACGCGGGGGTGCCCTCAAGAGTCTGCACAAGGTTGGGCTTTACGGCATCCTTCAGCAGAGCCGTCATCGCTCCCTGAGCCTTGAGCTGACGGCAGGTCACCGGCTTGCCGTCGCGGTCGTAGCCCACGACGATGCGTGAAATGCGCTCCTTCAGATCAGGCAGGGACTCGGCGAGGCAGAGTATGGCCATGATCTCGCTTGCGACGGTGATATCAAAGCCGTCATGCCGCTCAACTCCGTCCATATCGCCGCCCAGACCGTCAACTATGAAGCGGAGCTGGCGGTCGTTCATATCAAGGCAGCGCTTCCATGTGATATTGTTTATATCTATGCCGAGCTCGTTCCCCTGCAGGATGTGGTTATCCAGCATGGCGGCAAGGAGATTGTTCGCAGCGCCGATGGCATGGATATCGCCGGTAAAATGCAGGTTTATGTCCTCCATGGGCACCACCTGCGCATAGCCCCCGCCGCAGGCGCCTCCCTTCAGCCCGAACACCGGCCCAAGCGAAGGCTCGCGCAGAGCAGCGGCTGAATCAAGGCCGATGCGACGCAGAGCATCGGCAAGGCCGATGGACATCGTTGTCTTGCCCTCTCCGGCGGGCGTTGGCGTTATGGCGGTGACAAGTATAAGCTTGCCGCGTTTTTTGCCGCGCTCCTTGAGATAGCCGAGGTCTATCTTGGCCTTATACTTCCCGTACTGCTCAAGGTATTTTTCGTCAATTCCCGCTTTCCGGGCTATATCCGCAACAGGGCTCATGGTGCAGCGCTGAGCGATCTCAAGATCCGTCAGTCTTTCCATGCTGCTCCCTCCTTTTGCATTTCATTCATTTCATTATATGATACTTTGTTTTTGCGCTTTTGTAAAGATACACTCGGCGGACAAACGGAAACACGGTGCAGGTCAACAGCCGGGCATATGATCTGTTATATGTATGTCCACATGGTCACAAATTAAAAATTCCGAATGCAAAAGCGTTCGGAATTTTTTGCACATCAAAGTACTGTTGATGCTCTCATTTTCGGTTCTGTGTAAAGTCATGACCACCCGTAAAACGGGTGGCATGCACCAGCCCTATAAGGGCATGCT
>CAMJGL010000046.1:0-7936 GCA_946405205.1 uncultured Clostridia bacterium
TGAGATGTGCATGCCCGGCGACAACGTCGACATGGACGTTGAGCTGATCACCCCGATCGCAATCGAGAACGGCCTGCGTTTCGCTATCCGTGAGGGTGGCCGCACTGTCGGTTCCGGCGTTGTTATCGCGATCAACGAGTAATCAAACAGAATAAAAAAGAGCAGCAATCGCTGCTCTTTTTTTATTTATGAGGGAAAGAATATAGCCTCTTTTCGCGGCGGCTTATCTTATGCCGTGCATGAACCCGTCGATGGCGGCGGAGTGAATGTCTCCGCCGATGACCCTCGCGCTTTTGACATAGAGCGTTGCATAGACCGTTGAGCTGCTGCCCTCATAGTTGGTGACAACATATGTATACTGCGTGCACTCAAGCCCGGCGTAGGATACAAAGTCATAGCCCTGCTCGGTCTGCATTTGACCGTATTCGGCCAGAGCTCCCTCGAACTCCTTGGGCAGAAGCACGGTTCGGCTCTCCTCGCTGGAAAGGTCTACCTCCCAGCCATAGCCGCTCAGATACTTCTGCCGTCCATCCTGACTCGCTACGTTCAGCATCTCTCCGCTGCTGAAAAAGCTGCGCGGATAGGAGCACAGAATGACGGCCGCGGCCAGAACTATGCCGAGTATTATGAGGAATATGACAGCGCGTTTTTTCGTCAGCTTTAAACATTTTGTAAACATATCCGTAATATAGCCTTTTCCTATTCAAATTTCCTATACTTTATGTTATAATCATTAAGGTGATTTTATGCCAATAATGAGACTGGACAAGCTTTTATCCGAGTGCGGGATCGCCTCCCGAAAGGAAATAAGGCAGCTCATACGGAGCGGCAGAGTCTCCGTTGACAGCACCGCAGCCGAGTCGCCGGAGCTGAAGCTTGACCCGTATAAGGCGCAGGTGTACCTTGACGGTACTAAAATTGAATATGCAAAATACCATTATTATATGATGAACAAGCCTGCCGGAGTTCTGTCGGCAACAGATGACGGCAGGCAAAAAACTGTCCTGGATCTCGTGACGCCGGAGATGAGGAAAATGGGCCTGTTCCCGGTCGGAAGGCTGGACAAGGATACGACGGGGCTTCTGCTCCTCACGAATGACGGCGATTTTGCCCATCGGGTGATATCTCCGAAATCGGGGATAGTTAAGGTCTATCATGCACGGACGGAAGCGCCCGTTGACGGGACGGATGTCGCCGCCTTTGCGGAGGGACTTACCCTCGGCGACGGCACTAAATGCCTGCCCGCAGGTCTGAAGCCGCTGCCGGACGGGAGCTGTCTTGTGGAGGTCATGGAAGGAAAGTACCATCAGGTAAAGCGTATGCTCGCCTCCCGCGGAAAGCCCGTCACGGAGCTCAAACGGCTGTCAATAGGGGGCCTGAAGCTGGATGAGACCCTTTTGCCGGGCGGTTTTCGGGCTTTGGAACAAAATGAATTGTGCAGTGTGATGAAGAAAAAATAACAAAAAATCTCCCCTAATATTTGGTGCTTTTAGCAAATTAATTAGAATTTTTTTAAAAAGTCCACAATTTTTAAACATTATTCTATTGAAAAACGCACAAAAAAGTATTATTATGTAGAAAGCTAAATTGAACAATTATCGTTAAATTACCCATAGCTTTCAGGGGAGGAACTGCCATGTCCAGCAGAATATTTCAAAGCGTAATTATCCAGATTAAAGAGGCAACCGACAGATGCATTGGCGTCATCGACGATCAGGGCTTTGTTATCACATGCAGCGAGCTTCCCATGATCGGCTCGCGTCTCGATGACTTCCAGAGCGTAAACTATGATGCGTCCGAGCCTGTGCTTGTCAGCGGCCTGCGCACATATAAGATCCTCGGAAGCAGCAGCGGCAAATTCGACTACGCAGTGTTTGTCGAAGGCTGCGACGAGATGGCAAAGGTGAGCTGCATGATGGCCGCGGTCGCCTTTAACGAGGCCAAGACCAATTACGAGGAAAAGTACAACAAGGCCGCGTTCCTCAAGAACATAATTTCCGACAATATTCTCCCCGGAGACGTCTATGTCAGAACAAAGGAGCTCCATTTTGCTCCCGACGTGCCGCGCGCTCTTCTGCTGATACGGCAGGTCGACCGCTCCGACGTTACGAGTGTTGAAGTCCTGCAGAGCCTGTTCCCCGACAAGCAGCATGATTTTGTCATCAGCATAAACGAGACGGATATCGTCGTCATCAAGGAGCTGCCCGGCGGCGACAACAGCGAAGAGGTGAAGGCCATTGCAGAGAGCATCGAGACCGTTCTCAAAACCGAGCTGCAGATAAAATGCATAATCGGCATCGGAACGACGGCGCGCCATCTGCGCGAGCTTGCCGACCGCTATAAGGAGGCTCAGATCGCCATCGACGTCGGCCGTGTGTTCGACTCGGAGAAGACCATCATCAGCTATGAGAATCTCGGCATCGGCCGCATTATATATCAGCTTCCCACAACGCTTTGCGAAATGTTTCTCAACGAGGTCTTCAAGAAGAATCCCCTTGAGACGCTCGACGAGGATACTCTTGAGACCATAAACAAATTCTTCGAGAATAACCTCAACGTTTCCGAAACGAGCCGCAAGCTGTATGTCCACCGCAATACTCTGGTCTACCGGCTTGAGAAGATCAAGAAGATCACCGGCCTTGACCTGCGTGAATTTGACCATGCGATAGTGTTCAAGGTCGCAATGATGGTCAAGCAGTATCTGGACTCCGTCGGCAATAACGGCCGATAAGAACAGACAGGGAGGCTGCCCCAAAATCCTCAGGAGGAAAACCCAATGGTTCAAATGAACAACGTAACTATGGTTTACGAAAACAGCGACGTCGCCGCTCTTGATAACGTAAGCCTGACGATCAGCGAGGGTGAGTTTGCTTTTCTCGTCGGTCCCTCCGGCTCCGGCAAGACCACCATCATAAAGCTCCTCACCGGCGAGATCATGCCCTCTGACGGCGAAGTCATCGTAAACGGCTTCAACACGGTCAAGCTCAAGCGCCGCAGGATGCCTCAGATGCGCAGGACCCTCGGCGTTATTTTCCAGGACTTCCGCCTTATCGACAAGATGACGGTGTATGATAACGTCGCCTTTGCAATGCGCGTTGTCGGCGCGTCGAGCAAGGAGATAAGGGCCAGGGTGCCCAAGGTGCTCGAGCTTGTCGGACTTGAAGGACGCGAGAAGCGCCTGCCGGCGGAGCTTTCCGGCGGCGAGCAGCAGCGTGTTGCCATCGCAAGGGCTCTTGTCAACAATCCCACCATGATAATTGCCGATGAGCCGACCGGAAACCTTGACCCGGTGCGCAGTCTTGAGCTCATGCTCCTGCTTGAGAAGATAAACGAGATGGGAACTACCATTCTGGTGGTAACTCACGAAAAGGAACTGGTCAACGCTTTCTCAAAGCGCGTTATCGCCATCGACGGAGGACGTCTGATCAGTGACGGAATGGACGGGTATTACAGCTATGAAGTTGAATAGATACGGATATCTTATAGGCGAGGGCTTCCGCAATATATTTACGCATGGCTTTATGTCCTTCGCCTCAGTCACGATAATAATCGCCTGCCTGATCGTCATGGGCAGCTTCACACTGCTGGATATCAACATAAATCAGATAATCGACGATATAGGCGACCAGAACCAGATACTTGCCTATGTCGATGAGGATATGACCGCACAGGAGGCCTCCGCAAAGCTGCAGACCAAGCTCTCGGCGCTGGACAACGTGGCAAGCGTTGATTTTGTCAGCCGGAGCGAGGCAAGGAACAGTTTCATGGAAAAGTATGACGAGAGCCTCATGGAGGGAATAGACGACGAGGTGTTCCGCCACCGTTTCTCCATCCAGCTCATCGACCTCAGCCTTATGGATGAGACAAAGGCGGAGATAGAGAGCATCGACGGCATCGCAAAGGTCAACGCGCCCACCGAGTTTGCGGATAAGTTCATCTCTGTCCGTAATGTGATCAGCATCGTGTCCCTTGCCCTTATAGTCATACTCGGCTTTGTGTCGCTGTTTATAATGAGCAATACCATTAAGCTTGCCACCTACGGCAGACGCGAGGAGATCGCCATCATGAAGATGGTCGGCGCCTCCAACAGCTTCATTCGCTGCCCGTTTATTGTTGAGGGACTCGTTCTCGGTGTTCTCGGCGGCGGTCTTGCGTTCCTCGCCCAGTGGGGGCTGTATGCCGCGCTTGAGGCCAAGATAGTACAGAGCCTCGGCATATCCTTCGTGGAGATCGTGCCCTTTGCGCAGGTATGGCCCTTTGTGCTTGTGACCTTCCTTGCCGTGGGCATACTGGTCGGTGCGGTCGGCGGCGTTATCGCCATCAGAAATTACCTCAAGGTATGAGGAGCGCGTGATGAACAGAAGACTTGTAGTATCGATACTTGCCGTTATTCTTGTGCTGTCCATGATACTCAGCCTCGTGCTGACGGTGATACCCGTAGGGATGTAGGCCCCCGCGGGAGACAGACGGCGTAATATGAACTGAAACGGCGGAAATAGCAGCTTGACTGGCGATCGTATCTGATCGCCAGTCAAACGTGCTGTTTAAGCGCAGGTCACAGCCGCCTGCGCATAAGCCCCGCAAATGCTTATCCCGAAAGGAGAAAATGCCTTGAAGAAGCCGAAGGGTTCGTTTTTCAACAAAAAATTCAAGCTCATTCATCTTATAATAGCGTGTCTTGTGATAGCGGCGCTCACCGCAGGCGTGACATATGTGCTCACCATCGGCGGCATCGGCTCAAAGCAGTATTTTGACGACGCCAAAGCGTATGTCGAGATAGAAAAGATCATTAACGAGAACTATATAGGAAGCGTCGATGATGACGCTCTTTTTGACGCCGCCGCAGCGGCAATGGTCAGGAGCATCAACGATAAGTGGAGCTACTATATGAGCCCCGAGGAATATGCCGCTTATAAGCTTTCCTCCGCAAATGAGTATGCGGGCATCGGCATAAGCGTCAAGCAGAATGACAGCGGGGAGTTTGAGATCTTCTCGGTCGATTCCGGAACGCCGGCGGAAGCTGCCGGACTTACGGCGGGACAGCTCATCGTATCCGTTGACGGGCAGGCCGTGGCGGATATGTCGCTCAGCGAGATACAGGAGCTGATCCGCTCCAAGCTCAACAAGGACTTTCCGATGGTCGTGTCCGATAAAAAGGGCAACGAGGTAAAGGTCACCGTTGCGTGCGAGATCATCTACAAGGACCCGGTCTCCTCGAGGATGCTTGACGGGAATATCGGCTACATCAAGATAGCCAACTTTGAGGCCGGCAGCAGTGAGGGCACGATAAACGCGATAGAAAGGCTTGTTGCCGAGGGCGCGACGTCGTTCATATTTGATGTTCGCAACAATCCCGGCGGACTGCTCAGCGAGCTCGTTTCGCTGCTTGACTATCTGCTTCCCGACGGCAATATTTTCATCAGCGTCGATAAGCAGGGCAACGAGACGGTCAAGACCTCGGACAAGATTTGTCTCAGCGGCAAGATGGCGGTGCTCGTCAACGCCAACACCTACAGCGCTGCGGAGTTCTTCGCAGCTGCGCTTCAGGAGTATGACTGGGCGACCATCGTGGGCGAGCATACCACCGGCAAGGCCAGAAGCCAGATAACGCTTGAGCTTTCAAACGGCGGCGCGGTGCATATTTCCACCCACAAGTATCTCACTCCGGACAGGGTCGATCTCTCCGAGGCCGGCGGCATAAAGCCGGATATCGAGGCTGTCAATACCAACGAGGATCCCCAGGTCCAGCTGAACGCTGCGATAAAGGCGCTGAAATAGCTCAGCGGCATTCAAATATAGGATTTTAAATAAAGGAGAGCTAAACATGGCTACCGAAAGCAGATTTAAAATGAGTCAGGAGCGGTACGACGCTCTGAAAGCAGAACTCCAGTATCTTGAGACCGATAAGGCCAAAGAGGTATCCGAGCAGATCAAGGAAGCCCGCAGCTTCGGCGACCTTTCCGAAAACAGCGAATATGATGAGGCCAAAACCGAGCAGGGCAAGCTGTATTCCAAGATAGCGGAGATCAAAAACCTTATTGATAATGCCGAAATAGTTGAAAAGATTGACACCGGAGCAGGAAAAGGCACCGTTACCCTCGGCAGCGTCGTCAAGGTGCGCGACCTCGACGAGGGATATGAGGACGAATATACCATCGTCGGCTCTCAGGAGGCAGACCCCATGGCCGGCCGCGTCTCCGATGACTCCCCCTTCGGCAGAGGCCTTTACGGCCATGTCGCGGGCGATAAGATAGATGTTGACGCACCCGCAGGAACGCTGCATTTTGAAATTATTTCCGTGGAAAATAACTGATCGGGGAATGTGTATGAGCGAGAATAATACTAACGAAGCGGCAGTACAGGAGCAGGACCTCGGTGAGCTCCTCCGGATCCGCCGCGATAAGCTGAAGAACCTTCAGGAGGAGGGGAGAGACCCCTTCCAGCAGACCAGATTTGTAAGAAGCGCGTATTCCGCGGAGATAAAGGCCGACTATGAGGCCTTTGAGCAGAAGAACGTGCAGGTCGCGGGACGCATCATGTCCAAGCGCGGAATGGGCAAGGCCATATTCTGCCACATAAAGGATGACCGCGGCCAGATCCAGCTATACATCCGCAAGGATGCTGTGACCGAGCAGGAGTTTGCCGACTTCCGCAAGTACGATATCGGCGACATTATCGGCGTATCCGGCTACGTTTTCAAAACAAAGACCGAGGAGATCTCCGTTCACGTCGAGGCAGTCACTCTCCTTTCAAAGAGCCTGCGCCCTCTGCCGGAGAAGTTCCACGGCATGACCAACACCGAGCTCAAGTACCGCCAGCGCTATGTCGATCTCATCATGAGCGACTCAAGCCGCCGCAATTTTGAGATACGCTCGAAGTTCATAAGCTATGTGCGCTCCTTCCTTGACGGACGCGGCTATATGGAGGTCGAGACTCCTGTTCTCAACACCATTTCCGGCGGCGCGACTGCCAGACCCTTTATAACCCACCACAATACGCTGGATATCGATATGTTCCTGCGTATCGCAACCGAGCTAAACCTCAAGCGCCTTATCGTCGGCGGCATCGAGCGTGTGTATGAGATCGGCCGCATCTTCCGCAACGAGGGCATGGACACAAAGCACAACCCCGAGTTCACGACCGTTGAGCTTTATCAGGCCTATGCCGACTTCAACGACATGATGGACCTGTTCGAGGATCTGCTGTCCGGCGCCGCGATGAGCATTCTCGGCACCTATAAGTGCCGCTGGCAGGAGCAGGATATCGACCTGACCCCCGGCTGGGAGCGTCTTACGATGGCGGAGGCCGTCAAGAAATATGTCGGCGTTGACTTCATGGCGATTGAGGGCGACGAGGCGGCTGTCGCCGCGGCGAAGGACGCCGGAGTTGACATGGAAAAGGTCGAGCCGACCTGGGGTCACGCCCTGTACGAGACCTTTGACCAGCTCGTTGAGGAAAAGCTCATCCAGCCGACCTTCATCACCATGCACCCCGTGGACGTGTCGCCTCTGGCCAAGCGTTCACCCAAGGATCCCAGGCTCACCGAGCGCTTTGAGCTGTTCATATGCCG
This sequence comes from uncultured Clostridia bacterium, assembly GCA_946405205.1. Classification (GTDB taxonomy): domain Bacteria; phylum Bacillota; class Clostridia; order Oscillospirales; family Oscillospiraceae; genus F23-B02. The sequence goes on from CAMJGL010000046.1 coordinate 7,571, forward strand.
CAGCGAGATGGGCAACGCCTTCTCCGAGCTCAATGACCCCATCGACCAGAAGGGACGCTTCCTCAAGCAGGTCGAGCTCCGCGATAAGGGCGACGACGAGGCCGGCATGATGGACGATGATTTCATCAACGCCCTTGAGTACGGCATGCCTCCCACGGGCGGCCTCGGCATCGGCATCGACCGCTGCGTGATGCTCCTGACCGGCATGAACTCCATCCGCGACGTCATCCTGTTCCCTACAATGAAGTCCTTACCGAACGACAAGTAAGAAAAACCCAGTGTTTATGCGGGTTTCGGGACTTTCAAAATCAAATAAATTTACCTCTTTACACCAAATTTACACCAATCGGTGCTAAAAACGGTGCA
>CAMJGL010000047.1:0-7264 GCA_946405205.1 uncultured Clostridia bacterium
GTGCGGAGGCTTTTGCTTTATCAGGAAAACTCAGTAGTTTATCACTCTCAGCTCAAAGTAAGCCTGGGGATGTGCGCAGGTGGGGCACATTTCGGGAGCGACGGGACCCTCGTGGATGTGTCCGCAGTTGCGGCAGATCCAGATGACCTTTTCCTTCTTCTCGAACACGCTGCCGTCCTTGACGTTGGAAAGAAGTGCGCGGTAGCGCTCCTCATGCTCCTTCTCAATGGCGCCGACAGACCTGAAAAGCTGGGCGATATCCTTAAAGCCCTCTTCCTCGGCTTCCTTTGCCATGCGGGCGTACATATCCGTCCACTCCTCCATCTCGCCGGTCGCGGCAGCGAGGAGGTTCTCCTCGGTGGAGGGGATGGAACCGCCGCACAGAAGCTTGAACCAGATCTTGGCGTGCTCCTTCTCGTTGCCTGCGGTCTCCTCAAAAATCGCAGCTATCTGCTGATAGCCGTCCTTCTTAGCCTTGGATGCAAAATAGGTATACTTATTGCGGGCCATGCTCTCGCCTGCGAAAGCTTCCCACAGATTCTTCTCGGTCTTTGTTCCTTTTAAATCGGGCATTATTTTATCCTCCTTAATAATTATTTTAAGCCAAATACAGTATAAACGGATTATGGAAAAATACCGGTGGCATATGCAACAGCTAAAGCGAAAAAACAAGAATTTTTACATTTTCGGGGGCCGTCGTTTCATACTCTGAGCCATTGAGAAGCCTGATATCCTCTACCGGCCAGAGCCTGAGAAAATCCTCGACGGGAGCCACATTCCTCAGCCCCGATGATGCGCATTTATAGTGCATGGGAACGGTGATGCGCGGCCTGAGAGCCTCGACAAGCTCCTTGGCCTGAGCCGCATCAACGGTATACACGCCGCCCACGGGTATCATGAGCAGGTCGAGCCTTCCGAAGCGGCTGAGCTCGTCCCCGCTGAGGGAATGCCCCAGATCGCCCAGATGCGCGATGCGCAGACCGTCGCCCTCGATGACCGTGCAGAGGTTCCCGCCGCGGAGCCTTCCGCGCTGCTCGTCATGAAAGGTGGGAATCTGAGTGACTTTGAATCCCGGCTCCCTGCCGCTGAGCTTAACGGCTCCGGCGCAGCAGTGGTCGCTGTGACCGTGGCTGCATATGACCGCGTCGGCGCTCAGCTCAGGCAGACTCAGACCCGGAACGGAGCCCGGGCAATATGGGTCAAAGACGACGCTGCCGGAGCTGAGTCGCAGCTCAAAGCAGGCGTGTCCGTGCCAGATAAGCTTCATACTCTCAGCCCTCGAAGCAGCCGGTAAAGGCTTTGTAAACGGCCTCGCGCTCGGCATCATCGAGTATCGCGTACATAACATAGTTGCCCTCGCTCCATACTTCCGCGTTTGCGAGCTTGGGCTTTTCCTCCGGCAGATACTCGTCCATCCACAGCTCCATACGGTACTCGAGATAATCCTCGAGCGCGGCCTTGAGCTCGGCTGTCTGAGCCTCGTCCTTGCCCTGGAAAATGCCGTATTCGTCGATGCTGGTGCCGGTGGAGGAGATTATCGTGTTGCGGGAAACGTAGCCGTCGAGGGGTATCTTCATCATGCCTTCGACATAGGTGTCGGGTATCTGGGCCATATCTTCGGTGTCGATGGAACCGAACACTGCGGAGGCGACGGCCTCCATGCCGGGATCCTTGACGTCATCGCCGCCGCAGGCGCCCAGCAGGCAGAGCGACAGGACGATAAGAAGTACTGCACTGATTTTTTTCATTGGTATAACCTCTGTCACAGATATGCGTGTGTGCGCAGGTAGCTCAGCACACGGTTGAAGCCGGTCGCGTTCAGATGGATGCCGTCGCCGTTGCCGTAATCGGGAACGAGCTTGCCGTCGGAGCCCTTGAGGACCGAGGCGGAGTCGGCGTAATGGGTGCCGGTGGCCTCTGCGATCTGCAGGATCCAGCCGTTTGCGCGGTCGATGACCTCGTTGTTTATGCCGTTATCCTTGGCCTCGTAGGAGGCTTCGACGGGGTAGATCGAGTTGCAGATGATCCTGGTGTCGGGGCTCACGGACTGGATGCGCTCGACAAGGGCGGTGTATTCGGCCTTGAAGGAGGTCTCGTCCATCATGGAAACGCCGTTGACGCCGATGGTGAGCACGACATATTCGGGCTTTGCGCTCTCTATGGCGTCGGTGATGGGCAGCTCAAGTCCGGTCTCGGGGTAGACGATGGTGGCGAAGCTCTGGTTGAACAGGGCCAGCGTGCCGCTGGCGGGGGTCCATACCTGAGAGCCGGGGAGCACGTCATATGCCTTGAGGCCGTAGGTGGTGCTGTCGCCGATGAAGACAAGGCGGGATATATAATCCTCGCCGGCGTCGGCGGTCTCGCCGAGCATGGTCGGCTGAACCTCGGGCGTGGACACGGGGCCGTCGTCGGACACGTCGGGAGCCTTGCCCCCGCCGATATCATCGGTGGTCTGAGGCTCGTCCGCGTCATCTCCGCCGCAGGCGCCCAGCAGACTTACGCACAGGCACAGGGCAAGTGCGATGAGAAGTATATTGCGCAGTTTTATTTTCATTTGTAATCACCTCGCTGGTATAATCAATTAATCATACCATATGTTCAAACGCTGTTCAAGCCATAAAATTCAAAGCCGTCCGACAAAAAAGCTCCGCCCCCGCACCGTATGCAGCGGTGCGGGGGCGGAAAACAAAGATTTATACCGAAACGGGGTCTTTTTCCCCGGCTTCCTCGGCGGCGCGGCGCTTTTCCGCCTCCTCTTCCTCGAGAACGCGGTAAGCCACCTTGCCGACAAGGGTCTTGGGCAGCTCACGGCGGAATTCGATGTCATAGGGCATCGCGTATTTTGCGATGTTCCTGCGGCAGTAGGCCAGAATTGCCTCCTTGGTCTCGGGGCTTTCGGGGACGCCGGGCTTGAGCATGACGAAGGCCTTGACCTTCTGCATCTTGTAGGGGTCGGGAACGCCGATGATGCAGCTCATGTGCACAAATTCGTGCGCGTCGATAATGTTCTCAAGCTGGCCGGGATATACGTTGTAGCCGGAGGTAATTATCATGCGCTTGGCGCGGCCGCGGAAGTATACGAAGCCCTCGCTGTCCATCATGCCGAGGTCGCCCGTGTATATCCAGGTCAGGCCGTCGGAATGCTTCTGCAGGGTCGCGGCGGTCTCGTCGGGGTGGTTTATATACTCCATCATGACCGTGGGGCCTGCGATGAGTATCTCACCCTCCTCGCCGTAGGGCAGCTCCCTGTCCGTGCCGGGCTCGACTATCTTGTAATAGGTGTCGGGGAAGGGCAGGCCTATGCTGCCTTCCTTTGCCATATGCGGCGGCGTGAGGCAGGAGGCGGTGACGCACTCGGTCAGGCCGAAGCCCTCGCGTATCTGTATCTTCGCGTTGTGGTCGTACAGGAACTTGTCGAACTTCTTTTTCAGCTCAATGGAAAGACTGTCGCCGCCGGAGAACACGCCCTTGAGCGAGCTGAGGTCGGCTTTCTCCATGGAGGGCAGGCGGAGCAGCGCCTCGTACAGGGTGGGAACGCCTGCGATGAAGTTGCACTTATATTTTGTGATCTGCTTTGCATAGGTCTGGGCGGTGAAGCGGGGGATGAGGATGCAGCGTCCGCCCTGGGAGAGCATGGTGTGAACGCATACGCCGAGGCCGAAGCCGTGGAATAGGGGCATTGCCGCGAGCATCTTGTCGCCCACGCGGAACATGGGGTTCGCGGCGATGACCTGCTGGCCGAGGGCGTTGAAGTTGCGGTTTGAAAGCAGGATGCCCTTTGTGGTGCCGGTGGTGCCGCCGGAATAGAGGATAACGGCGGGGTCGGAGCCCTTGCGGGAGACCTTGTAGTTATAGAAGCAGTGCCTGCCCAGGCGCAGGAAGTCCTTCCAGCGTATGACGGGGGCGTCCTCGGGTATCTTCTGTATCTTGCGCCCCTCGGTGAGCATGTAGCCGGCCTTAACGGGCTTTGAGAGCTCGTCCTTGATGCTTGCGATGATGATATTGACGACCTTGGTGTTCTGGCGGATGTTTTCAAACTTGTTGTAGAACTGGTCGAGGGTGATGGCGGTGACGGACTCCGACTCGTTGAGATAGAATTCTATCTCCTTTTCCGCCGAGAGGGGGTGGATCATGTTGCATATGCCGCCGACGAGATTCACGGCGTAGAACATCTGGATCGCCTGCGGGCAGTTGGGCATTGCGATGGTGACCTTGTCGCCCTCGCGCACGCCTATCGTCCTCAGAGCCTTGGCGCAGTCCTCGATCTCCTTTATAAGAGCCTTGTAGGTGGTCGATCTGCCCATGAAATCAAAGGCGACGTTGTTGGGGTACTTCTTTGCAATGGCTTCGACGGCTTCAAACATTGAGCCGTCAAAATAATCGAGAGTAAACGGCACCTCGCCGAGATGGGCTTTCCATGGTGCCTTTGCGCTTATCTGTGTCATAATCCTCTGTCCTTCTCTAAAAATCAATGAAAGTATAATATAACAACATAAAATAAAAGTCAATTGCCGGATGAAGGGTGCATGACAAACGGGCAAGGTGTGCTCCTTGCCCGTTATGCCATGCGTCAGCGCAGCTTTATGCAGTAGTATGAAAGCAGGTAGGTCTTTTCGGATTTGTATGCGTTCCAGACCTGATCGGCGAGCTCCTCCGGGCTGCCCTCCCTGCGCTGTATGGAGCGGATCTCCTCTATGACCTCCTGCAGGTCGTTTTCGCAGTCCTCCTCGAGTGCGTAAAAGCGGTCGCAGTTGAGGTAGGAATAGACCATCAGACTGCGGTATTTTCCCTCCGGCTGAGCCTCAAACTCCTCGCGCATCTCCTGAACGAGCGCGTCCAGCCGCGCCGTGTAGCAGTGCTTTATCGCCTCGATCTCGGCGGCGGCGAGGGCTTTTTTGTATTGATCTCGGCTCATGTCGCCAGCCTGAAGGAGGACCTCCTTGGCGATATCGGTGTAGCTGGCCTCTTCGTTTATTATTCGCTCCGCGCCCTCTTCAAAAATGCTGTAATCCCAGCGGGAGGTATCCGCGCCCAGAAGCTGATCGATCTGACTGTGATATTCCCCGGCGATCTGCGTTATCTGCTCGGAGCTTAAATTTCGGGCAAGAACATAGGATTTGAGCAGATCGTACTGCGACCAGACGAAGCAGCCCAGCACGGCGGCAAAGAACAGCATGAAATAGACGGCAATCTCGGCAAGTACCTTGCCGCGGCTTTTTTTCAGAAGATTTTTCGGATTTTTCTCCGTTGCCTTCAGCGACTCCGTTTCCGGAAGCTTTCCGGTGCTGAGATACTCCGCGTAAGCGTCGCACACGGTCTTGGGGTCGCCGAACATTACCATGCGTCCCTTGTCGAGCCACAGCACCTTGTTGCACTGCGTGCGCACAGTCTGCAGCGAGTGCGATACCATGAGGGCGGTAGTGTCGCCGGAGTCGATGATCTCCTGCATGCGCCGCTGGCTTTTCTTGCGGAAATCTCCGTCGCCGACAGCGAAGATCTCGTCAAGGATTATGATGTCCGGCTCCACCATGCTCGCGATGGCGAAGGCGATGCGGCTTTTCATGCCCGAGGATAGGGTGCGGAAGGGATTGTTCTGGAACTCGCGCATATCCGCGAAATCGATTATCTCATCGTATTTGGAGTCGATGAACTCCTTTGAATAGCCCATGAGCGCACCGCGCAGATACACGTTTTCCTTGACGGTCATCTCGCGGTCGAAGCCCGCGCCCAGCTCGAGCAGGGCGCAGATCCTGCCCTTTTTCTCAATAGTGCCCGAGGCGGGGGACAGGGTGCCGCTGATGGCCTTCATCATGGTGGATTTGCCGGCGCCGTTTTTGCCGACAACGCCCAGCATATCGCCCTTTTCGAGGCTGAAGGAGATGTTTCTGAGCGCCCAGAACTCGTTGGAGCGGCTGCTTTTTTTGAAAAAACGCTTAATTATATCCGCTGTTGAGCGGGAATTTGCCTTGCGGTAGCGCACGGAAAGATTGTCAAGAACAAGGACCTTATTGTCTTCCATTCGGCGCCTCCTTATACATAGAGCGCGATCTTATCGCGGCATATGCGGTAGGTGAATCCGCCCGCGAGCATGCAGAATGCAGCCATGCAGGCGAGAATGAGGTGGAAGGAGATGGAGGGAACGGTGGAGTGGATGATAAGCTGTCGGAAATAGTCGATGCACATATAAAGGGGATTGCAGTTTAACAGCCTGCGCATGATGCCCGGCAGGATGGACACATCGTAGAATATCGCCGAGGCGTACATGATGACGCGGGTTATGACCGGCCAGAGGTAGTTCACGTCCCTGAAGAAAATATATATCGTGCTGAGGAACATCCCGATGCCGAAGTTTATGAAATACAGGCAGACAACGGGGAACAGCAGGTACAGAAAACGCCAGTGGAAGCTGATGCCGTCAATGGCGACGAACGCGAAAAACACGAGCAGAGAAACGAGGAAATCAATAAAATGCGCGGCGCTGTGCGAGATGAGGAAGTAGTGCTTGGGAACGGGCACCTTACTGTAGATAGGCGCGTTGTCGTACAGCACGCGCATCGCGCTGCGGGTGGCGGAGGAAAAGTAGTTGAACAAAAGCAGGCCGCAGAACAGATAAATGGTGTAGTGCGGCATGTTCCGGCCGAAAAAGGTGCCGAAAACAAGGTCCATCGTCAGCAGCAGGAGCAGGGGAGAAAGCGCGCTCCAAAGCATGCCGAAGGTCGTCCGCTTGTACTTTTTTATAAAATCGCGCCGTATAAGCTCGGCAAGCAGAAAGCGACCGCCTTTATTATCTGAAGCCATAAACAATAATCTCCTAAAACATAAAAGGAAAGCCGTGAATAAACTGCGTCAAATCATTATATCACGGCTCTCCCTGCAATTCCACATTATTTTCGGGAGGTGAATTCAAGGTAGTCCTCGGGCGTGTTGAAGTCCCGCGTGAAGCTGTCCACAAGTATATAGTACGGGCCCGTTTCGCGGCTCTCGAGCGGCAGACCCGCGTACAGGTGATATACCTGCCAGCCCTTGCACTCGGATATCTTTCCCTCGAGGAACAGCCTGCGTATTTCGAGATAAAGCCCGCGGAAAAGCTCCCCGTCCCTCACGAGCACCGCGCATATGCTTTTTTCGCTGCCGCAGAACAGCAGCGGCTCACGGCCGCGGCTGCCGACGATGACCCTGACGGCCTCCTCGGAATACAGCACGTCGCCGTAGAGAAAGCACATGTCGTCGCCTATGAGCTCGGCGGTGAAGCGGTCGATCTCCA
>CAMJGL010000048.1:0-6638 GCA_946405205.1 uncultured Clostridia bacterium
CAATTCGCATTTAGAACGGAATGTATCTTTTTTGCGTCAGCCCGACCGGTGATAACGGAAATTGTCGTTACTGCACTCGCGCTTTTTCCCTGTCGTTGCTTCGTTTTAAATAGCCGTTTTTGCGATATCCCGACCAGTGATAATGGAATAATTCTATTTTGCACTCGCGTGCTGTTTCACATTGCTGCGAATTTTCACAGACGGACGGCCAATGGCCGCCCCTACGGCAGCATAATTTTAGAACACCTATTGTAGGGGCGAGCATTGCTCGTCCGTCGGCGGCAGCCGAAATGCAATTCGCATTTAGAACGGAATGTATCTTTTTTGCGTCAGCCCGACCGGTGATAATGACAATAGTCTATTTTGCACTCGCGTTCTGTTTCACATCGCTGCGAATATTCACAGGCGGACGGCCAATGGCCGCCCCTACGGCAGCGAGATATTATAACACCTCATCCGTCGGCGGAGCCGACGGATGAGGTGTTTATTCAAATCCAACACCGCTTATATCCTTACAGACAGTAAATATAACGACAATTGCCGCTGTCACCGGTCGGGCTGACGAAGCAGCGACACGCACTATCCAAATGCGAATCGGCCCCATGCCAATGGGTCAGAGGCCTTCAAAAAAGTCGTCGTAGATGCAGCCGTACAGCTTTTTCAGCTCGATGATAACGCTGGTGCGGATGTTCAGCTCCCCGGCTTCGTATTTGGCATATGTAGTCCGCCCGATATCGCAGCCGCGGCGCTGAAGCTCGGCGCAAAGCTTTTCCTGCGACAGCCCGCTTTGCCTGCGCAGTCGGCGCAGATTATCGCCCATATTTCGGTCACGCCTGATCTTCTGTTCCATTATCTCACCACCGAGCAGCATTTTTCGACCGGTATTGCTTGCAACTGACTTGATTTTATGCTACACTGATGACAAATATTGACCGCGATACTGGTCAATTGTTGATGATGAGCATTATTTTGGGAGCGGAAAGATCATGGCTGACTATAAAAAGATGTATTCTGTGCTCTGCTGCGCGGTCGACGATGCGATATGCGCTTTGGAGTGCAGCCGGTTATCGGCTCTGTCTGCTGCGCAGACGCTCCGTATCGCGCTGCAGAAGGCTGAGGATATTTATATTGAAACCTCCGACGAAACTGAGGATAGTTAGACAAAAGCCCCGAACGAAAGTTCGGGGCTTGAATCTTTTTAAGAATTACTCCATATTGTTGAGCTTGACGGTCATTGCGGACTTCTTGTGAGCGGCGTTGTTCTTATGGATAAGACCCTTGCCTGCCGCCTTGTCGACTGCCTTGACTGCGACCTTGTAGCTCTCCGCTGCAGCGGTCTTGTCGCCGCCTTCAACAGCCGCGTCAAACTTCTTCATGACGGTCTTGAGAGCGGTCTTGCCTGCGCGGTTCTTTGCGCGGAGCTCCTTGGACTTCTCGTCTCTCTTCATCGCGGACTTGATGTTGGGCATCGCGTGCACCTCCTTGTAACTTAGTAACAAAAATCCTCACGGGATTTTCCGGCGAAAACCGCCGGTTTACGCCGGCTATCAGACTGAGCTGATGGTTACTGCCGTTGGGACTGAATAACGTAACGAAACGCGAGTAGACGCTCGCGGATAATAATTTTACCATTATCATATTGAAAAATCAAGCTTTTTCTTAAATTTCCGAAGATTTTTTCGGCGTATGTATTAGTTGTGGCGCGAGCGGCAAAGATATACTATATCTTGATTCAACGAGGTGCGCCATGCAGAAAATCTACGCCAGAACAGACCTTGCAGCCGAGGCCAGCGCCCGGCTTGAGACTCCCGTCGAGGGCGTTCAGTCCGAGGAGCTGACCGTCCGCAGCTGCCGTGTAAATAAGGTCGAGATCACTTCCCCCGCCGGAGCCGAGGCCATAGGCAAGCCCGAGGGCAGATACCTCACGATAGAAATGGAAGAATATGTTAACCGCCGCGCCCTGAGCTTTTCCGACTGCGCTAATGCGCTGGCCGAGCTCCTGCGCGGCTTTGACGCGGTTTCAAATTCAAAAAGCTTTATGATAGCCTGCCTCGGCAACCGCGGCGTCGCTCCCGACGCGGTCGGCCCCGCGACCGCCGACAGCCTTATCGTCACGCGGCACCTCAAAGATTCCCTGCCAGAGGATTTTGCCGCATTTTCAAGCGTTGCCGTGCTGCGCACCGGCGTCTTGGGCACGACGGGCGTTGAGAGTGCTCAGACCGTGCGCTCCATGTGCGAGCTCGTGCAGCCGGACTGCGTCATTGCCGTTGACGCGCTTGCCAGCGGTGAGATAGGCAGGCTCTGCCGCAATATCCAGATCTGCGATACCGGCATATCCCCCGGCAGCGGCGTCGGCAACGACAGAGCCGCAATGAACGCGGAATACCTCGGCCGCCCTGTGATAGCCGTCGGCATGCCCACCGTCGTGGACGCTTCCGCCTTCACTCAGGACGAGGCCGCCAAGGGACTGTTCGTCACACCGAGAAATATCGACGAGCTGGTGAAGTCCGTGTCCAAGCTCATAGCCTACGGCATAAATCTTGCTCTGCACAACGGCCTGAGCGTTGAGGACGTGGATATGCTCGTCGAGTGATGTTTCACGTGAAACAGCGCAAAAAATTGCGTTTGTTTCACGTGAAACGTTGAAATACACCGACAGACTTGCTATAATAGGGCGAGAGGTGAAACTATGTCCAGAATTATAGCTATCGCAAATCAAAAGGGCGGCGTCGGAAAGACGACGACCTGTGTTAACCTCTGCTGTGCGCTGAAGCAAAAGGGCAAAAAGGTGCTGCTTGTAGACTGCGACCCGCAGGGCAACTCGACCTCGGGCATGGGCGTTGACAAGTACTCCGCCCCGGGTACATATGAGCTGCTCATCAAGGGCGCGGACACCGCCGACTGCGTCCGCAAAACGCCTTACGGTGACGTGATACCCTCTAATAAGGAGCTATCCGGAGCCTCGGTCGAGCTTGTGCGGCGCGAAAAGCGCGAATTTGTCCTCAAAAACGCATTGCAGCTGGTTTATAACGACTACGATTACATATTTATCGACTGCCCTCCCTCGCTGGAGCTGCTGACGCTCAACGCACTCGTCGCGGCTGACAGCGTGATAATCCCTATGCAGTGCGAGTATTACGCGCTCGAGGGCATCGCGGATCTGATGACGACCATCAAAATGTGCAATAAGCGGCTCAACCCGGGTCTGCGCATCCAGGGCATCGTCATGACGATGTACGATGCGCGCACGAACCTCACCCAGCAGGTCGCATTTGAGCTCAAGGAATATTTCGGCGCGAAGGTATACGAGACGGTCATCCCCCGCAGCATCAGGCTATCCGAGGCGCCCAGCCACGGCAAGCCCGGCGTTGCCTACGATAGGATAGGCAAGGGCAGCCGCGCATACATGAGGCTGGCCGAAGAATTCCTGCTGCGCGAAAAGTACAGGAAAGGGAGCTAAAGATGGCAAAGGATATGAAAAAGGGGCTCGGCAGGGGCCTCAGTGAGCTTTTCGGCGAGGATATCCTCGATAACGACTCCGAGGGCGAGCTCATCTACCTGCCGATATCAAAGGTCGAGCCGCGTGCAGAGCAGCCAAGAAACCGCTTTGACGATGAAAGCCTGCAGGAGCTTGCGGACTCGATATCACAGTACGGACTTATCCAGCCCATCACCGTACGAAGGCGCAACAGCGGCTATTATCAGATAATCGCCGGCGAGCGGCGCTGGCGCGCAAGCCGCCTTGCGGGGCTGATAGAGGTGCCGGTGCGCGTGATAGAAGCCGACGACCGCAGGGTCGCAGAGCTCGCGCTCGTCGAAAACCTCCAGCGCGAGGATCTGAATCCCATCGAGGAGGCTCTCGGCTACAAAAGCCTCATCGAGGAATACGGCCTGACCCAGGAGGAGGCCTCACGCAGCGTCGGCCGCTCAAGACCCGCCATCGCAAACGCGATGCGCCTTTTGAGCCTGAGCAAAGCTGTCCTGCCGCTGGTCGAGGAGGGCAAGCTCTCCGCCGGACACGCAAGGGCGCTCCTGCCCCTGAGCGACGAGGACGAGCAGCTCAAGGCCGCCAATGCCGTCATAGACGGCGGCCTTTCCGTCAGAAAGACCGAGCAGCTCGTTGCAAAGACGATAAAAAAGCTCAGCGAGCAGCCCCCCGAGGAGGACGAAGCGCAGAAGCTTGTGGTCGATTACATCGCCGAGACCGAGGATCAGCTCAGCCGCAGCCTCGGGCGCAAGGTCGGCATAGAGCAGAAGCGCAGGGGCGGCAAGATAGTTCTGGAATTTTATGACAGCGATGACCGCGAGGCGCTTATCGCAAATCTGTCCCGCATGGGCCGCACCTGGGAAGAATTAATAAACTGAATGTATAATAATTTAGTATAATATAACAAGGAGTAATCAAAATGCTTGATATAAAGTTTGTCCGCGAGAACGCGGAGGCAGTCAGGGAGAACATAAGAAAGAAATATCAGGAGGAGAAGCTGCCGCTGGTGGACGAGGTCGTGGAGCTTGACGTCCGCTACCGCGAGGCGCTGACCGAGGCAAACGAGCTGCGCGCCAGCCGCAACGCCCTGTCGAAGAAGGTCGGCCAGCTCATGGGTCAGGCGAAGAAGGACCCGTCGAAGCTTGCCGAGGCCGAGGAGGCCAAGGCGCAGGTCAAGGCAAACGCCGACCGCCTTGCTGAGCTTGAGAAGGCGACCGGGGAGATGGGCGAGCGGATAAAGACCATCATGATGACCATCCCGAACATGATAGACCCCTCCGTCCCGATAGGCCCGGACGACAGCTGCAACGTCGAGGTGCAGCGCTTCGGCGAGCCGGTCGTTCCCGATTTTGACATCCCCTACCACACCGAGATAATGGAGAGCTTCGACGGTATCGACATGGACGCGGCAGGCCGCGTTTCCGGCAACGGCTTTTACTACCTCATGGGCGATATCGCCCGCCTGCACTCCGCCGTCACCGCATACGCGCGCGACTTCATGATAAACAAGGGCTTCACCTACTGCATACCGCCGTTCATGATCCGCTCCAACGTCGTGACGGGCGTTATGAGCTTCGCGGAGATGGACGCGATGATGTACAAGATCGAGGGCGAGGATCTGTATCTGATCGGCACCTCGGAGCACTCGATGATAGGCAAATTCATCGACCAGATGATACCCGAGGCGAAGCTGCCGCAGACCCTGACGAGCTACAGCCCCTGCTTCCGCAAGGAAAAGGGCGCGCACGGCATAGAGGAGCGCGGCGTATACCGCATCCACCAGTTTGAAAAGCAGGAGATGATAGTCGTCTGCAAGCCCTCCGAGAGCATGGAGTGGTACGAGAAGATGTGGCGCTACTCGGTCGAGCTGTTCCGCAGCCTTGAGATACCCGTGCGCCAGCTCGAGTGCTGCTCGGGCGATCTTGCCGACCTCAAGGTCAAGTCCTGCGATATCGAGGCCTGGTCGCCGCGCCAGAAGAAGTATTTCGAGGTCTGCTCCTGCTCGAACCTCGGCGACGCTCAGGCGCGCAGGCTCAGGATGCGCGTCAAGGGCGAGGACGGCAGGACCTATCTGCCCCACACGCTCAACAACACCGTCGTCGCGCCGCCGCGTATGCTGATAGCGTTTCTTGAGAACCACCTGCAGGCCGACGGCAGCGTGACCGTTCCCGAGGCTCTGCGTCCGTACATGGGCGGCACGGAGCTGCTGATACCGAAGAAGTGAAAGTATAAATATATTGAAAGGTAAAGGAAAATGAAAAAGTTTATCTCGGAATTCAAAGCGTTTATCATGCGCGGCAACGTGCTTGATATGGCGATCGGCGTCATCATCGCCACCGCCTTCGGCAAGATCACGACCTCGCTTGTGAACGACCTGTTCATGCCCTTCATAAGCTGGCTGTTCGGCGCACGCGATATGAGCGCGCTGAACGTGATCGCACGTCCGGAGATCGTCGAGAACGGCGAGGTGGTGCAGGAGGCGATAGTGATCGGCTTCGGCAGCTTCGTTGCGGTGGTTATCGACTTTATTCTTGTGGCATTCGTGGTGTTCCTCGTGGTGAAATTCTTCAACAAGGCACGCGAGCTTGCCCACAAGAAGGAGGAAGAGGTCAAGGAGGAGGCGCCCGCCGCCCCGACCACCGAGGAGCTTCTCGGCGAGATACTTGAGGAGCTCAAAAAGCAGAACGAGAAATAGGATACATATTACAATACCGGCAGCACACGAAGTGCTGCCGGTATTGTCATGCGGGCGCGTGTTGTCAGTGTGTCAGCCTAATATGTCCTGCGACGGTTGTCGGTATATTTCCATTCCCTAAATGACAGCTCCAATAAAAACCCTGCACCCGTAGGGGCGGCCATTGGCCGTCCGTCTGCCGACAGGCAGGAAATAAAACGACAACTGCCAATGCTACCGGTCGGGCTGACGCAAAAGCGATACGCTCCATTTTTAATGCGAATTGGCCGTCCGCCTGTGAAAATTCGCAACCATGGAAAACAGAACGCGAGAGCAAAAAAGAATTTTACCATTGTCACCGGTCGGGATAGCGCAAAAACGATAAATATCAATCTCAATCCGAATTGGCCGTGCGCCAGCACCGGACGAGCAATGCTCGCCCCTACAATGATTGGGTGTTCTTAAATGGCGCTGGCG
>CAMJGL010000049.1:0-5275 GCA_946405205.1 uncultured Clostridia bacterium
AAGAAATTTGCCATTATCACCGGTCGGGCTGACGCAAAAAAGATACATTCCGTTCTAAATGCGAATTGCATTTCGGCTGCCGCCGACGGGCGAGCGATGCTCGCCCCTACAAACTGTGGTTTATTGCAATCTCTCATTTAGAAAGCGGAATATATCGAACACCGCCAGAGTATATAATCGGTATACCGCAATACAGACACGCACGATCTAAATGCGGATGGCTCTCCGGCAGCCGCCGGCAACAGAAAATCACCGGTCGGAATGACCGGTGATTTTCACATTATCGACGCTTTTTATGCGGCAGCGGGGTCGTTCTCGCGCTTTGCGGTGAGGATCTGGTAAGCGGAGATGCCGCCGACTATCACGAGGCCGATCAGGTCGGTCTGCCAGCCGGGGATGATGAGGGTCAGGCCGCCGATGATGAGCAGGACCCTGAACAGCGGGTTGATCGTCTTGCCGACGAAGCCGTTCAGACCCGCCGCGACGCCGTAGATGCCAAGCAGCGCGGACACGCAGATGAGCACGACGTCGAATACGCCGCCGGCGTCAACGAACAGCAGCGCGGGGCTGTAGGCGAAGACGTAGGGCACGATGAAGGCCGCTATCGCGAGCTTCGTCGCGTTGATGCCCGTTCGCATGGGGTTTGACTTTGCAATCGCGCTGCCCGCGTACGCCGCGAGGGCGACGGGAGGCGTTATGTCCGCGACGATGCCGAAGTAGAACACGAAAAAGTGCGCGGCGACGTCGGGGATGCCGAGCTTCATGAGGATGGGGGCGCAGGTCGCCGCCATGATGCAGTAGTTTGCGGTGGTGGGGACGCCCATGCCGAGGATGATGCAGCAGATCATGGTCAGGAACAGGCCGATGATGAGGGTGTTGCCGGACAGGGCGACTATCGCGGTGATGAGCTTGGAGGCAAGGCCGGTGACGGTGATGCAGCCGGCGATGATGCCCGCCATGGCGCAGGCCGTCGCAACGGTGATGGTACCCTTGCCGCCGGCCTCGAGCGCCTCTATAAAACGCGCGGGGGTCAGGCGGCTGTCCTTATTGATGATGCCGACGACGATTGCCGCCATGATGGACAGCGCCGCCGCCTTCTGCATGGTGTACACGTTGAGGCTGACCAGAACTATCAGCAGAACGATGGGCGCGAGCAGGTATATCTTGGCGATAAGCTCCCTGCCGGGCGCCATGTCCTTGCGGTCGATGCCCTTGAGCCCGAGCTTCTTGGCCTCAAGGTGGACGGCGATGAAAATGCCGGCGAAGTACAGGAACGCGGGGAGGATGGCCTTAAGCGCGATGGTGCCGTAGCTGACGTCGAGGTACTCGGCCATGAGGAAGGCCGCTGCGCCCATGATGGGGGGCATTATCTGGCCGCCGGTGGAGGCAGCCGCCTCGACTGCGCCCGCAAATTCGGGCTTATAGCCGGTCTTCTTCATCATGGGGATGGTCACGGAGCCGGTGGTGACGGTGTTGCCGACCGAGGAGCCGGACACCATGCCGCACAGCGCCGAGGAGATGACCGCGACCTTTGCCGGGCCGCCCGAGGACGCGCCGGCGAGCTTATTGGCCAGGTCGATGAAGAACTTTGAGATGCCGGTGCGCTCAAGGAACGCGCCGAAGACGATGAACACGACGATGAACTTCGCGCAGACGTTTATCGGGGTGCCGATTACGCCGCCGGTGCCGTAGAACAGGGTGTAGATAACTCTGCCGAGCACCATGTTAAGCTGCATACCCTTGGAGAGCATACTCCAGAAGGTATAGACCAGCAGCGCGCCCACGACGCAGAGGATGGGGATGCCGACGCAGCGGCGGCACAGCTCCATCAGGCACAGAATGCCCACGATGCCCACGACGATGAACTGAGGCGTCATCCTCGAGGCGCTGGTCAGGACTTCTATTATGGAGTCATAGTTGAAGCCGTAATAGAAGAAGCACGACGCGCCGACGATCATGATGAGCCAGTCGTACCACGGCATTTTATTGGGCGTGACGTGGTTTTTGCTCGCGGGATAGTACAAAAAGCCCATGACCACAACGCAGCCGAGGAAGATCATCAGACGTACCTCGAGTGAAGCGTTGCTCGCAAGCGTGGAATAGATGCAGTACAGCGAAAACAGCGCCATTATGTAGCGAACTATCTTCTGCGGCACACCTACCCAGATGCGGGTGTTGGACTCGCGGTCATACTTTTTCATGACCTCTTCGACGTCCGCGGCTGAAACCGTCTCAACGGTATCGGTGCTCACCTTGGCCTCAGCCTCGGGAGCCGCCTTGACGGCTTCATCCTTTTTCTTAAACAGGGACATGCCAAACAATCCTTTCATTTTTATCTGGTATTTACCGCAGCGGCATGCCTCATGCCGTTCCGGTAAATACCCCGCCGGCTGGCGGGAAGCGATTCGCGTTTAAATCGTACTATTCTTTATTGCGGTGTCCCGACCGGTGATAATGGAAATTGTCTTTATGTTTCAGTTTTCTTAATGACATTTCCGTATAAAATCACGGGTCGTAGGGGCGAGCATTGCTCGTCCGGTGCTCGGCGCACGGCCGATTCGCGTTGAGAATGGCAAGCGTCGTTATTGCGGTATCCCGACCGGTGATAATGTAGAAATCTTTACCGCACTTGCGTTCTAATTCCGTCGCTGCAAATTTTCACAGGCGGACGGCCAATGGCCGCCCCTACGCCAGCATAATTTTAGAACCCCGCATTATTGTAGGGGCGAGCATCGCTCGTCCGTCGGCGGCAGCCGAAATGCGATTCGCATTTAAATCGTACTATTCTTTATTTATTGCGCTATCCCGACCGGTGATAATGGGAATTGTCTTTACCGCACTCGCGTTCTGTTTCACATCGCTGCGAATTTTCACAGGCGGACGGCCAATGGCCGCCCCTACGCCAGCATAATTTTAGAACCCCGCATTATTGTAGGGGCGAGCATCGCTCGTCCGTCGGCGGCAGCCGAAATGCGATTCGCATTTAAATCGTACTATTCTTTATTTATTGCGCTATCCCGACCGGTGATAATGGGAATTGTCTTTACCGCACTCGCGTTCTGTTTCACATCGCTGCGAATTTTCACAGGCGGACGGCCAATGGCCGCCCCTACGGGCAGAAGGTTTAAAACCGATTCTGTCATTTAGACAGAGGTAATATACAGCCTGCCTCCGCAGGACATAACCGGGCTGTCGCAATATAGAAACGCATTATCTTAATGCGAATTGGCCATACGCCAGTATAAGACGACGGAAACTACGACGCATAAGCGCCGTAGTTTCCGGTATTGCGGTCAAACCGCGTTAAGCTCGCGTTAAAATTACTTGGTCGCGACCTCGATATCCTTCTCTGCGAAGTACTTGGCTGCGCCGGGGTGATAGGGAACGTCGGTGATGGAGGCGGCGAAGTCAAGGTCGAGCTCGGCCTTCTTTGCGTGGCCGATGGAGTCGATATCCTCGAAGATGGAGGACACGAAGTTGTAAACAGCGGCCTCGGAAACATCGTCACGGGCGATAACGACTGCTGCGACTGCAACGGTGGTCACGTCCTCGGGAGTGTTGTAAACGTCCTTGGCGATGGTGTACTCCTTGTAGTAGGGAGAGGTCTCGATGAGGCTTGCAACGTGCTCTGCGTCAAGAGAGACGAGGTAGACCTGCTTGCCGGTGGCGAGGTCCTGAACTGCGGGAGTGGGAGCGCCGGCGACGACGAATGCCGCGTCGATCTTGCCGTCCTTCAGGCTGTCGGTGGAGTCGCCGAAGTTGAGGTACTCGGCCTTGATGTCGGCCTCGGACAGGCCGTATGCGCCGAGAATGTCAAGTGCGTTGAAGTAAACGCCGGAGCCCTTTGCGCCGATGGACACGGTCTTGCCCTTGAGGTCGGCAACGGTCTTGATGTCGGGGTCGAGGGTGACGATCTGGACCTGCTCGAGGTACAGAGCCGCAACGACGGAGAAGGAATCGACCTTCTCGGTGAAGAGCTTCTCGCCCTGGTAGGCGTAGCTCATAACGTCGGACTGAACGAAAGCAAGCTGCACGGCGCCGCCGTTGATATCCTCAACGTTTGCCTGGGAGCCGTTGCTGGTGACCGCGGTGACCTGAGTGGCGGTCTTTTCGGATACCTGCTGCGCAAGCACGGTGCCGAAGGCGTAGTATGTACCCTGCTCGCCGCCGGTAGCGAAGTCGAGCGTTGCTGCGCCGTCGTCCGCGACGTCCTTATCGCCGTCGCCGCCGTTGCCGCAGGCGCACAGCGAGAAGACCATCATAGCGGCCAAAAGAAGTGCCAAAAATCTTTTCATTGATCATTTCCTCCTGTTTGAATTTCTGGTTTTGAATAATGTCAACTAAAATAATTCACCACGCACGCATTATACACCCGTTTGGGCCGGATTTCAAGCACAAAAATGAAATTTCACATTTTTGGTTTTGCAAAAAATTTCGCAAGCTAATTCGCTTTAGTTGAAAAACCGCGCTTTTTCCGAACTATTTTGCAATATCTTGTCCGAAAATGCAATTTTATACTATATCTTGCGTCTGCTGCGGGATCGCGGGGAGCTGCGGGGCGGCTCTTTTAATTTCGTCATTTTCACCTATTTTGCTGCCCGATTATTGACGCTTTTCTACAGTTGATTTTCAAAAAAGCCTTGCATTTGTGCGCCGCTGATGCTATATTGTTCTCATGTCAAAAACAAATGTTTTTGCAGTAAAGACAAATTGGCAAAGGCGGTAATGAAATGAAGATTGCGCTTCTTGGCTGCGGCGTTGTGGGCGGCGGCGTTCTGGAGATATGCGACGCGAGAGAGGACATCGAGCTGAAGTATGTTCTGGTGCGCAGGGATAAGCCTGAACTGGGCAGCCGTGCGGTGAAGGATATATCCGTTATTATAAATGATAAGGAAGTCGACGCGGTTGTCGAGGTCATGGGCGGCCTGAGTCCCGCGTACGAGTATGTATGCGCGGCGATGAGGGCCGGCAAGAGCGTCGTCACGGCGAACAAGCACCTTGTCGCGCATTATTATAAGGAGCTGACCTCGCTGGCAAAGGAATGCGGCGTGGCCTTCCGCTGCACCCCCGCCGTCGGCGGCGGCATACCCTGGCTGGTAAATCTCGAGCGCGTACTGCGGCTGGACAGAGTAAAGAGCTTTTCCGGCATCATGAACGGCACGACCAACTTCATCCTCGACGCCATGCACTTTGACGGCAGGGACTTCTCCGAGGTGCTGGCTCAGGCTCAGGCGCTGGGCTACGCCGAGGCAGACCCCTCCGCGGACATAGACGG
>CAMJGL010000050.1:0-4775 GCA_946405205.1 uncultured Clostridia bacterium
ACAGCATGCCCTTATAGGGCTGGTGCATGCCACCCGTTTTACGGGTGGTCATGACGTCAGCAGTCCCGCGAAGGAGCCGAGGATATCGTCGCTTATCTCGCCGGTGAGGGCGTTGTTGTAATTGCAGATGAAGGTGCCGGCGATGAGGATCATCATCGCCTCGGCCTCGCGTCTGCCGACCTCGGGGCCGTAGATCTGCACGAGACACTGCTCCATGACCCTGCGCCACTCGGCAAACTCCTCGCGGACAAGCTCCGCGACGCGCTCGTCATAATGCGCGAGAACGTAGGTCTGGGTGGTGGCGTTCGGACGCTTTTCACCGACTTTTCCGCGGGCGACATAGCTCATGAAGGCGTTCATATACGCAAGATTTGAGTCGTAGCCGGCACGGTCATGTCCGGCAAACCACTGCCTGCATTTTTCGCTCATAAACTCCCGCGTATAGCGCACATAGCTGAGTATCAGCTCCTCCTTGCTGCCGAAATAGTTCAGCAGCTTGGGATGGCTCATGCCGGCCTCCGCGGCGATATCGCGCAGGGAGACGTTCATGAGCGGCTTTTTGTCTATGCAGCGCTGGAAAGCCATGAGTATCTCCTTGCGCACTGCGGCCTTGTCAACTATCAAGGGCATATCCTGCCTCCTGTACCTTTACAATCGTAATACTTTATGATATATTCTTACCAAGTGGTAAATTAAATCATTTGGGGGGACACTGAAATGAGTGGGGAAAAACGTAAGCTCAGGATCCATGTGCTGCACTGCGGCAGCATGCTCGTGTCGGAAAAGGTGCCGTCGGGCGGCGGTGTGAGCCTGAAAAACGCGATGCACGGCGTTTTTGACGGGGCCGACAGGCGCGTTGAGCTGCCGGTATCGGCCTATCTCATCGAGCATCCGCAGGGTCTGGTGCTTGTCGACACCGGATGGAGCCGCGAGATAAGCCCCGAGGGCGTGTACGACCACGCGGCGGTGAGAAAGCAGCTCCCCGCGCATCTTGCGGCGTTTTATCGCCCGTGGGTCGAAAAGGGCGCGGCGGCGGTCGAACAGCTCGCGGCTATGGGCATACGCCCCGAGGACCTGCACACCGTACTGCTGACGCACCTTGACCCTGACCACACGAGCGGCCTGCGCTCGCTCAGGAACGCGAAGCGTCTGCTGCTGCCCGAGGAGGAGCGCTGGTGGTGCCTGCGCACGGTGTACAAAGTGCGGCAGCCGAAGGAGCTGTGGATGGACCTGCCGGTCGAGGTGTTCTGGTTCAAGGGCACGATGGACGGCCCGCTCTGGTGGTCCTACGACCTGTTTGGCGATGAGACGGTAACGCTTGTATGTCTGCCCGGGCACACCGACGGCATGGTCG
Organism: uncultured Clostridia bacterium; assembly: GCA_946405205.1. Taxonomy (GTDB): domain Bacteria; phylum Bacillota; class Clostridia; order Oscillospirales; family Oscillospiraceae; genus F23-B02. Next base: position 1,355 of record CAMJGL010000050.1, read on the forward strand.
GGCTGAAGATCAAAAACGGGGATAAATTCGTCATCCTCACGTCCGACGCGGCCTATTCCGAGGCCTCGTGGCGGGATATGCTGCTGCCCGGCTTCGGCTTTAATCCGGTGGCGATGAAAAAGTCTCTCGACTGGATCGCCAAGGAGGCCGCCGACCCCAACTGTGTGGCCGTCATCGCAAATCACGACCCGGCGGTAAGGCCGCAGGTCATTGAGCTGTGAGCTTCATGACGACGTGCTGACAAAGCAGCATGCCTGCCGAGGCGGGCACCCATATGAGCGAGCCCGGGACGCTGCGGCGGCCGGGCGGCGGCGCCTCATGCTGCGCGGCCTCCATGGCCTCCTCAGGAGAAAACACGACGTCGTGGTGCTCTATCCCCACGGCGCGAAGCTCCCGTCTTACAACTCTGGCCAGCGGGCAGCCGCTGGTCTTTTTTATGTCGCAGAGCGTGAGCCTTTCCGCGTCGCACTTGTTGCCTGTCCCGAGGGCGGACACGATGGGTATGCCGCGCTCCTTCGCCGTGCGTATGAGGTCTACCTTGCAGGCGACAAGGTCGATGCAGTCGACGATGAAATCATAGTCGGCAAAAAATTCCTCACGGTGCGCGGCGTCGTAGTGGCCGGTCAGGGCGGTCACGCTGATATCGGGGTTTATGTCGCGAAGCCGCGCCTTCATGACTTCGGCCTTGCCGAGCCCGACAGTGGATTCCAGTGCGCAGAGCTGGCGGTTTATGTTGCTGCGGCCCACGGTATCGCGGTCAATGAGCGTGATGCGCCCGACGCCGCTGCGCGCAAGCGCCTCGGCGCACCATGAGCCCACGCCGCCGAGACCGAACACCGCGACGTGGCTGCTTTTTAATTTTTCCATGGCCCCGGCTCCGAGGAGCATCTCGGCTCTTAAAAATCTTTCGTTCATCATCATAAAATAAGGCCGTCCGCAGGGACGGCCTTTAAGCTTTCGACAGGAAATTATCTTCCGACGTAGCGGACGGCCCAGTGAGTTTCGCTCTCGTAGGCCTCTGCGATAACGTTGAACACATCCTCGCCCCATTTGTCGAGGACTTCCCCGCGCAGGAGCTGATCGGCGACGTAATCGCAGTAATTCATGTCGCCGCTCTCCTCGGTGGGAGCCTGATTGTTGTTGCGTGAGGTGAACACGACGACATAGCTGGCGGTATCGCCGTCGATAACGGTCTTGTCGCCCTCGGCTCTGTCGGCGCTCTTAATCCATTCGGAGAGGGCGGATTCGACGGAGGAGCCGGAGACGTCGGCCTTTTCGGTCACTTCCGCGCCCTCGACTGCGGCCGCGGCGGCATCAGCGAGAGAGCTGCCCTTGCTCATCGCGGCGAAGATCTCGTTTGCGGTCGCGCTTGCGGCGGCCTTCGCCTCGTCGGTGGGAGCGGCGGTCGTGCCGTCCTCATTGGCCTCGGTCGCGGTGTTGACCTGATAGTAGCTGTAGGTGAACTTGTCGTAATCGTCCTTGACGGTCTCGTACTTCGCGGCGAGCTCGTCGGCGGTGTATTCCTGTGCGCCGGAGATGCTGTCCTGGACCTTGGAGGCTATGAACTGAAGCTCCATGATATCGCGGACGACGGACTCATTGCAGCCCTTGCCGTAGTTTGCGGTGAGGAACTTGTTGGCGCTGCCGTAGTTGTTCTCCTTTGCGGTGGTGGCGATGGAGTCGATGGTCTCGTCGATCTCGGCCATGTCCTCGTCGTCGAGGGTGATGCCGTTTGCCTCGGCGTAGGCCTCAAAGACCGCGAGCTGGGTGAGCTGAGCCTTTGCCGAATCCATGAAGTAGTCGTCCCAGGTGTAATCCTCCTCACCTTCGGCGCTCATGCTGCAGGCCTGCTCGTCGAGCGGCTTTGTCGGGTCAAGGCCGAGCATGGAGATATAGTCGCCGTAGGTGTTAAGAATATTGACGTACTGCATATTATAAAGGTAATTGACCTCCGCGACGGAGAAGCTGCGGCTGTCGGCGGCGACGGTCGTGCCGTCAACGCTCACCTCGCTGTTGCTGACGGTGAGAGCGTCAAGGGAGCGGTACAGCGCGCCGGAGTTGAGGTAGATAACGAAAGCAAAGAAAAGGACGATGACGACGCCGATGACCGTCCACTTGATGTTGTCCTTTCTGCGCTTGGCCGCCTCCTTCTGCGCGGCGATATCCTTTTTATAGGTGCCCTCGCTTCGGGCAGCCTGGCGGTTTTTTCTTTCGGTTGATGCGCTCATGTTGTTTCTTCCTTTTCTGCTGTGCCGGAGCACAGTTGATTGTGTGTTGAATGCGCCGGGGCGCGGCGAAAGGTATAATGCCCGTATAACGGGCATTATAACCCAAATTCAAAATACTTTCAATAGTAAAGTTGTGCCGTGCGGACGGCCAATGGCCGCCCCTACGGGTGCGATTATAAAACCGTTCTGTCATTCAGAGAATGGCAAAATACCGAAAACCTCCGCAGAAAATAATCGGGCTGTCGCAATATAGAAACGCACTGTCTTAATGCGAATTGGCGGTCTGCCAAGACCGAGCATCGCTCGTCCGCCCGCCGGCTGGCGGAAAGCGATTCGCGTTTAGATTGGCGCATGTCGTCTTTGCGCTATCCCGACCGGCGATAATGGCAACAGTCTTTTTTGCCCTCGCGCTCTGTTTTCCATGGTTGCAAATTTTCACAGGCGGACGGCCAATGGCCGCCCCTACGGCTGTTTTTTCAGCCGGTTCACCAGATTCAGAACAAGCAATACGTCCTCGTCCGAAAGCTGGCTAAGGCCGCTTATCGCTTCCTGTATCAGCGCGGGATTGCTCTTGCCGTCATCAAAAAACTCTGCGGGCGTGATATTGAAATAGTCGCAGATAGAAAAAAACTCCGACATGGGAGGAAGAGATTTTCCGGACGAAATGTTGTAGATATACCCTCGGCTGTGTCCGAGGTCATAGCTCATTTGGTATTCCGAAACCCCTTTTTTCAATCTAAGCTGGGTTATCCTCTCCCTTACAAATGCTTCATACACAGCCATCACCTCAATATAATGATAGCCAAGTCAAATACCAAAATAATCAAATATTCTATGTTCTATATATTGAAATAGTCCAAAAATATATGTTATAATATGCTCATATTATGTTGTACAGAATAATATATCATATTTTTTACAACAATTTGAAAAGGAGAAGGAAAATGAGCAAAAAAGACAAAGTGGTTAATTGCAAGGGATGCGGGGCGGAGCTCAGCTCAGGAGCAAAGACCTGCCCATCATGCGGCAGGAAGGTGAAAACACCCTTCTATAAGAAATGGTGGTTTTGGGCGGCAATAGCGGTCATAGTCATCGCCGCTGTTGCAGGAGGCAACGGCGACCCGGCGGATTCGCCGTCCAAAGGCAGCGATACTCCCACCGAATCCTCATCGCCGGTGCAATCGGCTGATCCG
>CAMJGL010000051.1:0-4763 GCA_946405205.1 uncultured Clostridia bacterium
CGGCCATTGGCCGTCCGTCTGTGGAAATTCGCAGCGATGTGAAACAGAACGCGAGTGCAAAAGCGATAATTTCCAATGTCACCGGTCGGACACCGGTGCGTAGCGGACGAGCGATGCTCACCCCTACAAACTGTGGTTTATTGCAATCTCTCATTTAAACAGTGGTAATATATCGAAAATATCCTGCGGTGTTATTCGAGATATTTCCATTATCAAAATGACAGCGCCAATAAAAACCCTGCACCCGTAGGGGCGGCCATTGGCCGTCCGCCTGTGGAAATTCGCAGCGATGTGAAACAGAACGCGAGAGCAAAAAAGAATTTTACCATTGTCACCGGTCGGGATAGCGCAAAAACGATAAATATCAATCTCAATCCGAATTGGCCGTGCGCCAGCACCGGACGAGCGATGCTCGCCCCTACAATAGGGGGGTGATATAAATTTACGTTGCCGTAGGGGCGGCCATTGGCCGTCCGCCTGTGAAAATTCGCAACCATGGAAAACAGAACGCGAGAGCAGAAAAGAATTTTACCATTGTCACCGGTCGTACACCGGTGCGTAGCGGACGAGCAATGCTCGCCCCTACAATGATATTCAGGACGCGAGTGCAGTTAAGATTTTTCGGAGTTACCGGTCGGGATACTGCAAAAACGACATTTTGAAGCGTTAAACCGAATTGCCCCTCCGGCAGGAGGCTACAGCATAGCAGATCGGCAGGAGGATGAAGGCGGCGCTGAGGTTTACGGCGGGGACGATATATTGCGAGATAAACCTGAGCTGCTCCTGCTGCGGCGGGATAAACGCGGCCACGGCCGCCGCGAGGGCTGCGCAGACCGGTATCAGCCAGCGCCCGTTTGCCATATTCAGCATGGGCACGTCGCCGCTCTCGGGCTTATGGCCGAGTACGAGCCGCAGCAGATGCCCGGAGGATATCAGCAGCAGCGCAAGCAGCGTGAAATCCGACATGACCCACAGCGCTGCGACCAGCGCTTCGATGCGCTCGACCGTGCGGAACAGGGTCACGTCCCTTATCATTGAGAAAAATGGGCTGGACAGCTTCGCGGTGAGTTTGGCTCCGTAGCTTCCGATGATGACGGCGCTGAGCACAGTCAGCAGCAGGCAGATAAGGACGCTCCAGAGAATGTGGCTTTTGAATCTGCCGCGCCTGCGGGGGCAGCGGTCCTCGAGCACCGCGGCGAAGCTGAGGATGCCCGCGTAGATCTCGACGACGATGAGCGAGCTCAGGAAAAGATCGGCGGTGTCCGAGCGCGAGACCGGCAGGAGCCGCGTCTTATCCACCGAGGAAAACGCGAAGATAAGCGTCAGGAGCAGGATGGCGGTGAGTATCGGCGCGAAGACGCGTGTGGCACGCGGCAGCGCCTTGACCGAGCCGAGGGCGGCCAGCGTGCCCATGGCGAGCATGATGAGCATGAAAAACCACGGCCCCGACGAGGGGAAGATGGTGTCGGTGAATCTGCCCGCCGCGGTGCGAAGCAGCAGGCCGCCGTCGAATATCATGAACGAGGCCAGCAGGATGAGCGCGATGCTGCCGAAGCCGCTCCCGCCGGTGCGCAGTATAAGCTCGCCCAGACCCTCGCCGTCGCGGCGCATATTCATAAGTCCCGACAGCAGCAGGATGAAGATGAGCATCACCGGCAGGGCGATAAGCGGCGCTATCCAGCTCCCGCTTCCGGCGATGCTCGCCGTGACCTTCGGGACGAGGTGCGACGCCGGTGCGAGCGCGGCGGTGTAGCACAGCGCCCTGAGCTGTCGATGGTCGTAGTTGTGTTTCATTGCCCGCCCTCCGGAAGGTCAAGATCGTAGCTGCGGCTTATCTCGGCCTGCACGCTTATATTATAATAAATGTAAGGCATAACGCTGCCGAAGTCCCCGGTCATGCCTCGCAGGCTGCGCGGCTCCTGCATCTCAAGGCTGCTGCCGATCTGGAGAAAATCGCAGCCGGCGGAGAGCGATTTTTCGATGACGTAGCTGACCCAGCTTTTTATCTCCTGCGCGAGCGCGGCGTTGAGCTCTGCCGTATCGCCGCCGCCGCGCCGCTCCTCCAGAGCCGCGCCGACCTTGACCGAGATGTCCAGCCCCTTCAGCGCGCCGCCGCCGAACACGGGCTTTATGCTGCACTTGCATTTGTCAAGCTGCACCGTCGCGCCGTCGAGCTCGACGGACATCGGGCCTGCCTCGTTTTTGATAACGTTGACGCCCCGCGCCATCTCAAAGGAGATGTGGCCTGCGGCCTTCCCTTCATTTATAATAATGTAGCCGTCGGGCAGAGCGGTGCGCTCGCCCTCCTCGGCCTCGTAGTCGGACTCCTTTGCGTCCGCGCAGCGCACCGCGCAGATGAGCGCCGCGCCGTTGGCGTCCATGTCCGCCGCTATCTGCGCCGCCGAAAAGATATAGCAGTCGCCGCGCAGCTCAAGGTTGCGCTCTATCGAGCGCAGCGCGTTGGTCGCGTCGTAATCGCTGCTGCCGGTGCCCAGAACGACCTCGGATGCGTCGCCGTCTGTCACGGCGAACACGGGAGTGTCGAGCCGGAAGGCGGAGTCGCGCTCGAGGTAATCGAAATACTTCTCCACCCCGGCTTCGAGGGCGCTGCGGCCGAGCACAACGTAGTTGACGTGGCCGAAAAAGAGCTGCTCGCCGGAGCTGTAATCCTGGATGGTTTCACGGGCAACCGTCAGCGAGCCGGCCTCGGCGGACATGCGCAGGGTGGTCTGGGGCTGTGAGCCGTCCTCGCCCGAGCCGCCGGAGCCTCCGGTGTTGCCCGAGGAAATGGAAAGGCCGACGCCGTCCCCCGCCGCGTCGAAGCCCATCGTCTGGATGACCACGAGCTGCTCGATCTCGCGGTAGTTAGAATAGATGCTGCCGCCCGAGCAGCCGCTGAGCGCAAGCAGGCTCAGCGCAAGGACGGCAGCCGTAAGCTTTTTTGTCAAGATCGCTTCCTCCTGTCGGGGCAGTTGAGCTCGGCTTCGCGCAGCTTGTCCGCCGAGGGCGGCTTGCGCAGGAAGGTCTGACTGAGGTTGTCCGGCCTTCCGCCCGACCACGGCGCGGTATAGTTCCTGCCGTAGGAGTCTATCGTGCACAGATACCATACGAACAGGCACAGCCCCGCCGCGACGCCGTACAGCCCGCCGATGATGGCGGCGATGAGCAGCGCCAGACGGCACAGCCTCAGCGCCGCGCCCAGGTCCTGACTCGGCTGGGCATAGCCTGCTATGCCCGCGGTCGCGACGACGATTACCGCGATGGGCGATATGACCTTCGCCTCCACCGCGGACTGCCCGACGATAAGCGCGCCGATGACGCTCACCGTGTCGCCGATGGGGTTGGGCAGCCGCAGTCCCGCCTCCTGCAGGAGCTCAAAGGCGATGAGCATGCCCGTTATCTCAAGCGCCGTCGAAAACGGCACGTCCTGCTTGGACTGGATGATGGAAAGCAGCAGCTTGGAGGGTATCATCTCCTGATGATACATCGCGATAGCCGCGTAAAAGGCCGGCAGAGCCAGAGCCAGCACCACCGCCATCCAGCGCACGAGGCTCAGCGCCGTGGATATAAGATAGTTCTGCGAATCCTCCTGCGGCACGCGCAGGTATTCCGGCAGGCTGACCGGCACGAGAAAGGCGATGGGTATGCCGTCGACGAGCAGCCCCACCCTGCCGTTTAGAAGCAGCCGCGCAAAGCGGTCGGGGCGCTCGGTGTGTATGACCTGCGGGAACATGGAACGCGGTCTGTCGGCGATGCCGGCCTCGATGATGCCCGTGGCCAGCACGCCGTCGACGTCGATGGCGTCAAGGCGGCGCTGAAGCTCCTCGACGACCTTGGGGTCTGCGACGCCGTCAACGTACATTACCGCCGCCCGCGTGAGGCTCTTGCGTCCGAGGGTCGTGTTCTTGACCTTGAGCGAGGGGTTTGCGATGCGCCGCCGCACGAGCGAGGTGTCGGTGCGCAGGACCTCGGTGAAGCTGTCCTTGCCGCCCTTGAGGGATTTTTCTATCGTGGGCTCGCTGATGCTGCGCTGGTTCTGCTCGGAGCGGATCTCAAAGGTCACCGCCTCGGCGGTCTTGTCGAACACGACCGCGCAGCAGCCCTGCGTTATGTCCGTCACGATGTCGTCGAGGGTCGAGCGCAGCTTTGCCTGAGCGCTGTAAACGGCGCCCTCCATCAGCCGCTGCGGCGTAGGAGCTGCCCCGCCGCGCAGAAGATCGGTAAGCGGGCGCAGAACGTCCTTGCTCGTGTCGCCGCCGTTTACGATGCCGTCGAGCCAGCATACGAAGATGTTTTCCTCGCCGATGAGCCCGGGCTTTATGCTCCTTGTTTCAAAATCGTCGCAGCCGTCAAAGATATCCTTGAGAGCCTTGCTGCCGACAGCACCCTTGAAGCGCGGCTCCTGCCGCGGATGGTACTCCTCGCCGGATTTTTCCCGGCGGAAAAATTTGAATAAATCAGCCATGTTGTTATTATGGACAAAGTAAAAACACAATATTTAGTATTCCAAAAATAACCATGAAAAAAGCGCGAAAAAAGTGTTGACAAAGGTGATTTCGGGTGGTATTCTAAGCAAGCGCCTCGAGGGGGCGCGGCGTCGATGCGGGAACCGAAGAAAAAGCTTAAAAAAGTTTGAAAAAAGTTCTTGACAAACGCCTGCCTGTATGGTAAATTAAATAAGCTGCCCGCTAAGCAAGGCAGCGAGCATTGTACCTTGAAAATTAGATAATGTAAGAACAGCTTATGCAAATAAGCACCAGAAA
>CAMJGL010000052.1:0-4498 GCA_946405205.1 uncultured Clostridia bacterium
TTCTTTCAATCGGTTGGGTTTTCGTTTCGGAAGATCCGTATACATCATCTCCTCAGCAGCGGAAGTACACCAACAGCGGACGAGCGATGCTCGCCCCTACGATGATGGGACGTTTTGAAATAACGCTGCCGTAGGGGCGGCCATTGGCCGTCCGCCTGTGAAAATTCGCAGCGATGTGAAACAGAACGCGAGTGCAGAAAAGATAAGTGCCAATATCACCGGTCGGGCTGACGCAAAAACGATAACTTGAAGCCTTAATTCGAATCGCCCCTCCGACGAGGAGCGGACGAGCGATGCTCGCCCCTACAATATGATGTTTTTTTGCGGAACTGTCATTTAGGAAGCGATAATATAACGAACATTTCCGCAGGATATAATCGGGATACCGCAAAAACGATACGCTTCATTTTCAATGCGAATCAGGTGTCTGCCAGCACCGGACAAATTTGCGGGCCTCGTCTACGGCGTGGGACTTGGAATTAAGCCGCAGGCTCACGCAGGGCTTTGTGCCGGCCTCGACCTTGAGCCTGCCCTTGTACTCGGGCCTGGCGTACAGCAACGAAATTTTCTCCATGTCGAAATCCTCGAGCACGAACACGAGCCTGCCGCTCTTCTGGGATATATCGCTTATCCCCGCCTTTCCGGCCTCGCCGCGCAGCAGCGCGACCTGAACGAGCGCGTTCACGCTCGGCGGCAGATCGCCGAAGCGGTCGATGAGCTCGTCGATGAGGTCGTCGGCCTCCGGCTCGGTGCGGATGAGCGCTATGCGGCGGTAGATATCCATGCGCTGCTCGGCGGAGGAGATATAGCTCTCGGGTATGTTCGCCGATACGGCGAGGTCTGCCGAGCACTCGGCGCGCTTTTCGGGCTTTATGCCCCGCTCCTCGAGCACCGCCTCGTTCAGAAGCTTCATATACATATCGTAGCCGACGTCGAGCATATGCCCCGATTGCTCCGCGCCGAGGAGATTTCCCGCGCCGCGTATCTCAAGATCGCGCATGGCTATCTTGAAGCCGGAGCCGAATTCGGCAAACTCGCGTATCGCGCCGAGGCGCTTTTCCGCGACCTCCGTGAGCACCTTATCCTGACGGAAGGTGAGATAGGCCGACGCCCTGCGTGTGCTTCGCCCGACGCGGCCTCGTATCTGGTGGAGCTGGGCAAGCCCCATTTTGTCCGCGTCCTCGATTATCAGCGTATTGACGTTGGGGATGTCGATGCCGGTCTCGATTATCGTCGTGCACACAAGCACCTGTACGCTGCCCTCGGCGACATCCTCCATGACGGCGGCAAGCTGATCCTTATCCATCTGGCCGTGGGCCACGCCCACCGTCACCTCGTTGTCGAGAAGCTCGCGCAGCCTTATCGCGGTGCGCTCAATATTGTCGATGCGGTTGTGCAGGTAATACACCTGCCCGCCGCGCTGTATCTCGCGCCGTATCGCGTCGGCGATGACGCCCCAGTCGTGCTCCATGACGAAGGTCTGCACGGGGAGCCTATCCTGCGGCGGCTCGTCGATGGACGACATATCGCGGATGCCCGACAGCGCCATATTCAGCGTGCGCGGAATCGGCGTTGCCGAGAGCGTCAGCACGTCCACGCCGCGGCTGAGCTCCTTTATGTGCTCCTTGTGGCTCACGCCGAAGCGCTGCTCCTCGTCGACGATGAGCAGGCCGAGATTTTTGAACTTAACATCCTTCTGCAGAAGCCGGTGGGTGCCGATGACAAGATCGCACCTGCCGGTTTTAAGATCCTGCAGCGTCTTTGAGACCTGCGCGGGACTGCGGAAGCGGCTGAGCACCTCCACCGTGACGGGGAAGCCGAAGAAGCGCTGCACCGCGGTCTGGTAATGCTGCTGGGCCAGCACCGTCGTCGGCACGAGTATCGCCGCCTGGCGGTTATCCATTATGCACTTCATGACCGCCCTGAGCGCGACTTCGGTCTTGCCGTAGCCCACGTCGCCGCACAGCAGGCGGTCCATGGGCGCGGGAGATTCCATATCGGCCTTTATCTCGTTTATGCTGCGGAGCTGATCGTCGGTCTCCGTGTAGCCGAAGTTATCCTCAAACTCGCGCTGCCAGGGCGTATCGGGCGAAAAGGCGTGGCCGGGCGTCCTCGCTCGCTCGGCGTAGAGCGCGATTAGCTCCTTTGCCAGCTTCTTTGCCGATGCCTTGGCGCGGCTGCGCGTTTTCGTCCACTCCGCGCCGCCCATCTTCGACAGCTTTACCTTGCTGTCCTCCGCGCCGCCGAGATATTTCGTCACCATGTCAAGCTGCGTCGCGGGCACATACAGTGTGTCCGTTCCGGCGTAGCAGATCTTTATATAGTCCTTCTCGAAGCCGTCCACCTTCATCTTGTGGATGCCCGCGAAGCGGCCTATGCCGTGTACCTCGTGAACGACATAGTCGCCCGGCGACAGATCGGCGTATGAGCTTATGCGCTGCCTGTCGGGGGCGGTCTTTCCTCTTTTTTTCGTCCTGCCCCCGCGCACACGGATAAGCTGGCTGTCGCTTATGACGGCAAGCTTAATATTGGGATACTCCATGCCCGCCGACATCGCGCCGACGGTGATGAAGCAATCGCCGTACCCGGGCATTTTATCAAGGCTCTCGTGCAGCATTGCCCGTATGCCGTTATCCTTGAAAAAGCCCTGCAGCACCTGCGCGCGGCGCATATCGCCCGCGAGCACAACAACGCGGAAGCCCTGCTTCAGATACAGCTCCACGTCCTCGGCGGCGGTCTTTGCCGAGCCGGCGTACGAGGGAAGCTGCTTTGCCGGTATGCTCGCAAGAGAGCGCGGCTCAAGGGGATACCTGCCCATGGTGAAGGCGTCGGCCATGTAAACGGGGAAGTCGGCAAGGCGCTTGGTCAGATCGTCCCATGAGATGCGGAAGCTGTCCGCCGTGGCGGCGAGCATGCCCTTTGCGTTCAGGGCGTACACGTCCTCGCCGAGCTGCTTAATATAGCCCTTTGCCCTGTCGGCGCAGCGCACCGGCTGATCCATGAACACCAGCGCGTCGGCGGGGATGTAGTCCGTGCCGAAGGACGGCTCATACAGAAGCGGCAGGTATCTGTCCGCGTCCTCGAGCCTTATGCCCTGCCGCAGCTTTTCAGCGTCCTGCCGCAGGGTATTTTCCAGAAGCCGGAGCTGTTCGGAGCTTTTGCGCCGTCCGCAGCGCTCGGCCATAGCCTCGACAGCGGCGATGAGCGCCTGCCCGCCGCCCGTGGCAAGCGGTACGAGCGCCTCCGCCGCAGGTAGAATGCAGCACTCGGAAACGGCCTCGGTGCGGCGCTGGGTCGCGGTATCGAAAAAGCCCATGGAGTCCACGTCGTCGCCCCAGAATTCTATCCTGACGGGCTCTGGGTACATGGGCGAGAAGAAGTCGAGTATGCCGCCGCGTCGGGCGTACTGCCCCGCGCCCTCGACCTGCGCGGTCTTTGTATAGCCGCAGCGCAGGAGCGCCGTTTCAAGCTCATCGGGCGGGCACACGCCGCCGTCTTTTACCGTAAAAGCGGCCCTGCGCAGGGTCTGGGGCGGGATGCAGCGCTGCATGAGCGCGGATACCGTCGCAACCGTAACGCGGCAATCACCGCGGCTCAGGGCGTCCAGAACGCCGATTCGGCTCTGCTCTGCCTGACGCGAGGCCGCGACGCTGGGGTAGAACGTGAAATCACGCGAAAACAGCAGCCGTGCCCGCTCGCCGGTCATGGCCTCGAAGTCGCGCGCGAAGCTCTCTGCGGTGGATTCGTCGGGGCATATGACGAACATCGGCATTTCCAGCCTCTCAAACAGAGCGGCGGCGAGATTGACCCTATGCACCCCCGAAAGCCCGGAAACGAGCGCGGGAAGTCCTCCGCTCTCCAGAAGACCGGGGAGGGCGGCTGCCTCTTTATTCTCAAAAATTTGCTGATTCAGGATATTCATAGCTGATCTATTATACAATTTTTTTCCCATCGTTGCAAGCATTGCCATGCGGGCAATCCGCGTTAATAATGGAGCGCGTTTAAATTGCGTCAGCCCGACCGGTAACATTGGAAATTGTCGTTTTTGCACTCGCGTTCTGTTTCACATCGTTGCAAATTTTTCACAGACGGACGAGCAATGCTCGCCCCTACGGCCTGTATTTTTTGCGGCTCTGTCATTTAGACAATGGCAATCTCCGAAAACCGTCGCGGGACATAATCGGGTCGTCGCAATATAGAAACGCACGATCTTAATGCGAATTGGCCGTCTGCCAAGACCGAGCATCGCTCGTCCGCTCCTCGCCGGAAATAATCTTCTGCGCTCGCGATCTTTCCCTGTCGTTGCTGCAAATTTTTCACAGACGGACGAGCAATGCTCGCCCCTACGGCCTGTATTTTTTGCGGCTCTGTCATTTAGACAATGGCAATCTCCGAAAACCGTCGCGGGACATAATCGGGTCGTCGCAATATAGAAACGCACGATCTTAATGCGAATTGGCCGTCTGCCAAGACCGAGCATCGCTCGTCCGCTCCTCGC
>CAMJGL010000053.1:0-4463 GCA_946405205.1 uncultured Clostridia bacterium
AGGGCATCATCAAATATGTCGGCATAGAGGGGAAACGAAAGATTTACAGGATAACGGAGCTTGGAGGAAAAATGTACAGCGACGAGTTGATGCGGCTCAGGCGGTGCATAAGCGACGCGGAGGGAGGAGACGAGAATGAGTAAGTATGTAAAACGTGTTATACCATTTGAATCGAGCGATATACCTGCCATCCAGAAATGGCTCGAGGATATGGCGCAGCAGGGGCTGTTTTACAGCGGATGCGGGATATTCTGCGCCGAATTTGAAAAAGGCGAGCCGCTCCAGACCCGCTACCGTCTGGACTTCTGCGACGTGGTGGCCTGTGATATCCCCGATGAGAAGAAGGAGATGTATGAAAGAAACGGCTGGCAGGTGGTAGGCGAATTTAAAAGCGATCTTATCGTGCTCTGCACCGATGACCCTGAGGCGCCGGAGATCTACACCGAGCACAGTCACCTTGTAAAGCCACTGAAAAAGCTTGCCGCCAAGCACAAGGCCTACTGGATATTGTTCCTGCTTATGTTCATGTTCTCCCAGATCGGCGGGCCGCTTAATGTGCTGATCTCAGGAAAAGGCAGCATAGTGAGCAATCTCATTAATATAGGAACGGCGTACTATTGCCTGATCGTGTTAATGACGATAGTTCTGCTTCTGGAGTTTGTTGTACATTTGCGGCGATACAGGCACCTGAAAAAGCTGATAAAGGACATAGAAAAGGGCGGCGAACTGCCTGCCGGTGAAGACTATAAGACAAGATTCGTTGTCGGTTCGATACTCGTTCCTCTGAGTATACCGATAATAATTCTGTGGGGCGTGCATCTGATACTGCCATATTACAGGACTTTGCCCAGCATGGAAGACATAGCTGATCTTCCGTTTCCGATGGCTGAGGAGCTCGGCATAGAGTGCGATACGCATGGTATGTATGTCGGCGAGGGCAGCGATCTGCTTGCCGGCAGAATAATACACTTTGATCAGAGCGCCCCACCGGAGGACGATGAGCAGGCCGGAGATGAAATATTACAATATGATGTCGAGTATTACGATATGCGCAGGGAGAGCTTTGCCAAGGAGTTTATCGAGGGGCAGATAGACGAGATGATAAACTACGACAGGGAGGCTTACAGGCTCCGCATGGAGCGGATAAGCGCGGACGATAGACTGGACTACGAGTGGGACGGCTTTATGCCTGAGTATACGATGACAAAGCTTGAAAAAAGCGGCGCAGACGTATACATCGTGCACGAGAAATTTGCAGACAGTGATATCGCCGTCACACAATTTATGTATGTTCGGTTGGGAAATCAGCTTGTCAAAGTGATTTATCAGGGGCCTGACGAGCTGACAGACTTTGTCGACCTGTATATCGAGCATCTCAAAAGTGCAGAATAGACAAAAAGCGGAGGCTCAATGAAAAGCCTCCGCTTTAATTTCGGCAGTATTTATAGTTGACTTTTATTGAGAATGCTTTAAAATACTCCTATACGAAAGCAAAAGAGAGGTATTTGATTTGAAAAAGATGACAAGAGTCGCACTAATTACGTCAGGCGGCGACTGTCAGGGTCTCAACGCCGCGATGCGCGGAGTAGGCAAGGCTCTGCACAACAGGATAGAGAATCTTGAGATCTTCGGTATGTACGACGGTTACCGCGGCCTAATCGACGGTGACTATAAATATATGGAGCCCAAGGACTTTGCCGGTATCCTCACTCAGGGCGGCACCATCCTCGGCACATCGCGCCAGAGGTATATCCCGGGAAAGGACATCGTCGACGATGAGGGCAACAGTCTCATCCCCGCGATGAAGGACACATATAATAAGCTCAATCTCGACTGCCTCGTCATCATGGGCGGCAACGGAACGCAGAAAAGCGCAAAGCTGCTCATGGACGCGGGCATGAACGTCGTGACCCTGCCCAAGACCATCGACAACGATATATGGGGTACTGATACGACCTTCGGCTTCCAGAGCGCAGTCGATATCGCCACCAATGTAATTGACTATATCCATTCCACAGCCTCGTCGCACAGCCGTATTTTTCTCGTGGAGCTCATGGGCCGTGATGCCGGCTGGCTAACCCTCCATGCAGGCATCGGGAGCGGAGCGGACATCATCCTGCTTCCCGAGATACCGTATGACATAAACTACGTCATCAAGGCCATCGACCACCGCCGCCGCCATGGCAGGAGTTTTTCCATCCTCGCCGTTGCAGAGGGTGCAAAGAGCGTCCACGATCAGATACTCACCGAGGAGGAAAGCCGCAGACGGCGTGAGGAGTCCAAGCACTCGACTATTTCCTACGAGATAGCGGCTCAGATCGAGGCGGCTCTCGGTCAGGAAGCGCGTGTGACTGTACCCGGTCACTATCAGCGCGGCGGCCCCCCGTGCCCATATGACCGCGTTCTGGCAACACAGTTCGGCACTGCCGCCGCAGAGCTCATTGCAAACAGGCAGTATGGCCGCATGGTCGCCATCCAGAACGGGAAGATCGTATCCATACCACTTGAGGAGGCTGCCAGCAAGACCAAGTTCCTGCCGGTCGATCATCCGCTCATACAGGTCGCAAGAGATATCGGAATATCCTTCGGCGACCGTTGAATATTGGCAAAAACAGCAGGTGATTGCACCTGCTGTTTTTTGCTGTTCGGTTATCAGTCCTGCATTTTATCAGACAGCTCCCTGCGTTTGCTCCTCCTGACCCTGTTGATATGGCGCTCAAAGTCTCCGTTGTCTATCAGCTCAGCAAGGACGAACTGCTCAAAGGTAGGAACGGTACAGGAATAGAAACCCAGCTTATCTTCAAAAGTGCTTACAAGATGCTTTGGAAGTATCATATATCCGACACGCAGGGACGGAGAAATGGTTTTTGAAAAAGTGTTCAGATAGATCACGTTATCGTGAGCCGAGAGCGAAAAAAGCGTTTCCGACGGCTTGGAGGATACCGAAAACTCGGATTCATAATCATCCTCGATGATATACCGATCTTGCTTATTCGACCAGCGGATATACTCATTACGCTTGGAGGCTGTGGCGGTAACTCCGCTGGGGAAGCTTCGGTAAGGGGTGACGTGCAGTATATCCGCGCCCGAAGCGGCTAAGGCCGCGCTTTCGATACCGTCATATGTAAGCGGCAGAAGCTCGTATCCGATCTCGGCCGCACGGTAGACCTGCTCGATTTTTTTGTAGGAAGGCGATTCTATTGCGAAGATACGCTCTCTGCCGAGCAGCTCAACTATCAGCCCGTAAAGGTATTCCGAGCCTGAACCGATGACGATCTGATCAGTTTCAACATAGATACCGCGGTTTCGTGCAAGATATTGCCTTAACGCCTCCCGAAGCTGAACACAACCCGAGTTCGGGGATTTTTCCAGAAGCTGATCCTTGCGGTCGGACAGGACCCTGCGCATGGTTTTACTCAGCAGGGAGACTGAAAAATCCGGATAAGCATGCGCTGTGTGATATGCGCTGATCTGCGGCCTTGAAGCGGGCGCAGATGCCGCAAAGCCGTCCGCCTGACGAAAAATAACGAAGTATCCGCTCCGCTCCCGCGCTTCGGCGTATCCTTCGTCGCACAAAAGTGCGTAGGCGTGCTCAACCGTTATTGTACTGATCCCCAGTTCGTCGGCAAGCAGCCTCTTTGACGGAAGCCTGCTTTTATAGGAAAAGACCCCGCCGATAATATCATTGCGTATCTGTTTGTACAACTGCAAATAGATCGGCCGCTCCTCATTGTCTATCGTGTATTTCATCTGGCTATATAATTTTCTCCGTTTCTGAATATTTTATATTATCAGAATTCATTGTAGTATAAGCCCATTGAAATTGCAAGGAGGAAAATACAATGCAGACGAAAAGCAATACAAAAAGAAACACGGTATGGCTTTGCACTACGGCGATGTTTATGGCGCTGAATATTGTGATGAGCTCCTTCGGAGTACCGGTTCCGGGCGGACATCTTTATATGAACGATATCATTATCTGCACAGCGGCGATAATACTCGACCCGTTTGCGGCATTTATGGTCGGCGGAGTGGGAGCGTTCCTCGGAGACCTGTTTTTTTATCCGCTCCCGATGTTCGTATCTCTGGTAACTCACGGCCTTCAGGCGGTTGTGATCTCCGTATTTTCACACTATGTTTTGAAGGAGCGTCCGGTGCTCGCATCCGGTATCGGCGTTGCTGTCGGAGCAGTCATCATGGTAGTTGGCTACTCCCTCGGCAGAGCATTCATTTACAGTACGCCGGAGTATGCTCTCCTCAAGCTTCCGTATCAGATACTGCAGGCGGCAGTCGGCGCGGTAGTCGGAATGCTGCTGTGCTGGAAATGCGGGATAAACAATCTGTATCACAAAGTCGTCAGGCAGTAGAAATACGCCTTAAAAGAAATAATTTCCCCCTGTTTTGCCTTATTGAATTGCACCCCATTTGTTAGACAGTATGATATACTATCTAACAAGTGGGGT
>CAMJGL010000054.1:0-4244 GCA_946405205.1 uncultured Clostridia bacterium
GATAAGCGCACGGGGCATGCCCTCCTGCAGGCTCGGCTGTATGTACAGATCAAGCCCGTCGAGCCAATCGAACATTCTGTCGTGCGGCAGACTGCCTTCAAACACGACCTGATCGGCCACTCCGCGCTTCTCCGCGAGAGCGCGCAGCCGCGAGCTGTCGCCGCCTCCGGCGAGGCGGTATTCAAAATCCGTCCTGCCCTGCGCCTTGAGCCGGGCAAGCGCCTCGATGACAAAGTGCTGGCCCTTGAACGCGACATTTATCGCCGCGGCGGTGCCGATGACGGTCCTGCCGTCATGGCGCGCGATCTTTTCGAGCCTTTTTTCGAGCACCGCGCCGTCTGCCGGTCTCAGCTCGACGTCGGATATCGGGGCGCTCTTGCCCCTCGTCGGATACCGGCGCTGCAAAAATTCATCCGTCACATAAACCGCGTGCGAGGCGTGCTTCATGCAGAACCTCATTTGCAGCCACGATTTTGCCGCGAGCAGCTTGCCCCGGAGACTGTGGTTCCAAAGGCTGTCCCAGGGGCATCCGACGGCCTCGGCGAGATAGGGCTTCCCCATCTTTTTGCAGTATCCCGCGGCTATCCTGCCGCTTCGGGACGGAACGCGTATGATGACCGCCCGGTCGGGCGTTATGTTCTCCCTGATGATATTTTTGAGCTGTCTGCGCAGGCGGAGACTGAAAAAGTTTCTGAGGCTTGCCGTCAGATCCGGCAGCCAGACGACGCTTATCCTGTCCCCGTCGAGCCTGTTCATACGGGAGAGCGCCTCGGTATCGTCCGGACTTACGGGAGAGCGGCGCATGAGCAGGATCACGCGGTCGAAGTGCTCGAGATAACGGTCGAACACCGCCTGCGAGAAGGCGGAGCCTGCATAGATATTGCCCTGCGCGTCCTGTGCGAATTTATCCTCATAGACAAAGACTAAGTCCATATACCTACCCTCTTTGCATATCAAGTGCCTGTGCGTAAATTCCGTTCATCTGTCTTATTACATTTGCCGCGTCGAATCGCTGCAGATCATCGAAGCTCAGATCGGCGAATATTTCTCCGCTCATGGCGGCCCGTATATGCGCGGCGACCGCTTCGGCGCTGCGCGGGTCAAAAAGAAGCTTTTTGTCCACAAGATCCCTCGCTCCGCGAATGTCGGAGCAAAGCACCGGCAGATGCGCCGCGATAGCTTCCATAACGGACACGGGCAAGCCCTCCCTGAAGGACGGGTGTATAAAAACATCGGCTGTCCTGTACAGCTCCGGAACATCGCTTCGGAATCCGAGCAGATGAAAACGCTCTTTCAGACCGAGGCTCTCGGCCGTTTCCGTAAGATACGCGTCAAGCTCGCCCTTGCCCGCAATGGCGTAGTGCGTTTTTTCGCTGTCCAGAAGCGCCATTGCTCTGAGAACGACCTCATGGTTCTTGTTAGCGTTCAATTCTCCGACGGAGAGAAGCAGAAACGCGTCACGGGGGATGCCGAGCTCTTCCCGCTTTGCGTCCCTGTCGGCTTCCGCCGATGCGAATTTGTCAATACTTATCCCCACTCCCGGGACATGCTCTACCTTTTTTGCGTGAAGCCTTGCCCGCGCAAGGGCGTAGTCCTCGGAGTTTATCGTGATGAGCACATCGGTCCAATGCGCGCACAGCCATTCAAGCGGGTAAAACACGAGCCAGTTTTTTTTCGGGGCTCCCTTGAAAAAATGGAAGCCGTGCGCGGTATAGACGACCTTTACGCCCATGGCCTTTCTGAGCCTGCGGCAGGCGAGCCTTGCGCAGACGGCGGCGACGGGAGTATGGCAGTGAACAATATCGTAGCCGTTTGCCTTCACCAGCGCCCGTATCTGCTTTACGGCCTTCAGATTGCTTCCGCTCAGGGGAGAGCGGGAGCAGTCGATCTGGTGGATATTGCAGTTCCACTCCCTGTAGCAATCGGGGGCAGCCCAGGCCCTGTCATTGCACGCGATATCAACCGTATGTCCGGCGTCGATGAGCTGCCTGATAAAATCCTTAAAAAAGCCCATCGTGCCCCCGACGGTAGTTACATACAGTACCTTCATTTTATCTCCACCAGCTCTATCATGCCGATATGGCGGTTATATAAAAATACAACGGGAGCGCCGCCTATTGCGGGTGCAGTCTCCGCGTCCTTTATAACTGCCCAGCCGCCGGCACTGAGCCCGTCGACCGCGTTATTAATATCATTCACCTCATAGCAGATGTGATACGGCGTCGGGCCGCTGTTCTTCAGAACTCCGTCGACGGGAGTGGACTCGCCGTTTGGAGCAATAAGCTCCACTCGCTCATGCCCGTTTTCCATAAACATGATCCGTATATGCCGAATCTCATCTTCGGTTATCTCTCCGGGAAGATAGCCCAGACCTTTGAATACTTCAGCGGCCTTTTCCAGCTTCTTTACGGCATAGCCGACATGATGCACTTTCATTATCTCCACTCAGCTCCAATCAGCGGTACGTTTTCATTGGGCAGCGAAAGCTCATAATACTTTTCGCCGTTTTTTTCGCATACAAGTTCAAAGCCGAGCCTGTCCCAGAGGTTTTCAACGGGCTTGTTTTTTGCCGTCGGCTTATATGAACCTGCGATTTTTTTGATGCCGCATGACTCCGCCTGCTTTTCGACGGCAAAAACGATGCTGTCCTCTATCTGCCGTCCCATGACGCGGCAGGACATGAGGAAGTTTTCGATATGCAGAACATTTCCGTCTGTACGGGTGAGCATCACGGCCACAAGTCCGCTGTCGCCGTATTTGTCGGAAACATTTGCGGCATACACATGAGCGCATTCGCCCTCGGCATATCTGAGAAACTGCGCCATATCCATTCTGAGGGTGTTCGTGTTGAACTGGTTTGTCTTGTTGAGAAGCTGGACGATGCGCTCAAACTGTGACTGCTCCGCTTCGTTTATCACGATGCTGATGCTGAGCGACCTGAGGTAATCATCCATGGATGCGGCGCTCTCGAGAGCCTTCTTTCTGCTTGCTTCCTCGCGGTACTGGCGGGTCTTGTTTTTATCCTCGGCAGTTTCCCTTGCGCACCAGAAGTATTTTTCGTATATATCGCGGACAGCCTGCGGCAGCTTTGCGGCGTCGCGGGGGAAGTCCGCCACGGTGACCTGCGGAAGATTTGCCCTGACGGCTTCTCTTTCCACCTCGTTATCGTCAAGGAACACAAAAGAATCGAGCCCGAGATTCAGCTCGCCTGCCATGTCCCTTATGTTCACGAACTTTGGCTCCCAATTGGCTTTGATCGAAACAAAGTCTTCTTCTTTAAGAACCATGTGCGGGTTTTCGCGGAACGCCGCCCGCACATCCTCGGGGTTGTTTTTTGATGCCACGGCAAGCAGAACGCCCGTTGAAGCGATCTCCTTTATCCGCTTCTGCGCATCCCTGTAGGCCGCGCCGATAAGCGACTGACCGAGCACGATCCCGTCGGCGCCGTCTTCGCCCACGACCCCGCCCCACAGGGTGTTGTCCAGATCAAGCACAAGCACCTTCTTGCGCACGGCAGTGTGCTTCTCCGCAAATTCGTTGATGGCAGACAGAAACGGCTTGAAGCTCCTGAGCCCGTAGGGGATAGAGCCCGTGTACCACAGCTTTTCGGAATAGATGTTCTTTCTGCCCTCTGCTTCGATGACTGATTTCAGGTCAAAAGGAACAATGCTTGAAGCCTGTGCCGCATCCGCAAGGCACCGTGCCCACTCGGCCTCCCACAGAAGCTCCGCGGACATTTCCGCCGCAGGGCAAATGCGCTGCCTGCACACATCAATATTTGAAACCG
This sequence comes from uncultured Clostridia bacterium, assembly GCA_946405205.1. Lineage (GTDB taxonomy): Bacteria > Bacillota > Clostridia > Oscillospirales > Oscillospiraceae > F23-B02. Next base: position 3,788 of record CAMJGL010000054.1, read on the forward strand.
CGATCGTGCTGTACGGATAATTCTCCGCAAGCTTTCCGATATAACGGAAGCAGTTGTGTATTTCCGCGGCGCCGGAATCATAATCGGAATACGTTTCCAGCAGCGCGTTGCCGTCGATTATGAGGAAAATAATTGACGGCGCAAAATTCAAAAGTTTGTCGTTTTTCTGCAATGCGTAGGAGATCCACTGCCCGTAGCCTTCCGATGAAAACACCTCATGCGTTTTGGCAGCTTCGCCTATAAGCATATCCAGATTGACATTTGACAATATCGCAAGCTTCAAGACCGTTACCTCTGAAAATGATCACCCGTCAATGTAGCCGTAAAAATCGCGGAGAGTTTTGATGGAACCGAGCTTTTCGCTGGGTATATCAACGTCAAACTCATCGCATATCTCGACCATGAGCCTCAGGTGCATAAGAGAATCCCAGTCTCCGTTTGCGTAGCTGGAATCCAT
>CAMJGL010000055.1:0-4086 GCA_946405205.1 uncultured Clostridia bacterium
ATCTTCATTGCGACGTCCCATGCGCGCCAGATAGCGGTACGCAGGTTGCCGATGGTGACACAGTCGCCGACGCGGTGGACGTTCTTTGCCTTGCCGCCTACGGGAGCGGGAACAAAGCCGATGCCGTTCACGATGTTGTCGTACTCGATCTCAAATACGTTCTTGCCGTCCTTGGATGCAACAACGGCGGTCTTATCCTTGATCTCACGGATGGTGTGCTCAAGGTAGACGGGAACCTTGTAGAATTCCATGGCGTCACGCAGGAAGGAAGCGTTGGACAGGCAGACGTTCTGAGCGGGAACGAGGTCCTTTGCAAACTCGACGATCATGGGGTGCTTGCCCTGCTTGATCATCTCGTATGCAGCCTCGCAAGCGGACTGGCCGCCGCCGAAGAACAGCACCTTGTCGCCTACGGGATACTTCTCACGCAGGAGCTGGGTGAAGGTCAGGCACTTCTCGAAGCCGGGGATGACCATCTTTCTGGGAACAGCGCCGGTGGCGACGATGATCTCGTCGAAGCCGCGGACGGTGCCCAGGTCGTTGATCTCGGTGTTGAAGCGGATATCGAGACCCTGCTTCTTGACTTCGTTCTCATACCAGGTGATAAGAGCCTTGTCGTTCTCCTTGAAGCTCATTGCGGAAGCAGTGAGGAACAGACCGCCGATCCTGTCGGTCTTCTCAAAGATAACGGGCTTGTGGCCGCGCTGCTTCAGAACCAGAGCTGCCTCTACGCCGCCGATACCGGCACCGATGATAGCGACCTTCTTGGGGTGCTTGGTGGGAACGATCTTGTAGCGGTTGTGCTGCATGGTGGAAGGAGTCAGAGCGCAGCGGCCAAGGTGCAGGGAGTCTTCCAGACCCTGGATGTTTGCGGTGCCCTTGTACTTTGCAAAGTTGAAGCAGCCGTTGTGGCAGCGGATGCAGGGCTTGATCTCGTCCTCGCGGCCTTCCTGGATCTTGATGATCCAATCGGGATCGACGAGGTTCTGACGTGCGATTGCCATTGCGTCCAGACGGCCGGCGGCGATCTCTTCCGCTGCGGTCTCGGGGAGCATACGGCCTGCGCAAGCCACGGGCTTGTCGGTGAACTTCTTTATGTGCTCAACATCTGCGAGGTTGCAGTTGTCGGGCATGTACTGAGGCGGATGTGCCCAGTACCATGCGTCGTAAGTACCGTTATCGCAGTTGAAGAAGTCGTAGCCTGCGTCGCCGAGGTACTTGACAGCCTTCTCGGACTCTGCCATGTCGCGGCCCCACTCTTCAAAGTCGGTCTCGTAAGGCATTGCGCCCTTGCCCCAGCCCTTGGTCTTGGAAACGACGGAGTAACGGAGGGATACGGGGAAGTCGTCGCCTGCATACTTCTTGATGCACTGAACGATCTCAACGGGGAAGCGGAAACGGTTCTCGAAGGAGCCGCCGTACTGGTCCTCACGCCAGTTCCAGTTCTCCATGGTGAACTGGTCAAGCAGGTAACCTTCGTGGACAGCGTGGATCTCAACACCGTCGACGCCTGCGTCGCGCAGCATCTTTGCGGTCTTGCCGAATGCCTCGACCATCTCCTGGATCTCCTTGACGGTCATGGGACGGGAGAGCATATCCTCCTGCCAGCGGTTGGGGGTGGCGGAAGCGGAAGCGCAGCTGTAGCTTACGTCAACGATGGGGGAAGCGAGCTTGTTGAGGATGGGGTTCTTGTTCAGGACGACCATCCAGGGGGTAACTGCCATGGAGCGGCCGAAGCCTGCAGCAAGCTGGATGAACAGCTTTGCGCCGGTCTTGTGGTACTCTACCATGTACTCCTTGAGCTGCTTGAACATTCTCTTGTTCTGGTACAGCCAGCGGCGGCCCATGGTGTCACGGACACACTGCATGCCGGGGAGGACAAGGCCAACGCCCTTCTGGGCTCTCTGGAGCAGGAAATATGCCGCCTCTTTGTCGAAATGGCAGGGCTCAAGCCAGCCAAACAGAGAGGTACCGCCCATGGAACACTGGACAATGCGGTTTTTGATCTCGACATTGCCGATCTTGAACGGAGTGAATAGGGGTGCGTACTTTTCGTTCATCATATGGTTCTTCCTTCCTTTAAATATGATTTACTATTTATCACGGTGATACGGCAGCCCGGTAAAACTGCGGTATCGAACGTTTACAAAGTGGTATCACGCCTCAGGTGGGCGTGCGGCTTCATATTATAGCGCTAACAGTATAGCATAAATTTTCGGAGGATGCAACCACAACATGTGCCTTCGGAACGAGGTTTTTTGTGATATATGCACCAAAATTTACACACTTTGCGCAAATGTGTCTAAACCATCACGATCTTGTGGCAGACCCAAAAATCGGAACTCAAGAGAAGTATTTACAGCCGCGGCCCTCTGTTCGTTCAAAACGACGCAAAAACCCGGGCAATCATGCTCGGGTTTTAATCTCCTGTTTCCCCGGTCCGGTAAAATGACTGAGCCAGGATATCGCCGGTCTCGGCGTCGATGATGTATCTGTAGTCCGTGACGGAGCCTGAAAACTGCACCTTGTAGTACATCTGCCCGTCGAGCTTTATCATCTCGGCCGAAACGTCGTTTGCCTTGTCCTGCGCGATGCCCGCGTCGCCGAGGGCGATCTCCTGCGCCGCGGCATAGCCTATGAAATCGCCGCTGGAAATGATGCAGCCCCTGAGCGGGGATATCATGAAAACGCACAGAAGCAGCATTACTATCATCTGGGGCGCTCCAGCGCGCAGACGTCTGCGCCGGCCGGTCCGGCGGTCTGTGCGCCTTGAGCTGCGCGCCTTATCCGCCGCCGAAAGGTGTGCGCCGCCGCGGCTGCCCGCGGAGCTGCTGCGGACCTGCTTATTCAGATGTTTTCCGCACTTTGCCAAGCAGCCTCGCTCCCCCGCAGTAATCAGATAATACATTATATATTTTTTCGGCCTCATTTGTCAACAAATCCCGAAAACTGTCGGAGCCCGGAACAGCTAAAGGTATGGATTTTTGACGGGGGATGGTGTATAATCGGTTAAAGCACTTGCCGCGCTGCGGCAGAACGGAGAAATGTATGGATAAGCACAGAACCAATGTATTTATAAGCCTGGTGCTGGTACTGCTCATTATCGCCGCCGTGTCCGCATGGGCGACCGGAAGCAGCATCAAGCGCAGCGCGCCGTCCGTGAGCGAAAAGCCCGAGGTCAGCGACAACGCCTCGGCCGCCGCGACCCCGACGCCTCAGCCGACCCCCACACCGCAGCCGACACCCACGCCCGAGCCCACGCCACCCGGCAGCACCCGCACGGTAAACGAGTCCGGAAGCTTTTCCAGCAATACCGGAACCAAGCTCAACATGCAGGTCAACTGGTCGGTCACCTCGGCAAACGACAGCGAGCTTACGCTTCAGCTCGACCTTGTGCTGTATTCCTACACGCTCTCCGTCGGCCCGCACAACGGCGTTGTGAACGTAAACGGCACCGACTACAGCTTCACGAGCCCCGGCATCAGCTATAAGAGCGAGAAGTATATGAACGCCGCGCCCATGACGAGCCTGACCGTTACCGTGCCCGCGCAGCTCGGCGAGACCGTCAGCATCCCCGTCGACGTGAGCTGGGATTTCTACGGAACCTACGGCGGGAAGGACATCGGCAGGATAACGGCCTCCGATACCATCACGATACAGGGCTGACGGCGATTCGCGGCCCCGTGCGTGTCGCTGTTGCGACAGACCGATTATGTCCTGCGACGGTTTTCGGTATTCTGCCATTCTCTGAATGACAGAACGGTTTTATAATCGCACCCGTAGGGGCGGCCATTGGCCGTCCGTCCGCCGACAGGCGGGAAAATAACGACGATATCCCTTATCGCCGGTCGGGCACCGGTGCGTAGCGGACGAGCGATGCTCGCCCCTACAAGGTCTTTCAATGTCATTAAGAACGCGAGTGCAAAAACGACAATTACCATTGTCACCGGTTGGGCTGGCGCAAAAACAACACGCGCCATTCTTAATCCGAATTGCCCATCCGGCGAGGAGCGGACGAGCGATGCTCGCCCCTACAATAATGCGGTGTTCTAAAACTGTGCTGCCGTAGGGGCGGCCATTGGCCGT
>CAMJGL010000056.1:0-4021 GCA_946405205.1 uncultured Clostridia bacterium
CTGCTTGAACAATTTTTGCTCTTAATTATTGTCTAACTTTTTGGGGTCACTTCAGATGCGTCAGGCGGGAAGCTTGCTTTTCGGATCACTTTTTCTTCATCAGATAGTATACGATGTTAACATCGGCACAGTTAACGCCGTCATCGGTCATCACGGGTATGGTCATAGGATACTGGCCCTTGCCGTGCTCTTCAACGTAGGCGATGCGCTCCTTTGCTTCCTCTTCGGTCATGGAGATATCAATATAGATGCCGGTGTTTGCGGGCTTGAGATAGTTGACCGAAACGCTTTTGATGATGGGAACGTATTTTGCGCCGTAGGTGCATTTAATAAGGCTTGCGCCGCTCGCCTCGGCGAAGGTAAAGAAGCTGCCGGCATACATTATGCCTACATGGTTCACATGCATCGAGGTCAGCGGCAGGCTGTACCTGATGTGACGCTCCTCGGCGACTTCGGGGACGAGACCGACTACGTTGAGGTAGTTGATCTTTCCGTGGGTGACGCTCTGCTTTACTTCTTCGAAGAATTCAGGTGTAAATTCAGACATTGTTGTGCCTCCTATTATTTGTTGTACAAGCTTTTGTCTATCTGGACTATCGCGCCGGATTCCTCCATGCGCGCTATCTCCTCTGCGCTGTAACCGAGTTCGGCCATTACCTCCTCGGTATGCTCGCCTGTCATCGGACCGGGCACGAACTCGGGGATCCCCATTTTGTAGCTCGACATGGAGGGACGTATAAGCGTTGTTTCGTGTCCGTTGGGATAGGTATAGCGGAATGCGTAGCCGTTTACGAGCGCCTGCTCCTTGGTCGCAAAATCTCCGAAATGGGCCAGCACATCGTGGACGATATCGAATTTTGTAAGTATCTCATCCCATTCCTTCGAGGTCTTGGTGATGAATATCTTTTCGCACTCGCGGATAAGGTACTCACGCACATCGTAAGAGCGCTGACCCTGAACCGTTCCGTATTCTTCACAGATCCAGTCAGGGCGTCCGACCGCATTGGCAAATCTCGGCCAGTGAGCGTTGATATCGACGATCGTTGCCATTATCCATTCTCCGTCCGAGCAGAGGTAAGGCACACTGCCGGGACCTCCGATGTAGCGGGTCTTGGGCATCTTCCACGAGTACTGAGGAAGGCAGCCTATGTTGTAGTTGCTGTTGGTCCAAAGTCCCATGCCATACAGGGAGTTTACTACATAGTCGCCGAGCCCCGTCTCCTTTTTCTTGTACAGCGCGCAGACAATGGCGAAGGCAAGGCCGAGAGCCGTGACGAAATCGCCCTGTCCGGAGGTACCGTATACCGGGAAAGAGTTCTCGGTCTTGACCATCATGTCGGCATTGAATCCGGTGCTTACCCAGAAGGCTATGGTGTCCTGACCCGGCTGATCCGCCTGCGGTCCCTTGAGGCCGTAGGAGGATATCTGCGCGACGATAAGTCCGGGATACTTGTCCTTGAGGGTCTCATAATCCAGACCGTTTTTTGCGAGGGCCTTCGGCCGGTTATTGGTGAGAAAAACATCGCTTTGCGCGAGCAGCCGGTGGAGAACTTCCATCCCCTCCGGCGTTTTAATGTCGAGGACTATGCCCCGCTTGCCGGCATTAACGTTGTCGTACAACGGATTGCAGTCCTGTGCATTCGGCATTCCCATGACGGGCGGATATGTGCGGTAGTTATCGCCCTTTTTCTGCTCGATCCTTATGACCTCTGCGCCCCAGTCGGCAAGATATCTTGCACATGACGGAGCCGCCATCATAGTGGCAAGCTCGAGAACCTTTACGCCCTCAAGCGGCTTGTATGAATTGCTCATGGCAGACCCTCCTTGTAAACTGTTTATTAAGCTTCGTGGGTGTTTACGGCTCCTGCATCTCTCATGGCGTCGATCTTCTCGTCGCTGTAGCCGAGCTCACGGAGGATCTCGCGTGAATCCGCGCCGAGATGAGGTGTAAGAGTAGTTTTGTCCGGCTTGAACGAGCCAAAGCTTATCGGGGTTGCGGGGATAGTCAGCTCATCGCCGTTTTCAAGGGTGATCTTTTTGAGATAGCCGTTCTCCCAGGCCTGTGCGTCGGCGATGGCGTCCGAGCAGGAGGCAACGTAGCTGTGGACCATGTTGAGTTCCTTGCAAGCCTCGTCGATGACGGCATAAGGAATAGATGCATACTTTTCATCAAGGCACTCGACGACTTCTCTCATGTTCTTGCGCGACTCGGCAATAGTTACGAACTTGGGATCGTCTGCAAGCTCAGGCAGGCCTATCTTGCGGAAGAATTCGGGGAACTTTGCCTCATACTGCTGCTCAACAATGAAGAAATACTTGTCGGCACACTTGTACATGGGAGCAGAGGGCTGGGAAACAGCATAGCGGCTGATTGGCACGTCATGTCCGGGGTACTGGGCTTCGACTATGCCGTGGAAGTTGTACCACAGCGCGCTGCCGTACAGAGAGCCGGTGACAAATTCGCCCTCGCCGGTCATGGTACGGCGATAGAGGCTCGCGACGATACCCGCCAGCATTGCGGAGGCAACGGTGGCGTCACCGAAGCCGGGATGAGCGCGGAAGGGAGTGTACTCTGCGGCAGTCCAGTCAAGCAGCATGCCGCCGCGGCCCCAGTATGCAGCAGTGTCAAAGCCCGGGGCATCCTTGTCCGGTCCGTCAAGACCGTAAGCGGTAAACAGCGCATAAATGAGCTTGGGGCAGCGCACCTTGACGCTCTCGTAGTCAAGGCCGAGACGCTCCAGAGCCTGCGGACGGGTGTTGGTGATGAAAACATCGGCGGTGTCAAGAAGCTTGAGCAGTGCTTCCTTGCCCTCGGGGTCCTTCAGGTTGAGGCTGAGGCTGCGCTTGTTGCCGTTGTGCGGCTGAATAATGGGGTTGTTGTTCTCGTCAATGGGCATCTTCCATGCACGTCCGACAGTACGGTAGGATTCACCCTTGATGGTTTCTACTTTGATGACATCGGCGCCCCAGTCGGCCATTATGCGGCTTGCGGACGGAGCGGCAATGTGTGTGCCGAGTTCAACGACTTTAATGTTTTCCAGAGGCTTCATATGTGTTTCCTTTCTTAATATAAAAGTTAAAAACTTACCGGCGGCTCTTGATTTTCACAGGGCCGCCGGCATTTGATTTTACTGCTTGTTCATTTCGGGACGGCGTTTCTCGATGAAGGAATTGACAGCTTCGGTGAAGTCGGGCTGGTTGGATGCCCAGACCATTTCCTTCTGCTCATCGAGGAAGTACTGCTGCATCTCCTCGCCGAAGAAGTACTTATTGATGATCCGCTTCTGAGCGGCCATGCCGGTCGCGGACTTGCGGGAGAGCTTCTTTGCGAAGGCGTAGGTCGCCTCCTCAAGATCCTCATCGGTGGTCAGTACGGAAGCAAGGCCGATATTGACAGCTTCTTCTCCGCCTACGGGCTCGCCGGTCATCATAATGCGGATGGCATTGGTGGGGCCGGCAAGACGCATGAGCAGGTATATGCCGCCGGTGTCGCCGGGCAGTCCCATGTTCAGGAAAGCCATACCGAGCTTGCTGGAGGGTGCTACAAAGCGGAAATCGCACGCCATTGCAACGGAGCAGCCTGCGCCGGTCGCGGTGCCGTTGACCATTGCGATGACAGGCTTTGAGCAGTAGCGGATGGCAGCGGCCATCTCGTCGCAGTCTGCGATACTTTCAGCGGAAAGAAATTCGCCGGAATCGACGAGCTTCTTCATCCTCTTAATGTCGCCGCCTGCGCAGAAGTGCTTGCCTCTGCCGGTGATAACGATAACGCCGACGCTGCTGTCTGCATCGAGCTCTTTTATTGCAGCAGTGACCTCAAGTGCAACAGCCTGGCTGATTGCGTTGAGCACTTCGGGACGGTTAAATGCCAAAGTGGCAACTCTGCCGTCTTTTATGACTTCTATAAACTCGTACATTTTAGTTCTCCTTATTTTTTAATTCAATTGCCAAAACAGCTTTTAATTGTGTTGACAGTCTCTTCGGCTTCTTTGACCATGCGGTCGAGCAGGACCTTGACGGG
>CAMJGL010000057.1:0-3839 GCA_946405205.1 uncultured Clostridia bacterium
AGTGCACCGTTTTCGCAGAGTCCGAGGTCATCACCCTCGTCGGCGAAGGCAAGCCGATGGATGAGATCGCAGCAGGTATCGAGATGGCAGTTGCAAAGCGCTGCTTCGTCATGGCGAAGAAGGCCGGCGCTACCGACAGCATCACCCTGACCGGCGGCTGTGCAAAGAACGACGGCCTGAAGGAAGCCATCGAGCACGTTCTGAAGCTGAAGGTCGTCAACCTGAAGACCGACCCCCAGCTGATGGGCGCACTGGGCGCTGCCGAGTATGCACGCCAGAAGGGTCTTGCAAAGAAGTAAGTTCAGCATTTTTTAATAGAAAACAGGAGTCTCGTATCGGGACTCCTGTTTTTTCGCATATTGCGTGCGTGTATATTTCGGTACATGCATTCATAAATTAAATATCGGGTGATTTAAGTGAAAACTGACTGGAAAAGGCTCGGCATTGCCGTAGCTGTGCCTCTTGCAGCGGGCGGACTGTCCGCGTTGCTTACAAAGGACAGCATGATATTGTTCGAGGCGGTCAATAAGCCTCCGCTGTCTCCGCCGATGTGGCTGTTTCCGGTGGTGTGGAGCATATTGTATATAATGATGGGCGCTGCCTCATATCTCGTGTGGGTCTCGGATAAGCCGAAGCGAAAAAAGGAGCTTGCCTTCGTTTACTATGCTATCCAGCTCGCCTTCAACTTCGGCTGGAGCATAATATTTTTCAATATCGCAGAGTACCTGGCGGCGTTTATATGGCTGTGCATACTTTGGCTTTTCATACTTTTGACCACAATTCAGTTTTTTTCGATCGACAAAAGGTCGGGCTGGCTGATGATCCCGTATCTGCTGTGGGTCGCCTTCGCGGGCTATCTGAATTACGGTGTCTATATCTTAAACTGAGAGGGCGCGTCTGCGCCCTCAAATCATTGCTCTTATTCTATCCACGCGCTCACGAACAGCCTCAATGAATACCGCGGCATCAAGGCTGTAGGCCATTCCGTCAAAGCCTCTTTTGAAGCCGGAGGCGACTCCCTCCGGACTGCCGGCGAAGAATATGCAGAACTTGTCTGCCCTGCGGCAGGCATTAATTATGCGGTCGATCGCCTCCTGAAAGGCCGGATCGTCAAATTCGCCGGGTATTCCCATGGAAATAGACAGGTCGTAGGGCCCCACGAATATGCCGTCAACGCCCTCAAGGGAGGCTATCTCGTCGATGACTCCGAGCGCCCCGACGGTCTCGCACTGGGGGATGAGCAGGGTCTCGCCGTTAAAATGTGCCATGGTCTCCGGCACACTGCCGAGGCCGTCAAAGCCCCAGCCGTCCTTGCGGGAAGGGCAGAAGCCGCGCTGACCGACGGGATAATACTTGGCATATGAAACTATTTCCCTGACCTGTTCCGTGCTGTGCACGTTGGGTATAATAAGTCCCTGAGCGCCGACGTCGAGGAGCTTCAGCACAGCCGGACGGCTTGTTTCCCTTACTCTGCACAGCGGCGTGAGCCCCGACAGCTCGGCGGCGCGGATGAGCTGAGCACTTGTCTCGGCCTCGATGGGGGAGTGCTCGTTGTCGATGATGACGAAATCAAGGCCGGTACGGCCGAGGCACTCCATGAGATAGACGCTGGCGGTGTCAAAAAACATACCGATCGGCTTTTCGGAGTTTTTAAGCTTCAGTTTAAGTGAGTTGTTCAAAAAGTTCATTCCCTTCCCGAAAATAGTCTTGTACTTAATTATACATAAATTTTACAAAACTACAAGTTGTAAAAACGGCGGAGGGATGTTAATATCAGAATGTATAAAGTAACGCGAGGTGTGCGATATGAGTGAATTTAACCGCGAATATCTTGAATTACTGGCCGAAAAGTACCCGGACGAGGCAGCCGCGTGCTCGGAGATAATAAATCTTCGTGCGATACTGGCCCTGCCGATGGGCACTGAGCATTTCATAAGCGACCTTCACGGGGAATACGGGGCGGTGCGGCACATACTGAACAACTGCTCCGGAGTTATCCTTGAAAAGGTGCGCAAGCTTTTTGAGGGCGAGATAGGCGAGGAAGGCTGCCGGAGCCTCTGCACGCTCATATACTACCCGCGTGAGAAGCTATGCGCTATGCGCGAGTCTGGCGAGCTGACAGACATGACCCTGAAGCGGACGCTTAAAATGCTGCGCACGCTGGCGGAAACGCTGTCGAGCAAGTATACCCGCGGCTATGTGCGCAAGCAGATGCCGCAGAAATGGAGCTTCGTTCTGGATGAGCTTCTGCATATGCAGCGGGATGAGTATTCAAACCAGGTGCGCTATCATGACACCATCCTTGAATCCATTATCTCCACCGGCGCTGCCGACGAGGTAATAAGCGCCCTCGCGGACATAATAAAGCGCCTTGCGGTGGACAGGCTCCATATAGTAGGCGATATATTCGACCGCGGGCCGGAGCCTGCAAGGCTTCTGGACGCGCTCATGGAGCATCCGAACATAGACATCCAGTGGGGGAATCACGATATCCTGTGGCTGGGCGCGGCGGCAGGCAGCCCCGCGTGTATATTCACCGTGCTGCGCATTTCGCTGGATTACGGCAACGCCAATCTCCTTGAGCGGCGCTACGGCATTTCCCTGCAGCCGCTGTACAGCTTTGTTGACAAGTATTACGGCGACTCCTCGGAAAAGAATATCAAGCTCGCCCTGAGCACCCTGGGCTTCAAGCTCGAGGGCAGGGTCATAATGCGCCACCCCGGATACGGAATGAATTCAAGGCTCATGCTCAACCGCTGCGACTTTGAAAGCAACACCGTCATCCTCGACGACGGCGTTTACCCGCTGAACACCGACAAATGGCCCACCATTAACAGTGCCGACCCCTACAGCATGAATGAAGACGAGCTTGCGCTTGTTGAGGAATATGTGTCCCTTTTCCGCGAAAGCCAGGCGCTGCGCCGCCATATGGATTTTATCTACAGATACGGAAGCACCTATCTCTGCTGCAACGGCAACCTGCTGTACCACGGCTGCATACCGATGACCGAGGACGGAGAGTTTGCCCGTGTGCGCCACGGCGGCGTGTGGTATTCGGGCAAGAGCCTGCTCGATTACGCCGATATCGTTGTCAAAAGCGCGTGGGCAAAGCACGATGAATCCGCGCTCGACATGATGTGGTATCTCTGGTGCGGAAACGACAGCCCCTTCTCCGGCCGCGTTTTCCATACCTTTGAGCGCGCCGTCGTGGATGACCAAAGCACCTGGGCAGAGCCGAAAAACCCCTATTTCAGCTTCTGGGAGGATGAAAAGGCCGTGGACATGATCCTCACCGAGTTCGGCCTCGACCCCGAGCGCGGGCACATAATAAACGGCCATACGCCCGTAAAGGCAAAGAAGGGCGAGAGCCCCGTTAAGGCGGGCGGAAAGCTGTTCATCATCGACGGCGGCTTCTGCGAGGCATACCAGAAGACCACGGGTATCGCCGGCTACACTCTGGTGTACAATTCACACGGGCTGAAAATAAAATCCCACTATCCCTTTAAGGGTATCGCCAAGGCTATCGACGAGAACGCGGATATAGAATCCGACGCCGTGCAGGTGGAGCGCTTTCCGACTCGCAGGTATATTGCCGACTGCGATTCAGGCGAACATCTCCGCCGAAGAATAGAGGCGCTCGAGCAGCTGCTCGCGGCCTACCGCTCCGGCACTATCCAGCCGAGATAGCGCTGAAAACAAATGAAAAAGGTCATCTTGCATTGCAAGATGACCTTTCAGACTGTCAAAGAACTAAAAATGAATGCATAGAATGAAGCGACGGACAGGGGGAGCTCGAGGGGGTCGGTGCGTAAAGAAAACATGCCGGTGGCATGTTTTCA
>CAMJGL010000058.1:0-3641 GCA_946405205.1 uncultured Clostridia bacterium
AAGAAATTTGCCATTATCACCGGTCGGGCTGACGCAAAAAAGATACATTCCGTTCAAAATGCGAATCGGACGTCTGCCAAGACCGAGCGATGCTCGCCCCTACGGGTGCGGGGTTTTCTATATAACGCTGCCGTAGGGGCGGCCATTGGCCGTCCGCCGGGAAAAACGATTACCAATGCCGCCGGTCGGGCTGACGCAAAAGCGATACGCTCCATTTTTAATCCGAATCGCCACTCCGGCAGGAGCGGCGGACGAGGACCTTTTCCACGCGCTGGCCGTCGCGTTCGAGCACCGTTACGTGCAGATCTTCATAGTCGAAGCTGTCCCCCACCGAGGGGAAGGTGCCGAACATCTCGATAGTCCAGCCGCCGACGGTCTCGCTCTCGGCGTCAAAGTCGCGCTCCCTGATGCCGACAAGGTCGAGGAAATCGGAGATGCTCATATCGCCGTCGATCTCATACTCGCCGCTGGAGCGTTCAAGTATCTCCTCTCTTATCTCGTCGGTGTCGTCCCAGATCTCGCCCACGAGCTGCTCGAGCACATCCTCCATGGAGAGGATGCCCAGAGTTCCGCCGTATTCGTCCGTCACGACGGCAAGATGCTGCTTTGCCTTTCTCAGCTCCGTGAGCACCGCGGGCAGCTTCATGGTCTTATACACATAGCAGGGCGGCATGAGCAGGCTGCGTATGTCGGGCCTTTCCTCGCCGGCAAGCGCCTTGAGGAAGCGGTTGAGATACAGCACGCCGATGATGTTGTCGACGCTGTCCTGATACACGGGGATGCGGGAATACGGCGCGCAGTCGATGACGCGAAGCTGCTCTTCCCAGCTTTCGTCGATATCGAGCGCGACCACATCGACACGCGCGGTCATGACCTCGCTTGCCATGACGTCGGAGAAATCGATGGCCGCCTGCACCAGCTCGGAGCGCTCTTCGTCGAGAACGTCCTCATCCTCGGCAGTCTCGATTATGGAGGAAAGCTCCTCGACCGCTGCCTCCTCGTCGGCATCCTCTTTTTCGCCCCTGAGACCCATGGTAAGCAGGTTCACAAGCCCCACCACCAGCCAGATAAGCGGCTTGAGCACGAACGTCAGGCCGCGCACGAAATATGCGTAGCTCAGGGCAAAGCGGTTTGCGCTGGCCTTTGAGACTATCTTAGGTATCGTCTCGCCGAAGATTATGACGAGCACCGTGATGACCAGCGTGGACACCCAGGCATAGCTTTCATCGCCGCTGCACAGCTCCAGCACCAGCAGAGAGCCGAGCGAGGAGTTTGCGATGTTGGCAAGGTTGTTTCCTATCAGTATCGCCGACAGGGAATCGTCAAAGCGGTCGATTATCTTTACGGCGACGCCAGCCCGCTTCGAGCCCGCCTCCTTCGCGTTTTCAAGGCGCAGGCGGTTGCAGGAGGAATAGGACATCTCCGCCGAGGAGAAGATGTTTGAGAAAATGATGCATATTATTATGCCGCACACATAAAGCCACATCAGCCCTCACCTCCCTCTTGCGCGAGGCAGACCCTGAGCCTGAGTATGCGGTTGTGCCGCATTTCGGATACCGTGACGGACAGGCCGTTATAGCGGAAGCTGTCGCCCACGGAGGGTATGGAGTCAAACTGCTCGTAGGCCCATTCGCCCAGCAGCTTATTCGTAAATTCGCCGTCCTCATCGTCGTCATCGAACTCCAGAAGCTCGAACACGTCGGTAACGGCCATTTCCGCATCGCAGTCCCAGACGCCGTCGCCGCAGGCAACGCAGGTCTCCTCGACAACGTCGTCCTCGTCCCAGATCTCGCCGACGAGCTCCTCGAGTATATCCTCGACCGTGACTATGCCGAGGGTGCCTCCGTAATTATCCGTGACGACCGCCATGTTGAGTCGGTTTTTGCTCATCACGGGCAGCAGGCCGTCGATATTGGCGCTCTGGTGTATGAAATAGGGCTTATCGAGCAGGGAACGGACGTCAAGCTGCGCGCCCTGCTTGAGGTAGGCCTTTATGAATTTGCGTATGGAGAGTATGCCCACGATATTGTCGATGCTGCCCTCGTACACGGGCAGGCGGCTGTGGGTCTGGGCGCGGATGAACGCGAGCATCTCCTCGGGTGAGTCGTCGATATCCAGCGCGACGAGATCGACCCGCGAGGTGAGTATGCTCTCGACCGTGGTCTCGGCAAACTGCAGGGCCGAGGATATGAGTTCGCCCTGTTCCTCGTCAAGGCTGCCCTCCTCGGTCATATCCTCGATGATATCGTAGATCTCATCCTCCGTGACGGAGATCTCGGGGTCTGCCTTGACAAATTTCGCCGCGAAATTGCCCAGCGCGGACAGAAGCCTTGCAAGCGGCTTCAAAACGGACATAAAAAAGCACAGCGAACCGGCCACTGTCAACGACAGTCGCTCGCTGTATTTCTTGGCTATGCTCTTCGGCAGCATCTCGCCGGCGAAAAAGACCACGATGGTCATCACGAAGGTGCTTGCGGTGACGGCGCCGGGCACGTCGGGGAACATCCTTGTCACGGCAAGCGTGACGATGCTCGCCGCCGAGATATGCACTATATTTGTACAGATAAGTATGCTGGTGATAGCAAGGTCGAAATTATCAAGGACCTGCATGGCCTTGACTGCTTTGGGCTCGCCGCGCTCGGCGCGGATCCTGATCTTCACCTTCGACACGGAGGCAAAGGCGGTCTCCGCCACCGCGAAATACGCGGCGCAGAGCAAAAGTAAAACTACGATCGTCAGTGACAATCGACTGGCATCATCCATTTCGGACTTAACACGCTCCTCAATTCAAATTAGAATATAGTATAGCATAGCAGCGGGTCTCAGTCAATCGGCGGCGCTTGAAAAACTCCGGCATTTATGGTATTTTCATGTATGATATGAAAAGGAGTGCAGAATGAATACGAATGATTACAGGATAATTGATTACGATCAGTGGCCCCGCCGCGGGATGTTTGAGTTTTTCTCCCGTGCATCGTATCCGTTTTACAGCGTGACCTTCAACCTTGACGTCACGCGGGTTTACGAATACGCAAAGGCAAACGGGCTTTCCTTTTACTACGCCCTGACCTGGCTCGTCACGAAGGCGGTGAACTCCGTCGAGGCCTTCCGCTATGCAAGGCTCGACGGAAACATCGTGCTGCTGCCCGAGCGTGTGCCGAGCCTGACCGACATGAAAAAGGGCACCGAGTACTTCCACATCGTCACCGTGCCCGCCGGAGACGACATAAAGCGCTTCTGCCTTGACGCAAAACGCCGCAGCGAGGAGCAGCAGGAGTTCATCGTCATGAGCGATGAGGGGCCGAACCTCATTTATATCTCCTGCCTGCCGTGGGTGGAGCTCACCGCGCTGACGAACGAGCGTGATTTCGACCCCGACGACGCGATACCGCGCATAGCATGGGGAAAATTCCGCGAGGAAAACGGGCGGAAGATCCTCGGCCTTTCAATGGAACTAAACCACCGCTTCTCCGACGGTTATCACATTGGAAAATTCAACGAAAAGCTCTGCGGGCTGATCGCAGAGCTGTAGAATAAGACGTCCCTGTAGGGGCGAGCATCGCTCGTCCGGTGCTCGGCGCACGGCCAATTCGCGTTGAGATATTGCGTATCTTTTTTGCCGTTTCCCGACCGGTAACAAT
>CAMJGL010000059.1:0-3231 GCA_946405205.1 uncultured Clostridia bacterium
ACAATATTTATGCGTTCTTAAAAACGCTGCCGTAGGGGCGGCCATTGGCCGTCCGCCCGGCACAGGGCCAATTCGGTTCAGCGCTTAAAAAAATCTATTTACACTTTATCTCACTGCGCCCTCAGTCTGATGGGCAGGATCATGTATTTGAACTTATCGCTGCCGTCGGCGGGCACCATTATGCAGGGCGAGGTGTTCGTGTTCAGGCAGAGCAGTAGCTCGTCCGCGGGCGCGGCCTTGAGCGCGTCCATGAGGTACTTGCCGTTGAAGCCTATCTCCAGCCCCTCGCCGTCGCCCTCGCAGAAGCAGACGTCCTCGGCCTTGCCGATGGGGGTCGCACACAGGCAGTCGATGAAATTCTCATTGAAGCTCATGCGTACGGGGTTTTTGGTCTTCTCGTCGATGATTAGCGCGACGCGGTCTACAACGCGAAGCAGCTCCTGACGGCTGACCTTTATCATATGCTTGAAGGTATCGGGCATAGCCTTTCTGTAGTTGAGGAAATCGCCTTCGAGCCTGCGGGAGACGATGACGGTCTTGCCCACGGTGAAGGAAACGTGGCTGCTGCCGACGAAAATGCCGATATCCTCCTCGGACTCGCCGGAGCTTATGCGCTCGATATCCGTGAGGGCGGAGGCGGGAACGATGAACTCATTGTGCTCGGCCGGTCCCTCTATTGCCTCGCGGCGGATGGCAAGCCTGTAGCCGTCGACGGAAACGACGGTCAGAACGCCGTTTTCGACCTCGAACATTGAGCCGGTGTAAACCGGACGGCTGTCGTTATCGCTTACGGCGAAGATGCTCTGGTTTATCATGCCCTTGAGCGCGCTCTGCTTTATGGTGTAGCGCCTGAGCCCGTCCACGGAGGGAAGCTCGGGGTACTCGCCGCTGTCCATGCCCATGAAGGAAAACTCCGTCTTGCCGCATTTGACGGTTGTCATGTTCTGGTCGTCGGAGACGACGGAGATCATGCCGTCGGGCATGCGCCTGACCATTTCGCCGAAAAGCCTTGCGTCGAGAACGAGGCTGCCCGGCTCGGATACCTCGGCCTCGATGTTGGTGTATATGCCCTTTTTGAGGTTGTAGCCCGTCACTCTGAGATCCTCGCCGGCTTCAAGAAGAACGCCCTCGAGGGTGGGTATGGGGCTTTTTGACGCGGCGGCTCTCGAGCTTACGGCGACGGCGGCCTGTAAAACATGCTTCTCGCAGGAAATTTTCATAATGCTCCTCCCGATTAAAAAACGAAGTGATATATAAATAAATCTAAAATAAGTTAAGTAGTAACAGCAGTAGTGCGAAAAATTGTGGAAAACCCGAAAAAAGCCTTGATACTGCTCGATTTTCAGTGTTGAAAAAATTGTTGATAACTTTCGGGCTTTCAACATCGGTATGAGGAGCGAAAGTTTTCAACTCCACAATTTCAGTTTTCAACAGCAAAATGTTGAAAAATCAGACCGAATTTATGTTGGATGTGATGTCCCTCACGGTGGCCGCGAATTTGGGGTCGTCCTTTATGAGCTCCTCGACCTTTCGTATCGAGGAAAGCACCGTCGAGTGGTTTCTGTCCTCATATTCGGCGCCGATCTCCTTGAGCGGGAGATTTGTCAGCGTGCGGATGAGGTACATGGATATCTGACGTGCGGTCGCGGTATTTTTGCTGCGATTCTGGCCGCGCAGATCCTCCTCGTTGAGGGAGAAGTAGCGGGCGCTCTCGCGGATGATGAGCTGGGGCGAGGGGATGAAGGTGCCGATGCGGACAACGTCCTTGATGGCGCGCTTGACGGCGGCGGTGTCGATGCGGCTGTCGAGTATCTCGCGGTAGGCCGTCAGGCGCTTTATGACGCCCTCAATCTGGCGGACGTTGGAGGTTATGGTCTCGGCGATGTAGGTCACGGCGTCGTCCTCTAAAACAAGGCCGAGCTGCGCTGCCTTGGCGCGGGTTATGACCATGCGCGTCTCGATATCCGGCGGCTGGATATCCGCCATGAGCCCGCCCTGGAAGCGCGACATGAGGCGGTCGTCAAGAAGGCTCATCTCGATGGGCGGACGGTCGGAGGTGATGACTATCTGGTGTCCTGCCTCGTAGATGTTGTTGAAGGTGTGGAAGAACTCCTCCTGGGTCGCCTGCTTGCCTGCGATGAATTGGATATCGTCGACGAGGAAAAGGTCGACGTTGCGGTATTTCATGCGGAACTCCTCGCCGGTGCCGTCCTTTATGGATTTAAGGAGCTGGTTTGTGAACTCGTCGCCCTTTATGTAAGCTATCTTGGCCGAGGGCGTCCTCTCGCGTATCGACTGGCCGATGGCAAGCAGCAGGTGGGTCTTGCCGAGGCCGGAGTTGCCGTAGATGAACAGGGGGTTGTACGCGCTGCCGGGCTTCTGCGATACCGCGACGGCGGCGTTGTGCGCGAAGCGGTTGGAGTTGCCGACGATGAAGCGGTCAAAGGTGTATCCGGCCATCTCGGGCAGGGGATCGTCGTCCTTTTTCTTCTCCTGATAGTCGCCGAGCTCCTCCTCGGTGAGAACGGTCACGCTGAAGCCGGTGGAAAAAATATCGCTGAGGGTGTTTTTGATGGTTTCGGAAAATCGGTTGACGATTATGTCGCGCTTGAAATCGGTGCTCGTCTTGAGAACGAGGGTGCTGCCGTCGATCTCGACGGGGACGCAGTCGTCAAACCACGTGGAAATCGCGGTCGGCGTGAGCTGCTGACCCAGCACGTCAAGCACGGCCTTCCATATATCGTTAAGAGAATTCATGCTCATTTAAACACCTCTTTTTTCGCAAACTATCCCATTTTTCATTAATATAAATTATAGCAAAATTATAACCGTTTTTCAATAGAAATATAATATAATATAGTATACAAAAATAAACGGCCCTGCGGCATATCGTTACTGCATTCTAAATAAGCGCCGTCGGCTCCTCGCCGGAGGGGCAATTCGCATTGAGAGCGGAGGTCGTCGTTTTTTTCCCGCCTGTCGGCGGGCGGACGAGCAATGCTCGCCCCTACAATAATGCGGTGTTCTAAAATAACGCTTCCGTAGGGGCGGCCATTGGCCGTCCGTCTGTGAATATTCGCAGCGATGTGAAACAGAACGCGAGTGCGGTAAAGATTTCTACAATATCACCGGTCGGGCACCTGTAATGACGATTATTTGAAGCCTTAATCCGAATCGCCCCTCCGGCGAGGAGCGGACGAGCGATGCTCGGTCTTGGCAGACGGCCAATTC
>CAMJGL010000060.1:0-3133 GCA_946405205.1 uncultured Clostridia bacterium
CATACCAATCTCAAACCGAATAGCCCTTCCGGCAGGAGCGGACGAGCGATGCTCGCCCCTACGAACTGTGGATTTTTGCGGCAGGGTCATTTAGAGAATGGAAACATAAAGACAATTTCCAATATCACCGGTCGAGCTGACGCAAAACAGAATAGTACGATTTAATCACGAATTAAAAGCTCGGCGATCTGGATGGCGTTGAGGGCGGCGCCCTTGCGCACCTGGTCGCCGCAGCACCAGAGGTTCAGGCCTCTCTCGTCGGTGAGGTCGTCGCGGATGCGGCCGACGAACACGAGATCCTGGTTCGAGGTATCCAGCGGCATGGGGTAGCTCTGGTTGGCGAGATCGTCCACCAGCTTGCAGCCTGCGGCCTTTGCGATGATCTCCTGCGCCTGAGCGACGGAGATCTTCTCCTTTGTTTTGAGGCAGATGGACACGCTGTGGCTGCGCACGACGGGGACTCTGACGCAGGTGCAGCTTACCTTCAGCTCCGGCAGGTGCATGATCTTTCTGCCCTCGTTCTGCAGCTTCATCTCCTCGGAGGTGTAGCCCATGAACTGCTCGCCGCCAATCTGCGGGATGACGTTATAGGCTATCTGGTGCTGGAACACGCGGGGCTCGTAGCTCTCGCCCTTTGACAGGGCCTCGACCTCGGCGAAGAGCTCCTTGGGGCCGTTCGCGCCCGCGCCGGAAACCGCCTGATAGGAGGACACGACCATGCTCTCGATGGGTGAGATGCTGTTGAGCGCGTTTATCGCGGTGCAGGAGATGATGGTGGTGCAGTTGGGGTTTGAGATGACGCCCTTGTGCTTTTTGACGTCCTCGGGGTTTATCTCCGGCACCACGAGCGGCACGTCGGGATCGAGGCGGAAGGCGCTGGAGTTATCCACGAACACCGCGCCGGCGGCCTTTATATCCTCGACAAAGCGCTCGGCGATGTCGTTTTCCGCCGCGCCGAGGACGATGTCCAGACCCTTGAAGTTCTCCGCGCAGGCCTCGACGACGGTGTTGCCTTCGATGACCTTGCCGGCTGAGTTCTTGCTCGCCAGCAGGCGGAGCTCCGCGACGGGGAAGTTCCTCTCGGCGAGGATCTTCATCATTTCCTGACCGACGGCGCCTGTCGCGCCGAGAATGCCGACATTATATTTCTTCATAGTTTTTACCTCACTTTACAAAGCTGTTATATAATACGCGCACGGTGCGCTCAAAATCATCGTTATTTACGCCGACGATGATGTTCAGCTCGTCGGGGCCCTGAGATATCATGCGGATGTTTATCCCGTTCTGGCCGAGGGCGGCGAAGATGCGGCCCGAGGTGCCGGGCTGGAATGCCATGCGCCGTCCGACGGCGGCGACGACGGAGATATCGCCCGTTATCTGGATGTTGTCCGGCTGGAGCTCCTTCTGGATGTCGCCGACGATGGAATAGATGCGGTTTTTCGCCTTGTCCGCCGAAACCACCAGCGATACGCTGTCGATGCCCGAGGGGGTGTACTCAACGCAGACGCCGTGCCGTTCAAAGGCCTCGAGTATGAGCCTGAGCGAGCCCATCTGCGAGCTCATGCCGTTTTTGGAAACGGTGATGATGGAAAAATTCTTCCTGCCCGCGATGCCGGTTATGAAGCGGTCGCCGCGCAGCTCCTCCTTGAAGCTCTCCATTATGAGCGTGCCCGGATGCCCGGGGTCGTTGGTGTTGCGGATGTTGAGGGGTATGTTCTTCTCGCGCACGGGGAACACCGCGCCCTCGTGCAGCACCTGCGCGCCCATGTAGCTGAGCTCGCGCAGCTCGTTGTAGGTTATGCGCTCGATGGTGTCGGGGTCGTCAACGATGCGCGGGTCGGCCATGAGTATGCCGGAAACGTCCGTCCAGTTCTCGTATACGTCCGCGTCCAGCGCCGCCGCCGCCAGAGCTCCTGTAACGTCGCTGCCGCCGCGGGTGAGCACCTTGATGCTGCCGTCGGGCATCGCGCCGTAAAAGCCCGGGATGACTACGCTCCGGTTTCCGGCGAGCTGCCGCAGGTTTTCATAGGACTGCTCCTTGTCGATCGAGCCGTCAAAGGAGAATTTCAGCCACAGCTCCGCGTCGAGGAAGTCGTAGCCCAGGTAGTCCGCCATGAGCCTTGCGGAGAAATATTCGCCGCGGGACACGAGCCTGTCCTTGCTCATGCCGTCCTCTATACCGGCCCTGAGCGCGCTCAGCTCGCTTTCGATATCCACGCCGAGCCCCAGCTCCGCGCAGATATCGCGGTAGCGGCCGGCGATCATTTCAAATACCGGATCGCAGCTCACGCCGTATTTTTTATGCGCGTGGCAGAGATACAGCAGGTCGGTCAGCTTGTGGTCGTCCTTATATCTCTTGCCCGCCGCGGAGACGACGATGACCCGCCGTGCGGGGTCGGCCTCCACGATGGCCTTTACCTTTTTATACTGTCCGGCGTCCGCCATGGACGAGCCGCCGAATTTTGCAACTTTAAGCATTTTTATCACACAAGACCCGCGATGAACACCGAGGGGTCTGCCTCCTTTGCTTTGCCTGCCCATGCGTGCATTTCCGCGACGGACACGGGCTTTGTTATGACGCCCTCGCCGCACTTCTCGGCCGCGACCGAGCCGAGCCATTCGTCGCCGGCGGCGCAGCGCACATAGTAGGGGTGCGCTTCAAGGGAGTTGTCGGTCTGCGCGGGTTTGAAGCTCTCGGTGTAAAAGCTCTTTACGCCGCCCATGATGTCGAGTACGTCGGCCACGGCGTTGTACGCGGTGGGATAGCGTCCCGCGCCCTGACCGTAGAAGCTCTCCTTGCCGGTCAGCTCCGTGTCGAAGGAAATGACGTTGCGGTTCGTGCTGACCGCCGCCTCAAGCTCGCCGCGCTTTACGAAGCAGGGCTCGACGTATGCCGCCAGCCCGCCCTCAAGGGCCTTGCCGAAGGCCAGCATCTTGCACACGCAGCCCAGGCGCTCCGCCGCCGCGATATCCGCCGAGCCAATGCTGCGGATGCCGAAAACGGGCACGTCAGCCTCCGAGATGCACACGCCGAAGGCGACGTTTGCGCTGATGACGCACTTGCGCTGGATGTCAAGCCCGTCTATGTCCGCGGAGGGGTCTGCCTCGGCGTAGCCCAGCGCCTGAGCCTGAG
>CAMJGL010000061.1:0-2536 GCA_946405205.1 uncultured Clostridia bacterium
CAGGCCGGCGTTCTAACCGACTGAACCACTCGGCCACGGCTCAGTTAATATAACAGATTTTTTGCAGCTTGTCAACAGCTTTTACGAAAAAAATTCTTGAACCCGTATTTTTTCGCGGGCGTTCAGCCCTGCGGAGCGGGGCTATTTCTTCCGTTTCTTTTTTGAGGATCGCGATTTCTTTGCGGCCTTTCTCTCTGCGGCCCGCTTCTCCTTTACGCCCTTGCGCGAGCGGACGTCGACGACCACGAAGTAGCATATGAGCGCCAGGACGATGATCGCCACATAAAAATACCATTTCATAGCTTTTCCTCCAGCTTTTGATACTACCAATATACAGCATTATCGCCCCGAGGTCAAGAGAGGCAAAAATGTGTGGACAAGCGGTACCGAATGGGGATATAATAAGCTTTACCAATTCTGAAAGAGGCCCGATATGAAAAAGAATTTCAGGTTTTTTATCGCCCTGTGGATAAGCAAGGCCGCGATGCTTTTGCAGAAAATGCTGGGCATGAACGCAAGCTACTTCCCCGGAAAGCTTGCCATAAAGCTCTGCCCCGACTTTCTCGGGCGCATAGACAAGCCCGAGACCATCATAACCGTCACGGGAACCAACGGTAAGACAACCTGCTGCAATATGCTTCTGGATATCCTGACGGAAAACGGCTATGACGTCCTGAACAACAAGGCCGGCTCCAACATCGACGCCGGCATCGCCAGCGCCCTCATAGCCGAGGCGAGCCTCTCCGGCAGGGTGAGCAAAAAGCTCGGCCTGTTCGAGGTCGATGAGCGCAGCTCGAAGAAGATATACACCTATGTTCACCCGAACTATACCGTGTGCACGAACCTGTTCCGCGACTCGATACAGCGAAACGCGCATCCGGAGTTCATCTTCTCATTCATTGATTCCAACCTGCCCGACGATACCCACCTTATCCTGAATGCCGACGACCCGATAAGCAGCCGGCTCAAGGAGGGGAACAGTCGCAGCTATTTCTCCATCGGAAGACTGCCCACCGACAGGGACGAGTGCGTCAATATCATAAACGATATGCGTATGTGCCCCAAATGCCATGCAAAGCTCGAGTACGAGTATGTCCGCTACCATCACATAGGCAAGATGCGCTGCCCCGTGTGCGGCTTTGCATCGCCCGAGCCGGACTTCCTCGCGTCCCCCGATTGGGAGAAGGGCAGCTTCACGGTAAAGACGCACGAAGGCGAGGAGGAATACCCCCTCGTGAGCAGCAGCGTTTTCAACACCTATAATCAGGTGACGGTCGTCGCCATGCTGCGTACCTTCGGGCTTTCCGCCGAGGCCATCGCAAAGAGCTTCTCCCACCTGAAGATAGTGGAGTCGCGCTATACGAGCGTGGAGAAAAACGGCGTTGAGGTGATAACGAACATGACCAAGGGCCAGAATCCCGTGGCCTGCTCCATCGTGTTCGACTATATCCGCCATGAGCCGGGCGACAAGGAAGTCATCCTTATGCTGGATGACCTGACCTACAAAAAAACAACGGAGATCATGACGTGGGTCTTTGACGCGGACTTTGAGCTGCTCAACCACGAGAGCATAAAGCGCATCGTCGCCGTCGGCGTGAGGATACACGATTATCATTTGCGGCTGCTGCTGGCGGGCATCCCCGAGGAGAAGATTCGCTGCGTCGAAAACGAGACCGACGCACCGAAGGAGCTTGCGCTCGAGCGCGGAGAAAGGGTGTTCATCCTTCACGACCTGACCACTCCCGTCATGACCAGACAGGTGCGCGACGGTATTCTTGAGGAGCTCGACAGAAGGGAGGCAAAAGCATGAAGATAGAAGTTCTGTTTCCCGAATTTGCAAATCTTTTCGGCGACTGCTGGAACCACCGCTATCTGAAGGCCTGTCTGCCGGAGGCGGAGCTTATCGAGACTGCCTGCTGCGATGAGCCCCGCTTTGCAAGCGAGGATGTGCAGCTTGTCTGCATGGGCGCGATGACCGAGAGCCAGCAGGAGCTCGTCATAAAAAAGCTCCTGCCCTACAGGGACAGGATACAGGCGATGATAGATTCCGGCACGGTGTTTCTCATGACAGCCAACGCCGGCGAGGTATTCTGCGACTACATCGAGAACGAGGACGGCAGCAGGATAGACGGCCTCGGCATCGTGCATCTGCACGCAAGGCGCGATATGATGCACCGCTTCAATTCCGTGCAGCTATGCAGCTTCGAGGACATGGAGCTTGTCGGCTTCAAGGCGGAGTTTTCGCAGCTTTACGGCGATAACAGCGGCTTTGGCTTTGCCGATGTCAAATACGGCGTGGGCATCAATAAGGAGAGCCGTCTTGAGGGCGTGAGGATAAATAACTACTTCTCAACCTCGATGGTGGGGCCTTTCGCGGTCATGAACCCGCTGTTTGTCAAGTACCTCATGCGCCTGCTCGGCGTTGAAGAGCCCGTGCTCGCACACGAGGAGGTCATCATGGCCGCTTACAATAAACGCCTTGATGACATCAAAAGGATGATGAACAGTAAATGAAATAAAGCAAAAGCCTCCGCAC